>JBCNLJ010000034.1:0-54934 GCA_039595515.1 Paenibacillus sp. | reverse complement strand
CATTTTATAGCTTCTTTTCCGACTTTCACCTTCCATCTTGACGCAAATATGCTATACTGGTTAAGCGGTTTTTCAAAGCCGCATCCTGAACAGAAGAAAGTCCGTCGTTGCTTCTATTAACTTCTATCTAATATAGAAACAACGCGGGAGAGGTTCGCGAACTCCCTCTATAAAAAACTAAAACCGCCTTGGACTGTAGGCTGGAGGAAATGCGTTGGCATTTTTTCGGTATACGGGCAAGGTCTGTTTTTGCATTTCTGTTTTACTTGGTTGAAATGCCTATAGACAATGTTCATGAATCTCTCGCTTCCCGAAGGACGACAGAGATAGTCAATAGAAGATGCTGTTATGATGCAGGCGATTCGTCCGCATGATAACAGGGATGGTAGATGGTTAATGCCAATCTGCATTCACACATGACGGCTCGATACAGAGTCCTCTTCCTTGCTATGCTCACCGATACCCTTTTAAGGAAATGGAGAGATTTTTTTATGCTTAAAAATGAAAAAGCGGTTGTCGTATTTAGCGGTGGCCAGGATAGTACGACGTGCCTGTTCTGGGCGAAAAAGCAGTTTGCTGAGGTTGAACTGGTGACGTTTAACTACGGTCAGCGTCATAGCGCAGAGATCGAGGTTGCCCAGCAGATCGCTGAGGAGCAGGGCATGCAGCATACGATTCTCGATATGAGTCTGCTGAATCAGCTAGCACCGAATGCACTGACTCGCTCGGATATCGAGATTACGCATGAGGAAGGCGAGCTGCCAAGTACGTTTGTCGATGGACGCAATCTGTTATTCCTGAGCTTTGCTTCCATTCTAGCCAAGCAAAAGGGTGTACGTCATATCGTTACCGGTGTGTGCGAAACCGACTTTAGCGGCTACCCGGATTGTCGTGATATTTTCGTCAAATCGCTGAATGTCACACTGAATCTGTCGATGGATCATCAGTTTGTTATTCATACGCCACTCATGTGGATCGACAAAGCGGAAACGTGGAAAATGGCGGATGAGCTGGGTGCATTCCAATACATTCGCGAACGTACGCTGACATGCTATAACGGCATTATTGGCGATGGCTGTGGCGAATGTCCGGCGTGTAAGCTGCGCAAGGCGGGTCTGGATAAATACCTGCAAGAGCGTGCCGCAGCGGCTCCGCTCAAACGTGCATCGATTGAGCTGGACGATTCGGATGTGTCAGCAGGCGGAGGGTCGGCACGATGAGTCAGCCCGGACCGTTTCGCATTGTTGAGAAGCTACAGCAATATGGTACAGATATTACGCATGAGCAGCTACGCTACCACCGTAAGCGTGTGCTGGTAAATAAGGAATTTACGTTCGATGCAGCCCATCATCTGCATGCTTATGAAGGCAAATGCATGAACCTGCACGGACATACGTATAAAGTCATTTTTGGCATTAGCGGCATTCCGTCCGCAAATGGGATTGTCGTCGATTTTGGCGATATTAAAACGATCTGGAAAGAGCGCATCGAGCCGTATCTGGATCACCGCTACCTGAACGAAACATTGCCACCGATGAATACAACGGCAGAAAATATGGTCGTCTGGCTATTCGAGCAAATGGAGCTTGCGCTGCAAAGCGAGCCTTATGTCGGACAAGTCGAAGACGGTCGCACCGAGTTTGTTCAATTGTATGAGACACCAACCAGCTATGCTGAAGCAAGACGGGAGTGGATGTACGAATGAGTAAAATTTGGGAAGAATCACGCGTTGTTGCTGAGACGTCTACAGAACGCCCGACTTCGGAAAGTGAACAGGCCGTAGCTAATTCGGATCATACGCATCTCGATACTCCTTCAACTGAACGTAACGAGCCAGCTGCTATAGATGGTAATGCTTCTCGCCCAGCTAAAGCATCCGCTGCTGCCTCGATTCCAGTACTTGAGATTTTCGGACCGACAGTACAGGGTGAGGGCATGGTGATCGGGCAAAAGACGATGTTTGTGCGTACGGCTGGCTGTGATTATCGTTGTAGCTGGTGCGATTCCGCATTTACGTGGGATGGCAGTGCAAAAGACCAGATTCGCAAGCTGAGTGCCGAGCAGGTATGGACAGAGCTGCAAGCGATTGGCGGCGATCGATTTAGCCATGTGACGATCTCCGGTGGGAATCCAGCGTTGCTCGGTTCTATTGGTGAGCTGGTTCGTCTGCTGCGTGCGAATGGTATTCGTACCGCTGTCGAAACGCAGGGCTCACGCTGGCAGGACTGGCTGCTCGGAATCGACGATGTAACGATCTCTCCGAAGCCACCAAGCTCTGGCATGGACACTGATTTTGCTGTACTGGATCATATCATTCGCCGTCTGAGCCGCAGTCCGGTGGAATCGATGATGCAGCAGATTATGTTTGCTGACGATGATGAGGAAAGCGGCGAGCTACGGGCAATGCATCAGCAGGTCAGCCTCAAGGTCGTTATTTTCGATGAAGTGGATCTGGATTATGCCGAGCAGGTCCATCTGCGCTATCCATCGATTCCATTTTATATGCAAACCGGGAATCCGGATGTACTGCGTGAGGAGGACGATATGGCGGCATCGCTGCTGCGTCGCTATGAATGGCTGATCGACCAGGCGATGGAGCGCCGTTCGTTCAATGATGCGCGTATTTTACCGCAACTGCATACGCTAGTGTGGGGAAATAAACGCGGAGTATAGATGTAGAGTAAACGGACAGGAAACTTATACGTACGTATATATATGTGAGTATGTGTATGAAAATAGCCTGAGAAACCGTTATATTAACATTGCGCAATTAAGTTATTTTCATATCTAAATGATCTACAATGATCCTAAACAGGTAAAGGAGCTTTTAACGATGGCTGGAAGACAACAAGATGAGATGAAAGACCTGACACTGCTTGGCAATCAGGGAACGACCTATACCTTTGCGTATGATCCGGGTGTGCTGGAGAGCTTTGATAACAAGCATCCGTATCGTGATTATTTTGTAAAATTCAACTGCCCGGAGTTCACCAGTCTGTGCCCGATTACCGGTCAGCCGGACTTTGCAACGATCTATATTAGCTATATTCCAGATGTGAAAATGGTAGAAAGCAAGTCGCTCAAGCTGTATCTGTTCAGCTTCCGCAATCATGGTGATTTTCACGAGGATTGCATGAATATTATTCTGAACGATCTGGTGAAATTGATGGAGCCGCGTTATATTGAGGTGTGGGGTAAATTTACGCCGCGTGGTGGGATTTCGATCGATCCGTATACGAATTATGGTAAGCCGGGGACGAAGTATGAGCAGATGGCTGAGCATCGGATGATGAATCATGATATGTATCCGGAGACGGTGGATAATCGTTGATGGTTGTGGGTTTTGACTTTGGATTGTGATTATGTACTGTGAATAGATGGGATGATGATAAGAACCACTGCTCTTGAATTGGAAGAGTGGTGGTTTTTGTTTTGCTTGTTTGTATGGTTTAGTTGGGAGAAGTGGGCACCACTCCGGGAAGGAATAAGGGGACAGGCTCCCGTCTCGCACAGGAATCTACGGAGTGGGAGTACAATGTAGATTCCCGTGCTCAAAAGTCGCCTGTTCCCCTTATTTCCTTCCCTCCGTTCTGTGCTTATTGTTACTGCGGCATGGATGTCTACATCTAAATCAAAATTCGCCTCCACATTTACATTTACATCTACATCTACATCTACATCTACATCTAAGAATATAAGACTGCATTTAAAATTCCTAAACTATATCTAAAATTGCAATCTACAGCATACAGGCAAGAATGTAAGCCTGTGTACAACAATCTAAATGTTCTTCTGAAAACCAGGCCGATTATGCAAAAAATCAATCCTTCGTACAGGGATCTCACATCACGCGCGGCAATCCATACCTGAGTGTAAAATGATACTTTTCATCACGTATTAGCAACGTTGTAATAACATTTGTCACAGCTTATCATAATTTAATCGGGTATGGTTAGTTGCATTATGATTAGTAATTTTGAATGTAAACGGAATACCGTTTTGGCACTTTTCGTAGCATCATTTTATCCTTTTCTCCCACATTTTCAATATTTACAACGCTCTAATTATCCACTTTCAAATTACATATTCTGTATTTATACTTCATTTTCGAACTGGAAATTCTCATCCTCTCTTTTCCTCCTTATTCTATTTTTAAAAAGTTTAAACTTCTACTTATCTACCAAAATCGGTCATATTTATTCAAAAACGTTCAAATAATAGCATTTTATCAAGATTAATATAAAATTTTGAACATATGATATCTATCTTCAACCTATCCTCTTTTTGTTATCGCTTCCAGTTAATATTTCAAATTTTAAGTGTTGATTTTACTTTTTATGGTAATAAAATAGAAATGTACTCTTTTCCATATTTACATGTAAATACAGAAAAAGAATTCTGGATAGGATTGTCCTGATAACAGGAAAAGACAAATTAAAGAGGAGATGGAGAGGTTGAGTACAAAGACAGCAAGTATGGACAAAAATGAGGTTTCTATGGAACAGGCGGTATCGCAATCCGATATGGCAGAAGCGAATGCGAACGCTACATCGGTATCTTCTGCATCCGCTTCTACTACTGAAGCAGCTCGTACAGGTAATTTACAAATGCCCGATGAGCATCAAGCGAATGTCGCTGCTGCTGCTCCGGCGGTGCAACAGCAAACAACCGGTGCAGATATGGTTGTGGATACGCTGATCGCGCAGGGTGTGGAATATGTATTTGGGATTCCGGGCGCTAAGATTGACCCGGTCTTTGATGTGTTGCAGGAGCGCGGGCCACAGTTGATCGTATGTCGTCATGAGCAAAATGCGGCATTTATGGCGGCAGCGGTTGGACGACTGACCGGCAAGCCGGGTGTATGTCTGGTTACTTCCGGCCCAGGTGCATCCAATCTGGTCACTGGACTTGTGACTGCCAATTCGGAGAGTGATCCGGTTGTCGCACTTGCCGGTGCGGTGCCACGTAGCTCCAGTCTGAAGCGTACACACCAATCGATGGATAATGCCGGACTGTTTGCTCCGGTTACTAAATATAGCGTTGAAGTCGGTCACCCGGACAATGTTGCCGAGGCGATCACCAATGCCTTTCGTGAAGCTTCCGCTTCACAGCCAGGTGCAGCCTTCGTCAGTCTGCCTACCGATGTGCTGCTGAGTGAAGCGAAGCCATTTCATTTTCAATCTTCACCAATGCCGCAACTGGGCACCGCGCCTGCTGCACTCATTGATGAAGTATGCCAGCAGATTCGTAATGCGAAGCTACCGGTGCTACTGCTCGGCATGAAAGCCAGTGCGCCTGAGGTAACGGAAGCGGTACGCGAACTGATTCGCCATACCGATCTGCCGGTCGTAGAAACATTCCAGGCTGCCGGGGCGATCTCGCGTGAGCTGGTCGATCACTTTTATGGACGTGTTGGTCTGTTCAGTAACCAGCCGGGCGACTTGCTGCTGCAGCAAGCCGATCTGGTATTGACGATCGGTTATGATCCAATCGAATATGATCCATTCCAATGGAACAAGGATGGTCAGCGTCGTGTATACCATCTGGACAATCGCAAAGCCGATATTGATCAGGATTATCAGCCACAACTGGAGCTGATCGGTAATATCGCGATGAACGTGAAAGAATTGACACCGAAGCTGCATGGTCTGCGTCTGGGCGCTGAAGCACAATCGATTCTGTCTCCACTGCAAAACCGACTGAATCAGGATGATCTTAGCTATACTTCATCCGACGATAACCGGGTACATCCACTGTTCTTCATCCAGACGCTGCGTAAGCTCATCGGTGATGATGTGACTGTTACCTGTGATGTCGGTTCTCACTACATCTGGATGGCGCGTTATTTCCGTTCCTATGAGCCGCGTCGCCTGCTGTTCAGTAACGGGATGCAAACGCTCGGCGTAGCACTACCGTGGGCAATCTCCGCTGGACTGGTGAACCCGCATGAGAAGGTCGTTTCCATTTCCGGCGATGGTGGCTTCCTGTTCTCCTCGATGGAGCTGGAAACTGCTGTGCGTCTGCAAACGCCGATGGTGCATGTCGTCTGGAATGATGGAACCTATGATATGGTTGCGTTCCAGCAGGAAATGAAATACGGACGTACGTCCGGTGTTCATTTTGGCAATGTGGATATCGTTAAATATGCCGAAAGCTTTGGTGCCAAAGGCATGCGTGTACACGAGCCGGGCGAACTGGAATCCGTTCTGCGTGAAGCCTTGCAGGAACAGGGGCCTGTCGTGATCGATGTGCCTATCGACTACAAAGATAATATCAAGCTGGGACAAAAACTGCTGCCAGGTACAACGAATTAAGACCATACCGTTAGCCTGATCTCTAATGTGGAGGTCAGGCTAACAACCGTGCTCGATCAACGATCTGCCACAAACAAAGGAGCGAATCAACATGAGTAAGTCTACCGTATATCAAGCGTCCACTATGGTCGCGCTACTAAGCGGACTATATGATGGTGCGATTACATTTGAAAAGCTACAACAGTACGGCGATTTTGGAATCGGTACCTTTCATCAACTGGATGGGGAAATGATCGCTTTTGATGGCGACTATTATCACCTGTATCCGAACGGAACCGCACGTAAAGTGGAATTGCAGGAATCAACGCCATTTTCAACAGTAACCTTTTTTGAACCGGAGCAGACATTTGAGCTGAACGGAACATTTACACGCCAGCAATTGGAGCAAATTTTAAATGATCGGATCTCCAGCCCGAACATTTTCCATGCGATTCGAATTGAAGGTACATTCCGTGAAGTCAACACACGTACGGTTACGCATCAAAACAAGCCGTACAAGCCGTTTGTCGAAGTGACCAAATCACAATCGTCCTTCCACTTTGAACGGACGAATGGTGTAATTGCCGGCTTCTGGACACCTGCATTTGCGCAGGGGATTGGTGTAGCAGGCTACCATCTGCATTTTATTAATGAACAGCGCAATGGTGGCGGTCATGTGCTTGATTTTGTCGTGGAAAAGTGCAAAATCTCCATTTGCAGCAGTGAGCAGTTCAATCTGTTGCTGCCTGATGATGAAAGCTACTTGAAGGCTGATCTGCATACCCCTGATCTGGAGCAAGCGATTTTGACAGCAGAAGGTGCCGGGGTCGGTGCGTAAGTGTATGTAGAAGTTCGGATATGATCGTATCCTTGAATAGAGTAAAGCCCCTTTTGCATCAATGAAAGGGGCTTTTGTGTTGGATATTGTGCGTATGTATCCACCATCTAACTAGTATAAAAAAACGCTGAGCATGTTCAGACTCAGCGTTCTTTTGAATATTGCTGTATTGTATTTAATAATCGGCAATAAGCTACTATTGTACTATCATCGTGTTAAGCCGCCATTATTGCGCGGTCTCTGCTGCTTGCTCCTTCATCATGCTAATCCGCTGGCCCATCGGTTTGCCTACAATGCCATGCCCTCTCGTATACACGACCCGTCCACGACTGATCGTCTGCTCGACACGGCAGTTCAGCTCACGACCGATATACGGGCTATGCTTGTGACGATAATACAGATGATCCTGCTCAATGTGGTAGCCTGCCTGCAAATTCACCAGCACCAGGTCCGCATCTGAACCGATACGTACTTCGCCTTTATGCGGTAAAAGCCCAAAGCGTCGTGCTGGCTCCAACGACAGTAAACACGTGATCAAGGGAAGTGGCAATTCCCGGCGTAGATGACCTTCTTCCAGCATCAGCTCCAGCGAATGCTGCGCCCCAGAGATACCGCCCCATGCATCGAAGATGTTCGCTGCTTCGGTTTTTAACTCAGATGGACAGGGTGAGTGATCCGAAGTGATCATATCGATCTTACCGCTCGCTATACATTGCCATAGCTGCTCCTGTTGCTGCTGGCTACGCAGTGGTGGTGCACATTTGGCAGCGGCGCCGATTGTTTCCAGATCGTCATCGGTTAATGCCAGATAATGCGGACATGTTTCCAGTGTGACATCCATACCTGCTGCTCGTGCTTCCCCAATAAGCTGGACCGCCTCAGCACTGCTAATATGCACAAAATGCAGCTTGCAGCCTGTCTCCTGCGCATAACCGAGTGCTTGCCGCACCGCTGCGACTTCGGCTGCGATTGGACGCGATGCTGTATAATCGGCAGGCGATAAGCGCTGCTCTGCCACACATTCGGCGGTAAGCTGGGAGACAATCGGCTCGTACTCAGCATGAAGGGCAAGCACCTGTCCGGTGCGAGCAATGCGACGCATCCCTTCTAACAGCGTCTCATCGTCCACATTACGAAATGCTTCTTCATCCGGATCGCCCGGCGCAGACATGAATGCTTTAAAGCCACATACACCTGCTTCCGCAAGCGGCTCCAGATGCTCCAGCTTGCCAGGCACCAGTCCACCCCAGCAGGCGTAATCGATATAAGTCGCATCCTGCGCTGCTCGTACCTTTTGCTGCAATGCATCGACGGTGACGGTTGGTGGAATACCATTAAGCGGCATATCCAGAAAGGTCGTACAGCCGCCTGCTGCCAGCGCACTTGAACCGGTCACAAAGCCTTCCCAATCTCCAAGTCCCGGCTCGTTCAGATGCACATGCGCATCGATCATGCCTGCCATCACATGCAATCCGGTTGCATCAATCACCTGCTCGGTCTGCTCTAGCTCATCCGCATGGATTACACCTATCGTAACGATCTTGCCCTGACGAATGCCAATGTCACAGCGCTGAGTAGCTTCAGGGAACACAACCGTTCCACCTAGAATCACCGTATCGAATCCGCTCATATTCGGCACACTCCTGTCTGTTATCTGTGATGTGTCTAGCTTGTATGTAGATCGATAGAGCGTAGTAGTAGAAAAGGAAGCGACGCCTGCGCATCAGCATCGCTTCCTTTTCATACAGCATCATTCCCTATCAATTACGGTTCAACCATTGTTTACTATTCAGACGACTACTATTCAGACGATAAAATCGCAGTCGTGCAGTTCTACCATCGTTTACTTGAATTCCGCTTTGATCAGCGAAGGATCAACTTCCTTCAACAGGCTCAGATCATGATAGGAAGCCGGAGTTGGAATCGATGTAATATTACCAACGGACAACAGATAGTTACCAACCGCTGCACCGTTACTTCCATTTACATACGAATCATCCACATCCATTGAGTACACATTACGCTTCATGATCTCTGTCAGTTCTGCTTCCGACAAATGCAGCTCCGGTGCCAAAATTTTGATGGCGTCCGCACGGTTGTCGTTAATGTACTTGGTCGCTTTTTCCAGGGCACGCAGAATCGCTTTGATCGTATTCGGATTTTCCTGCAAATACTTGTCTGTTACCTGCATGGTCGTATGTACGCTCATCCAGTTCACATCACCTTTTTTGTCAGGCAGCTCGCTTTTTGTACCACTGAACAGGAACTTACCGCCGCCTTGAATCGCTTTAGTGATAAATGGTTCCCAGGCTGCCATCGCGTCGATCGAGCCATTTTGCAGTGCAGCTACCGCGTCACTTGGTGCCAGATTGACGAATTTTATTTTGCTCACGTCCACGCCAAGCTCTTTGCCCATGTTGTCGATGGCAATTTTTACGTCAGCGCCGTTCGGGATACCGATTGTTTTGCCTTCAAGGTCTTTCGCTGAATTCAACTGCAATTTAGCGGAGCCGACTACTGCCTGTGTACCGGCAATCTGTGCGAGTGGAGCAACGATTTTCACATCGATGTTGTTGGATTTCAAAATGATATCCATAAAGTTCGTTTGCACACTAACCGGTGCACTACCACCAGATACCATTGGGCCAATATCCGGGCCGCTCTCGATCAGCTTGCTTTCCACATTCAAACCTTCTTCTTTAAAATAGCCCAGCTTGTCTGCGATGATCTGCTGCGAGGAAATCTGTGCATCCCGTACACCGACGAGCGTCACATCCGTTTGCTCCAAACCGCTACTTGCCGATGCGGACGAATTCGCCGCTGTATCCTTCGTGCTCGCTCCTCCGCCTGAACATGCTGTAGCTACGAGCGCTACCATCGCTACCCCTGTGATCATTTTGAACCAGTTTGTTTTCATCTCTTTACCCCTCCAAATGTTTGTGTGGTTGTGCATTTATATGGATACCGGCTGGGTGGGATCTTGCGTTCTGTGGTGTGGATGGCGGTATGCATTATGATTTTAGTTGTGGAGCGTTTGTTTAGAGCATATATGTGCTGGGAGGTACATCACTTACGGTAAGGAATAAGGGAACGTCCTCAGGTGGAGCCCGGGAATCTACTGGAGTAGGATCAAATGTAGATTCCCGGGCTCCAAAGTCGTCCTTTTCCCTTATTTCCTTTCCTCCGTTCCGTGCTGCTCGCGGCATCTGTGCCATTCTATACATGCAATACATGACTTCGGCGACATATAACTTCGATAGTTCATGAATCCAGTAGTAAATAACTTCAGTAGTTCATAATGCTAATAACTCACTGCACTGGTTTCCCTTATCAACCTTGTTAGTGCTTATCCGCATTGATGCGGATGTCGAATTGATCGTAGATGCAGGTTGTGTGGGAAGATCATGATAAATGCAGGTAGAGATTGATTAAGGAATAAATGGCTGCAATTAATAAATGGTTGCAGTTGTAATGTTATACATTCGTTGTTATATCTATTAGATGTTATTGCATTGGTTTACTCTGCCTTCTGGCTAGTGTTGTTGATAGGTTCTTCTATAGCTCTGTTAGCCTATGCAAGCAAGCTAATTGCAATAATGGAAGCCAATTCTACTGCGCTCTGTTAGCCTCTTGTTGTTCTTGCCTTTTCTACGGCCTGGCCCATGCCGCCTTTGCGCCAGCCGAGGACGCGGCGTTCCAGTAGCTTGAGTAGCATGGCGAAGATGCTGTATTCGATGCCGATGAGGATGATGGCTACGAACATGTTGGTTACTTTGAAGTAGTTACGGGCATCGACGATCATGTAGCCGAGGCCGGAATCGGCGCCCATCATTTCGGATACGATCAGGGCGGAGAAGGATAGGCCGAGACTGATCTGTGCGCCGATAAGCAGGTTAGGGACTGCTGATGGGATCATGACTCTGGTGAATACTTGACGCTCGGAGGCGCCGAGGCTCAGGGCAGAGCGGATCAGTGTGGATGGGACGGATTTGAAGCCATCGACGGTGTTGACGAGCACTGGGACGAATGTTGTCCATGCGATAAGCATGATTTTTGGGAATTCGCCGATACCGAACCAGATGATGAACAATGGCAGCAGTGCAAGTGATGGAATCGGACTCACAAGTGTCAAAATAGGAGATATCCAGCGTTCTAATGTAGCGAACTTGCTGATCAGTACAGCTAGAATAACGGCTGCAAGCGCGCCGATGACAAATCCGGCAAGAATGCGCCCGGAGCTGGCGAGGAGGCTATCGAGAATAATGCCTGTTTTGGCAAGTGCCCAGCCATCGATGACAAGTGTAGATGGAGCAGGCAGAAACAGTGGATTGAACAATTCCATACGCATATTCAATCTGGAGAATGCTTCCCAGACGACGAAGAATAGTACGTAAGGCAATGCGCTTTTCAGGAAAGACCAGTCGGCTTTTTTGTTGCTTTTCTGTGTCGAGAGCAGTGCCGCTCCCGTCGCTGGCTTCGTTTTCGTTAATACGTTCGGTACTTCATTCATACTAATGCCTCCTCTTCGTCTTCCATCAGCAGCCGTTCGATCTTCGCCATCATCTCACCAAAGCCCGGTGTCTCAAATGTACGCGGATGCTGCAAGCCTACTTCGAAAATTTCAGCGATCACGCCATGCTTCATCACGACAATGCGATCCGCCAGATAAACGGCTTCACTAATACTATGCGTAACGAACAGAATCGTTGTTTTCAGCTTTTCATAGATGCGTCTGAGCTCGCGCTGCATCAGGTCACGAGTGAGAATATCCAGTGCACCAAACGGCTCATCCATCAACAGCACTTCCGGATGACTTGCCAGTGCGCGAGCGATACCAACTCGCTGCTTCATCCCGCCGGACAGATCGGCTGGATAATGAGACGCATAAGCATCCAGACCAACCATTTTCAAAAAGTCCATCGCCATTTCACGAGCCTTGGCTTTCGGTGTGCCCTGTACTTCAGGCCCGAAGGATACATTTTCCAGTACGGTGCACCACGGAAACAGTGCATGATCCTGAAATACCATACCGCGCTCCTTTGCCGGTCCTTGAATCGTCTGACCATTCATCTGGAGTGTACCTGAGTCAGGGAACATGTAGCCGGCAACCATATTTAGCAGTGTCGACTTCCCGCATCCACTGTGACCTAGAATACAGATGAATTCATTGTCATTCACCGTCAAATTAATATCCTTCAAAATCGTCCGTTCACCAAAACTTTTCTGTACATTATTTACGGTTAATTTCATATCTCCACCCCTTTGTAGATGTGCGATGCGTTCGCTCTATTGATCGTCGACAATATAGAATCCAAGATTGTATACAATGTTGTGCACAATGATAGTCGGTTATTATTCATGTCGTGAGCATGCTGTCTGCAAGCTGCTTAGCTACTGCCTACACTGCTACGCCCATTGGCGAAGATGTCGGTTAGCGATAACGGTCGTTCATACTGCTCTTCAAAATGTAGCGCCTGTTCAATCTCATGCAGATGCTCCAGCATCAGCCGTTCTGCCACATCCACATTGCCTTGCCGAATTGCATTTAAAATGAGCTGATGATCATCGCAGCACTTCGTTTTCTGTTCTCCATACAATGCGATAATGACATAGGACAGGGAAACTAACTCCTCCAGATAATGATGGTAGTAACTATTACCGGATGCCTCTGCCAATTGGAGATGAAAATCACCGGTAATGCGAATCGCCTCAAAAATTCGCCCGCCATGCTGTGCCTGATGCTCCTCCTGAATGAGCCGGGCAAGCACTTGATACTGTTCATCCGTCAGATTGGCGCATACTTTGTGTACCACCGCCACTTCGATGACTCGTCTCATCTCGAACACCTGTCTCGCTTCATGAATAGTAGGACAGGAGACGAAGGCTCCTTTGTAAGGAATGATCGTAACGAGCTTCTCTGCTGCCAGCCTTCGTACCACATTGCGAACCGGTGTACGACTAACGCCAAATGATTCGGCTAGCACTTCCTCCACCAGTTGCATATTCGGGCGCATCTTCTGCTCCATGATCGCCTGCTTGATTGCTTGATACATCTCTTGTTCCTGTTGACTGGCCATATGGTATCCCTCACGATCGGGTTGCGTTTAATTTTATGATTCGTGTTTGGTTTTATTACATGGATTATAGATTGATGTCATTTTATAAGTCAATATACTTTACATACATAATCGGTATTTTCTATAATCATGCACTAATGAAACGGATTCGTTTTGTTTATTTGCTAAAAATATCGCTTATGTCAGGTATTTTCACTTTAATTCCGTATGATGAATAGGTTTGTTTGAGAGAACAAACGGATATTTATGGATAAAACGCAGCAATTAGGGTTTGAGTAAAATTAGAGTTTGTTTCATTAAATATGTTAGATTATATAACACAACATCGTTTTATGATCATAAATACTAGATAGATTACTAGCATCCTCTGCTTGAACCTACTGATGCAATTGTAAATGAATACTTCGCCTATACGTTCAATCGGTGAATGACATCCTATATGATCACTAACAACGTATTGACTCTATCCCTCATCAAGCTCTTTCTTCTTCCGCTCTCTTTATGTAAAAACATACTTATTTTTCTCGTCATAAATCTACTGATTTCCATTCAAATCCAAACTATTTTTGATATACTAGAAGCTAATTTCCGGTTGCGGTTGCTGCATACTTGCATGACAGGTTCATATTGAAGCCGCTAGCTGTAGATGGAACATGCCCAGCAGTGCACACGCATTAAGCAATACCATTACATACTATACAAACAGAAAAGGAGTCCTGTACGTGTCTTCAAGCAGTTTGCCTAAAACAAGTACCACGCCGCCATCGGCGTCAGCCTCCGATGCCAAACGTACGATATTTAGCGTTTTGCTGGCGATTTCACTGGTACATTTATTCAACGATTCTATGCAGTCGGTTATTCCGGCGATCTTCCCGATTTTGAAGGAAACGATGCAGCTCAGCTATACGCAGATTGGCTGGATTGCCTTCACGATTAACTTTACCGCTTCGATCATGCAGCCGTTTGTCGGCTTATTTTCAGATAAGCGTCCGACTCCAGCCCTGCTACCTCTCGGGATGGCGTTTACGTTTACTGGCATGCTATTGCTTGCGCTCGCGCCCAGTTATACAGCGGTGCTCGTTGCTGTGGTGTTTGTCGGCTTAGGCTCGGCTGCTTTTCACCCGGAGGGCTCTAAAGTATCCAATCTGGCAGCAGGCAATCGTCGTGGATTGGCACAATCGATCTTTCAGGTGGGTGGTAATGCCGGACAATCGCTCGCACCACTACTCACCTCGCTTATCTTTGTGCCGTTTGGACAATTTGGGGCAATTGGGTTTACCGGTGTTGCCGCAGCCGGTATTATTGTGCAGATTTTCATCGCGAGATGGTATAACGGAACGTTGAAAAGTGGGGCTTTGAGTAAAAAAGCTCGTGTAGCGCGAGCGATCAAGCCTGAGCTTAAACAGCGTATTCGCTTCGCTATGGTTGTACTGATCCTGCTCGTCTTTATTCGTTCATGGTATGTATCGTCGGTTGGTAGCTACTACAGCTTCCTGCTGATTGACCAGTTCAAGGTCGGTGTCGGTGAAGCACAGTTGTATGTGTTCCTATTTCTTGCTGCTGGTGCAGTCGGAACCTTCTTCGGTGGGCCACTTGCAGACCGATTCGGTAAACGGAATCTGATCTTTATCTCGATGGCAGCCGCTGCACCGCTGGCACTGCTGCTGCCTTATGCCAATCTGTTATGGACAGGTATATTGCTCGCACTCGTTGGCTTTATCGTCACCTCCAGCTTCTCGGTTACAGTGGTATACGCGCAAATGCTCGTACCCGGACGAATCGGTATGGTATCCGGTCTGATTACCGGACTTGCCTTTGGATTGGGCGGTATTGGCGCACTTGTACTCGGGAATATGATCGATGCGATTGGAATCTCACCGGTGATGCAGCTCTGTAGCTTCCTGCCGATTCTCGGCTTGCTCACCTTCCTGCTTCCTTCCGATCGGAAGCTCAGTGAATGGACAGATGGAGCGTCAGACTGACAATAAATGCTCCTAAAAAACATATTCAGTACAAACGCATCTTATCCTTATTCTGATTCTTATCCTGTACTCCTACCTTTACTGAATAGGAACACCAAAAAGCCCTATCCATATGGATAGGGGCTTTTCATTATTATAATTTATAACGCTAAGCTCTGATCGATTCCTTGCTCATGAAGTGACCCGTCATACCAAGCGTTACGATATTATTGCTGTACTATTATTGCTGTGCTGCCGATGCGCTGGAAGCGGAGCTGTTCGCGATGTATCCTTTGCTCATTGCATCTACTTTTGCTTTTTGTACATAGTATTGCATACCAGTCAGTTCAGCTTTTGCTTGAGAAGCATCCACCTGGTACTGATATTTTTGCAGATCGTACTTCGTAACTACACCAGCGTTGAAGCGGATTTGCATGTTTACGCCATCTACGGATGCATCCTGTGCCTGACGTTGTGCAGTTTGTACCGCTTTGTACGCTGTATCCATATCCTGCAGGTTAGACTGGATCGCTTTAGCATATGTTACTTTACCCTGCTCCAGTTGTTGTGCTGCGATGTCCGTTGTTGCTTTGTTCGCTTGCTCCTGGAAGCTGTTGTCTGTGATCGCTTTTTCCTCATCCTCACGCGCTTTGTTCAGGCTGTTGCCCAGCGATTGGATCTGGTACGATTTGCCGAGCAGTGTGTCTGCATCGACGGTTGGTACTGGATCAAGCTTGATGTCCAGTGGTTTCAACTGGATGTTTGGATCGTACACGATACCGAGATCGTAGCAAAGTGTCGACAGTGTTTCCTGATACGTATCTTTCAGCTTGGTCAGGTTATCCTGTTCTGTTTGCAGCGCACGGTTCGCTTTGTCGATATCTTCCTGTGTGCCAGAGCCCAGGCTTTGCAGCGTTTGCGCACGTTGTACGTCGCGTGTCAGCACCTGAATGTATTCCTCGGACAGGGCAATTTGTTTTTGAGTGGACAGCAGTTGTACATATTGTCCAGTCATTGCCAGACGCGTACCTTCTTTTGCTTCATCCACTTGAAGCTGTGTGTTCAGCTTCTGGTTGTCCAGATCACGAATGTTGCTTTCAAGTGTCTGTCCCGTTTGAGAACCCTGAGACAGCGAAACTTCATTGCTGCGATTCGTTGTTACATATTGCAGACCTGGTGATGCGTTCAAATAATCGACATAGTTCAGACCCAGACTGGCATTTTGCTGATCCAGTACACGGTATTTCAGTTGCAGCAATTGCAAATTGTACGAATCATTGATCGCCAGATCGATCACTTTATCAAGATCAAGACTATCGACTTTTTTCGGTGTACGCACACCGGAGATTTGAGATTGTGGTGTCTCTACTCCTGTAGTGCTTGTAGTCGTATTGGCAGCGGATGCTGCTGGATCTGTAGTAGCAGGCGCAGTAGTTGTAGCTGTTGGAGTTGCAGTTGTTGTAGTTGTGTTATCCGCCGCATGTACGAATGCAGGCTGTGTGGCAGCCAGCATAACAGCGAATACGGACGCACCGACCATTGCTTTTTTCATTGTATAAATTCCTTCCTTCCTATATTTCAGCAAACCGATTACCGACAAATGAGAAACCTCTTCAAAAAACAGTTAGTAATACTAATAAAATTAATTTAGCATTCCTAACAAAATAAATCAACCTCTAACCGCACACTCATCGAATTAAAAACAAAATAAAAAGGCAGCTTTTTGTGCCACCTTCCATTATATAGAAGTATAATGTATAGAACCAGGTTTCATTGTATAATATTGGTATCTAATCACCATTGCCACTCGATGAACAGCACGGCTGTAATGACAAGCACAATAGCGGCTATAAGTAACTGGGTACGCTCACTGGATATGGACGGCTTGACGGCAACATTACTCGGCTGATGCTTCTCTGCATACGTTCCTTCCAGATCATGGTGCGGATCATCGCCCGTTTTCATTGGTCATCCCCTTCTTTCCATATTCTGTATACCAATTATACACGAATTGCTGCCACCGTTCACAATATTTTCACAAAATAATCGATGTTGTTTTGCCGCACATTTCTTTTTTCTACATATATAAAATGTTTTGCTTCACACCGATCATTTTTCATTCAATCTCATTTTAACAACGTATAAACATGGCAAATAGAAAACGTTGCGTATTGATATTCTTCCAATTTATTCCTTCGCCTCCGCTTCAAGACTGATTTGTTAGTTAAACAATCTCAACCCGTGGATTGAGTACACTTTAAGTAAGTATTGTTACAATTGACAAGTAGTCTGAATTAATTCTATAATTCAGCCATGAACTAGAGAGTACAAAAAAAACTGGAGAGTTTAGAGGGGGACCCTGTAACATGAAAAGAAGTTGGCCTCTGGCCATTACAGCAATGTTGCTTGCTGGAAGTTTAACAGCATGTTCAACAGCAAATAATGCTGCAGTCGAGCCAGCAACGACTACAGTCGAAGTGACTACGATTAAGGAACAGCCGCTTGATGCGGTCTATGACCTGTCAGGCACACTTGCTGCATATGATCAAACACCAGTATCCTTCCGCATCAACGGAACCGTCGCTTCGGTAAACGCGGATGTTGGGGATCGCGTCAATAAAGGAGCTACGCTGGCAAGATTGGACACCGCCGACCTGCAGCTTCAGGTTGAAAATGCAAACCAATCTATTGCAGCGGCTGCTGCCTCCCTTTCCAGCTCCAAAGCATCGCTGACTAATGCACGAGCAGGTCAACAGGCTGCCGCTGCCGGTGTCGCCTCTGCAAGAGCACAGCTCGAAAGCGCACAGGCCAGTCAGCAAGGTGTACTGGATGGAGCTCGTCCACAGGAACGCGCACAAGCAGAAAATGCAGTCAACAAAGCACAGATCGCTTATGATCAAGCGAAAACCGCTGCTACCCGCGCACAAACTCTTTTCGATAATGGTCTTCTTACTCAACAAGAGAACGAACAAGCACAAACGACACTCGAAAATGCACAGGCTGGTCTGAAGGATGCACAGGAACAGCTTTCCCTCACTTTAGCTGGTGCAAAAAATTCAGATCGCGCTTCTGCTGCCGCTGCTGTGAAGCAGGCACAGGTCGGGATTGAAAATGCGCAGGCTAGCGTAGCTCAAGCGAATGCTGCAGTCGAGCAAGCGAACGCTGGCGTGGAACAAGCACAGGCTAGCTATGACCAGGCGGTCATTTCTCGGGATACAGCTCAGCTCAATTTGACCCGTGCAGGCTTGCAGGCTCCTGCTTCCGGTACGATTTTGACCAAAGCGATTTCCGAAGGTCAGACGGTCAGCGCAGGTACAGAAATGTACACGATTGGCGAGATCAATCGTCTGAAAGTGATGCTGCCTGTACCAGATAGCGAGATTAACGAATGGCGCGTTGGTCAACAGGTAAGTATTAGCCTGTATGATGAGGTGCGCACAGGCAAAGTAACTCGTTTATCTCCGCAAACGAACGAAAATACAGGGTCGATCAGCGTCGAAGTCGCGATCAGCAATCCGAATCTGGATTGGAAGCCCGGTCAAGTCGTGAACGCTTCTCGTCAGGCTTCTTCCGAAACGGGACTTCTCGTACCCGCTCAGGCTGTCGTTAGCTCCGGTAGCGAGCCTTATGTATTTAAAGTTGTGAACAACAAAGCGGTACAAACGAACGTGAAGCTTGGCAATCTGTACAATAATAACTATGAAGTGACCGGCGGCCTCAAGGTAGGCGATAAGATCGTAACACGCGGTGCCGACCGTCTCTTTAATGGTGATGATCTGAAGGTAAGTGAAGCTGCCACAACAAAAGCACAGGGTACCAATGGTAATGCCCAGTCGGGTGCGGCTTCAACCGATGCAAACGGTGAGGCTAGCGCCAATGATTAAGTATTTCGTCCAGAAACGAAAAATCACATTATTGTTCTTCGTGATGCTCATTCTGTTTGGACTGGTACAGCTCGGGCAGATGCCAAAGCAGCTCATGCCGGATATCGTGGTCAAAACTGCAATCGTAACTACAACGTATGCCGGTGCCAGTCCGGAGCTAATGGAACAGACCGTTACCGAAGTGCTGGAGCAAAAGATCAAGGAGGTTACCAACCTCAAAACGATCGCCTCCACATCAGGTAATGGCGTCTCCTCCATCACCGTTCAGGCCGAAGATAATGCGGATGCAAAGGATACATGGAATGAGTTGCGCCGGAAGGTTGAGGATGCACAGGCAGAGCTGCCTGCGGATGCCGACAAGCCAACGGTCAATGACAACCTGACGCAGACGTTCGTCCAATCGTTCGCTATTTATGGCAAAACCAAACAGGACATCTATGCACTGAGCGATCTGATGAACACATGGCGTGATCAGCTCCGCTCTGTACCTGGCATTACTAATGTAGATATTAAAGGGATTCCAGATCAGCAGGTACGCATCGATGCGAATATGTCGAAGCTACAGCAGTACGGCATTTCCTGGGAAACGGTCCGACAGGCGATCCAGTCGGAAAACAATCGTGTCCCAACCGGTAATATTACCTATCAGGATCGTAGCTATCAGCTAACGGTTGATAAAGCTACGGATTATAATACGTTAAAAAATATCGTCGTTTCTCAGACGGATGCGGGTATTCCTGTCTATCTGAAGGATGTTGCTGATGTCGAGCTGACCAAAGAAACAGAATCATACTTAAGCTATTACGATGGTGTTCCATCCATCTCGCTAGATGTGAGCAGTCAGACCGGTTCTGACGTACCAACGATGAACGAGCGTTTGACTGCGAAGATGGATATGCTGAAAAAGACATTGCCTTCCAATGTCAAAATCGTATCACTGTTCGCACAAAATGATGAAGTGAACCGTATTTTTAGCGATCTGATTCGTGAGATGTTCATCGCGATCGCAGCCGTTATCCTGATCTGTACACTCGGCATGAACTGGCTGACTGCAGGCTTTGTGGCGCTGGCGATTCCGATCTCGATTGCACTGGGCTTGATCTTCTTGCCTGGACTGGGCATCACGCTCAATCAGATTACGATTGTCGGTCTGATCATCGTACTCGGGATACTCGTCGATGACGCGGTCGTCGTCAATGATAATATCGAGCGAAGGCTATCCACACTCGGTGAGAATCCAACCGATGCCGCTTTAAAAGGAACGAAAGAGGTTGCCGTATCGATCATTACCGCTACACTGGCAACGATCTCTGCCTTCCTGCCGCTCATGGTATTGCAGGGTGATATGGGCGCATTTATCCGTCCAATTCCGACGATTATCTCCCTCTGTATGCTCGCTTCGATGATCATGTCACTGACGATCATTCCGATCTTCCGTGAATGGTATGAAAATCGTCAAATCGAGCGCGGTCGTCGCAGAAAAGATCGTCCGGCCGGTCTGCTTGGCAGACAAATTCAAGCCATCAGCAATGGCTATGCGCATCGTCTGATGCCAAAAGTGTTAAAGCGTCCATTAATCGTCGCCCTGATCGGTCTGATCGTGAGTACATTTGCGTATGGACTGGCGGCCTTCACGCCAATCGAGTTGTTCCCAACGTCGGAAGACCCGCAGATTACGGTCAATGTGCGTATGCCTTCCGGTACATCGCTGGAGGAAACCGATAAGGTTGTGCACAATATGGCAGCATGGCTGAAAAAGCAACCGGAAGTTGAAAATATGGCGTATGCCTCCGGTGGTGCTGCACCGCAATTGTTCACCAACCTGAGCGTGCTGTCCGGCAGCGGCTCCAGTGTCGGTCAGATTCTAATCACCGGTCAGCATGGCATGAATGTAACCGAAACGACAGATCGCTGGGCAGATCAATTGGATAAAGATTATCCGGGTATCCAGACGACAGTAAGCGGTACAGCAGTTGGTGTATCGGTCGGTAAAGCGGTATCGATCCGCATTCTGGGTGACGATATTGAGGAAATCCGTTCCCTGTCCAACCAGATTAAGCAAATCATTAGCGATACACCTGGCACCTACGGCATCAGTGATAGCATGGGGATTGATAACTATGCACTCGACTTTGTCGTGAACAAGCAGGCGATGGATCGCTATAAAGTAACCTATTCGAACCTGACGCAAACGCTCCTGATGATGGGTAGCGGGATGAGCGTCGGTAACTTCGATAATGGCGAAGATCTGATCGATATGAAGCTGTATATGAAGGGCTCGCAAACAGTAAGCCCGACCACACTGCTACAGCAGGTCAATGTAACCAACTCGGCAGGCACACAGATTCCACTGTCGCAGATCGTTAGTCTGAAGCCAACCTTTACGATCCAACAGATCGATCGCTACAATCTACAACGTGTAAATACGATTGAGGCGGATGTAACAGGTCGTACAGCTACTGAAGTGATGCAGGATATTACACCGAAGCTGCAACAGATGAATTTCCCGGAAGGCTATACGTATGAGGTGGGCGGCGAAACGTCCAACCAGGCGGATACATTCGGCGATCTGGGTAAATTGTTCGTTGTCGCTGTGTTCCTGATCTTCATCCTGATCGTAATTCAGTTCTACTCGCTCTCGATTCCGTTAATCATTATGACCACGGTATATCTGGCAGCAGCGGGCGGTGTTCTCGGTCTGTTCCTGACCCGTACACCGATCGGCTTTATGTCTGTCATGGGGATTATCGCGCTGGCGGGTATCGTCGTACGGAACGGTATCGTACTGATCGAGTTTATCGAAGATGCACGTCATGAAGGCATGGAGCTGAAAGAAGCCGTTATTCAAGCCGCCTCTGCCCGTTTCCGTCCGATCCTGCTCACATCGCTAACCGCGATTGTTGGTATGATCCCGATTGCAACGATTGGCGAGCTGCTGTTCCGTCCACTCGGCGTTGTTATTATTTTCGGTCTGATCTTCTCGACTATCCTGACCCTGTTCGTCGTGCCATCGCTGTATATGGTCGTTGCACGCTGGAAAGAAAAGCGTCAGGTACGCAAAACCGAACGTAAACAAAGAAGACTGGAAAAGCTCAACGCTTCTCCCAAACTGTAATTGAATAGTTGATCATGCTCTACTACTGCGCTTTTTTCATTCGCGGATTGCATCTGTGACAGACAGCATGCATAATACGGAGTAACCTATCATTTAGCGAGCAAACGGACAGATTCATGTCCGTTTGCTCCATTTTCATTATCCGATCCAAGCTAACAAGCATCCCTATCGATGCATACCGATATCGCAGAAAGCCAGGAGGAAGCGCCCTTGAAAACAAAGGAACAGGATATTATTGAAGCGGCGGTTCGGCTTTTCTCTGAAAAAGGATATACGGCAACCTCAGTCGATGAGATTGCCAAAGAAAGTGGCATGGCAAAAGCTTCGTTTTATAAGTTTTTCCAGAGTAAAGAGGATGTGCTCATTGCAACCGTCAAGGAGCATGGACGAACCATTAGCGAAACGATTGAACGACTGTATGCCGCAACCGATCAACCACCAGAGAAACGACTTGCCAGCTTTATCGATCTACAGCTCAACAGCGTATTGGAAAGTAAAATTCATTCCATCATGGTTTCGCTGCATGACAAAAGTATTTTGCAAAATGAGAAGCTACTGCATGCTTGCCTGCAAATTGAGTATCAAACCAATCAGTGGTGCACCGATTGTCTGAATCAGATTTATGGCCCCCGGGTTGATGCTTTTGTGTATGATGTGATTTTTATGGTACGAGCGATGCTGATGCAGTTTATGTTTTTGCCGATCATTGGGATTCGACCCCAGCTCCCAGCCCATGAATTAGGTGATATGTTAACCAAACTGGTCGATCAGATGATTAACAATATGATTCAGATGGACTACAAGCCGGTATGGGATTGGACAAGCGTCGACATGTCTCCAGATCACATCGAGAAAAGCCCGGTATTTCAAGGCATTCTTATTCACGAGCTGCTGATTGGTATGAAGCGTACCATTCCCGGTATTGAGATTGAAGAACAGGAACGAACAGAATTGTGGCAGGTGCTCGGCTCACTTGAGGAGGAGATCACCCGTATGGAGCGACGC
Source organism: Paenibacillus sp. (assembly GCA_039595515.1). Taxonomy (GTDB): domain Bacteria; phylum Bacillota; class Bacilli; order Paenibacillales; family Paenibacillaceae; genus Saccharibacillus. The sequence continues at coordinate 31,761 of JBCNLJ010000034.1, read as the reverse complement.
TCCGGCATGATTCGTGCGTTGCTTGATTTTGTAAAAGAATATGCCGCGCTGGAGGAATATGCGTCAAAGCTGCAGCATGTACTTTCCCCCGTTAAATGAACGGTTATTACAACAATAGGACGGCTCCCCTTCAAGCGTATTGAAGTGGGAGCCGTCCTATTGTTGTATCCTTATTCACCATTTAATAGTTCGTATTGTCGCCGCGCTGCTGCTCATCCAGACGTGCTTTCATCTGGGCGATCGTACGCTCCAGGCTGATGATTGCCTCCGTCACGACAGCGCGATCGACGCCATTTTCAAGCGAACGGGCACGGGCAGATGCTCGCTCCTGCTCGGCTGCGGCACGCTCACGCTCTAATGAAGCGCGTTCCTTTTCGTACGTTTGGCGACGCTGTAGCTCATTATATTTATCCAGCAGATCGGTAATGATTTTGTAAAAACGCTCGTAATCCTGGATGACATCATCGAGGAAATAATCGACTTCTTCCTGTGAATAGCCACGCATTTTAATTGGAAAATCCTTATCGTGAATCGTAAGCGCATCAAACTTGATGCCTAGCTGCTTGAATAAACGCTTCTGGTCCTCCAGCTTGCGCTGATAATTCTCATCTACAGCCATTTTCATCAATCCCCTCATTCCTGTTCGCGTGCCTTGAGCCGCTACTTTATCTGTTTATTAATGTATCACAAACGATGCGTTTGGCAAAATCTCATATTCCGCTCCATCGCTACTCTTTTCATTCATACGTGTTTACGGCACAATAGAAGCAGATCAGGTAGTCCTTAATGAATAGAACGATGTAGTCCTTAACGGAAGTGGCTATGAAGGGTGAGCGATATTATGTTTCTGAAAAAACAATCCATGCAGCGTGACGGACGAATATATACGTATTATCGATTGGTCGAATCGTATCGTGATCCTTATGGGAAAACGCGTCATCGAACGATCCGTTATCTGGGAAAGCTAAATGATGAACAGATTGCGCTCATTCGTGAGCAATTGAAAAAGGAACACGTAGATGAAATGAGAATCGAGCGAATTGTGCAGGGTGAGTATCCTGCAGCAGAGGTTAGACCTCAGCATGTGTTCGATGCTGATGATCGCGGTACAGGTAGCAGCAATGAATCCAAAGCTGTTATTCCTACGACGGATAGTAGCGATAACGTTCATATTTATGATGGTATGGAAGAACGTGATCATGGCGCAGAAGATCATGATGGTCGTCAACCTGCTGGTGTAGAACATACTGGTGCTGGTCTTGCTTTTACACCGAGCACCTCCACTACAGCAACCACTCTTCCCCTCTGGATTCCAGTATCGTTTACAAGCTTGCATTTTGAAGCGGTGAACGGGCAGGAATGGATGGTCGCGAATGGGGATACATTATTTTTTGTACATCAAGGTCGTGCTGAGGTAACGATTCGTGGACGTAAAATGACGATGGGAGCGCAGCAGGTATTATTTTGCCCGGATCAGACGGGCGTGCATATTGGAAGTATGGACCATGAGCGGCTGGTGCTGCGTCGGCTGGTTTTTCGCCAGACTGGTTCAGCATCGCCTGGATTATTGCCTGTTGATGAGTTGCTAAGTGATTCGCGAGGCACCGCGGTTATGCTACACATTCAGTCACCTGCTGAGATGCTTCGATTATGCAGTGAATTGGACAGATACAACATGGACGCCGCCTACGCTCATTCTCAGCAGCCGATCGCTATGCTTGCTATGTATCGCTGCTTTTATGAGCTATTGCATCTGCTGGCGGTCGAGACCGCGGCGGCGAAGCGTGACGAGCAGTTGTCCTTTCAACAAATGCTGCAGTATGTGCAGACTCATTTTCGGGATGATCTGCGGCGTGACGAGCTGGCACGCAAGATGGGCATGACACCGGAGCATTTTTCGCGTGTGTTTCGGAGTCGTCAGGGTTGCTCCTTCAGCGATTATTTATCCCAGCTACGACTGCATCAGGCACGACTAGAGCTGCAATTATCGCAGACCAGTCTGGAGGAGATTGCGCGGCGCTGTGGCTATAGCGACGTGCACTATTTTAGCCGTAAATTCAGGCAACGATTCGGAATGCCGCCAAGGCAGTATATTACTGCTCCCAAGCAATATGTGAGCTGGAATATGCCACTAACGGCGATGCTGTTGCAGCTAGGTATTGTGCCTGTCGCCGGGCAAATCGATATGGATGTGCTGCGCCATTTCCCCGAGCTGATGAAGCTTGTAGAGCAGGCAGTATGGCGGCAACCGGCAACGGATCAGGTGCAGACCGACAGGCAATTGAAGGCGGGAAATGCAACGACTGGAGCAAGTGGAACGACTGCGCTGCTTCCTGCGCCTTCGCTTGCGTTACTGCAGGAACGACAGCCGGATCTCGTATTCGCCTATGGCGATGATCCGCAAAGCGAACAGCTAAGCGCTTATGCACCGGTACAACGATTGGAGATTGAGCAGTACCATTGGCGGCGACAATGGCTTTGGCTGGCAGAGCGAGTACAACGCAGCCAGCAGGCGCAAGACTGGCTACAGCAATGGGATATGGCATTACAGCAGGCAAGACAGCAGATGCAGAGCTGGCTGGAGCGGCACGAAACTGTAGGCATCTATAAGATCGTATCCGAAAAGGTATACGTATATGGCAATCTGCGCAGTATGGGCGGGCCGCTCATCTATGATGGACTTCACTGTGAGCCGCCAGCACAGGTGCGGCAGCAGCTAATCGATACCGGACGTCTGAATATAGAGGTGCCACTGGAGCAACTACATCTGTATGCGGCTGATCATATGATCGTGATTCATTATCCAATGGAGCATCAGAACGGAACACAATATGGAGCACAACGACACATACCGACTCCGGTTATGTCCTCTCCTTTATGGCGGCAATTACCGGCTGTTCGATCTGGACAGGTGCATGCTATGGATCGGCATTTCTTTTACGGCTTCGATCCGCTATCTCAGCAATTGCAGCTCAAAGCATGGATGGACAGCATCGCATCATATTTGTGATAGCAAGTTATCATCATTGTCCATAGACGTTCCCGCAGCAGGTTGATATGATTCTATTTGATAATCATTATCAATTAGTGCATTGGAGGAATGAATATGAATAAGCGGCTGTTTTCCAAATCAGCCTGTATGATAGCGTTGATAGGGGTGCTATGCATGCTGCTCGCTGCCTGTGGAGCGCAGAATAGTCCGACATCATCTGGCTCGGCTGCGACTACATCATCAAGTGAAGCAACGACTGACGCTTCCGCTACACGAACGATTGATACGGCAAAGGGTCAGATCACAATCCCTGCCAATCCGCAGCGCATCGTATCTACATACTATCATGGTACATTGATCGCGCTCGGTCTCAAGCCTGTCGGTGCGAATAAGGAATGGTGGATGGGCAGTCCGTTTCTGAAGGAACAGGAGCAGGGCATCGAAGACGTAGGAGCACCGACATCTATGGAAAAGGTGATCGCACTCAATCCCGATCTGATCGTTATCAATGACTTTGATGTGAAAGCCTATGATGAACTGAGCAAAATCGCACCTACGCTGTACGTACCTTATACCGCCTACAAAAATCCGAAAGAAGAGATCGAACTATTCGGCAAGCTGCTCGGACGTGAACAGCAGGCTACGGCATGGCTGAAGCAATACGATGCGGCCGCTACAGCAGCACGTAACCAAATAAAGGATGTTGTGAAGCCTGGTGAAACGGCGGTGCTGATCAATGTACGCGAGAAGGATGTTGCTATTCTTGGCGACAACTATGGACGCGGCGGATATGCACTGTATGATGGACTACAATTCAAGCCACTCGATAATGTGAAAAAAGAAGTCATCGATAGCGGCAAGCAAATTTTGCAGATTCAGCTTGAAAGTCTGCCTGAATATGCGAATGCTGATCACATCTTTATCTGCTTTAACGATGGTACGACCGAAGCACAGAAAAATACCATTTTAAACAGCTCGATCTGGAAAAACCTGCCCGCTGTGAAAAGTGGTCAGGTGTATGATCTGCCTTATGATACATTCTCCTACTATGATCCCCAATCGATTATAGGTCAGATGGGATTATTGGCAGACATGATTGTGGCTAAAAGTAAATAAAATTGCTTATGAGCGAGATCGTGTAATCGGGCATGATCCTGCTGCAATGAACGCTTGAGCATTATGTATCGTTTTCGACTATGATTGCTTGAGTACGGCTTATGATGGAAATGAAATAGCCTGACACCTGCGCATTTGTGATTGCGGTGGGATCAGGCTATTTTGATCGTATCCACCATGATAACCAGGGCGCATTCGATTGTGAGTCTATCGCTGCTCTCTGGCTGCTCATTGATGTACGTAAAATATCGATTTTCTTATTGACGCTGGATAAGTATTTATTCTAGCGCGATTTCCACTTCCAAACCTACCTGTTCCAGTGAGTTACGAATTCCCATGCTTTACCTACTCGATATTCCAGTGGCTTATCCAGGCTAATATCAAATACGTGCATTTTTGAGCTGTGGTTGTATATTTACCTCCACTGCCTGCTCCCTGAGCTTATCCCTTAATCCCGCCAATTGTTAATCCTTTTACAAAATACTTCTGGAAAAATGGATACGCACACAGAATCGGTGTCAGCACGATGACGAGAATTGCCATACGTGCGCCTTCGGCAGGAATTTGAGCAAGCAGCATATTATTGGTCGCCGAGGTCGCGTTATTCGTCACAAAGTCGATATTCGATTGAAGCTTCATCAGCATATATTGCAGGCTGACCAGCTTCGGATTCGTAATATACAGTTGTCCGAGAAACCAGTCGTTCCAGTACGTAACGAGTGTGAACAAGCCGACCGTTGCCAGTCCTGGCTTGGATAACGGCAACACAATACGTGCGAAAATATACCACTCTCCCGCCCCATCAATACGTGCCGCCTCCAGAATCGCTGTCTCAATCGACTGCTGCATGAAGGTACGCAAAATAATCACATTAAACGCACTGAGCGAATACGGCAAAATCAAAATCCAGAACGAATCTCCCAGATGCAGCACATTCGTATTGACGATATACGATGGCACCAGTCCACCGTTAAACAGCATCGTGAAAAAGAGCAAAAATGCCATGATATTACGATAGCGAAAATCCCGCCGTGACAGCACGTAGGCGAATAACGCGGTAACGAGCAGGCTGAATATCGTCCCAATCGCCGTTACACCAATCGTCACATAGGCAGATTGAATAATCTGCTCGCCGTTACGGAAAATATAGCGGTACGCATCCACACTCCACTGCGATGGCCAGAACTGATAGCCCTTTGCCGATAGACTGGCCTCACTTGTAAACGAGATCGCGTATACGAGTATAATCGGAATGATACAAATGACAGACAGTACGATCAGAATCGTATTGAATACGAGATTCCAGCTACGTGGTAGCTGGTTGAATCGATTGGATGTATGCTCCATCGTACAGCCCTCCCCTTAGAACAATGCGCTGTCCCTGTCGACTTTTTTGACAATCCAATTCGTTAAAATGACGAGTACAAAACCGACAAAGGACTGATAGAGCCCTGCCGCTGCGGTCATGCCATAATTGCCCATCGTGACGAGTCCGTTATACACATACGTATCGATCACCTGTGTAACCGGATAAAGTGCACCGGAATTGTAGGTCACCTGATAAAAGAGTCCAAAATCCGCATAGAAGATTTTGCCGATGCTTAAGATCGTCATAATAATAATGATCGGACGCAGACACGGCAGTGTAATATAGCGAATCTGCTGCCATTTATTAGCACCATCGATCGTAGCTGCTTCATAATAATCAGGCGAGATGCCTGTCACGGAAGCGAGATAAATGATGCTGTTATAGCCGACGCTTTTCCAGAAAAAGACGAATATTAGAATATAGGGCCAGTAGGTGATATCCGTATAAAAGTTAATCGGATGAAAGCCCATAGACGAGAGTAGCTGATTCAGAATCCCTTTATCCGCGCTCAAAAAGGCGTAGAAAATGAGCGCAACAATTGTCCACGATAGAAAATATGGCATAATCAGAATCGTCTGGTACGTCTTCGATAAAAAGCGGCTCCGAATCTCATCCAACACGATCGCCAGCGCCACTGACAGAACGAGCCCCACCACGATAAACACCAGATTGTACAGTAGCGTATTGCGCGTAATGAGCCAGGCATCCCCTTTAAACAGGTATTTAAAATTGTCGAACCCGACCCAGGGACTGCCTAGAATACCGTCATAAAAGTTATAGTTTTTGAATGCGAGAATGACACCGAACATCGGCATATAGTTGAATAGCACCAGCAGGATCAGCGCAGGCAATGCCATCACAAATAGCGCGCCATGCTTGCGTAGCTCATACAGAAATGTCATAGTCTCTCCTCCCTGTAATCGTAGATGTTGACATGTTGCAGGTCACCTTTTGATCCGTCGCGCATAGCCACAGCCCATTGTGAAAGTAGCGATAGCGGAAATGGCAACTATAAAAGGTGCTATCCTGCTCTACTTCGACTCTTCGCTTTTTCGCTTCGTAACAGCACAAAGGACGGAAGACTCGCTTCCGCCCCTGCACTGCCATCTATGGCTCGTTCAGCCTATGACTTCTTCTGCTCGGACTTCCACTGATCGTACTGGGACTGCATTTCGCTAATCAGCTCATCTACCCCCGCATCCTTGAGCTTCTGAATGAACATCGGCAAATACTGATCCGGATTCACCGTGCCCTTCACCAGCGGCGGATAGAACTGACTGATCACGTTATTGATCGCCGCAATCTGTGTCTGCACCGGTGTCGTATCAAAGTTAAAGCCGAGCGCCGGTGATGGTGTGTTATTGTCCTCGAATACTTTGAATTGCTCCAATGTATCCTTTGGATACGACTGATCATAGTAGAAAATATTCACATTGCCCCACATCCAGCCATAGCCATAATCGTAATCCGGGTTAAGCGGATCAACTCCCTCCGCAGGCTTGATGAATGTTTTATCCACCTTTACGTAATCCTGTCCTTCGACACCGTGTACAAACATATTAGCCAGCACCGGATCGGTATAGAGCAGATTAAGGAACATCATCGCACGCTCTGGATTTTTGGAAGAGCGTGGAATAGCAAAGCCGCCGCCCTGCACATCACTTGTCTCGATAACGCCTTTGCCCAGATTTTGATATACGAGCGGATAGCCAAGCTGTGCACTCCGCTTGTACACATAGTTCGGGGCGTACAGCAGTGAACCGGCAAATACTTTGCCTGCTTTCCAGTCGCCTTCACTCTGATACTCTACATCCTTCGGCGTGTAGCCTGCCTGATTCCAGCGATACGCCGTCTCTACGAATTCCTTGAACTCCGGCGTTTCGTATTGATCGAATATGTTGTCATCCGAGCGCTTATAGTATGGCTGATCGCCTACATTGATCACACCGGGCAGATTCCAGTCGCCAGACATATGCTGTACCGGAATAGAGCGATACATGCCCTCTGAGCCATCCAGTGCAAGGATGCTCGGGTCTTTCTCATGCACCGTCTTCAGGATCGGCTCCATGTCTTTCCATGACTTGATGCTGTTGGGATCGATCTTGTATTTTTCCACCAGATCTTTGCGCATCAGTACCCCTACCTGATGACCAACCTCCTTGTAGCTCGGCACCGCGTAGATCTCATTTTTAACCGTCATGCCTTTCCAGAGTGTATCCGGTATCGTCTTTTTTAAGTCCTGTCCGTATTTGTCCATGAGCGAGCTGAGCGGTGTGAATGCCTGCTTGGATACGTTAGACAGGTAATTGTTCGTCCATGAGCTGGTGAATACGATGTCCATCGGCTGTCCGGAAGCGAGCATGACCGGAACCTTAGTTTCAAAGTCACTGCCCTCCATCGTCACCACTTTCACCGTAGCATTGATCTTTTCTTTTAAATATTTGTTGATCGCCTGCATGACCCGTTCCTGACCCTTCATCGGTGTCGCATAGTTGTAGAACACAAGCTCTACCGGCGCGAGTTCACCACTCGCTCCTGTTGCTGAGCTATCATCGCTCGAGCCTCCACATGCAGACAATACAACGGACAATAATAGGATTACAGCCAGGCTCAGACACCAGGCTTTTGACTTGTGCAGCATTGCTTCATCCCCTTTTCGTCATATCCAAAGCTTGATCCCATGCTGTATGACACACCACTTCCGTTGAGGTATTGCTCATTGATGCATCGTTCGCTGATTCAACATGCGTTGATTCGTTGATTCGTCGTTCGCTGATTCGTTGTTCATGTATGATGATCTCTCACTTCGTCATCGCTATATGTAATAAATACGTTGTTTAGCGAAAAAAAGATAGAAGATCACATATTGTTTTCTGCCTGCTACATGCACCTGTAAACGTACATTGTGGTGTACACTTTGAGGTATCCTTGTATAGAAAAGTGTCCACATCGCTCTTATGTAGCTATCCAGACGTGACAGAAAATTTTCATGCATAACGTACAGCTCGTACAATAGCTCCAGAATGGGTGACCGCTTGAATCGGGTGTACTCCATTCTGGAATGATGAACTGCAATCGGCGGTAATCCACGATGATCGCATCTGAAGTGATGTGCTGGTAGCGTGCATTATTCTTACTTTTATTATCATGTACCTGCCGCCACAGAGGTAGCGTACTTTTTTTAGATAAGGTGCATATTTTTTAGGTAAGCGTTATCTTCTATCCTTGAATGGGATTGTAATGATAGCTTTCATTACTTCATTTTCATATGCAAAATGAAGACCGTAGCGTTCGTCCACATAATGAAGACGAATGCGCTGATGTACATTGCTGATGCCAATCCCATCCGAGCTCGGCAAGCTATCCTGCTGCTGACTCAAATAATCGTTAAGCTGCTCAATATTCCCTCCGGGGCCATTATCTTCAACGATCAGCAGCATATCTAGCGGCTCATCAGGCATTGTGGAAGCTGCAGGCGCTGTGTGAGTTGAAGATGCTGTGTAATTTGCAGAAGCTGCGGAAGCAGTAGGTATGCTGTCTACGGCTGTGCGAGTCGCTACTGGATGATCTGACAAATCCGTAGCTAATGCTGGTGCTCGTTCACCTTCAATCCGCGCTCGCAACGTAATCTTGCCCTGACCCCGCTGGCGCTCCGTACCATGCTGAATCGCATTTTCAATGAGCGGCTGGATGATAAACTTGGGGACTCGATACGTGTACAGCCGCGGATCAATATCATAGGTGATATCAAAATTGTTCGCATACCGCATCTGCTGAATACTGACATAGTTACGCACATGATCGAGTTCCTGCTCCAGCGGCACTTGCTCGCCGGGCTCACGAATGCTATATCGTAAAATCGCCGCCAGCGACGATACCATAGTGGCAATATCATCTTCACCACGCGTAAGCGCCATCCAGTTCACTGAATCGAGCGTATTGTAAATAAAATGGGGATTAATCTGCGCCTGTAACGCCTTCAGCTCCGCCTGCTTCTCCCGCTCGCCGCTGCGCATCACATCGTCCACGAGCCCGTTAATGCGCTGCATCAGACTGTTGAATTGACGATATAGTACACCGACCTCATTCGGCTCAGGCGGTTCGATAAATACATCGATCGTCGATTCATCCTTGATTCCCTTCATCACCCGTGCCAGACGAATAATCGGACGGGCAATGCTGTTAGAGACGAGCAGCGTGAGGATCGCACTGACGATAATCACAAACCCGGTAATGCCGAGAATCATATAGCGAATGACGGATAATTTCTGAGTGACCTCGCTATAGGGAATGAGTGCGACCAGATTCCAGCCCCATTTGAGTGGATACAGATCGGCAATATAGCGTGTTCCATTGTAAAGTAGATCGGTGCTACCCCCTACATCGGTATACTCCAGCAATGGTGCTAGCTGACCGCCTTCGGTAATCTGCACACCAGGCCAGGAGCGGTCATTGCTGTATAGCACCCGATTGGTCTGATCCACGAGCAGCATACGTGTACCGGAGGTGAGCTGCGAATTCTCGATCTGGCGACCGAATTCATTTTTGTCGATCGCCAGCACAACGACGCCCATCTCGTTATTACTGTTCATAATGAGCGGATTACGCACCTGCTTTGCCACATACACATGCTCCTGATCGCCTGACGTATAGAAAATATTCAGCGTGCCCTGTAGCTCCACCGTACGCTTATACCATGCTTCCGTCTTCGCCAGCTCCGGGCTGAAAAAGCGATTGCCTCCGCCCATATCCGGCAAGCTATTCAGCAACTGCAAGCCCGTAACAGGCAATGTCTCTGCCACTGGCGAGCGCCCGCTGACAAAGAAAAGCGCTGAGTACGAGTTCACCACACTACTCAGCGGCACATCCAGATATTTGATAAACTGCTGATTCATAATATTCAAATTGCGATAGCGCTCGATCTCATCCGTAGCAGATTCATTCAAAATATCAGCAATCGTCTTATCGGTGGAAAAGTAATACATCGCCTGGTCGATGCTCGTCTCTACCGTTTGAATATTGTTTCGGCTTTGCAGCATAATATTTTGCTGATCCTCCAGTAGCTGCTCACGCATAATGCTCGTAAATACCGTATACAGAATTCCGCTCGATAGCAGCGCCGACAACGTAATCACTCCGATAAACAGCACTGCAATTTTCCCGCGTATGCCCTTACGATCCAGCCAGCCTGCGATACGGCTACGCCGCCTCATAGACGTCCTCCGCTAATCGGCGCTCCATTCAAGTACAGATTACGGTATTCAGATGGTGTCATCCCTTCCTGCTTTTTGAACACTCTGGCAAAATAATGCGCATCCTGAAAGCCGAGCTGCTCGGATACCATATACACAGGCATCGCCGGATCAAGCAGCAAGCGCCGCGCCTGCTCCATGCGAATGCTCGTAATATAGCTGCCCAGCTTCATGCCTGTGCTCTGACTGAATATAGCACTCACATAAGCGGGAGAACGATTCAACTGATCGGCAATGCTTGCCAGCGACAAGTCCGGATCACCCATATGCTGCTGCACATGTCGCTTCACATAACCAACAATTACATGCTGCCGATCATCCCGTTTCTCGCTCGCATGCATAACGACCATCTCGCATAGCTCGCACGTAAAAGCGATCATCTCCGCAGTTGTCTTTAGCTCCAGCAAACGATGCAATTGCCCATCTAACTCGCCGAATACACCCTGACTACGATCAATACGCTCGCAAAAATCAAATAACAGATTCAACACTCGAACACAAAGCGCCTTGATCTCAGCCGCAGGCAGTTGATGGTCAAAAAGCTGTTTGAAAAAGGAAAGTTCGCCCGTTTGCAGCGCTTCGATACAGCGCTGCTCCAGCTCGCGTCCAAACAAGGAGGTATAGTGACCGTGCTGCTGATGCTTACGCTGGGATACATCGCGAATGTACGCAATCAGTTGCTCGATATCGGCGCGAGCAATCGGCTTGACGATATAGCGCTGCACGCCATACTTCATCGCCTGACGCGCATAATCAAAGTCCTCATGCGCGCTAAGCAGCACAATCGCCGTATCGGTCATCCCTTCATGAATCCGGCGACATAGCTCCAGACCGTCCATGACGGGCATTTTAATATCGGTAATAATCAGGTCGGGATGACGCGTCTGCGCAATCTCCAGCGCTTCACTTCCATTGCGTGCCTCTCCCACAATCTGAGCGTTGAGCTGCTGCCAGGGAATAATCTGGCGCAAACCTTTCGTTACAATGACATCGTCGTCCACCAGTAATACTTTCATCAGGTTCACCTTCTGTCGAATGTAGGGTAGTTTGTCGAGCATGGGCATGGGGTTGAAATGAATTGTTCATATCTTAACGCTTTTTGGCGAATGATGACAATAGTTCTGACATACTTGATTATGTTTTGCTACATTGGAGTTGGATGATGGACTGAGTGTGTCAATTTTCATGGTAGATAGGCACCACTCCGGGAAGGAATAAGGGGACGGGCTCCGGTATCGCACAGGAATCTACGAAATGGGAGTGAGTTGTAGATTCCCTTGCTCGGAAGCAGTATGATATTTTGCTGCGCAAAAATCCCTTTTCATTGAACCCCGTGTTAGGAAATCGCTAACACGGTAAGTCGCCCTTTCCCCTTATTTCCTTCCCTCCGTTCCGTGCGGTTTGCATTCAGCGGTCTGCATTCAGTAATTCACGTTCAGTGGTTCACATCCAATAGTTCACATTTAGCAGTTCATATCTGTTGTACAACGTCAGGATTCAACATCCCAGTATGGTGACTGTACTGGGATGTTAAATCCGGTTAATTTAGGATTGAAAGCTGTTGTCAGTCGTTAAAACGGTAATAGGTGAAAGGATTACAGTAGAAATACTGATGGCAGGGTGCTGATCGTGATCGCTCGTATTCTTAAGTTGATTGTTCGTATCCTGAGGTGGAAACAACGATAAATAAAAAATCAGCCTGAGGTCAGGCTGATTTGGGATTGATGGGTGGTAGAATCGTTGTTTGGGTGGCGTTTGTTTAGTAGTTTTTCTTTTGTAGAGCTGTACATGTTCTCATATGATTGATCCGCTTGTAGTTTGGCTACGTTTATTGGTTTTATGTTGGAGCGGCTGGGCTGGTATTTTATTGCGTTTTGTGTTTGTTTACTTTCACTTTTAGGGTGTGTGCGCAAACGGGTATACATGCATCACCTATATTCCGTGCGCTCATTCAATGGTGATCATACTCAGCTCGTGTGTAAACGGAATACATGGGCGATTGGGGCTTCTGAATCGGTTAGAGCTGTTGCTGGCAATTCGACCTCAAGTCCTTGTTCGGTCTGGCGGAAGGTTAGGTTCGATTGTAGTTCTTCACCGAGCAGATCAATCGATTGTACCTCGCCTTGATATGGGATCAGATGCAGGGGCGGGATGGGGGTATCCTCACTTGCATACAGATAGCTAGCATATACGCGTTGCTCTGCGGCGCGTCCGGTGAATGCCCAGTTGTCGGTGTATACGGGCTCACAGCTACGTGTTTCATAGACGGCTTCGCCATAGGTGTTCAGCCAGGCGCCCAGTCCTTTTATACGTGCAATCGCTCCAGCAGGTAAGCGGCCGTCTGGTTGAGGGCCGACGTTTAGTGCGAGATTACCGCCTTTGGATACGATCTCCATCAGCATGTGAACGAGCTCGCGTACGGATTTATAGTCGTCTTCATACCGGAACGAGAATGAGGTGCCCATCGTGACGCAGCTTTCCCATGGAATCGACATTGCATGCTCGGGTACGGTCTGTTCCGGGGTGACGATATTTTCGTATGCACCACCTACGGTACGGTCGGCGGCTAGCAGCCATGGCTGGTGTTCTCGCATGCGATCGACAATTTCGCCGAGTCGAATATCCTGACCACCTTTGCCGGGGCGAACCCAGCCTGCATCAAGCCATAGGACATCGACGCGTCCGTATTGCGTCAGCAGTTCTTCGATCTGGTTATGAGTAAACTGAACAAATTGCTCCCACAGCCATGGATATTGATGCGGATCATAGCTCGGTCCGCGCCAGCTATGATCGCCGCGCTCCATCCCCTCTGCCCAGTAATATGGCGTATGCCAATCCGCCTTGGAAAAGTAAGCCGAGATCGCCAGTCCCTGTTGCCGGAATGCTTCAAACAGATGACCTACAATATTCGCATAACGATGCTGGTGAAAAGGTGTATCTTTGCCTGTAATCCGGTAATCTGTCGTATGCGTATCCCACATACAGAAGCCGTCATGATGCTTGGTCGTAAAGTTCAAATAACGAAAGCCGCCTTCCTTCGCAAGCTCTGCCCATACGTCCGGCTGAAAACGAATCGGATTAAAGGTACGATTCAAGCCGAAGTACTCGCGCTTAAGCTGCTGCGAATCCGGCTGCCAGTCGATGTCATCACGCGACCAATCGCCATCATCGTCACTCAGTGCCCATGATTCGACTACACCGAGCTGTGAATAAGGTCCCCAGTGCATCATCAGTCCAAGCTTCTGATCCTTAAACCATTCCAGGCGTTCCAGCAAATACGGGTCTTCCGGTTTCACCCAGGATTCTTCACTACTATAGTTATGAACCCCACCCTGCACTTCGATCAGCTTGTCGATCTGCTGCTGTTCCTTCTCTGTCATCTGCTGTTCACTCATCGTATGACCTCCCCATTCCTATTCATTACTGGCTTTTATACAAGGATTACAGACTATACGTCATTTTGGTGCAGGAACATTTTGCGATTAGGTGGAACATTTTTGGATGTGTACTTTTGTGTATACGATTAAGCGTCCAGCAGCCCTTTTTGCAGTGCGGTATAGACCAGATTGGAGAACAAGCTATTGGACCAGGCAAACCAGGGCCGTGTGAACGTATGCGGATCATCGGCATGAAAGCCCTCGTGCATATATCCAGTATCGGCATCGGTTGCTTCCAGCATATCGATCATCGCCAGCATTTCCTCATCACTGGAGGCGGTTAAGCCTTGCATTGACAGGCCCATATGCCATACATATTGCGGCGGTGTATGCGGACTTCCCATTCCGCTTGCTGCCTTGCCTTCAAAATAAAATGGATTGTCTGTACTCAAAATAAACTGACGGGTACGTAGATAAACAGGATCATCCGGCGCACAATAACCGAGATACGGCATCGACAACAGACTCGGTGTACCAGCATCGTCCATCAGGCAATAGTTGCCCAGACCATCCGTCTCGTACGCATAGATCAGTCCATGCTGTGGATGACGATACATACCATATAGCTCAATCCCATGCTGCACCTCCTCCTCCATCACAGCCAGTTCCCCGGCAAATTCCATGTCCCGATACACAAAACGCACCATCTCCTGCATCTGACGTAGACAAACGACGACAAACATATTGGCCGGAATGTTGTAATGCAGCTCGCAAGCATCATCACTTGGACGAAAGCCGGACCAGACCATGCCGGTATAGCTCACCGGCATGCCCATTCCACGATTACGAATCGTATCAATAGCCGGGCAATTGCGGCGGGTAAATCGATACGATGACTCCTCCATATGGCGCTGCTCCGTCCGCCACAGCTCATAGATCGTACGCAGCCCTTGCTTAAAGCCACTATCGAAAATATCCGTATTGCCGCTCGCTTTCCAGTAATGATATGCCAGCCTTATCGTAAAACAGAGCGAATCCAGCTCGAATTTACGCTCCCATACCCATGGACCCATCTCCGTTTCATCCGCAGGGTCCCAGTGCCAGTCATTCGCCGTTTCGTTAAATGCATTAGCATACGGATCAATCGACAGATAAAACATATGACGCCGGATCAAGCCGCTTATAATGCGTTGTAGCTGCTCGTCCTCACCGCAAAGCGGCACATAATGCATCAATTGCTCGACCGAATCGCGCAGCCATAGCGCCGGAATATCTCCGGTAATGACAAATGTCGTTCCATCATCCAGCAGCTTGGTCGTCGTTTCCAGTGTGCTCGGAAAGCAGTTACGGAATTGCTTTGCCAGTCTGGGACGATGCTGAAGGCGGCGATCCGCTTCCTCCAGCACCGCCTTGACCGCATTTGGCAGTTCAAACGATGTCATCGTAATATTCGCCATATTCTGGGTCATTGTTTATTCACTGCCTTTCCATTTCAGCGTTTTAATCTCATACGGCTTGAACGTCAGCTCCAATCGTCCATCCTGCGTAGCCAGACTTTGCTGCTCATCTTCCAGCAGATTGGTCAAGAGCCATTGCCCCTGCTGTCCATGCTCGGCTGTCTTCGGTATCGTCAGCACCGCCTTGCTACGACTACCGGATGATTCATACAGACGGAGAATCGTACCATCGCCATCCTCAGCAGGCTTGATCGTATCGAGTACGACATGCTGACTGCTATATTGCAGCAGTGAAACTCCTGTTGGGTTGGAAGGCGATTCGTTAGTCGCCTGTCCGAATGATGCTGCTACAGCAGGAACGGTAGACCATGCGGCAGTTGCAGACGATGGAGCAGGAGTCGTGTTCGATATACCGGTCGCCTGATCGCTACCACTTACTTTAGCTGGAGTAAGTAGCCGTACAGGCACCTGCTGGTTCAGCTCAGCCGCTGCACGCACGATATGAGCTTCGCGCCAGTTACCACCATGCGGCAGCAGTGAATACGTAAATTCATGTTGTCCGATATCTGCGGCATGATCCGGCCATTTTGGCGCACGAAGCAGCGATAAGCGCATATGACCGTCCTTGATGTCATAGCCGTATTTGCAATCATTGAGCAGACTCACACCATAATCGCCCTCCGACACATCTGCCCAGCGATGTCCACACACCTCAAATTGCGCCCGCTCCCATGAGGTGTTATTGTTCATCGTCCGCTCCAATGCGCCAAACGGAATCTCATACGTCGCCTGTTCCGCAACCAGCTCCACCGGAAAGCTCACCTTGAGCAGCTTATGACTTTCCTGCCAGTCTACCGTTGTCCGGAAATCGATCCGGCGCTGCGCAGTATACAGGTAGATATCCTGTGTGATCGTTGAGCTACCAATCTCCCAGCGGAAGCGCAAAATATCCCCTGTGCGACCACGCATAACGACCTGAGAAAAGAGTAGATTCGCACGTCCTGCCGACTGCGCGGCAAACTGCGGATCGATATCCCATGCATCCCATAGTGTCGGGCGGTCATGATAATAGCCGAATACGTTTCCGGCATACTCTGGCTTGAGTACCTCGCGCTCATATTGCTTATCATAAAGTGAGGCTATTTCGCCCTGTTCATTAAAGCGAATCGTATAATACGGTGTCTCCCAAACGGCTGGAACCTCGGCGCCCAGCACAATATCCGCGGGACTGCTCACATCATCCGCATGCTCATATTCATGCAAAGCGGGAGCACTGGCTTGCACCTGCTCGGCTTCACGCAGCCAGATGATCGTATATCCGAAGGCTGGAATGGATGGGACATAAATCCGCAATGCAAACTCTGGTGCTGCCGATTGTTCGTTTGCCGATAAAGCAGTTGTTGATTGCTCCGATTGTTGCGGTTGCTCCAGTTTGCCGGATTGCTCTGGCTGTGCTGAGCTGCCATTGGCGCGATATACATGGGCTCCTAACGAAGCGGAATCCGAAGATGCTGTACCCTGCGACGATGATCCATTTTGCAGCGGAACGAGTCCGGGCAGCTTGGCTCGTGCCACGGTAAAGCGTGCAGATGGTGCTGCGATAGGCTGTAGCTCTGGTTCGGCAAGCTCCAGCACAACAATATCGTAAGCTAGCGCCTGCCCATGCTCATCAAAGGCAGCCCATCCATGCAGCTCATCGCCACCACGAATTTCAATCCAGTCGCCACGTTCCCAGCCAAGACTGTTGAATACGACATAAGGAATGCCGGTGTGTGTATTTACTGGTGTGTCTGCTTGCGTATCCGTCTGTGCTCCTGTCTGTGTAGCGGTCTCTGTCTTCGTTGCCAAATTCGCAGCCAGCTTGCCGTTGATATCGGTGTGCAAAATGGACTGTGTCCATACATTCAGAGCCTGATCCAGCGCCGCTTGCCCGATCCGCAGAATTTCCTCATATTCAACATCCGATGTGCGGTACACCTCATGAATCGCCGAGCCTGGCACAATATCGTGAAATTGATTCAGCATAATGCCAAGCCAGCCCTGCTTGAATAATGCGGGGGTAATCGGCTGCTGATCCGCTCCCTCGGTGCGATGCAGTAGCAATGGACTTACAGAGTAAGCGGCTGCTTCGGCATCACGATCCGCTGCCTGTCCGGAAACGGAGTATGGCTGCGCAGAATAGCTATGCTTGCTTTCATTCAGGTAAGAATCAGCAACTTGTAGTTCATGCTCATATTGCTGATTATTTAGAGCATGATGCTCATGATTTAGAATATGCTGCTCGCTAGCATAGCTATTCTCTCCATACATTGCCTGTGCTTCTGCACTAACGCTCTTTCCGTTCGTCTCCGTCTCAGCCACAGGATTATCCGTATCGGCTGTAGCTAGACTATTCACGCCAAGCCGCAGCATCGCAAGTCGCTCCCATATTTCGGCTTCACGATACAGAATTTCCGCTTTGCGGTTGTAGCGCTTGTTCCATGCCTGCGTTGTATACGTGCCGCGATGCAGCTCCAGATACAGATCGCCTCTCCATACAGGCAGCTCCGGCTCCTGCTGACTGACATTTTCGAAAAACTCCTTTGCTGTGCCGAACTCTGCCTTCGGCTGACCGATCATCCATTCCGCATGCTGTACATATTCCACCATCGGCTCGGTCACACCGCCGCCACCATCGCCGTGTCCGTATAGCAGCATTTGTTCAGGATGTACTCCCTTTTGTCGAAACGATTGCCAGTGCTCATCGATATCTTTGACCGTTGTCGACTCATTGACACCGTGGTTCAAATATGACAATACCGGCGTGCCATCAATTCCGACCCATTGAAACAGATCATACGGAAACACATTCGTATCATTCCAGTTCAGCTTGGTTGTCATAAAATAATCAATCTCTGCCTGTCTGAGTAGCTGCGGTAATGAAGCTGCATAGCCAAATGTATCCGGTAGCCATTCGATCGAGGACGTCTGCTGAAACTCCTCGCGGTAAAAACGCTGCCCGTACAGAAGTTGACGCGCCAGCGATTCGCCGCTTGGAATATTCAGATCCGGCTCAATCCACATTCCGCCAACTAGCTCCCAGCGCCCTTCGGCGACATATTGCTTGATTTTGGCGTACAGCTCAGGATAATGATCCTTCACATAAGCGAATAGCTGTGGCTGACTTTGCGTGTATATAAATTCAGGATATTGCTCCAGTAATGTGCACATCGTTGAAAAGGTGCGACTCGTCTTGCGTACTGTCTCACGCACCGGCCATAACCACGCCAGATCGATATGCGATTGTCCAACCATAATCATGCGTCCATTGGTCTGTGCATCCGGCGCATACGCTCCAACGCGCTGACGCAGCAATTGCTGTAGCTGCTCCCATGGCTCGGATCGTTGCCATGACTCCTGCGGAAGATCATATGCCGTACGCATGCATTCCTCCAGCGCCTCACGAATCTCGTTACGACGCAGCTCGCCTTCTGGCAAGCGCTGTGCGGCATCCATAAGCAGACGGATGCTGTACATCAGACTACGCAACCCGGCATTAATTTGTACAACACTTGATGTAAACCCGCTTAGCGGTACGACGAACTCCGGCTGTCCATTTAGCGGATCATGTGGCTCTGGAATCGGATCATACAGCTCAATCTCGATCTGGAGCGGCTGCCCGATATGGCTGGCACGTAGCGGAACAAAGGTGTGATTTTTATCCAGTCCGTGGTAATGCTCGCCATTGATTTTCAGCAGTCCTTCTCCACCGCCTGCATCAAACAGCAGCGCGACCGGCTGCTCGCTCCAATCGGCTGGAACGGTCACTTCAGTTTCGAGCATATACGTGATGCCATGTGTGCTTTTGAGCGTGCGGTCGCTGACGGTGCGTGGCGACAACAGCTCATACTGTCCGGCAGTCACATAGCGTACTTCTTCAATCGTCCACTGCTCCAATTCCACTTGCTTCAACCACTGTACCTTCGCGAGATGCTTGAGAAATCGTTCAATCCGATGCATAACGAAACGAGCCTCCTGTGTACCTGATATCAGGTGTATTCGTAGTGTGTTGTGACGACAATAGGATGATCTATATGCTCTGATCGGGCAGACGATGGATTCGCCTGGGTCGATCGGTAAACTTAACGGCATTATGCTATAGCGGGGTGAGGGGCGCAATATGTGAGATATGATGGGGTATGTGTGATATGCGCTTCCAGAGTGGTGTTCTGATGTTGCTGTAGTGCTAGTGCTAGAAAACAATACTTGCTATGGCGCTGTTTTATTTGCTGGAGCATCAATCACTTCGGTAAGGAATAAGGGAACGTCCTCCGGTTGAGCCCAGGAATCTACGGAGTAGGAATGAATGTAGATTCCCGGGCTCAAAAGCAGTAAGATATTTTGCTTCGCAAAAATCACTTTTCATTGAACCCCGTGTTAGAAAACCACTAACACGATAAGTCGTCCTTTTCCCTTATTTCCTTCCCTTCGTTCTGTGCGGCTCGCAACATTTTTGAATGCAGATGTACGTGATCAAGTTGCTTTTTTGAATTGACCTTGGTTATACATGCTCCAGATTAATAAGCTTTGGCAAGTAGCAAGATCATTAGCGCAAGCAATATCTTTTTAGCACACATGTTAGGACAAGATTGAGTAAAGTTAGCAATTTCTTGTACGTGCATATTCAGTGCGGTGCATTAGCAAAGGTTTACACTGGGATTTTAGCAATGGCAGTTGCTCTCTAAGTTCGAAAAGATGAACGCCTGATTGGTTAAAACCAACCACTCCATGAAATAAGATAGGATACTCCTGCTTACTCTTTCTGCTCTGAATGTGTGCACATCGATGAATACGACATATAAAATCGGTATCTGTATGCAGGATAGAAGGCTTTGGTAGAATCTATGCCTTCACGATAAAGGAAATCGTCTTTCCCTCGGCGGAGTGGCTGCCTAGTTGTAGGCGGAATTCGCCGGGTTCGATGGTGCGGTCCAGGTTGCGGTTTATCATTTCCAGGTGTTCGGCGGTGATTGGGAACGTTGCGGTCCTGGTTTCGCCGGGGTGTAGATGGATTTTTTGGAAGCCTTTTAGTTGTTTGGCTGGACGTGTGGTGGATGCGACGGTGTCGGTAATGTAGAGCTGCACGACTTCGTGCCCTGCTCGTTTGCCGGTATTGGTAATCTGTATGCTGACCTCGGTTAGTGTATCGCCATAGGCTGGAGTTGCTGGTTTGGCGATATCGGTAAGATTGATTGTTGCTTGCTCGATGACAGGCTCGTTGTATTCAAACCGGGTATAGCTCAGTCCATAGCCAAACGGGTAGGCAGGCGTCAGATCCATTTCCAGATAGCGTTTGCCTCGTGTCGCGCGTGCGTTGTAATAGATCGGCAATTGTCCGACATGGCGTGGCACGGATAAGGTGAGGCGACCGGAAGGGTTCACATCTCCGAACAAAATCTCAGCCAGCGCATGTCCGCCCTCCTGACCGGGATACCATGCCTCGATAATCGCTCCAGCCTGTTCATCAATGTAGGGCTCAGCGACCGGGCGACCGTTAATGTAAACGACGATGATGGATTTGCCCAGTTCGTGCAATTGACGGAACAGTTCAAGCTGGGCGCCTGCCAGCGTCAGCTCCATACGGTCGATGCCCTCACCACTTTCCATATCGCTTTCTTCTGATTCGTGCACAAGCGATTGTCCGGTGCGCAGATCGATCGTACCTTCGCCAAAATCGCGCGCACTTGATCCGCCCAGCACGAGCACGATGGTCTCTGCCTGCGCCGCCACCTCAAGCGCATACGGAATACCTTCCAGCGAACCATCCTTGATTCGGCATCCCGGTGCATACAGCAGTTGATGCTCCTGTCCCGCAGCAGCCAGACGTGCTCGAATGCCTTCCAGTGGTGTAACGATTTTGCCCGCAGGCTGTGGAGATGTGTAGTCACCAAGCTGGTTATACGGCTTATTCGCATTCGGGCCGATCACAGCGATTCGTCCGGTTGGCGTCGCCTGAAGTGGTAACAGCTCTGCTTCATTTTTCAGCAAAATGATCCCTTCTCGCGCTACCTGGCGCGCCAGCTCGATATGTGCCGGTGAGTGAATAACCTGCTCAGCCACGTCAGGCTCCACATAGGGGCGATCAAACAAGCCCAGCTTAAACTTCATTTCCAGCACACGTCCTGCCGCCTGATCCAGTTGCTCCATGCTAACCAGTCCCTGCTCCAAGGCAGCAGGCAAATAACGGCTGAACATATAACCCGACATTTCCAGATCGATACCTGCTGCCAGTGAAATGGCGGTTGCTTGCTCGCCCGTCTCCACCACATTATGTCCATGATCCTGCATCAGCATATTCATTGCGCTGGCGTCGGTAATGACAAATCCATCAAAGCCCCACTGCTTACGCAGCACCTCGTCCAACAAATAATCGTTCGAGGTACACGGCACACCATCAATTTCGTTATACGCGGTCATGACCGAAGCTGCTCCTGCCTCGACCGCCTTGCGAAATGGCAGTAAATCAATCTCATGCAGCTCACGCAAGCCCATATGTACAGGCGCACCATTACGTCCGCCCTCCGATGCACCATATCCGGCAAAATGCTTGAGCGTCGCGATCACACGATCCGGCGCCGCCAGTGATTCTCCTTGCAAGCCACGCACTGCCGATACCGCCAGCTCGGCTGCCAGATACGCATCTTCACCATACGTTTCCTCGGTTCGTCCCCAGCGCGGATCACGCACAATGTCCAGCACTGGCGAATAAGTTGCTACACCACCCTGACTGCGCGTTTCCAATGCTACCGCTGCACACATGCGCTCATATAGCTCCGGATTCCATGTGCTTGCTGCCAGCAGCGGCACCGGATATACCGTTGCACCAATCGCCATATGTCCATGCGAGCATTCCTCGCCAAACATAATCGGGATACCGAGCCGCGAATGCTCTATTGCATATTGCTGTATCGTATTCAGCGCTTCCGCACCTTCATACGGAGATAGCCCGGTTTCCAGTGTGACTTCAGTCCACGGATCAGCACGAAGTGCCGCATACAGTGCGCCGATCCTTCCCTCACGTACATCCTTCTTAAACGCCTCGGTCAATGTGATGCTGCCATCTTCATTTTTCGTAAACATCTTCCAGCCAAAGGGCTGTACCAGTTGCCCGATCTTCTCATCCGTCGTCATCTGTGCCAGCAGGTGCTGAACGCGCTCCTGCGGCGGAAGTGTTGCATCCTTATAGCTCATCGATGAAGTCACCTTTTCCCTTTCGCAGCGCTATGCGCCAAAATGTACAGGCGGATCGTCCAAGGTCAGTATCGTCTTCGGCACTCCGTCACAGTGTAGTAGTTCGTTTCTGTGCCACGGATACCTGTTAGCAGATGATTAAAAATTTTATATTTCTCTATAAAAATAATTTTCATAATTCTTAAGAAAAGAAGAAAATGCTCTGTAGTTATCACCTAATATGGATGTAATTGGATTTTTATGGTTTAAAAAGGCTAGAATGTCGTTATCATCGTTCTTTTTTTATCTATTCTGTATCATTTAAAAGAAGTCATTCTCGCAAATGGTTTCATCGCTTTTCATAAATTGTCCGAAAAAAATTTTACTGAATAGCTGGGTGAGCGTGTGTATGCAAGTCTAATATGTTGAGAAATCCACCACTGCGGTTTGCATCCTACCTATTTACGTAAATGCGCTGGCATAAAAAAAGAAGCTGCGTATCCGAAGATCGCAGCTTCTTTTTTACATCAATAGTAGAGTACAGCTTCATCCGTATGAATGTTTATCTGTTAATTATCCCAGGTTACTTTCTCATCATAGATCTAGCATCAGCAAAATTTACCGCTCAATACGCCCAGTTCCCTTTACGGAACACAGGCTCCAGCGTACCATCCGGTAGCTCGCCATCGATATCCAGCTCTGCTGAGCCCACCATAAAGTCAACGTGTGTCAGGCTCACATTAGCGCCATGCTGGAGCAGCTCCTCCTTGCTCATCTCCGTGCCGCCCTGCAGATTAGTCGGATATGCACTACCGAGTGCAAAGTGGCAGGACGCATTCTCATCAATACCGGTATTGTAGAAAATACGATTCAGATTCGAGATCGGAGAATCATGCGGCACCAGTGCAACTTCGCCCAGATGCATCGCACCTTCGTCCGTTTCCAGCAGGGAGGTCAGATGCTCCAGACCAGATACCGCATCATAGGCGGTCACTTTTCCTTCGCTAAACGTAAGCTGAATCCCCTCCACAAGACGTCCATTCAGGTTCAGCGGCATCGTGCTGGTCAATGTACCGTTGACCCCTGTACGATGCGGCATCGAATACACTTCCTCGGTCGGCATATTCGCGATAAAATATGTACCTTCTGCATTCGGACCGCCGGCACTTTTCCATAGATGACCTTCCGGCAGCTCGACACGCAGATCGGTTCCCGGTGCACGGTAATGCAGGCTTTTATACCGTTTGCTATTCAAACGCTCCTGTACCTGCTGCAAACGCTCCACATGCTCATGCCAGTCCGCGACTGGATCATTATCGGGTTTCACGCGATTCATCATGAAGATCGCATCCCACATCGCTGTAATACGCTGCTCTTCCGGCAGATCGGCATAGACCTTGTTCGCCCATGCAACCGTTGGTGCCTTCACAAGTGCCCAGCTAATGCGGCTGTTACGTGTGTAGTCACTGTACTTTTCATTGGCAATCGCTGCTGCCTTAACCGACCTGGATACTTTCCATGAATCGATACCGTTAAACAGCTCTGGATTGGGCACCTTAATACGCAGAATCGCTCCGCCTTCTGCAGCGAATTTCTCCATCATATCCGCATGCCATGTTGGATAATAATCAAAGGTATCGTCTGCCGCATGCTCATAACGAATGCGCGTGATCGCCTCATCATCCCAATCGACCATGACATATTTGGCACCCGCATCATATGCTTCAGCAACGATCAAGCGTGTCAGTTCAGCCGTCTCCAGCGGTGCATTAACGATGAGCACCTGTCCAGGCTGAATATTCACTCCGATCTGGACGACCAGACGGGCATATTTTTCAAGCATGTGTGTAAATGAATTCATCGTGATTCTCCTTTGGTGTCTGTTGGTGTACTCTGTCTCTGTCATCCTGTCGTTCTTCTCTATTTTACATAAAATAGCCTGATCGATAAAAGCAAGAACGCTTCCGACACGAGCATGAACCCATTCAGTATACAACTTAATCGGACACCTGAACATGAACACGCCTATTCACCAATCTCTGTAATGCCGGTATTTACAAATTCAGGCACGGTCTGACCATCCGTGATCGCAAGCAGTGTGTTCATCATCGTTTCTCCCCAGTGCTGCTCATTTTGAGAAATGATCCGGGTAATCTGCCCGTTGGTTAACGATTCTTGAACCGCTGGCGTTAAACCGAGGGCGATATTGTATTGCTTTAAACCCTTGGCTTTCCAGACGAGAATGGAGCTGGAGCTAGAAACCGGATCAAGATTGATCAATGCGCTAAAATGCGGGTGAGCGCTGATCATATCCTCTAGTTTCTCTGTTGCATCCTCCTCGGTGCCGTCATTATTGCTAATTTCCAGAATATCGATGGTCGTATACTGCTTCAAATAGCTTTTCAGCCCGTCTAATCTCTGACTCAGCCCTAACATATGAGGCATGCCTGATTCCACAATGACCATACCTTTACCGTTCAATAGCTTGCTGACCGACTGTCCGATCGTCACTCCGGTTTGATAATTATCAGCACCGATAAAAGCAATCCGCTTGCTGTCAGGAGAATCGGATTCAAAGCATACGACTGGAATTCCCTTGGCGACCGCTTTATCAATAACATCAACAAGTGCTGCCGAATCAACCGGGTCAATCGCAATCCCGTCTACTCCCTGCTTGATCATCATTTCCATAATGCGAATTTGCTGCTCCAGATTGGCTTCATCCGGCGCCTGAACGATCAGTTTGACCGCATGATCTACACTGGCGGTTTTTAGATTTTCGGTGATGGTTTCATACGTTGGATTCACCGTTGGATAAATAATGCCGAACACGAGTGGAGAATGATCAGCGGTTGTGTCAGAAGGCGTGGGTTCCTTCGTTTTATTTAACTCGTTAGAAGAATTATGGCCGCTAGCGTTACCGTCACATCCACTCAATAGCAGCAGCAACACAAGCAG
This sequence comes from Paenibacillus sp., assembly GCA_039595515.1. Taxonomy (GTDB): domain Bacteria; phylum Bacillota; class Bacilli; order Paenibacillales; family Paenibacillaceae; genus Saccharibacillus. The sequence goes on along the minus strand of JBCNLJ010000034.1, from coordinate 6,031 downwards.
CGAACATAGCGTAGAGAGCGGCAACACTCGACTCATAAGTGCCTCTTCCCTTCACCAGCCTGTACTTCCTGCTCCTCAAAGCTATGTTTTCGGTATTCCGTAGGGGTCAGACCCGTAACCTTTTTGAACAGATTAGAGAAATAATGCGGGTCTTTGTAGCCTACCTGAAAAGCGATTTCGAACGTTTTACAACGGGTGAGCTTTAGCAGCTCCTTCGCTTTATTTATGCGCACAAGTGTTAAATAGTCCGTCATCGTTTGCCCTGTTTCCTGGCTGAAAATTTTACTGAGATGGCTGGAGCTCACGGCGATTTGCCTGGAAATATCAAATAACGATAGCTGATCATCCTTATAGTTCTGACGAATATACAGCTTGGCGGCATGGATCAGATCGCTATATTTATCTGTACCGGCTTGCCGCCATTCCCATAGCTGCTGTAGCAACGAGAGCAAATAACGCTGACAATCGTCCCGACTGGCAATGTGTTTGATCTGCCTTTGCAGCTCTGGCAGCAGATCCTCTGTACTTTGACTCGTCTGAAAATGCTGTCTGGCGGCAGCGATCATTTCCATTGTTACCTCATGAATCAAGTAATATGCATACAGCGAACCCCAGTTGATGCGATCCATTCCGGACGTGAACTCACGCAGGAAGTCGGGGGCTTCCCTGGACGAGCCGAGCTTTAGAAAATCAAGCAGGCGGTTTCTATCGAGCAGCACGTTGTCATAGCAGCCATCAGTAGAAGCATGCAGTAAAGCGTCTTTATTTTGCTGGAGCATCTTCTGCTCTATATTGTCTGCTTCCGCTTCCAGATAAGACAGATGAATGCCTTGCAGCCGTTCTTGCACATGACCGAGCGAAAGCATCAATTCACATTGGAATTGAGTGTTAAGTGGTAGCTGTAGATGATGGATCAGTGCTTGTAACGGAAGCGATGTATCGTCTAATTGCTCGCATTTGATGATCAATACCATTTCTGTGCGGCTGCGTTTATACATAAAATAATCGATATGCTCACGAAGCTGCTCATCCACCCATCGTCCAGCCTCCACACAGGCATCCGGGTCAAGCTCTGTCTTTGCCGAATCGGTAGATGACAATGTAAGGATCGCTACAGCATAGTAGGATGTGATCAATTGTAGCTTCAACTGATCCGCCACTTTGATCGCAGCCGCTGTATTGATGAGCCCGCCGCACAGATCGGCAAACAGCTTCTCCGCCGTATAGGTTTCTCTTTTCTTCTCGCTTTCTTCCCTGTCGATGCGATCGCTTACCGCACGTAGAAGCTGAAGCAAGTCCGCCGCGCTAAATGGCTTCAGGCAATAATCTGCTGCACCGAGACGTAGCGCGGTCTGCGCATAGTGAAAATCGTCATGTCCGCTCAGAATAACGACCTTAATCTGCGGAAATCGCTGGCGCACGACGGAACATAGCTCCAATCCGTCCATAAACGGCATTTTAATATCGGTAATCAGAATATCGGGCATATGCTGCTCAATTAACGGCAACGCCAGCTCACCATCCGCCGCATCACCACAATACTGGAAGCCTTCGCCCTCCCAATCCACACGCTCGCGTATCGTTTCACGAATTAGAATTTCATCATCAACCAGCATGATCTTCTTCATGTATGAGACCTCCTATGCTTCGGGATGCGAATCGAAATGGTTGTCCACTCTCCTGCTACACTGTTCAATTGCACCCCGTATTCTTCTCCAAAATACAGACGCAAACGCTGATGCACATTCAACAATCCAAATCCTCCCTCATAGGAATCATAATCTTCTGCGTGTACGGGATGATCCAGCTCTCGTCGCAGAAAGGCAAGTCGTTCCGACGTCATGCCTGCGCCATTATCGGTAATGTTCAAGACAACGACAGCGTCATTTTCTTCATAGCCGCTGATCGTAATGAGCCCCTTACCTCTTTTATTTTTGATTCCATGGTAGATCGCATTTTCGATCAGTGGCTGCAGCGTCATATTTAGAATCGGATACTCCTGTAGCTCCTCATCAATATGAATATGGTATTCCAGAATGTCCCGGTATCTCATTTGTTGAATAATCAAATAGCTTTGCGCATGAGCAAGCTCGGTACGAATGGTCACCCAGTCCCTGCCTTTATTTAAGCTAAGCCGGAAAAATTGAGATAATGCTTTAACAAGCTGAATTACACTTTCATCCTTCCCTGCTTCCGCCATCCAGACAATCGAATCAAGCGTATTGTACAGAAAATGTGGATTGATCTGTGCCTGCAATGTGCGTAACTCCGCTTTTTGTAGCAGTTGCTGCTTCAAAATACTCTGGTTCAGCAGCTCTTTGATTTTCTCCACCATAATATTGAAGCTCTGGCCCAGGTCAGAAATTTCATCATTGCCTACAGGCTCAACTTTGGCTTCCAGATAACCTTCGGCGGTTAATCTCATCTTATGCTTCAATAGCTGAATCGGTTGGGTGAGTCGGTAGGTGAGAAAGAAATAAATAATGATCACAAATAAAATGCTGAGGATCACACTGAAAATAATAAGCTGCCGAATCCGATCGGCTTCTGCAACAATCTCCTGCAGTGGCGCCAGACCAACAATTTTCCAGCCCGTCGTTAGCGAAGAGCTGAATACGACAAACCACGGCTTGCCTTCCGGGTACAATACAAAGCTGTTGCTGCCCCTTTGCTGAGCCGCGGGCAAATCTGCTAAAGCAAGCTCCTCCAGCTTCTGCTTGTCATCTGACCGTTTATAGATCGGATTGCCCGATTGATCAATTACGCTGAAAAATCCGGTCTTCCCGATACGGATATGATCATCGAACTGCTTGATGAACGAAGCATTCAAATCGATAATAATAAATCCGATCACTTCATGTGTAATGCGCTGCTGTACCGTCGCAATAATAGAAATGACTTCTTCCTGAGGGTAAGTAAATCCATCGACATGATCGTAGTCGGATGACATCGAGGGCGGAATTCTAAGAATCGTATCCGGGTGCTCGGTTAGTGTCTGAAAATGCGGATTACGTAGAGGGTTAAGATTAGACTGGAATACACCCCTTCGCTCACTGATCCCTTTACCATATAAATTGATAAAACTAATATTCATCACATCTTCGTACTTGTACGTATCACGGTAGAGGGCAAATGTCTGCAAAATCTCCTTCGCTTCCTCATACGTTTCCGATTGAGAAAATAGGAAATGAATGACCTGCGGATTGTTACTCAGCTCCAGCAAGCGCTCGGTGTCATCAAACAAATTGTTAATATTTCTACTCAGCTCGTCCGCCTGTAGCATGCTTGCCGCTTTGCTATATTCCGCAATCGATTCGTACGATTTTTGATAGGAGATAATCCCTACCGTAATAAGTGGAACGGTTGTTAAGACAGTGAACAGGACAAGTAGCTTCACTCTCAGGCTGGCAGACATCAAACGGATCAACCTCATGAATCATCGCACCTTATCATATAAAATAGGCTTCACCCTGTAAGATGTACAAACAACAGCCCGCTTGTCAAGCGAAAAGAAAGCGCTATCAAAAAATTACACCTTTTAACCAAAATTATACACCTTTTATCCCCCAATACGCACTACCTCCCCTAATAAATGAGAAACAACAAAAAAATTAAAATAAATAACCAAATGCGTCCATATCCCCTCTTTTTGAAAGCGCTTTATAATCAACTCATCACCAAACGATGTGGCACGATCACATCATAAAAGGGGAGGAATAATGAATATGAAAAGATTCGGAAAAATGAGTGCGGTACTGGCATTGACGCTATGCATGAGCGTGCTGGGCGCCTGCGCTAACAACGGGAACAATGAGACGGGTGCTGCAAGCACAGGTGGTGCGACAAAAGCAGGTTCGACGATTACACTTGGCTTCTCCCAGGTCGGTGCAGAAAGTGGCTGGCGCAGCGCCAACACCAAATCGATTCAGGATTCCGCCAAAGAAGCAGGGTACAATCTAAAATTTTCGGATGCTCAGCAAAAGCAAGAAAATCAAATCAAAGCGATTCGTTCCTTTATCCAGCAAAAAGTAGATGTGATCGCCTTCTCACCGGTCGTGGAATCCGGTTGGGATACCGTACTTAAAGAAGCAAAAGACGCTGGAATCCCGGTTGTTCTGACCGACCGTGCAGTTGATTCCAAGGATACATCCCTCTACGTTACATTCCTCGGCTCCGATTTTGTGGAAGAAGGTCGCAAAGCGGGTAAATGGCTGTCCGAGCAATACAAAGATACGAAAGAGGACGTGAACATTGTGGAACTGCAAGGAACCACCGGTTCAGCTCCAGCCAATGATCGCATGGCCGGCTTTGCCGAAGTGATTGCAGCGAATCCTCATCTGAAGGTTATCGCTTCCCAGACGGGAGATTTCACGCGTGCCAAAGGGAAAGAAGTTATGCAGGCCTTCCTGAAGGCGAATAAAGATATCGATGTGTTATATGCCCATAACGATGATATGGCGCTTGGAGCCATTCAGGCGATTGAAGCAGCAGGTCTGAAACCAGGTCAGGATATCAAGATCATTTCTGTCGATGCGGTCAAAGACGGCATGCAGGCTGCCAGTGAGGGCAAAATTAATTTTATCGTTGAGTGTAATCCAATGCTCGGCCCGCAGTTGATGGAAATCGTTAAAAATGTCGTCGACGGCAAATCGGTAGAGCCTCGCATCGTAACAGAAGAAACGACTTTCACCTCCGAGCAGGCGAAAGAAGCGCTACCGAATCGCGCGTATTAATCCGGTCATCTATGATCGATCTTGCCACTCCGGTCGCCTGGGTTGCTGCCGGAGTGTTTTATGTTAACTTCAACCGAAGGAGTGACTGCTGAAATGAGCACACAGAAGCCCTTGCTTCAGATGAAGCAGATTCATAAACGATTTCCAGGTGTCAAAGCATTAACGAACGTGAGTCTGCGCCTGTTTCCGGGCGAAGTTCATGCACTGATGGGAGAAAATGGCGCTGGCAAATCGACGCTGATCAAGGTGCTGACTGGCGTCTATCCGATCGATGAGGGCATGGTGGAAATAGAAGACAAGCCCGTGTCAATGCAGAGCCCGCTCGAATCGCAGGCTGCCGGTATCAGTACCGTATATCAAGAGGTGAATCTGTGTCCTAACCTGACGGTGGCTGAAAATATTTTTATCGGCAGAGAGCCGAGGCGATTCGGACGAATTGTATGGAAGGAAATGAACAGACGTGCTCAGGAAATTCTCAGTGAGCGCTTGAATTTGCATATTGATGTGACCGAACCGCTGTTTATGTATTCGGTGGCAGTACAACAGCTTGTGGCGATTGCCAGAGCACTTAATATTTCAGCCAAGGTGCTCATCCTGGATGAACCGACCTCCAGTCTTGACAAAAATGAAGTGCAGCAGCTATTTCGCGTTATTCAGAAATTAAAGCGTGAAGGGCTGGCAATCTTATTTGTTACGCATTTCCTGGATCAAATGTATGAAATCTCGGATCGGGTCACGATTTTACGCAATGGTGAATGTATCGGCGAATATATGGCAAAAGATCTGCCACGACTCGATCTGGTGCTGAAGATGATCGGCAAGGAACTGAATCTGCTGGAACAACTGCCGCAGCTCGTAGACGAGCATGAAGTCTCTACCAGTGAAGTGCTTGTGCAAGCGGAAGGTCTTGGACGCAAAGGAGCGATCGAGCCCTTCGATCTATCGATTCATCGAGGCGAAGTGGTTGGATTAGCCGGATTGCTCGGTTCGGGGCGCACTGAAACGGCTCGGTTATTTTTCGGAGCGGACAAATCGGACTCTGGCACATTGAAATTCGCCGATGGCGGATCAGGTGTTCAGACTCCGCGTGAGGCCATCCGCCACCGAATCGCATTCTGCTCGGAAAATCGTAAGACCGAAGGCATTATCGGTGACCTGAGTGTCAGGGAAAATATTATTCTAGCCCTACAGGCGAAGCAAGGCATGTTCCGTACCATTTCCCGCAAGCAGCAGGAGCAGTATGCGGACGAATATATTCGCATGCTGAACATCAACCCTCCGAATCCAGAGCATCTGAT
>JBCNLJ010000033.1:0-55992 GCA_039595515.1 Paenibacillus sp. | reverse complement strand
TGTGGTTGGGGGGACACCACTCCGGGAAGGAATAAGGGGATGGACTCCCGTCTCGCACAGGAATCTACGAATGTGGAATGAATGTAGATTCCCGTGCTCAAAAGTCGTCCATTCCCCTTATTTCCTTCCCTCCGTTCCGTATGTATGGCAACATTTGAATCTAAGGGCAACATCCAAATTCTGAAATATGTTCCAGTAGCCCAACTGATTCAAATGGCTACAAACCGATTTAGATATCACGATCAATTTCGTAATTTAATGTTGAGAGGTATCCTTTTTTAATCCGTCATACTCTACCTGAATCTGTCGTGTCGCTTACGTGATTTTAACGTTATCACTAGGATATCGTTTAGCATGATGGTAGACGTTTATGAATGGCGAAAGCTGATTTGGGCAAAAAGAGCTTGCTTTCTTTTTGTGTACATGCTAAAATATTTTTGTTGCGCTCGAAATGGTAACTTCATTATGTCCCAGTAGCTCAGCAGGATAGAGCAACGGCCTTCTAAGCCGTCGGTCGGGGGTTCGAATCCCTCCTGGGACGTCATACAAAAAGCATCTCCACTTGGTGGGGATGCTTTTTTTTGTATGCTTATTCTTTATGATGCTTCATGTTTCTATTAATTTTTTATACATATTATATTTTATATTCTAGTTCATACCTCTTTATTATCGTTCTTGATATCATAGTTTCTATACCTTCTTCATCATGACTTCCTTTTTGGTTTAATGCATGGTATTGGTGGATTCATCCTTCTTATTAGATAGTGCTTTCACCCAAACAAGCAACCTTTTAGATGAGAGTACGAACTGTGATCAGTACAGTACACGCCATAAATAAAAGGTTGCATACGATTCCCAGTTACTCCAGCCGGCTGCTAGCTTCAGTAATTCCTCTCGCGTGGGCTTTGCTTCGGAGCCGGTTAAATGACGGATAACATTGTGCAAGCCTACATCATCGATTGGGAATGCTGTAGGGACGCGCAGGCAGCGCATGAGTACATAGTTAGCTGTCCAGGGCCCGATGCCGCGGATACGGATGAGCATTTTTTCAGCTTCTTTGTAGCCGCCTGCTGCAAGCAGCTTCTCTTTGCTCAGCTCACCGCTGGCGACCAGTCGGGCAGCATCCAGAATGTATTCGCACTTTTTTACGGTCATGTGCATCAGTTCCAGATCGGTCATCGTCAAGGCTGCAATTCGCTCAGCAGTCGGGAAAATCCAGTATCGTTCGCCCTCATAATCAACATACTCTCCAAACGCTTCGGTTAGACGGCATTTGAGTGTATGCGCGTAACCGATATTAATTTGCTGACCGAGTATGCCCCAGCATAACGTCTCAAATAGATCAGGAATGCCCATATTGCGTAAGCCGTAAAAAGATTCCACCGCATGTCCAAGCAGTGCATCGCTGCTCGCCAGCTTGTAAAAGGGCAGCAGATCGATCCCCAGATCAAACCAGTCGCTCACATAAGCAGCTACCGCAGCACGCTCCAGTTCATCCTCGGGCGCACTGTCGCCGAGAAATTGCACCTCGATCTTGCCATGCTCCTTTTGTAGGATACGCAGTAATGGACGCGAACGACCTACAGCCAGCGCTTTGTATATCTCTTGTTCACGTACAGTGAACAGACATTCATTCGGTGAGCTTCGTAAAAAGTCCACATTCATCGCAAAGCTGAATTCGGCGGGTACGGGCAGTAGCAACCGGTTACCTTGATCCTCCCAGTTTCCTTGCTGCTGGAATCGCTGGATTTCTTGCAGCGATAAGCCTGCATAATATAACGACTCGGCTTTAAGCGATTCTACTGGTTCTTCTGGTTCCGTTTGTGCTAAGGACGCAGAGATTATTGCAGACGACATGGAGCTATGTGAATCTTGCTCTGGCTGAACCTGTTCGTTAGGCAGTTCAGAATAATGCAGCTCCGAATCAGGATGATCCTTTGAGCCGTTAGAGGGCTGCTGATCATTATATCTATTAGAATGATGCTCTGCTTGTGATCGGGAATGGTGTTCGGTCATGATGAGTTCCTCCTGTGCTTGATTAGGCTATAGGGTGGATACAGGGTAATACAACAGATTGATCAACCTGGATACAGATTGCTTCTATGCATCCATCACTTCTGCATCGTTACACTTGTATCCTTACATTTCTATGCAGTGATGTTCCTGTTCTTCCTATATACCCGATTCCTTGCTCTACCCAGCACGATCGGAGCTTACTCAGGTCATTCCTACCATTTTACGTGTTGCTGCTTAAGCTTGTTCTTACTTAATTTTACCCATAGAAATGCACGAGCTGATCGACCTTCACTGGCAATCCCGTACGAATCGACTGGTTGGCAGCAATCCCTGTCAGGATTGAACGGGCACCATCCCGATGATCAGCAGCACGATGAAATGGATCATCCTTCGCCTCACCAAACAGATCGTTCAGCAGTATCGGATCACCGCCACCATGACCACCTGCCTGCTCCTCCACCTGCACTTCATATGGCTTGTCAAACATCGGGTACACGGTAATTCGTTTGCCCTCCAGTGCACCTTCATCCGCTTTTTCACCACCGGCATTCACATAGGATTTCTCGACGATCTCCATCTCGATGCGTCCGGCTGTCCCGTTAAAGGCAATCCGATACCCTTCCCATGGCATATACGCATTCAGCGAATAGGTGAGCATCGCTTTATTTTTGTAACGTACGACAACACTCATCGTATCCTCGATGCTGATCCCATCTCCAAATACACTCTGGTCGCGCTGGTATCCGTCCTCATGCTCGGCATCCAGATACATCGCTTTTAGATTCGGATTGCGATCCAGATGCAAGGCGAATGGATCATGCTCAGCATTTGCATGTCCAGTCGCACGATTGTAAAAGCTCGTCTGTCCACGCTGCTCCGCATTGTCACGTCCATAAAAAAGCAGATCACCAAAGGCAAATACCGTATCCGGCTGCGAGTCGATCCAGAAGTTTACGAGGTCAAAATGATGCGTTGATTTGTGTACGAGTAGTCCACCACTATTCCGCTTGTCCCGATGCCAGCGACGGAAATAGTCGGCTCCGTGCTCCGTATTTAGCAGCCATTCAAAATGTACGGAAGTGACGCTGCCAATCGCACCATCCCGAATCAGCTCGCGTGCTTTGGTATGGTGTGGAGCGTAACGATAGTTAAAGGTTACGCGCACCTTCCGTCCGGTGCGCTCAACAGCATCGAGAATCTGCTGGCACTTCTCTTCATCGACAGTCATCGGCTTCTCCGTGATCACGTCACAGCCAAGCTCCAGCGCACGAATAATATAATGATGATGGGTACGATCGACACTTGTCACAATGACCGTATCCGGATGCTTGTCCTGGATCATTTTTTCAAACTGAGATGCCCCGTACAGATCGACGGCTGCACCACCATACTTTTGCTGTAGCAATTGATTCGCATAGCGGGCCCGTGTCTCATTGGAATCACAAAAAGCAACCAGCTCCGCGGTAGCTCCAAAATCGCGAGCAATCGCTCCATAAAAAAATTCTGCGCGTCCACCTGTGCCTACAAGTACATATCGTTTTCGGTTCATCTTCCTGCTCCCTCCGTTTCGTCTACTTCTCTCCCAGCATAATAAAAAAAGCGGGTTCATTCGCCGCAAATGATGCTTTCTTTTATAAACACCGCTTATTTTGTCATGATATACTGAATTAAAGATAACGCTTACAGGAAAGGAGTGAGCTCCATGTCATTGGATCATTCTGTTAACAGTTCCATCTCAAGCAGCGATACGGGTACAATCCATTATCAGCATACCCCGAGCAATCTAACCGATCAGCACATGCCTGATAGGCTCATTGCCGAGTATACATCGCGCAGTGATTATTTTGCGATGCCAGGTGATCATTTACATCCGCATTATGAGTTGTACATTCTGCTGTCTGGCGAACGCAGCTATTTTGTGCGGGATCGGGTATATGAGGTGCATGCGGGCGATCTCGTGTTCATTGGCAAGCATGAACTGCATCGTACATTGCCGGGTAAGCTACCGGAGCATGAGCGCATCGTACTGTATTTTGGCGATGGATTTGCAGAGCGGCAATTCGGTGGATGTCGTGACTGGCTGCTATCGTTATTTAATCAGCCCTATCCTGTGCTACATACAGGCGGTAAAGATAGCAAACACGCCATCCTTTCCAGCATCATTCAGCAGCTTGTTCGCGAGCTTACCCTCCAGCCACAGGGGTACATGCTGATGGTACAGCAGCTTGCTGTGACCTTGCTGCTTCATTGTGCGCGCTTGCCGCGTCATCCCCCTTCATCAACATCGGAAGCTCAGCATGCCACTCAGGAGCCAATCGCCGAAATCGTCCTTTACATTAAGGAGCATTATCACGCTAACCTGTCGCTTTCCCAGCTAGCAGCCCATGTGCATCTTAGCCCTGCTCATCTCAGTCGTATGTTCAAGCGTACAACCGGATTTCATTTGACAGAGTATACGAACATAGTCCGTGTTCGGGCAGCCCAACAGCTATTGCGAGATACCGACTGGAAAATTATCGACGTTGCTGCGGCGACAGGCTTCGGTAATTTCTCTCACTTCGGTAAAATATTCAAGCAGCTCTGTCATGTGAGTCCGCGCGAGTATCGTCAGGCGGCACAAGGGAAATGAAGGGCAGGGATGAATCGAGTTTGGCAAAACACCAAAAAAAGCGACCGGATGCCGAAGCTCCATGTCGCTTTTTGCTTTCAATCCCTTTGTGCTGTTTTAATCTCTTCATTCTGCGCTGACAGCTTCATTATAGAAACTTCATGCTTGCAGAGCTTTCAGCATCAACGAAACACTGCCATCCGGCTGACGCACAAGCGACCAGTTCATCGCGATCGCATCAGCAATACGCTGAAACTGCACCTCATCGAGCTGTAAGCCATCCATCCGCCCTTCCTCCTGGACGGTATAATGCTGTCCTTCCTGCAAGCCCAGTGCAAACCGCAGCCAGTTCCCCGCACCCGGTACAGTCGTGAATGTCATGCGATAGCCATGCTGTACTGCATCGGCAAGTGACTCTCCATGCTCAGTCGCGTAATCGAGCCATTCCTGCAAATCCAGTCCCGCCGCAGTTGCCGAGCCAGTCAGTGGTGCAGCATTGCGCTCCTGTATAGCTTCCAGCAGTTGCTCATCGCGAATGCCCTCGCTACGCAGTCGCTCAATGAGCATGGCGCTGCGCTGTGAAATTTTGACGTTCGATTGTGTCATCGTAATGCCTCCACCTTCATAAATAAAGTTGAATAAAGCTAATGGACTGACCGTTATGCTTGGATCTTATCTCCGCTTAATCATCATGACGAACCGGGCGCGAATTGGCCAAAAATAGTGCGCCGAGCAAAATCAAAATCGCCAGCGACCACATGACCGTATTCGTTGAGTTATCATAATCGACAATGATCAGCCGAATGATCGCGGTGATGCCAATGTAGATAAAGTAACGTAGCGGAAAATGAAATCCACTTTTGAAATATTTAATAATGAGCGCGATAAACTCAAAATACAGAAAAAACACCAGCAAACGTGCTGCCAGCTCATAAGCAGTCACATCCGTTTCCTGCAAAAAAATAAAGGTAAAAATATGCCAGGTTTCTTTTAATAGAAAAAAGCATAACGTGAGCGCAACCAGTGCCAGCGTCACATTCAAGACCGCTTGCAGGAAGGCTGGAATTTTGTACACATAACGCATCCACGGATTCATGTCGTCGGTTTCCCCTTTTCACAGCGTTCAGGTTTGGAAAGATTGAAGTGAATAAAGTATACATTTTACTGAAAAATGCTGCAATCTCGTTGTCCTAGTCAAATCCAACGAGTCAAAGTTGAATATTAAAAATAAAGCGCTAGAATCCTAAGATCGGATTTCTGGCGCTTTATTTTTAATATTCTGTTTAGTCTATAAATGAGCTATGAAAAAAGCGTATGCTTCACTACCACCTGTATTATTCATATGTCCTTCTATCGTTGCACCAGTTGAGGATTTATCTGTTGAATCCAGTACATCAGCATTTTGCGTGTTATCTGCAAATGTGGAAAGATCTCCAGTGTAGTTTGCACTTACTAACAATTTATTATGACCTATCAAAAGTGGAACTTCCCATCCTAGAAAAATACCAGCAGGAAAATCTGTTGTAGGTGCAAAACTCATTGCTCCTAATGTACCTATTACCGCATTGTCTCTTTTACGTGCCCCTAAAAATCCTGCACTGATCGCTTTTATCGTTTGTCCGGTAGCAGGATTATACATTTCAAAAACTGCCGGTATTATAGCTTGCTCATTCGTAATATCATCTGAATTTTTGAATCCAGCTACACATTTTCCGTTTGTATAGGAGATAGCGTTCATTGTTAGATCAGAAGCTGTATTGTTGATAATGACAAACAATCCAAACGCATCTTTTTCCATCAAAAGCATTAAAGGAACTATGATCGCAAGAACAACTGTACTAACAGCTAATTTAATCACATTAACACCTACTGTTATAACGCCATCTAATACTGCGTAAGCCTCTGTAGCTTCGGTTAAGGCAGCTAAAGTCCGTATAATTGTGGCAACGGCTGTCAGACCAGTTATACCAAATCCTATAATACCTGCTTGCATGCATGTTTTTACAATACCTACATCATCATCTTGTGCCATCACCTGAAAAGTAGCTACTAAGTTCGTTACTGCTTTTTTAACATCATCACCACGCAATGCGTTATAGGCTGTAACTGTTTCTTCTCGCCATCCCCATGTAGGATAACTCGGGGCATCATCTGGAAATGGAGCAGGTGTATTATCTGCATTTACAATTCCCAAACTTTTGGCAGTATCTAATTCATTGTCGGATAGATTACTAATCAATTCGGATAGATGATTATTGTAGTGAGAAATTGCCTTTTGAATACCAGAAGAACCTTCTGCATGAGCCGCCTTCCAATCAATACCATGAACATCTTTTTCGTGCTGTAAAATACGCGTCAATAGTTGGTCGGTGGTCAAGGAAGAAAAATCAGGGACAGTTTTTGAATCATACTGCGTTTGAAATTCTTCAAAAGACATTTTTCCTTTACTATCCATAGGAAACCTCCGATTTGTTGCATTCAGCAACAGTATAGTAAATACATTAAGCACCATATATAAAATATGTATATATAGGTATTTAATTACATTTATAGTATATTAAGTTTTCGAGACGATCAATATTTTTATTTTTAAATATATAATATAACAATTAATGCATATTAGAAGTTGGTTTATATATCTCTGATACGTTGTAAAAAATCAATACTATATAATTGATCAATACATAGTGCAATCATACTTGAGTTACTTAGCTACACTTTCATAAAGCCTAAAACACAACACACAAAAAACACCTTCATACTATATGAAGGTGTTTTTCTTTAACGTCCCAGGAGGGATTCGAACCCCCGACCGACGGCTTAGAAGGCCGTTGCTCTATCCTGCTGAGCTACTGGGACATATGAATATAACAAGCGATCTATCTATGTAAAAACGAGCTTAGAACAACAAAAGATATTATACATCAACTCCTCTCTTTTTCAAAGAGGTTTTTATTTCAAAAATCAGGCTAAAAGACCTATAAATATCTAGACATATATCTTGTAAACGGTTACGATAACAGAGCACATATCACTATTTTACTAAACTATTTAAAAAAATTAGAACTTTCTATCCAAAATTAAGTTTAAAATGGGAAAATGTGTATTATAATACTCCTATATTCATATAACTAATTTACATAGTCAGCTTGATTGGTTTTGGCCTAACATCATTGGAAGCGCACCCATCATAAAAGTCGAAGCGATTCAGGCAAGCCGAACCATTTCACTTTACTACAACCTACAGTAAAATATAGAAAATCCTCTGCTCGTTTTAACAAATTTATCAAAAAAAGATAGCCATTGGAGGGATACGCAATGTCCAGGCCCATCTCCGACGAGGAATTGGGACGCATGATTCAAAACGCTGACGACAACGACATCGACAGCCAGCGCCGCCAACTGAACGAGCAATCCTTTGCAGATGGCAAAGATGGCTGGATCAAAATAAAAGACAACAAGATTCATGTATTCTCGCCTAAATCGGGTGGCAAAATGGCATCCATTCATGCCCTGCCTCCTGTCTCGCTGATCATAAACCAGAATATTATTTCCGGTAAAGCTAATGTGAGTGAAGAAGACACACTATCCTGGGAGCTGCAGCATACACCGATGTTTGAAATCAGTGTATCGCCGGATCAGATGGAAGCCTATCTCATTTTGCATACGCGTGAACGCTTTGAATGGAATCTGGTCGATGCGCCTGCATCGTCTGCAATAACTGTGCGCGCTGTACCTAACCGTGAGCGCGTGGTGGATACGGTGCAGTTCAAGCATGTGATCAATGCACTGGAGCACCGTGGCATTTACAAAAATATCGATAAGGCTGCCATTTTAAATGAGCTGGAGTCCCCGACTCGCCAGCCGATCGTGATTGCACGCGGGCAGGCATCGGTGCCAGGCACGGATGCACGCTTGGAGCTATTTTTCCCTGAACAGATCGAAACCGTGTTTCATGAAGCTGGCGGTGTAGTTGATTATCGGAGTCATCGCCGGATTCCTTCCGTTCATGAGGGAGAGGTCATTGCAACCAAGCATGCGCCAGTAGAAGGTATTCCGGGCTTTGATGTGTTTGGTAATGAACTGTTACCTCGTGCAGCGCAGGATCTGGATGTAACGGCTGGTGAATTCACAGAGATGAATGCGCTTGGACAGATTGTAGCGCTTCGTCCCGGTCGACCACGGATGACGGGTAAAGGCAACCGACGTCAGATCGATATTTCCAATGCTTTTATCGTAGATGGCAATGTCGATCTACGTACAGGGAATATTGTGTTTGCAGGCGATGTGATTGTAAATGGTGATGTGCAGGAGCATATGATTATTGAGTCGCTTGGTAATGTGTATGTGCACGGGAATGTGTACAATGCCACAATTACAGCGACTGGCAGTATAGCGATCGATGGTACAATTATCGGCGGTAAAATCTACTCCGGCTATTTTGGCGTGATGTTTAATCGGATGTATGCAGCCTCCAAGCAGTTGAGTCATGAGATTCGGCAACTGGATATGGCCGCATATAAGCTGGCGGAAGAAGTCGCTGCCAGGCAGCGAACGGTTCGTTACAGCCAGATGATCATGCTGCTGATCGAGCGTAAATTCCGCAATGTACCGGAGCTAGCTCGTGAGCTGCTACAGGTGTTTTCCAGCATTCAACATGTGGAGAGCCGGGAGTCCGAGCAACTGAAAGAGCTATTGCATCATTTTCTAAATTCAACGACTGTTTTGGAACGACTGGATGAAGAGAAGCTATCCACTGCTCGCTCGCTGCTGGAAGGATTATATGCCAGCGTATGCAGCATGCAGGAAGTGGAAGTAAATGTAGAGCTGTCCCGCTGTCAATCCAGCGAAATCAAATCGAACGGCGACATTATGATCACACGCGAAGGCGTAGTGCAAAGTGATCTGTACTCGGCAGGCAGTATCGCCTTCCTGCTGGAAAATTCCGTTTGTCGTGGATCACGTCTGCAAGCGGAAGACCGCATTATTGCAGGCATGGTCGGTAGTGACGCGAATGCTCGCTGTGTGCTTGAAGCGAAGCAGCATGTGTATGTACGCAAACTATATAATGGATATATCATTATTGGCGATTATCGTCATCATGTGTTTGAGACGATGCAGGATCAGCTATTTGATGCGGCATTTATGCAGAGCAGACAGACGCTTCATCCATCGATGAGTGGTAACAGTCGATAGAGCGGCAACTGTAACTGAAGCAACGGGCAATGATCGTTGTAGCAGCCTTGATCGCGGTAACAGCGATAATAGCAGAAATGATAACGCATATTCATCAAACCCCATAGTACAATCATAAAAGCCTGTATGCAGCATTCCTTGCTCGCATACAGGCTTCTTTCGTCGGAGGGAAACGCACCCATCTGGGCGTTGCGCCAACATTCGATATATTTTACTTTTACGCCTCGCCTTACTTATGTTATTGATTCTTTATGGATTGTTCGTTTTCGATGATGTATATGATGCATACACGCATATTACACTTGTATACTATTAAACTGCTCATGCGCTTGATAACGAAGCGGAATCCGCTCCAGCAATCGCTCCCCATACTGACCGGCAAATGGCTGGTCTGGCATATGAGTATATCCGATATAACAGCCGCATACCTTCATCCCGCAAGGACGCTCGGCAGCCATCTGCTCCAGCTCATGACGATAAATATTGCCAATGACGCGCTTATCCTGATAACAACGCTTGACCATTCCATTGCCCTGCACATAAAAGACCGACTCCCCTGCCAGACAGGACTGCCCCAGGCTAGCATAATCGGTAAGATTATAACGGAAATACGGATCAATCGCCTCCAGCATCTCTACCTCACCCGGCTGATAATACGCCGGACGATCCTTGAATGCATTCACCCATACATACACATCATCCGGCAGCCTGTCTCGCAACGAACGAATAGCGGCAAATGCTTCTCGTAGCCCAACCGTACCTGCGCTAAAAGCTATCCCGCGCTCATACAGTTTCATACACTGACTGACAAACTGCGCTTCACTCGTTTGCCCCGGATGATACGTCGCCCAGAAGGCAACTTTGTCCCGATTCAGCTCCATTGTCCAATCCAGCTTAACGGATAGATTCGTCTGTACTGCCACCTTATCAACATGCGGCAAATGGGATAGCTCTACCATCGCACGTCTGTACCAGCCGTGCACAAGCGCTTCCCCATACGGATTGAAAAAGATCGACAAGCGATAGGGCTTATTCGCCTGCTGTCGTACCCAGCCCACAAAACGCTCCAGTTGCTGCCGATCGCGCTCTAACGTTTCACGGCTATCGACCGTTTTGCTAAATGGGCAGTATGGACATGAATAGTTGCAGGATGACAGACTTCCGCGATAATACAGCGACACACTCGGCGTAGAGGAGGACAACGAATGATCATGGGATACCGCCTGTACGAATGGCAGGTCTGACGCTGTGATGGATTGCTGAATAGCAGATGATGACGAATGTGTGGCCGAATTGGATCGTTCCTTAGACTGTGCAGACTGTGACGTGTTCGTATTCATACGCTCTGATATCCTTCCATCAGTGCATACACCTCAGGCGAAATAAGCCAGTCGCCGATACTATCCGACAGTGCCATACCACGGTCGGTGAGGCGCAATATATCTCCATATGCCCCTTCATTCCATTCATCCGGTGCTACAGATCGGTTCGCCACTTGCTCAGCCGGTTCATCGTCCTGTGTCAGTATAGCCAGCCCCGTCCAGATTAGCTGCTTCAGCTCTGGCAGATCGTCCAATGGCTGCGTACCGAATCGCGCAACATAGGCAGACTGCTCCAGGCCTTCGCGATGCAGCAGTGCCTTGAGCACAAAGCGTCGGCGACTTTCCTGCTCATTCAGCACAAACCCATAATCCGCTAGATCATGACGCTCAGTACTCACATAATCGGCAATAATGCTACGCGTCGCTGCCGTGCTTACCCCATAGCGTGACGCATAATGCACATTCCGCGTATACGAGCGTGCACCACAGCCGAGTCCAGCCATCCCCTCTTCCTGACAACTGTACGGTAGAAGCGATTTATGCGAATGAAATGGCTTGGCAAAGCGACGCATCGAATACTGTGTATACCCTGCTTGCAATAGTCGCTGACGAGCAGCTTCATACAGCTCCAGACGAATATCATGCTCCAATCCAGTTTGACCGGGCTTAAGAATGGTATTCTCACGCACATAGAGCGGATAAATAAAGATTTCCCCCGGATCATAGGCCAGTGCTTCCTGCAACGAATACAGCCATGAATCGACCGTCTGTCCGGGCAAGCCATAGATCAGATCGACGTTGAGTAGCGGGAATTCATACTGCTTCAACAGCTCCAGCGCCTGCCGTGCCAGATCGGGATTTTGCGGACGATAGATCGCTTTGCTCTCCGCTTCAATAAAGCTTTGAATCCCCATACTTACTCGATCCACACCATATGCTTTTAAAATATCCAGTCGATCTCGTGTGACCGTATCAGGTGACGTTTCGACCGAGATCGATGTCTGATCCAGCTTTGCACCCATTACCCGCTCAGCAATATCGAATAGACGCTCCAATTGATCCGGTGCTAGCAGCGTTGGCGTACCGCCGCCAATTGCAAACCTGGAAAATGGTGTTCCCTGCATGAGCGGTGCCCACTGCTCTGCCTGTCGTTCCAGTGCATCTACATATTCTTTATGTACATCCAATCGTTTATCCGGTAACGTGAACAAATTGCAAAATCCGCAGCGCGCTGCGCAAAACGGAATATGCATATAGAGAAAATAGCTTTCCAGCCGCTCCTGCGCCCATAAGGACTCCAGTGAACGTGGAGGATTCAGCTCACGATACGCGGTCTTGTGCGGATAGGAATACAGATAGGAGCGATATGGCGCTGACGCCAGCTCCTGTTCCCAGGTCCGCAGCTCTGGTGTCCATTGTTCCTGTGGTAGCGCGTGTAGCGGCAAATGTGCCTGCTTTTGCATCATGAGTGCTCACTCCTTCGTTTCAATATCATAGTGCTCTTCCTGCTATCGATAGGATCGCAATCGTCCTCCAGTTCAGCTTACGATCATACGTACCATACGTATCCTATCTATACGAATCATAAGAAAAATTCCCGATACGGAACATTCCATACGACCTCATGCGCCAGCCTGTGTCCTTCATAACCGTCCTCACCATACGCAGTGCCATGATCCGAAAATACGAGGCAAAATACCGGACGTTCCCGCTGTCGTAGCGCTTCAAACAGGCGTCCTAGCTCACCATCGACATACCGTAATGCCGCTCGCTGGCTATCGACGGAATCGTGACGCTGACCGGGAATAAAATAATGATTCGGTCCGTGAATCGCCGATACATTCATAAACAAAAATAACCGCTCTTGCTCATCGATATCATCCAGCAGCCGTAACGCATGATTCACCTGATTCGCAGTCGAGTTCGGATTCGTCACACCAAAATTCATACGCCAGTAGCTCTGCTGAAAGTAACCCGGCAGGACGCGAGACAGCTTATTTTTCTTCGTAAAAAAGATAACCCCACCGATGCAAATCGTCCGGTAGCCCTCCTGTGCAAGTCCAGTGACAATGTCCGGTGCATCAAACAGCCAGGTGTGCGGATGCGTACGCAGCCCGCTATGCTTCCCATGGAATAGACGCACATGAGAGGACTTATCGGTGTTCGCTGGTGTAGGCAGGAATCCACCAAAAAAAGCATGATGCGCCGCGTAAGTGAAGCTACCCGGTGTATGACGCTTTTCCCATGAGCCGGTGCCGCACAGATTCGGACAATTCGCCTCCTCCAATACAGCGGCATCATAACGTAAGGTATCCAGCGTAATCATCACGATATCATGGCTGCCTACCACTTCATTCATATTAATCGACATCTGTGATTTCCTTTCTCCATTGCTTCAGCCATTGCGCTAGCTCCCATTCATAGGTGCCCAGTCCGTCATGCTGAACATAATACAGCAAATCGCCAAATGGATTCACATCCATAATCAAAGGTACATTTCCGCTTGCAGGCACAAGCACATCCATACCTGCGCAAAATGACGCTGGAAAAGCGGCAAGTGCCTGTTGTGCAGTGCTGCCGATAGAAGAACACATCGCTTCGGGTAATACCGACTCCTCCAGTAATAAACGCTTGTTACGCAAATGCAGATTGGTGATCGGTGTACGACTTAGTCGCATCACCGCATGACCTGCTCCATAGCGGCACACTAGCTGGCGCACATCGTACACATGCCCATCCAGCGATGCCTTGCTAATCCAGCGTTCAACGTGCATGCCTTCGCCAGCAATCCAGTCTACGAGCTGCCTGATATCCGTAGCATCGGTATAGCGAATGAGCCGACCGGAATTGTAAAAGATCGTCTCTCCACCCATCTGCTCCTTACCGATCGTAGTCATAGCAATCTCAGCACCGGTACGAGGATTATACTGATACGCGATTACCCCCGAAGCCGCCGAGCCACAAAATAGCTTCAAAAATACACGATGGATCTGCTGCACCTTCATCTGCTCACGCAGCTCCGCATAGCTACGAATCGATGTATACTCGTCTGCCGCTCTAGTCACAATCGAAGGAACAGCAATGCCCGCTGCATGCAAATGCAACGAGCACGCACGTTTATCGAACATAAGCGCAATCTCTGACGGGGCATTCAGCCACTGTGCCTGCGGCAAATATTGCTTTACCTGGGTTTGGAGCCAGCATAACAGACGGCAATAGCCGCGAAACCATTGTGCCGGATACAAAATACGACCATATTGTCCCTCCAGCCGGCGTGCGGCCGTATAGGAGATACGCTCATGCCGGGTAGGTGTCGCTAAAGGCAGCAGCGAATCATCCTGCCCATCGCTAGCCTCTGCTGCACCCAGTGCAATCAATCCTCGCTCCACAGCGGCATTTTCACCCGGTGCATCCAGCCGTAGCATCACGGGCTGATTGACTGCCCATCCATGACCTGATAGCACACTCTGTGCTGAGATCAAGGTACGATCTGATACTACGTGCTGTGCAGAGAAGCTGCTGATTGCTCCAGTCTGTAGCGTTTGCTCGTATGAACTGCGTTTGTACATACTATCCAGCACCTCCGGCAATGTTTCACCGGCACGGATCGCGTGCAGCAGCCGAGCGTAAGAGACTTCGAGTGCATTCGGTTGACCGTGAGCATGTAATGCCTGTTGCCAGCCAAGCGTACGTTTATTGCCCGGGTTGCCGATCAGAATCGACATCATCGTGCCTGACTGGAGATTGATCGCTTTCATTATTCGGTCAACGATGGGTAACGCCACTCTTCGCCCAGATCCTGCTGTTCATCGATGTCTACGATCAATCCGGTTTGCTGAGACAGTCGACGCCATTTATTAAGCGTCTCATCAGACATATAGTGATAGTTCAAATTCAGACGCTTCAGCTTGCGAATCGCTTCGCTATTCAGCAGTGCTTCTGCCCCTTTATCAGACAGCGTTCCCTCGGACAAATCGAGTTCTTCCAATTGGGCCAGTACGGGCGCATGTGCAGCCGCGATCGCAATCTCATCCTGTAGCTCGCTATCCTTCAAGCCCAGTGATACGAGCTTTGGAAATGGATTATTGTTTAAGAAGGGTAGGATATCATTTTCCAGATCACCATCAAAGCCATATTCTTCTACACCAAGGTATAATTCCAGCTTGCGTAAATTCGGCAGCTTGCCTCCATAAACGGATTGCAATACCGATGCTGGTAAGCCTCCGCAAATAATAACCAGCTCCTGTAGATTTTCGTGCTCCAGTGGATTCAGCTCCAGATCGACACTGCCTTTAACCATGAACGATTCCAATTGCGAATACGCCGACAGTAGCGGGCCCAGATTCGTCTGTGTAATCCATGACACTTCACATTGCTCAAAGCTCATATCGCCTATAAACAAACGGCGCAAATTCGGAAATTTTGGCGCGGCAGCAATCAAAGTAGGCAAGAAATCATCCGGTGTACGCTCATACGCCCCGCCCCAATCACCAATGACCAGGCTGGTCAGCGCCTGACTTTTCTCTTCATCTGCTATAAGCTCTTCAAGAAGTGGTATAAGCGTTTGTCCATCTTCATATTCATCATAGCCAATCTCAAGTCTTACTTCTGTCATTATGTATACCTCCCTGTTACCCGACATGGCGGGCAGTTATGGTTATCCACGTATATTTTACAACAGCGCTACAGTGCAAAGCAAAAGCCTATAGACCGAATATACTGCGTTTTTAAGCCCTTGCTCTGATGCAGCGGATATAGCCTCTTTTAATGTAATCGAGTAGTGACATAGCGATAAAAAAGACGACAAAAAAGCCATCCGTTCTGCGGCTGTATCGATGCTTTCATTCGCCTGCTTGTTATCAAGCTTGCGACAAGGAATAGCATGAACAGATGCACAGGAACGAATGGCTTTCATGGAACGCTTGCTTGGTTTGAAGCTCTACTTCTAACAGCTAATGAACAGCTTATGTTAATAGCTGATCTTCAATACTTAGTAGCTGTGCTACCGATTTACTACCAGCTAACCTGCACAAGCTATTCGTTTAGCCTGCTTGCAGTGAGGCAATCAGCTTGCGTAGCGCTTCACCACGGTGGCTAATCGCCTGCTTTTGCTCAATCGTCAGATTCGCCATCGTCTGCTGCTCATGAGGTAAATAAAAGAGTGGATCGTAGCCGAAGCCGCCAGCGCCGGATGGCATAGCAGTAATCCAGCCCTCGACCGCACCTTCAGCAGTCCATGTATGTCCGGTTGCCGGATCATACAGAGCCAGACTGCATACGAAGCGCGCCGTGCTAAGCAGCGGCTGCTCTGTATCCTCACCCAGTTGCAGCTCGCTCAGCTCCTGTAACAGCTTGGCGTTGTTGTCCGCATCGGTAGCATCTTCCCCGGCATAGCGTGCCGAATATACACCCGGCGCACCATCCAGTCGATCCACACACAGACCCGAATCATCGGCAAGTACCGGCACGCCAAGCGCATCGGCTACCGTTTTCGCTTTTTTGAATGCATTCTCGGCAAAGGTGGTTCCATCCTCCACAATATCCGGCAGTTCCGGATAATCGAACATGCTGCGAACCTCAAGGCCAAGTGCAGCGAACGCATGCGCGAACTCTTTTACTTTGCCCTTGTTTTTGGTCGCCACGATCACGATATTGCCGGTCAGTACACTCATACCTGTGCCCCGGCCTGTCCGCTGGCAATTTTCAGTGCGATGGGTCCCAGCACTTCTTTTTGCAGCTCGATCATACGCAGTACACCTTGTTCGCCCAGCTCCAGCATTTGATCCAGTTCTTTACGGTTAAATGGACGCTCTTCGCCCGTACCTTGCAGCTCAACGAATTCGCCTTTACCTGTCATGACGATATTCATATCCACCTTAGCTTTGGAATCCTCTTCATAGTTCAGATCGAGTACCGCACGGTCACCCACGACTCCTACGCTAACGGATGCCAGATAATCCGTAATCGGGAAACGAGCCAGCTTATGCTGTACCGCCAGCTTGTCCATAGCAATTGCCAGCGCGACAAATGCACCGGTAATCGACGTCGTACGCGTACCACCATCCGCTTGAATCACATCACAATCGACGGTGATTGTACGTTCACCCAGCGCTTGCAGATCGACAACCGAGCGCAGTGCACGTCCGATCAGACGCTGAATTTCCATCGTGCGTCCGCCCAGCTTGCCTTTTGCTGCTTCACGCTGGTTACGTGTTTGCGTTGCACGCGGGAGCATCGAGTATTCGGCGGTTACCCAGCCTTTACCCTGTCCTTTCATAAAATGTGGAACCCGTTCCTCTACCGATACCGTACACATGACCTTTGTGTCACCGACTTCGATATAGACAGAACCTTCCGCATATTTATTAACATTTGGGGTTATTTTCAAGGGGCGCAGTTCATTTGTCTGCCGTCCATTGATTCTCATGGTTGTATTCCTCCTGCTTCGTATTCGCATTCTTATTCTAACAAACCTCCCCTGCAAAAGCACCCTAAACCGCAAATTGGCTTGCTCCTGCTTGATAACAGGAACGGCTGTCGGGTTAAATAAGAGTACGGCTGCATCCAGCCGCTTTACCCAGCGTTAGCAGTTTATCCGAAAAAGAGGTGTTCAAACATGGAGCATAATCAACCGGAAAAAGTGCCGTACAGTCTGAACAGTCTAAATGTCGAGCAAGCGACACGAGAATGGCTTGAAAAACGCGGTGTCACGATCCGAGAAATCGCGGAGCTGGTGTTATTCCTACAGCAAAGCTATTTCCCTGACCTGACGATTGAAGAATGCGAAGCTAGCGTGGAGAAGGTACTGATGAAGCGCGAGGTGCAAAATGCATTGCTGACCGGTGTACAGCTTGATATTCTTGCCGAGCAGCGTCAATTGATCTCTCCGCTTCAGGAAATGATCGAAAATGATGAAGGTCTGTACGGTGTGGATGAAATTCTCGCTTTTGCAATCGTGAACGTGTACGGCAGTATCGGCTTCACGAATTACGGATATATCGATAAACTCAAGCCGGGTGTGCTCGGTCGACTCAATGATAAAAGTCTGGGCCCGATTGATGCATTCTTCGACGATAT
Organism: Paenibacillus sp.; assembly: GCA_039595515.1. Taxonomy (GTDB): domain Bacteria; phylum Bacillota; class Bacilli; order Paenibacillales; family Paenibacillaceae; genus Saccharibacillus. Next base: position 37,773 of record JBCNLJ010000033.1, on the reverse strand, counting down.
TGTGGGTGCGATTGCCGCTGCTGCCAGCAGTCGTATCGCCCATGGACGCAGGCTGGATCAAGAACAGCATGCAGACAGCTCGAATGTGGAGCTGCCTGAGGATGATGAAGCTCAGTAAACGCGAGTGAAATCATCCCACCCTACCTGCTCATGCGATATGCGCTGCTCATCAGATCATTTGCCATATCGTTAACTATTCTTCCTGCTACACAGTTAACGCTTTTTCGTACACGTGTGTAGGTGTATGCTACTCGTACATGTCCACGCTATTTGATATACAAATACGCATAAAAAAGCCCGATCCTTTTCGCTTCATGCTAGCGATAGAATCGGGCTTTTTCACGCGTATAAACGAATGAAGAACGTATCGATCAGGAAACGACACCTTCTTCATAGATACTATTTTGTCCTTCGTTCCATTAACGAGGCAATGGGCGTGATTCTTCCTCATGCGCCTCACGCTCCTCATTTTCACGACCGGTCAGTCGGATATCTGGACTGCGCAGATTGAAGCGACTGCGATGGCGCTCACGTTCTTTATCATCACTTGCGAGCCAGCGCAGCACAGTCAGCCAGACCAGACATACACCGGTAAATACATAGATGAGCAGCAATGGTAACAGCCCCTCATAGCTACGAGTCAACAAGCCGGATAAGAGCAGCAACCCCAGTGTCGGGAATAATAATGCAGACAAAAAGCGTGGCGACAAGCCTGTACGATTGCGGCTGAACAATAATGTCGGTACGATATAAGCAATCGTTGTATAAAAAGCAATCAGAGCAAAACCATTACTTAGCCTGCCTGCATAGGTAGTGAACGGAATAAGCGCTGCCGACCACCCTTGAGAATAGGCAATATTAAGTACACTAACAATTCCCTGCAGTACAGTAAGCATCACACCACAGTACACGAGAAGTGTACGTGTTCGATACCACAATGGACGCCGATTTTCGTGCAGCATCGCCAGCCCGCCAAACAGACCAATAATGGCACTAACCAGCAGTGACAGGTATGCGATCAGACGGACGCCTTGTATTGTAATATCGATCCATGTGCTGTCTGCATTGTTCATGATGAAGGCCCCTTTCGTCCTCGGGCTAAAATAAAACATACGTCGGCTACGAATTAACCATATTATAAATGCGTTAGCTTAATCTCTGATGAAATTGTTGTTAATTCCAGTTAAATCTCGTCTGTCTTGTTTCAACATTCATTAGTAAAACAAGCACTGTTTGCAGTCTATCATTCGACAGACCGAAATTCAACTTGCGACTACCACGCTTCACAGCGACAAAATCAGCACAGCCCGTATAAGAATAGGGTAGATCGTTCAAGCCTGTTGCTTTATCGGTTCATAATATACAAGTCCGTCACGTTCACTCGCGATGGCGCGCCCCGTTCGTTCCAGCTCCACCAGATGCGCTAGCGTCTCTGACATCGCAAATCGAAGCTGATGAAGCGTAAGCTTGCTGCTGAATATGCTCATGCAAATGTCATATCCGGTGCGCGGCTGTTCCTCCAGCTTGCCTAACATTGCATGCAGGCGTTCCTCATGATGCTCTAGCAGCCTGGTCGTACGCTCGCGAAAGCCGTCAAATGGGCGTCGATGACCTGGTAGCGCCTGCCCCACTTCATATGTTCCTAGCTTGCGCAAGCCATCCAAATACGAAGCAAGCGGCTGCGGATCACTGCCAGGTACAAGGCTGATATTCGGTGAAATTTGTGGGAGCACCGCATCTCCACAAAGCATCAGTTGATGCTCCGGATCATATAAAGAGATATGTCCAGCAGCATGACCGGATGTTTCAATCGTCTGCCAGCTTCGTCCGCCCATCAGCACGGGCTGTCCGGGCACCATAAACGAAGGCATCGGCGGTGGCGTCACCTGCGGAACAAAGCTATCCAAATGCTGAGGCAACTGATCGGTAATCTCGCTTGGCATACCATGCTTGCCAAACAATGCAACCAGATCTGCTGCCGCTGTATTACCAGCACCCCATGAGCGTATAAATTCACTCCATGCGACCTCGGATATCCAGACCGGCACGCCCGTGCGCTCTTGGAACCAACCGGATAAGCCGGAATGATCCGGGTGGTGATGCGTTAGCACAACTGATTCCAGTGCAGACCACGGAATGTCCAGCTCTTGCAGCACCTGTTCCCAGGCAAGCTCATTTTCCGGGTTACGCGGTCCCGGATCGACCACACTCCAGCCGGCTGTGCCACCAATCAGATAGCTATTGACCCAGCGCAGTGGATAAGACATGGCAATCTTCACCTGAATGACATCGTAATCTAGCTTTGTTATTTCGGGTAATTTCATTTCATTCAGCCTCCATACGTTCAAATCGATTATGTAGTTCGTTCATTGCATACATGCCGTATGTTACACAAAAACCCTCCCGTTGCACAGTCTGCAGATGCAGACTACCGCAACGAAAGGGCTCGTTGTTGTTCCAGTACAGGTTCATGCTTAATGATCAATCAATAGCTTTCTTCCCACGGATTGAACATTTCATGCTTGAAGTACGTTGTATCTGCGGACTTGTCTTCCCAGCTCCACATTTTTTGACTTGCTTTCTCCATCTCTTCGCTTTTGATTTCGCGAATCTGATCAAGGATTGTGTATTCTTTGCCCATCTCTTTTTGATGCTCCCAGATCACGAACATGATGCCGTCCAGGCTTTCACCGTAGCCAACCAGAGATACACGGCCAGCAGGATCGTTCAGACCTACATTCAGAAAATCATTCGTTACGATGTACTTATCATTCTCTTTATGGTAAATTGCAGCCCATTGTTCTGGCTCATTTGCATTTTTAGTTGTTTCTGTGCTTTCTACAAAGCGGAACCAACCACCAGAAACCGGTTTTGCTTTCTCCATAATTTTCACGTCAGTCAATTGATTATAATTCATAAGGTTAGCCCCCTTGATTGGCATCATTTAATATTTTTGATAGTCAGGTGTCAGATCATCACTTTACTTGTCTCGTCATGTGCTTGTTACTATGTTTATCGGAAAAAATTGCATATTCTTTATAGCTTCTTCCTCTTTTTCGTGTTTTTCCGACAATTTATTTGGCGAATCGTGTTTTTGTTTGTGACTTAAGTATGCCTCTGGAACCATAGTTTCTACAATAGGAAATGGTTCTTAATACTTAATAGTAATCAAGCTGCGCTATCCTACCTTTTTCCTTCGCAGCGCGTTTGCGTTATTACTATATTTATAACCAGCATGAGTGAAATCAATCGATTTCAGCGCTTTTCGGGCTATAAACAGGCTTATTTCACATATAAAGAGCACCGGAAACTAGCGAATAATAAGGGAATTTATTAATTTTTTCGTATTTTTTTCAATTTAGGTTCACTTTTAGAGTCGGAATCATGTCGACATTTTACTTCCCATTCGCCTTGTTGGGATACTACTTGCTTTCTCTCTTTTTCGACATTTCGTAAAAACGTCATTATTTTTATGTGGATGACGGGTAATCGATACCCTTATTTTTTGCTAAAACAGTAGATTTTATCGCGTCTATTGGGTTAATAAGGCTCCAATTTGGCTTACGGGCTGAAAATGAAGGTTGGAGTAGGACATGAATGGCATGTAGAGGGGGAAGTAGGAAGAGACACCGCTATAAGCGGATCATTGGCTGCTCCGGACAGCTCCTACAGGTCCTATTGCCAGGAGCAGACGCTGGTGGACGAAGCGAGGCTTGAGGAATAAGCAGGAAAGTGCGGCAAAATACCGCGTAAGGAGGCACGATAGGAGCGAAATAGCGTGACTTCTCCCTCGATCAAGGGCTTCCTATACAAAAGCTTCGATTTCCTATATTAAATAATACATGTATTTAATGTCATATGTATACAAAACATGGGAAGTCGCTTGTGTTACTGGCAGGATAGTCTTTGCCATTTATCAAATAACGTTTACAATAATAGCGGACAGCATTACTTATTCCATTCGTCATATTGACCATAGGAGAATCAACAGATGATCAAATCGCAACGCATTAATCAGATCAAAGAGTATGTATTCGAGCATGAGTCCGTTTCACTGGAGGAGCTGGTAGCGCATTTTGGTGTGTCGAAAAACACGATTCGCCGGGATGTGCGTACTCTGGTCGATTCGGGCATTTTAAATAAAGTATATGGCGGCGTATCCGTCAACCATTCTACACTTGTCGGCTTTAGCGAGCGTAAAGATCGCAATCTAACCAAAAAGCAGGAGATCGGACAACTGGCTGCACGCTTTGTCGAGGACGGGGATGTTATTTTTGTCGATTCCGGCACGACGACGCTGGAGCTACTGCCTTATATTCGTGAGCGTCAGGTGACGATTGTGACAAACAATTTTGATTTTATTCATGGTGCGAAGCCGTATCCGAATCTGACCATCTTCTCGACAGGTGGTATGTTTGAGCGTCGAACGGACTCGTTTGTGGGATTCCAGAGCGTGGAGCTGCTGAGCAAATACAATATTAACAAGGCATTTCTCGCTTCGACAGGCATTTCGATTATAAATGGAGTGACCAATTCATCGCCACTGGAAACGGATATTAAGAGCACAGTGGTGAAAAAGAGCTCCAATGTGCTGCTTATGATCGATGACAGCAAATTCGATAAGTACGCGCTCACGACGTATTGTGCGCTGAGTGACATTGACTATTTGATCACGAATAGCGAGCCAGGTGAGGAATATCGGCAATATGCGGGGCAGCATGGTATTCATATCGTTACGCCTTGAGGTGGCATTATCGTTCCCCTGACTTCAGGGTGGAGTCTAATGGATCAACGCTGCCCCCTTCCACTTCAGGTGCCGTCATAACTTCTCTGGATTCAGTGTTAAGAGGATTTCGTTATTGCGGGATAAGGGAGATTCGTTATTGATCGAGCTTCAGTGTGAAGCCACTGTGGAAAAGCATAAGAGGACGAACTTAGTTGAGGCCAGCATTTTTTATGAAATAATAGAGCAGAGCTACGATCATCTACTTACTATAGAAGAAATCCTATTCAGAAGAGATCATATTTAGAAGAAATCATCATCGATGATCGTAGCCGCCCAGTGGCGCAAGCATTGGGATAGTATGAGTATACATTATTGTGGAGCGCTTACTGATGCTCTGATGCCATAATGCTCCAACCCTACTGCAATACGCCGCTCACTTCAAACTGTATATCCAATAATAAAATTCATTCCACACTCGCGTCTCGCCCTCCTGCACGTATTCCAGCCGAATCGTCAAGTTCTCTTTGCCCGCCGTATAGCTAACTGGAATCTCAAACTCGTCCTCCAACCAGCGTCTATACGGATTGCGGTCGGCGACATACCAGCTACGCTCCTGCACCTGCTGATCGTCCACATACACAAGCGCTCGTTGCCGCCCGATCATCTGATCGGAACGTCGACGCAATCGTACACCGATATTGTCTGGTGATACCGATACCGTGAATTGACTCCAGCCTTCTGTTTCATGCCCTTTATTCGTAATGAGTACATCATCAGCATCGCCCTCGTAGCTCGATTCCAGCGTATAATATCCTCGACTGCCGCCTGTACGATACTCATGCATGCCTTCGGATGCCGGGTTGCCTACATCCAGCTCATCGGTCAGCGTCATGCCATCCTCATCCTGTCCGTAATAAAACAAAATACCCGAATGCCGTAAATATTGATTGTTATACTCCCCTGCTTCGATGCCAAAACGGAGCTCCTGCCGAAACGGATAACAATCACCGCTACATAACCGCACCATTGACCACGGGTTGTCTGGCAGACCATCATAAGCAGTTGCCGGATTCATCTCGGGCGGTGTTGGAAAGCCCCAGCCATAATTGACCCAGCTCTCCGAGCCGTCGCTCTCCACCTGTGGTGTGGCATTGCCATCGATATACACACGCACATCTCCTTCACAGCTAATAACGCCCGGTGTGCGTGCAAATGCCGTCACCTGCCCGGCTACCAAATGCCCGCGTCCAGTGATGCGACCGATGATGCTATCCTGTCCATGGCTGGCTTGCAGCGGATAATACGCAGACGTACGGAAATACCCGGTATCGTGCTGCGGATACAGATGTGCATTTGCCGTTGTATAACGGATCTCCCACTGTGCAAAATCCACATCTTCTGCTCCGCGATTTTCCAGCCGGATATGCGCTCTGCTCCAATACGGCATAGGCAAATACTGATACCACTGTCCATCCTCGCGCTGTCCATGCGACAAAATTCCGATCCGGTTATACCCCAATTCATTGCCAAAAAAAGCGCCCAGCGGACATTCTATATCCGGCTGCTCGTGATCGTCCCAGTGCGCCACAATCCAGATGTCATGCAGCAAGGAGCGTGGAATTTCCACCGCCGAATCATCATGCCAGCGTGCCTTGATGGATACGATATGGCCTGGCTCCCACTGCTCCAGCACAGTTAATGTCTGTCCAGCAGCAAGATGCAGCCGTTCCAATACTACCGTTTCACCTTCCGTCTGCGGCTTTGGATCGTTGCCTGCGTTATTCCACTGGTTCAGCAGCTCGCTCCAATCTTCTTTTCCGGTAAAGGTCGCAACGCCCTGTGCGCTGGCATACGTATGGTACATCACATGTCCCCAGCCACCATCGCCTTTGGCAGCGCCCTTCAAACGAATATCTGTCGTAATGCGGCATGACCGGGCAAACGGCATCGGTACAAAGCTGCGCACGACCCGAATCGGCCCTCTGCCACCATCATCCGGTCCCATATACTGATCGGCTAATGGTGCAATAAATGGCGCCTTCTGCCCAAATTCGGAATGTCGAATCTGAAAGCGTGGTTCCGCTTCTCCATCAAAATAAAAGAAAAATGTCGGCTCCTCACTATCTGGATAGCGATGCTGCACCAGATTATAAATGCACCCTGGCCCATCCACATCAAAGATAACCCATTCCTTGCCTTCCTTATACAGCCACCAATCCCAATCCGCATTAAAGCCCTGCTTGTCGATGCTGCCTTCATAATGCACCTGTGTATCGTTTCGCAGGCGCGGCAGCAGATCAAAACGCAGCAAGCTGTCGATGCCTGCTGACACGGCCGGAGATGTAGGTGAACGATGCTGTTGTTCGCTTGCCTGTTCATTTAACTGTTCCTTCATACTCATCACCGCATTTCTTCATATAAATGCAACATCGCCACCGAGCACATCCGCAGCCATGAAAGTGGCGGCGAATCGCTCGGCGGCGATGGCTTTACGGCTCATTATAAAGAAGGAAGTGACGAGCGAGATTGAAGGATTTTCAGATTAAATTGAAAATTCTGCTGGTTTTGTACGCTACGTCCGCTATACCAGTCGCTCATTAAAATTGGTTGACATGGATTGCTATCGCTTCATCCATCCGAATCCATCCGATTTCTTCCATCCACCAGTTAGGTGGATACGGTAGCAATGGTAGCTTTGCCGCTGGAGCGGAACTCGCGAATTTTGGTACGGACGCTATCCTCAATCGCCTGACGTGCTGGAGTAAGGATAGTGCGTGGTTCGGTTGTTTCAGGATGATCTGCTAGCGTTTGACGCAATTGGAGTGACCAGGCGGTGACGCTTTCGGTGTTAATGTTCACTTTGGCATGACCGAGCTCAATCGCGCGGGTGAGCTGATGCAGTGGGATGCCGGAGGCGCCATGCAGCACGAGCGGAATACCGATTGCCTGTGAAATAGCCTCCATTTCGGTAAAGCCCAGCTTGGGCTCACCGATGTATTTGCCATGAACAGAGCCCAGTGCAGCGGCAAGCGCGTCGATGCCTGTTTCCTCAACAATACGTACGCACTCGTGCAGATCGGCGTATTGAATACCGCCAACGAGTCCATCCTCTACACCACCGACGGTGCCAACCTCAGCTTCAACGGAGATGCCATGTGGTGCTGCATATTCGACGACCTGACGTGTCTGCTCGATATTTTGATCAATCGGGCCGTGGGAGCCATCGAACATGACGGATGTGAAGCCTGCATCGATAGCATGCAGGCAGCTTTCGACCGATTTGCCATGATCCAGATGCAGAGCGACGGGTACGGTAATGCCCTTTTCCTCGACCAGCACACGGACGAGTGTCGCAATCGTACGATAGCCACCAAGAAAGTCGATCAGCCGGTCAGATGCTGCGACAATGACAGGCGCTTGCTCCGACTGTGCCGCATCCAGTATCGCATGTACCCACGACAATCCATTGACATTAAATTGACCGACTGCATACTGGTGCTCGCGTGCCTGTTGCAGCATTTCTTTCATGGATACCAGCGTCATGCATGAGCCTCCTCTGTACAGCACAGGCGCAGGTATAAATTACCATGCGCCTGTCTGCTGCAAATAAATGGGTTACTTCTAACTAGATAGGTTGCTTGGGATCGATAGCCTGATTGTAAACGGTCATTGGATTTCGTATTGCAATGCATGCGCTCGTCTGGTCAGGTTAGTATTGCTTTGCCTTCTCCAGCATTTGCTGCTTGCTTGCATGTGCCGCCTGAATACTCGCACGCTCGGACACGGCGGCTACACCGACATGCCACCAGCTTTCGTAGCCATCTGTCATCGTTTTCGGCAGCACCTTCATTTCGATCAGCGTACAGCCGTCATGATCTTTTGCATCATGGATGGCAGCCCGAATCTCCTCCGGCGTATTCGCACGGTATACTTTTGCTCCATAGCCCTCCGCCACTTTAGCATAATCGATATTCATAATCCGATTGCTCGTATCACGGAATTCGCAATAGAAGCTGCCGCCGCCGTTACCCATTTGCAAATTGTTAATGCAGCCAAAGCCGGAGTTGTCGAACAGCAAGATATTGATTTTGTAGTTGTACTGCATCGCGGTAATCAGCTCGGTATGCAGCATCAGGAAGCTGCCATCTCCGACAAGCGCATACACCTCGCGCTGTGGATGAGCGATCTTGGCGCCAAGTGCACCGGCAATTTCGTAGCCCATGCACGAATAGCCGTATTCCAAATGATACGTATTCGGTGAATCCGCCTGCCACATCCGCTGCATATCACCTGGCAATGAACCTGCTGCCGCAATCACAATACTATCGCTGTCGACCGCTTCATTGACCATTGCCAGTGCTGTCGTCTGCGCCAGCTCCGTTTGTAGCGCATCGGCATACTCGTTCAAGCGCTCCTGTGTAAAATGTCCCTTGATCTCCGGATCAAAGCCTTCGCGCTGGAAGCTAATCTCAGCCAGACGCTGACGCTCCTGCGCCCATTCCTGGCGCCATTCGGCAATCTGTCCGCCCCATTCACTGCTGTATCCAGTCAGACGCTCCTGCAAACGTTGAATCGCCTGCTTCGCATCTGCCACGACGGTAACGGCATCCAGCTTGTACGCCTGTACCCGGCTTACGTTAATGTTCAGAAAGCGTGTATGTTCTGGATCAAAGGCTGTTTTGGATGAAGTGGCAAAGTCGGTATACCGTGTACCGATCCCGATGATCAGATCCGCTTCGCGTGCCGCCTTGTTGGCAGATAGCGTGCCAGTTACGCCCAGTCCGCCCAGATTATGCGGAAAGCTATATTCGACTGTCGATTTACCTGCCTGCGTCTCTACAAGCGGGATGCCGTACGTTTCGGAAATATGAATCAGCTCTTCGCGCGCACCGGAATACTTAGCGCCACCACCGACCACGATCAGCGGCTTTTTGCTGCTGCGGATGAGCTGCTCTGCCGCAGCCAGCTCACGCTGATTCGGCTCCGCACGATCCAGATAATGAACACGCTTCTGGAAAAAGACTTCATCATAGTCGTACGCTTCGCCTTCGGTATCCTGACAAATGCACAGCGTCACCGGACCACCCTTTGCCGGATCAGTCAGCACTTCAAAGGCACGAATCAGGCTGCTCATTAGCTGTTCAGGACGTGTGATGCGATCCCAGTAGCGTGATACCGGCTTGAGCGCATCATTGGTTGTGACAGCCGGGCTATAATCCTGTTCAATCTGCTGTAATACCGGATCAGGCTGACGACTTGCAAACGTATCCGCTGGCAGTAGCAGCACAGGAATATTGTTGGCGAGCGCTGTACCCGCAGCCGTCACCAGATTAGCAGAGCCCGGGCCTGATGATGAAGTGACTGCGAAAATTTGGCGGCGCAGCTTCTCCTTGCTATAGGCGATCGCGGCGTGCGCCATGCCCTGCTCATTTTTACCCTGGAAAATTTTTAAATGTCCTGCATCCTGCTCCAGCGCCTGACCGATGCCAAGCACATTACCATGACCGAATACGCTGAAAATACCTTCCACAAATGGCGTTTCTACACCATCCACCTCGATATACTGCTGATTCAAAAAGCGGATCAGCGCCTGTGCGGTCGTAAGTCTGATTTTATTTCCCATAGGAGTCTCCACCTTCGATTCAAATGTATAGGCTGCTCAGGACGGAATGACGGGTTGCTGTCCGATTAGCGTCTCGATCTCATCCACAGTTGGCATGGCATCAGAGGAGCTATGTTTGCTAACGACGATTGAAGCTGCAGCGCTTCCATATTGCAGTGCTGTGCCGATATCCTTGCCGCGAATCGTTGCATACAGGAATGCCGCCGCATAGGAATCGCCCGCACCGAATGTTTTCAGCACCTTTGTTTTATAGGCATGTCCACGATACGTTTCGCCTGTATTGGTGTAGGCATACGAGCCTTCGACGCCATGCTTGATAACGACCAGACTGGCACCGGATGCGAATAAGGTCGATGTCGTTTCTTCATTAGAACCGTGAATACGATTTTCCATCACATCGTATTCATCGCGTGTACCAATCACGATGTCGCACTGTGCGGCTACGAGCGAATAATAAACAGCCGTTTCCGCAGGTGACGTCCACGTATACGGACGATAGTCCAATTCAAAGGCAATCTTCACGCCGTGACGACGTGCATACTGAATCGCCTGTAATGCTGCTTCACGGGATGGACTTTGCGCAAGCGCCGTACCAGAAATGAGTAGCAGACCTGCATCGCGTATATAGCTCTCCTCGATTTCCTCCGGGCGCAGATATAGATCCGCAACATCGTCGCGATACATCAAAATGCTGCATTCCTCCGGGCTTTTAATCTCGGTAAAGGCCAGTCCGGTTTTATGCCCTTCGGTATCGACAACAAAATGGGCTGCATCCACACCCGCACGCTCCATATAGCTACGAATAAAGCGTCCGTGCTGGTCATCTGCAATTTTACCGATAAACCCTGTTGTCAGTCCGAGACGCGCTGCACCGATCGCGATATTGGCAGGCGATCCTCCTACATACTTGGAAAAGGTCATCGTTTCTTCCATCGGTCGGTTATATTCCACGGCATTCAGATCAATACAGGCACGGCCCAGAGTTACCAGTTCAAAACGCGGGGTGCTGCTTGGTGTATCCATCATTCGCTTCAACGCTCCTTTATCGATTGGCAATCTGGCAGGCGAATAGCGGTGCTGCGGCTATCCAGCCCCTATAGCACCGCTTTCCCTTATGGCTCAGTCGCGGTTCAAAATCCACTCGTGATCCGGCTCATTATAAAACTTCCATACACGCTTCGGTCCAGCCATAACATTCAAATAGTATGATGTATAGCCATCCGGCACACCGACCGGATGATATCCCGCCGGAACAATAACGACATTGCGATGCTCTACCGCCATCGTCTCATCGATGCTACGGTCATCCGTATACACGCGCTGGAACACAAAGCCTTGCTTTGGTGCCAGTTCATGATAATACGTTTCCTCCAGTAGCGATTCCTCGGGCAGCAGATCCCGATCATGCTTATGTGGCGGATAGCTGGAGAAATTACCGCCCTCCGTATACACCTCGACTACAAGCAGGCTGCTTGCAGACGGATCACTATCTGGCAAAATATCATGCACCATGCGTTGATTGTTATATTTGCCGCGATGAACAACGCCTACGCCTGAAGCCGGCAGCAGCTTCGTCGGACGTGCTTCCAGCGCTGGAGAATAGCATAGCGCCACAGTCGCTGGCGTAACCGCCTCGACGGTAAAGGTAGCGCCACCGGATACGAATACACTGTCGGTCGGCTTTTTCTCAAATACGCTGTCGCGTGTACCGATGCTCTCGAAGCGGTGCTCGCCTTCGCTGACGGTAATTCGTCCGGTTAGTGCGACAATACAGCATTCATCCTGCTCCAGTGTCTGTTCGTATACAGCACCGATAGCAAGGTCGATCAGCTTGAAGCCTACATATTCCAGCGGCGAATCGGAAGTTAACACCTCCTGAATCAGTGTGATGCCTTCGCCGATCGATTGAGATTGGGGTTTGCGCAGCAGATGACTGGTCACTTCGGTTCCTCCTGTATCGTTCCCGTAGGATTATTGAAAGTCTGGTTCTGGGTAACGTGCGGTTACAACCTTTTTGCGAGTATAGAAGTCTACGCTGTCTTTACCGTTCGCGTGCAGTGTGCCATAGAAGGACGATTTCCAGCCAGAGAAGGGGAAGAACGCCATCGGTGCCGGCACGCCCAGATTGATGCCCAGCATACCAGCATCGATATTTTCACGGAAGTAACGGATTGCATTGGCATTGGAGGTGAACAGACATGCGCCGTTGGCAAATTCGGATTGGTTCGCAATCTCGATGGCTTCCTTCAGGTTTTTCACGCGAATGACAGACAGTACCGGTGCGAAAATCTCATCCTTCCAGATCGTCATGTCCGGCGTAACGCCTTCAAAGATCGTTGGCCCGATAAAGTAGCCGTCGTCAGACATCCGCTCCCGTCCATCCAGCAGCAGGCTTGCTCCTTCTTCGATGCCTTTTTCAATATATTGTACGGTACGCTTCTTGTTGTCTTCACGAATAACCGGTCCGAGGAACACGCCATCGTCCAGTCCGTTACCGATCTGTACCTGTATCGACTTTTCCTTCAGGCGAGCGATAAATTCGTCAGCGATGCCTTCCTCTACGGTCACGACTGCACATGCCATACAGCGTTCTCCGGCAGAACCGAAGGCAGCGGATACGACGTTTGTTAAGGTATCCTCCATATGCGCATCGTTCAGCACAATCGTATGGTTCTTCGCTCCTGTTAACGCTTGTACACGCTTAAGGTTTTCACTGCCTTTTTTGAATACATATTCGCCAACTGGCTTGGAGCCGACAAACGAAATGGCTTTAATCTCCGGATGCTCCAAAATGCCGTTTACGACATCATGCGCACCATATACCATATTGAATACACCGTCTGGCAAGCCCGCTTCGGAGAACAGCTCTGCCAGCTTCTCGGTCAATAATGGTGTGCGCTCGGATGGCTTGAGGATAAACGTATTTCCCAGCGCAATCGCCATCGGGAACATCCAGCATGGCACCATCATCGGGAAGTTAAATGGAGCGATACCGCCCACCACTCCGATTGGATAGCGATAGTTCGCCGCTTCCACATCCGTTGCGATGGATGCGAGCGAGTCGCCCATCATCAGCGTTGGTGCACCCGCAGCAAACTCGACATTTTCAATGCCGCGCCCAACCTCACCCAGTGCTTCGGTTAGATTTTTACCGTTTTCGATCGTAATGAGACGTGCCAGCTCTTCACGGTGCTGACTGAGCAATTGCTGAAAGTTGAACAGGATACGTGCGCGTCTTGGCACAGCGACTTGCTTCCATTTTTCAAAAGCTGCCCTGGCTACCTCGGCTGCATACTCGATATCTTCACGAGTCGAGATCGGTACCTGGCAAATCAATTCTTTTGTCGCCGGATTGTAAACGTCTTCATATACGGTAGTGTTGCTCTCTACCCATTTGCCGCCGATATAGTTTTTCAGCTTTCTCGCCGTGCCTGTCAGTGTACTCATACTTCCTGGCTCCTCTCAACATTGCAAATTTGAAATGTTACCGTGCATCGCTGCTTCGGCTTCACGAATCATCATTTGGTTATATTTTGGTTATATTCGTATGATATATAATAAACTTTTTATCGTCAACCCTGTTCTATGAGCAAAGCCGCTCAACTTGCTGACGGTTGAATGAAAAATACTGAAAAACGTTGATGTATAAGCAATCTATCGAAGTGTAATCTAGCAAAATTATCGATATTTTTCACATTTTCATAGAATGAGTGATATTTATTTGACCATTGTATCTGATTTTTTAATCATATATTGATTATATTTTGGTTATATTTTATATTATATTCATCAAAAGTTATAGGAGAATGTATATGAAAGCGAGACGGTTGCAGGATATCGAGGCTTATATCCATACTCGAAAAAATGTCACACTGGATGAGCTGTGCGACTATTTTGAGGTATCTAAAAATACGATCCGCCGCGATATTAACCAGATCGTAAGCAAGGGCTCGATCGAAAAGGTATACGGTGGTGTAACTTCGACAAGCGAGCTGATTCCTTTTGAAAATCGGACGACTCGCAATCAAACGAAAAAGAACGATATCGCTCGCCTTGCTGCCGCCTGCATTGACGAGGATGATCTCGTATATATCGATTCCGGCACGACGACGCGCAATATTGCGGAGCATCTTGATCCTGAGCTACGATTGACGGTTCTGACCAATAGTCTGGATGTGATCAATTCGGTCGCAGACATGCCGAATGTGAGCCTGCTGGTGATCGGCAATACGTACAAAGCGAATACGCGCTCCTTTGTCGGCATGGATAATCCGTTATCGTTGCAAAAATACAATGTGACCAAGGCATTTATGGCGGCTACGGGTGTTAGTATTACGCACGGGCTGACCAACTCCGATCTGCTGGAATATGAAATTAAAAAGTCGATTGCCAGCAAAGCGCAGAAGCTGATTGCGCTGGCGGACAGCAGTAAGTTTGGCAAGTCTACGCTATTGACGTATGCGGCGCTGGAGGATGTGGATATTTTGATCTCATCGGAGCCGTTGGATGAGCAGTATACGGGGTTTTGCTCGCGGCATGCAATTGAGCTACGCTACCCTTAAAGGGGGCGCGCAAACTGTTTTGCTGGGCGGCAAACCGCTCCGGGAAGGAATAAGGGGACGGGCTCCCGTCTCGCACAGGAATCTACGGAGTAGGAGTAAATTGTAGATTCCCGTGCTCGGAAGAGGTAAGATATTTTGCTTTTGCAAAAATCACTTTTTATTGAACCTCGTGTTAGAAGATCACTAACACGGTAAGTCGCCCTTTCCCCTTATTTCCTTCCCTCCGCTCCGTGCTGCTCGCAACAATAGTATTGACGCGCCTAAGGGCGCGTAGGGCAGATTTTTTTGTGGCTTCAACTGCAATTATTGCTTTCATTGTAAGTATTAATTTAATTGCATGTCAGTTTGACTTGGAATAGATTTTAAAATCTTTTATCACTTTGTGGCTAAAAAATAGCCTGTCTGAGCTAAGGAGAGTTTCCCTGCTCGACAGGCTATTTTTTGTTTTTTGTTTTTCTTCTTTGTCTTTTATCTGCTCATACTTCTACTTCTCATTTCTACTTCTCACTTTACAAAGCACTAATTACCCAAAGTTATATGCCATCTGAGCTCAGGATGTTATTTAGCAGACCTGTACACACATTGTTTATGACAATTTGTCTTTGCCTGAATCACTAATCTCAGGCTGTACGTGCTTGCTTACTTTCGAACTTCTGTGTTGTCGTGGTCACTCTGTCCGCTCATTCTGATATACACTATAATCTATCACCATACATATCATCATAACGGTATACTACCTACTGCCATCCTATTTTGCACAAACGATATGGCGCTGCGCCAAATCGTTTGTAGCACTCTACCCTTTACACACTACGCAATGCGGCGCCACCGTAAAATTCTGGTTTTTCGTCCAGTTCGATTGCCTCTTCCTGGCCGGATTCCTGTGCGCGGACACATGCGTCGGCGGTTACGGCTGCGACGTAGCCGTCCCATGAGGTTGGGCCTTGCAGGTCGCGGTTCTGGTTGATGCAGTCGATGAAGTCTTGTAGCTCGCGGTCGTAGGAATCGATGAAGCGATCTTTCCAGTCCATTAACAGGTTCATGCCGAGCTGGGCGTCCTTGCGGTAGGTGATGCCGGCTACTTCTGGCAGGCGTACGATGCCTTCTTCGCCGATGATTTCGCATTGGATATCGTAGCCGTATTTACAGTTTACGAAAATTTCGGTCGTGATCAGAATGCCGCCGCGCGTTTCCAGGGTGATCACCTGGGGATCGCGCAGATGAGGTAGGGCGTTACGCGTCTTTTTCGGGAAAGCGACGCGGGCGGATACGTAGTCGTCATTGACGAGCCAGTGCAGTACGTCGATCTCGTGGATAAATGTATCGGTGACTGCCATGTCAGTCGTATACAGCTCTGCGGAGGACGGGTTACGGTGTGCACAGCGAATCATGAGCGGTTCGCCGATAAAGCCTGCTTCTACCGCTTCTTTGAGCTGAATATAACCGCTATCGTAACGGCGCATAAAGCCGACCTGGACAAGTCGTTTGCCATGCTTTATCTCGGCTTCAACGATCTCACGGCAGCCTGCTGCTGTCGTTGCCAGCGGCTTCTCGCAAAATACGTATTTACCTGCGGCAATCCCTGCCAGTACGCTTTGCTGATGGGCAGGTCCCCAGCTTGCTACGAGGATCGCATCCACTTCAGGTGCAGCGATAAGCGACAGATCATCCGGGTAGATCTTCGCGCCGCTCAAGCCATAGCTTTCAATCGCCAGCGCTGCTGCGTCTGCATTCACATCCGTTACCGCAACAATCTCAGCCCCGCTCAAATTGCATGTAATCCGGCGAATATGATCCCGTCCGATCGCACCTGTTCCGATAACTCCAATACGTAATGTCATTTTGCTGGCCTCCTGAATAAAATTGGCTTGGGGTGTACAACGTTGTGTCTGCCGAAGCAGCTCCATCCTGCTACAGGCTATCTGTCGCTTAAATGGTTGCTGTCTATACGCTCCATTCGACCTGTATCCTACAGGCACGCTTTCGATATCATAATATTTGGTCTATATTCACACCGAACGACTCCGGTCAACGATAATCACGATTAGTGCTGCGCTGTCCTCAATGAGGTGCTGCCGAGCGTAACAATTGCTCATCGATATACCGACGCGCAATCAGTGCATATTCCAGCGGATGCGCTACATCCGGGTCTTGCTCTGCCTCAATCACGATCCAACCGCTATATCCATGCTCGATTAAAAAGTCATATGCCTGGCTAAAATCAATACAGCCATCTCCAGGCACCGTGAACATCCCGCTCAAAAAGCAATCGCGGAACGATCTGCCCTGCTCCCGGCAATCCGACAGCACCTGCAAACGCGCATCCTTAAAATGCACATGACGCACCCGGTCGATATGCTTGCGCAGTACAGACATATACTCGCCATCCGACACATAGATATGCCCGGTGTCATACAGCAGATGCACATGCGCCGCATCGGTGCCTGCCATCAGGCGATCCACTTCTTCTGCGGTCTGCACACCTGTACCCATATGATGGTGATATACAAGCTTCAATCCGTATTCCTCGGCTATCTTGCCAAGCTCATTCAGACCGCTGCACAGTACATTCCACTCTTCATCGTTAAAATATGGCTTCTGGGCGAATACATCCCGATCCAGTCCCTGCACACTGTAGGTCTGCTCAGAAATGACGATCACACTCGCTTCCACATCCTGCAAATATACACATTGCGCACGAAAATGAGGCAGCACCTGCTCCAGCCCATCTCGGATCAGATAACTGCTAAACCATTGACCTGCGATGCGTAGCTTGCGCAGCTTCAGCTCTCGCTTCAAAATATCGGCTGATGGGAAAAAGCCACCTACCTCTGTCCCCTCAAAACCAGCAACTACAATATCGCTCAGTAAATGCGATAATGTATTGCCTGCCCCAATCTCAGGCACATCATCATTACGCCAGCCAATTGGCGCAATTCCCCAGTGAATGCTCTGTGCTGTCATATCCGTCCCCCTTATCCTCCATAAATGAGTATATTGGTAAAATAATGATCAACTTTTGATTATAATATGATTAAATATTATTACTAAAAGCGCTTACAGTCAATTGCATTTTATATTTTTTAAGCGCATGTCCATCATACCTAATTACAGCTAGCAAAAAGACCACTCTGCCTGGGTAGCAGCGTGGTCTTTGAACGTTGTCGAGAGGTATTGGATGCACGATCGATCACTATATATTCGATATGAGTCTAATACGAAATGGAGTCAATATTGGAGTCAATAAAGGAATCGATAGCTTCTTTTCGTATCCAGAAAAGCGGCTGTCAGGAGCATTCTAAACCAGCTAGCATTTACCCTAATTGCTCACCAGTCAGGAACAGATACCCGATCAAGAACAGGTTGAGTGCTACGATCACGCCGGTCGCTGTCCATGCCAGCCATTTGGTCATACGCGAGTTGGCAAAGCTACCCATTTTCTGCTTATCACTGGTGAAACGTACAAGCGGAATAATCGCAAATGGAAGCTGTAAGCTCAATACGACCTGACTCCATAACAGCAGATTACCTGTACCACTGGAACCGTACAACCAGGTGACGATAAATGCAGGCACAACTGCCAGCAGACGTGTAATGATCCGGCGTAGCACGGGCGAGATACGCAAACGTACAAAGCCTTCCATAACGATCTGCCCTGCCAGTGTACCGGTAATGGTCGAGTTCTGACCGGATGCAAGCAATGCAACAGCGAACAATGTGCTCGCAATACCAACACCGACGGTTGGACTGAGTAGCTGATAAGCGGCTTCGATCTCAGTCACTTGCAATCCACTACCGTAAAAAGCGGCTGCACCAAGAATCAAAATAGCCGAGTTAATCATAAAGGCTACGGTCAGCGATACGACCGAATCGAGGCTGGCAAACTTGACCGCTTCCTTCTTGCCTTCCAGTGTACGCTTGTATTGACGGGATTGAATAATCGAAGAATGCAAATACAGATTGTGCGGCATTACGGTTGCACCGAGAATACCGAGTGCGACGAACAGCATCGACGAGTTGGTCACAATTTCAAGCTTTGGCACATATCCGCCAAACAGGGCTGCCACATCTGGACGCGCAGCGATCATTTCAAAACCAAAAATAACGAAGATCGTTGCCATCAGCACAATAACGATCGATTCAATAATTCGAAATCCTTTTTTCTGCAATAACAGCAGTAGCAATACATCAAATGTTGTGATCAAAATGCCCCACAGCAGTGGAATACCGAACAGCAGATTCAGCGCAATCGCTGAACCGATAACCTCCGCCAGATCGGTGGCGATGATCGCAAGCTCCGTTAATATCCATAAAAACACGGCGGTCTTCGGTCCTGTTGCATCCCGTGTTGCCTGTGCCAAATCCTTACCGGTAACGATACCGAGCTTGGCAGCGAGTGTTTGCAGCAGCATGGCGACCAGACTGGAGATCAGTACGACCGATAGCAGCGTATAACCGAATCGTGAACCGCCTGCAATCGAGGTTGCCCAGTTCCCCGGGTCAACATAACCGACCGCAACGAGCGCTCCCGGGCCAGCAAAAGCCAAAAATTTACGCCAAAATCCAGCATTGTGTGGAATTTTGACCGTATTGTTCACTTCCTCCAGACTGATCGATGAGCTGCTACGCAGCCAGCCATTCTTTTTCAGCCCGGGTGTTGGTTCCAATTCAACTTCCGAATTCATATTCTCTCCCTCATTTCTGTCTCTGTTTACACATTCTATTTATGTCGATGTATCATCATGTTTTAGATCAAAATATACATAAAATTGTTTCTGCTCATATTTTGCCTCAGGGAAACTTATTTGTCAACGGGTAATTTTTATGGTGGTTGGCAATTTACAGAGCGTATGCTGTACTCTCTATTTTGTTTAACCGTTATTACAGATTTTGTATAGGTAAGGCGTACATATCTTTAAAATAAAAACGACGCTCCCCGCAAAACAACGGGAAACGCCTTATATCCATCCAATATCTATTCATAGCATCCAATTCATAGCATCTAAGCAACACTACCTGTGGCTAGAGCATTCATTACCACTTCTACCCTCACCCCAGCGCCTTCGCAATCGTGTAATCCTCCACCGGAAGCTCCGGCTGCTCGCCGAGCACAAGCTGAGCAAGTAAATAGCCGATGTATGGCCCCATCGTCAGTCCAGAAGCACCCAATCCGTTTGCGATGAACAATCCGTCCCAATCTGGCATCGCACCAAATACCGGTAAAAAGTCCGCCGTAAACGGTCGGAAGCCCACACGCATTTCGGTAAATGTACTATCGGCAAGCGATGGCGCTAGCTCTAACCCTTTATTCAGCACTTCCTGCATACCGCCCGGTGTGACTCTTGTATCATAGCCAATCCCATCATTTTCATGTGTTGCGCCAATGACAATACGCTGCTCTTCAAAGGCAAGCAAATACTGGTCTGTCGGCGGCATTACCACAGGCCAGCTCCCGGTATCGTCTTGGCTTTCAAGCTGTACGTGCATAATTTGCGCCTTCTGATAATGCATATGAAAGGTGATGCCGATAGGCGCCAGCAGATCGGCTGCCCATGCCCCGGCACACACGACAACCTCATCGGCACGATGTAGCTGCTCCTCTACCTGCACACCGGTTACGCGTTGTCCATCATGCTGTAGAACAGCCTGCCCATGCAGGATCGTCGCTCCATTACGCGTTGCCGCACGAAGCAGCGCATCCCGCAGCAAGCGTCCATCGATTCGCGCCGCACCGCTCACATGCACAGCTTCATACCCTTCATCCAGCAAAGGAAACCGTTCGCGCACCTCATCCTCATGCAGCAATGTGATCTCACCGATCTCTGGTGCAGCTTCCAGCCGCTGGAGTGCGCGCTTTTGCATACCGAGTATTTTGTCATGATCCCGGTGCAGACTGAGCGCCCCTACGCGTGCATAGCCCGTATGGTGCTCACCGTGCTGTGCCAGCTCATCGATCAAGCCGGGGTAAAAGCGCGCACCTCCACTTGCCAGTCGATACCATGTCTGATTACGACGCTGTGACAGCCACGGACAAATAATTCCTGCTGCCGCATCGGTGGCCTGACCGGTATGCTGCCGATCAATCAGAATCACATTCACATCTTTTTTACTTAATTGATAAGCAGTCGAAGCGCCAAGAATGCCGCCGCCGACTACAATTATAGTTTTATGCATCACTGTATTCCTTTCCTCACTCCACCTTGCTACACAATCAGTATGATTCTCCAGCAGGACAGATTGCTTCCCTTCATTATACAACATGAACTGTCAGCAACGCCGCCTGCACAAAGCGGGATGGCGGATTCGCTGTATACACAAGGTTCAGAAAGCAAGGACACACGAGCGACAAATGGCTACGCTACACTAACCTTATTCACCAGCAAGCAACCGAGGTGTTTACTATCATCACCTCGCAGCTCGTCTGCTAACCATTGCTTCTTCGCTTGTTATCGCAGGCGAAAAGAAGCTGTCTGTAGGCGCCTATGCTGGACTCATCTTTAACAGTAAAGAGGGATGACAATGACAATCAAAGAGCTATCCACTAAAATGCGTATGCACCATGTACCGGTTATTTTACAAATGGTATTGAATGTATGTCTGGTCGGAATGGCACTCGTGCTGAGTGTATTGCTTATTTATGAAACATGGTCGATATTTTCGCTGATTTTTCTGACCGGTGATACGACGAACAGTTATTATCAGTTTACCGATGAATTACTGGTGTTCTTTTTGTATTTTGAGTTTCTGGCGCTTATTATCAAATACTTTGAGGCCAAGTTCCATTTTCCGCTGCGCTATTTTATTTACATCGGGATCACAGCGATCATTCGCTTGATTATCGTCGATCATGACGATGCGATGCACACGCTTGGATGGTCGCTTGCTATTCTGGTGCTGGTCGGCGCCCTGTTTTTATCGAATTTGAGACAGACGAAGGACAGTCACTAATCGACGACTATCGACTCTGTAAACGAACGTTATTGCGGACAGTCTCTAACAGAGGCTGTCCTTTTTCGTCCAAAATCGAACAACTAACCGTATCCCCATCACGGATGACGACGGCGCCCGGCGTTCCGGTCATAATGATATCGCCGGGTAGCAGCGTCATCACCTGCGACAGAAACGATACGATATACCACGGACGAAACTTCATACAATACGTGCGATTATGATGCACCAGTTCTTCGTTATGATGCGTCTCTACCGTCAGTTCCAATATATCCGGCACCTCATCCAACGTAATGAACTGTGAGCCGAAGCCGAAAAAAGTATCAAAGCTTTTCGCCCGTGCCAGAAAACGAGGATGGCGCGCATGAATATCCGCCGCTGTCACATCCAGTGTAGCGGTTAAACCTGCTACATAAACAGGTGCGTCCTGTTCGCTCACATGACGACAGGTTTGACCGATGATGATGGCAAGCTCAGCCTCTGCGGTAACCTTATCCGATTGCGGCGGTAGCTCAATATAATCCTCCGGTCCAATAATCGTCGTATCCGGCTTCATAAAGCTAACCGGCTCTTCATCCGGATCAGACGTAGCCAGCTCTGCTGCATCCGCTACATAGTTCATGCCAATGCCCCAGATTTTACGCGGATGGCGATACAGTGGTGCGTGTACAATTTCGTCCGCAGGCAAAAACTTCAATTGCTCGATTTGCTGCGAGGTCGCCGTCTCCAGTCGCTGCGCCAGTTGTTCGATTTGCGAGCCTGTGATCAGTGTGAACATATCTGTTGCCCACTGCTCTTCCCACACGGTATTGATCTCTTCCAACAATATGTATTTCTCATCCAGCACGACGGCTGCTTGCTCCTTACCATAAGCGTTAACGGTTGCCAGTTTCATTGGATGTCCCCCTGTTCACTAATCACATAAATTGGAACTATTATAGTACAGCAGTTGAGAACAAATATAGCTTGCTTCCCGATTCCTCCTATTCAGCATGATCACAGCTCGATTATTCATGCACGATGACAGTTTGACTTGTAACAGGAACGACATATCTATATGCACGATAATTGCAGTTTAGGATATAACCCTTCATTTTTCCCAGCTTCTAGCCGTATTAATATATAGTCCCAATCTGAAGGATTGCGATGAGATCGAACGATAACACTACATAGATACGGGGGATTATGCAATGAAAAAGGTACTTATTAGTATGGTAACAGCAGGACTTCTCATTACAGGTAATACGGCTGTACTGGCCGCTAGCTCAACAACGGTATACAAATTAACAGAAGCGGCTTATCCGATCATGGTTAATGGAAAAGAATATGCCGACCCGACTCGCCCTATTTTGAGCTATCAGGGAAGTACGTATATTCCGCTAGCACGCATTGCTGATTTGACTGGTGTCAGCTACACATGGAATGAAGCTTTGAAGCAGCTTGAGATCAAGAGCCCAATGACTACGCAGGAGCTTGTTCAGAACATGATGTACAAAGCCCCGCGTCTGAAAGCAACCTCCTTCTCCTATGAAACGATGCCAATACCATCTGTTCCAACACAGCCAACCTATCCAGGTTGGGGCGATGTTCAGCTTGCTGAGGACTCTGTGCTCAAATCCTATACCGATTCATTGAACAATCCAGATTCCTATAAGCTCACTAAAGTGACGTATCCGGTGCTTGTCAACGGCACCCCTTATAGCGATGACAAGTCGCCTATTCTAAGCTATGATGGCAGCACGTATATTCCGCTGGCGAAGATTGGCGAATTGACAGGCGTTAACTACAAATGGAACAGCTCTGCCAAGCAGGTCGAGATCACTACCAAATAAACCCATCTCCACTGGCTCTACATCCAACCCGTTTTTCGCTAAAATAGCGGCTTGCCTGTACAAGGAAGTCGCTATTTTTGTGTTCTTATTTTCGTCCAGTGGTTAAAAGGTGTACAATGGAATCCATAATGTTTCAAGCGATACTTATCGTCTTGCATGGATCATTGCCATGATCAGTTGAGGAGGAATTCAAACATGACTAATTATGCTACATATTTTCAGGAGAATCGCGAGCAGCAGCTCGCTGAGTTGAAGGAATGGTTGTCCATTCCAAGCATTTCCGCACTTTCCGAGCACAAGCCGGATATGCAGCGTGCGGCAGAATGGCTTGCAGACAAGCTGACTGCGGCTGGACTTGAAAATGTAAAAATCAATCCGACAAATGGACATCCAATCGTTACAGCGGATCATCTGCATGCGCCAGGCAAGCCGACCATTCTTGTATATGGTCACTACGATGTACAGCCGGTTGATCCACTGCATCTGTGGCAATCGCCTCCTTTTGAACCGGAAGTGCGCGGTGATAAGCTGTTCGCCCGCGGTGCGACCGATGATAAAGGTCAGGTATTTCTGCATGTGAAGGCGGTTGAAGCGATCCTCAAGCAGGAAGGCAAACTGCCGGTTAACATCAAGTTCTGCATCGAAGGTGAAGAGGAAATTTCCAGTGCTCATCTGCCAGCATTCCTGGAAGAGAATCGTGAGCAGCTTGCTGCTGATGCGGTACTCGTATCCGACACCTCCCTGCTGGAGCGCGGCAAGCCAGCGATCAGTACAGGTCTGCGCGGTCTGTGCTCTCTGGAAGTTGCGATTCATACAGCGAATACCGACCTGCACTCCGGCTCATTTGGCGGTGGCGTACCGAATGCACTGCATGCGATGGTGGAGCTGCTGGCAACTCTGCATGATCGTGATGGCAAAGTGCTGGTTGAAGGCTTCTACGATGATGTACTGTCACTGTCTGACGAGATGCTTGCTGAATTCGAAAAGCAAGGCTTTAACGAGCAAAAGCTGCAGCAGGATCTCGATCTGACTGCACTGCATGGCGAAGAAGGCTACTCGTTTGTAGAGCGCATTGGTGCACGCCCAACACTGGAGCTGAACGGCGTATACGGCGGCTTCCAGGGCGAAGGCAGCAAAACCGTTATTCCAAAAGAAGCTCACGCCAAAATCACCTGCCGCCTTGTGGCTGACCAGAATCCACAGGATGTAATGGATAAAATCATCACACATCTGGAAGCGGTAAAACCAAACGGTGCCAAGCTGACGATTACACCGGGCGAGAAAGCACGCGCCTTCAATATCGATCCATCCGACAATGAACTGCTGCAAAAAGCAGCGGATGCGTACACTTCCATTTACGGTACACGCGCTCTGTTCACCAAGGACGGCGGTTCGATCCCAATCGTAGAGGAATTCTCCCGTGTGATCGCACCAACCGTTGTACTGATGGGCTTCGGCTTGCCGGATGAAAATCTGCACGCACCGAACGAGCATTTCAATTTGGAGAACTTTGATAAAGGTCTGCTGACCATTGTACAGTTCCTGAACAGCATCGACTAAGCATCGAGCAGATGCCATCGTTGTTTTGTACTCCGATTGCTTCGTGACTTATGCAAACCAAAGTGCCCTTCATTCCACTGGATGTGGATCGAAGGGCACTTTTATTTTTAGCTACGAGGCGTGCTATATTACATGGGATCATTTTGCCTGATCCATGTGTTCTGCTATACTTCTGTCTTACTGCCATTCAACTCCGTTTACATCTCATTCAGCCACGTTGATTGACGTCTATCATCACTGCTTTTGACTACAGCTAGAATAGATACATATCTTGTTTTCCATCTTGCAACTGATCAATTCGACGACGTTTCGACCAGTTCATCGCTACTTGCATGCTGGCGACGCTCCGCGACTGCACGATAAATCCGGTTCATCGCTTCTTCCAGCAGCTTACGCGAGCAAGCCACATTCATACGCAGGAAGCCTTCGCCCATCGTTCCGAAGGCGCGACCATCGTTGAGCGCGACTTTAGCATCATGCAGCATAAAATGCACCAGATCCTTTTGCTCCATACCAAGACGGCTGAAATCGATCCAGAGCAGATACGTTGCTTCTGGCATCCAAACCGACAGCTCTGGCAAATGCTCCTTAATATACTGCTGTACATATTCCATATTGCTGCGCGTATAAGCGAGACACTGCTCAAGCCACTCATTGCCGCTATTGTAAGCTGCCTGTGTTGCCACTACGCCAAACTGACTAATATTACCGGTACCGAATTTGTTCACTTGCAGTGCAAACGCGTTGCGCAGCTCTTCATTTGGAATAATAATATTAGACGTGTTCAAGCCAGCGATATTAAACGTTTTGCTCGGTGCGGTACAGATGATACTACGGTTACGTGCACGTTCGGACAGCATCGCAAATGGAATATGCGGCTCCTCGCCGTATACCAGATCACCATGAATCTCATCGGAAACGACCAGAATATCATACTTCGCACATAGCGCTTCCAGACGTTCCAGCTCATCGCGCGTCCATACGCGTCCGATCGGATTGTGCGGACTACACAGAATGAACATTTTGATGCTGCTATCCAGCGTACGCTCCAGATGCTCGAAATCCATCGAATAGCGTCCATTCTCGTCACGCATGAGCGGATTTTCCACTACTTCACGTCCATGTCCGGTAATGACGCTATAAAATGGTGGATAGACCGGCGTCTGAATCATAACGCGATCGCCCGGCTCGGTGAAGGTATGCACGGCAAAGTTAAGCGATGCGACAACGCCCGGTGTAAATACGACCCAATCCTTCTCGATCTCCCAGCCATGTTTACCTTGCATCCAACCACGCAATGCTTCGTAATAGGCATCCGTTTGGAAGGAATAGCCGATCACACCATGCTCGGCGCTTTGCTTGAGTGCATCCTGTACAGGCTGCGGTACGGTAAAGTCCATATCGGCTACCCATAACGGCAGTGCTTCTTCCGTGCCAAACAGATGCTGCAGCTTATCCCATTTCTCCGAATTAGTACCTGTCCGCTGCGGCGGATGATCAAATTGTTCTGTATAGTCCATTGTATTGCCTCCACTTCTTTTATGCGTGCATGAGGGGATTTCATCTGGCAAGCAGGAGTGCTTAATCCCAAAATGAAATCAAGAATATATCCATCATAACATGTTTGTGGGATGGGGCAAGTGGCTTAATTCCGGTAGGAATAGTCAATTGTACGGGGATTGTGGGGGGCAAAATATGCGTTGGAAAGTGACACCGCTCCAGCAAGGAATAAGGGAACGGACTCGGGTGGAGCGCTGAGAATCTACGGAATGGGAGAGAATTGTAGATTCTCAACGCTCCAAAGTCGTCCTTTTCCCTTATTTCCTTGCCTCCGCTCTGTGCTCTTTGCAGCATTTTTAATTTTGACTATCGCATCGATTGATAGTTATCGCATTATTTTTTAATATCTAAAATTGGTGGGTTAAACATTATTGTCTATGATTCAGTTACACAGTTACACAGTTACACAGTTACACAGTTACACAGTTACACATCGAAAATTATCTCGATTAATTCTCTCATTTGTATATGCCATTACGATTGTATATTCCATTAAGATAAAAAGCCCTTCTCCACCAATATGGTGGTAGAAGGGCTTTATAAACGATGGGCTGCATGGAATGTGTAGTAGATAATGTGTAATAGATAAAAAGAGATTAGATCAAATCCAGAATTTCATCTACGCGTTCTAAGCGATAGTCTGCATCCTGTGAGTGTAGACCGGCGTCGCCTACGGCGGCTACGTTCATGCCGCCGGCGATGGCTGCCTGGACGCCGGCTTCGGCGTCTTCGACGACCAGACATTCTTCGGGTGGGATGTCCAGTTTGGAAGCGGCTAGCAAGAATACTTCAGGATCAGGCTTGCTATGGGTGATGTCGTTGCCGTCAGCGATGGCGTCGAATGCGTCGGCCAGTCCGATTTGTTTTAAAATGGTCGGTGTATTTTTACTGGAGGAGCCGATGGCGATTTTGACTTTGCGCCGTTTTAGCTCGTCGATCGTATCTTTGGCACCGGGTAACAGATCGTCTGGGGTCAGGTTGACGAGTGATTTTTTGTAGTAATCGTTTTTGCGCTCGGCGAGTTCCTGCTTTTCTTCAGGGGTGTATTCGCGCTCGGCACGCTCCAAAATAATGTTCAAACTTTCCATACGGCTTACGCCGCGTAGTCGGTTGTTGATCGTGTGATTGAAGGGAATTCCTTCTTCATCGCTAATCTTTTTCCATGCCTCATAGTGAAACTCATCCGTCGATACAATAACGCCATCCAGATCGAAAATTACTGCTTTGATCGTCATCATTGCTTCCTCCTCTGTATCGGTTATCGCCAAAGCGACCGTTCGTTCATTGAGCCGCATCGCTGCGGATCGGAGCATGACCTGCATCAGGCAGGCATACCGGAAGTCTCTCAGCTATTTATAAACCGAAACGACAGCTTCTGCATCCGGTAATTTCAAAAAAGTGTCTCGCCTGCTGTCAGACCGAAGGGGATACAAGCGATACATTGCCTCCTCTACAGCGGTATCAGCAGGAACAGAGAACAGCGCCAGCCCGCATATCTACTGGCATCATACGATGATCGTATCCTCTTTTATGCTTCCCGCTTCGGGCAAACAGAACAATATCCCGCATCCTCGCCAGACAGATAATACAAGCAGCACGTTTTGCGAATGCGTTTGGGCTTATCTGAGCCGGGTGACAGACGCTTCGGTGTGTTAAAACGTGCGAGCGGATTCCATTTCTCTCCGAATACAGAGGCTGACGCCTGCTCGGTCAAATAAGCAAAGTCCGCTTCAATCTGCTCTCGATAAGCATCGTGAATCGGGTCCGCCAGCAGGGTCTCATACACATAATAAACGTAAATGGCGGCGTTCTCCCACAGAATCGCACGCGATACACCTGCCGCGCGCGCAAGATTATGCCATACCGGCTGCAAATGTCCGGCAAAGATCGTCGTTAGATACTGCTGTCGTTGATGCTGAGACACCTGATTAGCTGCATCGTTTGCACATTCACAGCGATGCTCTGACGTTGCTTGCTCGCCTTCTGGCTCCAAGTGTAGCTCCATCGCCTCTGGCTTGTCCAGTCTCACATGCGGCAGCCAGATGTCTCCTTTAAAATGTGATTCTAATGTGCACTGCTCGGGCGCAAAATGTAGACCTTTACCATATACCGTCATCGCATACAGCGCAGGCGCTACGATCATATAGCTGTAGCGCTTTGCCAGCATGGACGTGATAAATGGTAGATCGTCACTTTCATAAATATCCGTTAGCTGCTGTATATATTGCCGGGCTCCTTGCTCATCGAGCAGCTGTGACACAGGCACACTGTGCTGCGGATCAGCAGATGGCACCGTCGTCAGTCGCAGTTGCTCCGTTAATACGTTCCACTGCTCTGCTGTCCAACCGGGTGGCTGTTGATTATGTATCTCATTCATTCGATCGTCCTCCTTCATTGCCTGCAAACGCATACTTGTGAGCAAGTATAGCGGCTATCACCGGAACTGTCTAATTTACAGGCTCATATGAACACCAGGATACAGTCGGTTTTTACATAAAATAATGATTGACGGGATGCAGGTTCGACCTTATTATATATACATTATTGAGAACGATTATCATTATTAAGGAGTGTCTTTATTTTATGAAAGCACGTTATACATTACCTGCTACATTATTGCTATCCTCCGTACTGTTTGCTGCATGTGGTAACCAGCAGCCAGCCGCTACAGCGACCAATGGAGCAGCGACTTCCGAGTCCTCCGCTTCCAGTACTTCTTCCGCCTCTACTACTGAAACGACCACGTCTAACGAAGCTGCGACCACTGCGACCAAAGCGGATTTCTCCGCTGAGGTGGAACAGTATCGTACGTATGCGATATCTGAGATTGATGCTTTTGTTACGCAAACCGAGAAGTTCACCGAAGCCGTTAAAGCAGGCAAGCTGGACGAAGCGAAAAAGCTATATGCACCGGCACGTATGCATTATGAGCGGATCGAGCCGATCGCCGAAGCACTTGGCACACTCGACCCGGATATCGATGCTCGTCAGGGTGATGTAGCGGATGCCGATTGGCGCGGATTCCACCGGATCGAGCAAGGACTATGGGAAAAGAAATCGACGGACGGTATGAGCGAATATGCAGATCGCCTGCTACAGGATGCGAAGCTGCTGCGCGCTAAAGTTGAAACCGTCGATATCGATGCCAGCCTGCTCGTAACCGGTGCAGTAGAGCTGCTAAATGAAGTATCCTCTTCCAAAGTAACAGGTGAAGAAGAACGTTATTCCCATACCGATCTGTATGACTTTGTAGCGAATGTGGAAGGCGCACAGAAAATCTATGAGATTTTGAAGCCAAGTTTGGCAGCCAAAGACCCATCGTTGGAAAAACAAATCGGTGAGAGATTCGATGCACTGAACAAAGAACTGGCTCCGTTTGCAACAAAAGATGGCGGCTACGTAACGTATGACAAGCTGTCCAAGCAGGATGTGCGCACACTGAGTCAGAACCTGGATGCGCTAGCTGAGCCATTATCGCAAATGGGAACCATTCTGGGAGTGTGAGACGATGAGTAAGGATAAATTAACACCACCTTCTTCTGAACCATCGTCGACTGAACAACAGACTTCCGAACCATCTTCATCTGTATTTACAAAACCTGTAAGCCGCCGCGATATGCTGCGGCTTGCTGGTGCGTCTGGGGCTGGATTGCTGCTCGGTGGAACAGGTGTATTTGGCTTGATGGCAGCGACAGGTAAGTCTCTACAGCCTGCTTATGACAAGCCAGGCAGTGATGCCAATGTAACAACAGGTGCGGAAGACTCTACCAGTGACCGTTATGACTTTTACGGTGAGCATCAGGCGGGCATTGTAACGCCGAATCAGAACTTTATGTGCTTTGCTTCCTTTGATGTGACAGCTACGGATGCAGCCAGTCTCAAGCGTATGCTGCAAGCATGGACAGTAGCGGCGGCCGCACTCACCTCCGGGCAGCTATTGGATGGGCAAAATGAAAATGTGAATTTGCCTCCCGCCGATACAGGCGAAGCTGCTGGCTTATCCCCTTCACGGATGACGATTACGTTTGGTGCGGGGCCAAGCCTGTTTGACAGCCGCTTTGGACTGGGTGGCAAACGACCGGCTGGTTTTACCGATCTGCCCCCGTTTAACGGCGACAATCTACAGCCGGAATGGTGTGGTGGCGATCTGGCGGTGCAGGTATGTGCTGACGATATGCAGGTCGCTTTTCACGCGATGCGCAATCTGATTCGGATTGCCCGGGGCACGGCAGTGCTGCGCTGGAGTCAGGAAGGCTTTCAACGCAGCACCGCGGCTGATCCGAACAATGCGACGCCGCGTAACCTGATGGGCTTCAAGGATGGAACCGCTAATCCAAGCGTCAAAGATGCAGCGATGATGAATGAGGTCGTCTGGGTACAGCCACAGGATGGAGCAGGCTGGATGACAGGCGGTAGCTATATGGCGGTACGTCGTATTCGGATGCGGATCGAGGTATGGGATCGTTCCAGTCTGGGCGATCAGGAAAATACATTTGGACGTTATCGGGTTAGCGGTGCGCCGCTCGGCTCACAGCATGAATTTGACCGTGGCGATATGGAAGCAAAGGATGCGTCTGGCAAGCCGGTTATTCCGATGAATGCGCATATGCGGGTCGCTCGCGGCGATGGCAAAATGCAAATTCTACGCCGTCCATACTCGTATTCCAGCGGAATGGACAATGTGACCGGACAGCTAGATGCCGGGCTCTTTTTCATCAGCTATCAGCGCAGTCTACAAAATCAGTTCATCCCGATGCAAAAGCGCCTCTCTGAAATGGATGGGTTAAATGAATATATTCAGCATATCGGCAGTGCTGTATTTGCCTGCTTCCCTGGCGTACGTCAGGGTGGATATATTGGAGATACGTTGCTGTAGATCGGAGATACACGGCTATAAAAGCAGTAGACGTACCATACAAGTACTACAAGTACTACAAGTACGAGGCATAAAGCGATACGACTTATACCGCGATTGAAATTCGCGATTGAAGTCGCTGTAATTCGGCTTTGATATTACCTTTTATTTATTGAGTGAAATGAGGAATGCGGGTCATGTGGAACAATGTCCTGAATAGACGTACATTAAGCCGTGCTACCGGTGTTGCGGTCATTAGCGGCGCACTGCTGCTGGGCACGTTTGGATATCATGGAGGTGCTGCTAATGAGCTGCAACAGCAGCAATCATCGAGCAAGCCGGTTGCCCTTTCCAGTCCAATTTCGGAGCTGTGGTCGACTTCTGTAGCTTCGGCGGCCTCTGCACAACCGGATGTGAACGAGCTGTTAACCATCGTCGGTAGTGCGCTGGTGGATGCCGGACAGCAGAAATGGAAAGATGCTACCGCGGAGCTGAATCAATTTGCCAGCGGCTGGGCACAGGTAGACACGTCCGCATTGCCACAGCAGGCAGCCGATGTGAACACAGCCCTTGCAAGCGCACAGCAAGCATTACAAGCGGCTAGCTCGCAGCCCGATGCAGTCACAGGCGCACTCGGCAAGCTGGCACGCGCCGTCAATACGTATGCGGAAGCGCAGCAAAAGGGTGGCACATCCGCCGCATCCGGCGCTAGCACAGATGGTACGCCTTCTGCCGAAGGACAAAAAGCGGTACAGACCATCCTGCCACTTGCTAACGATACCTTACAAAAGATCAATACAGCAGATTGGTCTGGCGCACAAAGCAGTTATAAAGGAATTGTGGCGGCATGGCCCAATGTAGAAAATGCGATCCGTGCGGATAATTTTACCGTGTATAGCCAGCTCGAAACGACGATGAGTATGATTCGCGTGGCATTGCAGGCAGAGCCACCACGCGCAGATCAGGCGAAGCAGCAAACGCAAAAGCTAATCGACCTGTTCAATGAATATACGTCCGGACAGATTGCTAATACTGCTCCAGCACAGGGCAATGTGCATTTGAGCGATGCGGTTGCTCTACTCCAGCAGGCACAGTCCTCCATCGCACAGCAGCAAGCAGAGCAGGCCAGCGCGCAGATGCAGCAGTTCATTACAATGTGGCCACTTGTTGAGGGCGAAGTGCAGATTTCCTCCTCCTCTACGTATACGGCTGTAGAAAATGAAATGGCAGAAGCGCAGGGGTATCTCGTATCCACGCCGCCAAACTGGAACGCAGCAAGCACTACCGTACAGACGATGCTGGATCAGCTTGTACCGATCACATCCAAAACATCGTATACGTTCTGGGATGCCGCTGTTATCTTGCTCCGTGAAGGTCTGGAAGCGATTCTCGTCCTGGCTGCCCTGCTTGCCTATGCGAAACGAAGCGGTAGCCGTCAGGCAGGTGCATGGATCTGGGGCGGTGCATTTGCCGGTCTGGCGCTTAGCGGTATTATCGCGGCGATATTCGTGTATGCCTTTGCCCAGATGGCAACGAGTGGCAGTACGCGCGAATTGATCGAGGGCATTACCGGTCTGGTCGCAGTGGTGCTTATGCTCAGCGTAGGGAACTGGCTGCATCAGAAAGCTAATTTGAAAAATTGGAACAATTATATCGAAGGTCAGATTAGCGGTGCACTCGCACGCGGTAGCTTAATCTCACTGGCAGCCGTATCGGGACTGGCGATTTTGCGTGAAGGTGCGGAAACAGCGATCTTCTATGTCGGTATGGCTCCAGCGATTTCGATCTCGCAATTGCTGCTTGGCATCGGACTGGCACTGGTTATTTTGATCGTGATTGCGGTGCTTATTATCCGCTTTAGCGTGAAGCTACCGGTACGTCCGTTCTTCCTGACAGCAACCGTGCTGATCTACTATCTCGTCTTCCGTTTCCTCGGCGAAAGCATTCATTCGCTTCAGGTTTCAGGTTATCTACCTGCACATACGATTTCGGGAATGCCGTCTGTAAGCTGGCTCGGCATCTATCCAACCTGGGAAACATCGATTCCGCAGATCATTGTACTTGCCTTTTTACTGTGGCGTATAGTTTTGCCACAATATCAGAGCAAACGTAAGCAGACTGCTTCATAAGGATTTTATAAGGATAGTATCAGGGCACTCTGCCAGTGGCAGGGTGTCTTTTTTGTTACTGGTTTGGTTCTAGTTTGGTTCTTGGTTTGGTTATAGTTTAGTTGATGGTTTGCGCTCTTAGTTATTGTGTTTGATTCTTCGCTCTTCGTTCTTTATTTTAGATTTTAGTTTTGATTCTTAACACTGTGTTCTTTATGTAACTCTGTAGCTCTTTATTTTGGTTTCTTAACTTCATGATTTTTTGATTTTGATTTCTTTATTTTCTTTATTTTTTTAGTTTTTTAGTTTTTTAGTTTTTTAGTTTCTTTAGTAAATTTATAATTGTTCGTCTGTATATCCAGCTCCTCGCTTCTATTTGTTAAACTCCTTTACAAAATTTTCGATTTTTGTCGAAATGCTATTGCAATTACCCAAACCGTGAATTAGTATATTCTCAAGAAAAAAATTTTCTTACATCCGAATGAATTTTTCTTATACTTGGATGATGAAAATTTTTATTTTCATCGCTCCCTTTCTTTGTAAACACAGGGTAAATGAGTCTCTCTACTCTTCGACAGGCTGTGCAATTCCTTTATATTTGCGACAGGAGCATTAAAATCAATCTTATTCGTTATCGTTAATCCACAACAAAATAATGAAATTAATTTTCATAGTTATACGTTATATATTATCTTCATTTTTATGTTCTCCTACAATCCGAAAGGAGTGATTGCTAGTGTCGCCGATTCTTCATGTGCTGGAGCAGGGATTGGATAAGCTGTCTCCACAGGAACGCAGACTCGCCAACTATATTTTGCAGCAGCCCTCCTCCATCAGTCGGATGGGCATTACGCAGCTCGCTACGCAATGTGGCATCAGTCCAGCTACGGTAACGCGCTTTTGCAAAACATTTCATTTTGAAGGCTTTCCTGATTTTAAAATGAAGCTGGCTGCCGAGCTTGCCCAGCAATCGATTCCCGGCTCGTATCAGGATATTATCGCAGGCAATCCGCTGGCAGAGATCGTCAAGGCGATTGAATCGAACCATGTAAGCTCCATCAACGATACGACACGGCTGCTCAGTCTGCCGCGTCTGGAGCAAGCGATCGGCTATCTGATCCGCGCACGCCGTATCGATCTGTACGGCATTGCAACGTCCTCCATCGTTGCCCAGGACTTCTACCAGAAGCTGATCCGCATTGGCAAAAACTGCACCGCCTTTGCCGATTCCCATATGCAAATCACCTCTGCATCAACACTATCGTCAGAGGATGTCGCTATCGCTATCTCCTATTCAGGCGAAACGAAGGAAACGATCGATGCCCTCACCTGTGCAAAAGAAAATGGGGCTACCACGCTATCGCTCACGCAATACAGCTCCAATCCGCTTGCGGATATCGCGGACATCGCTCTCTTTTCCTCATCGCTTGAAAAAGGAATTCGTCGCGGCGATATGGCATCCCGCATCGCTCAGCTTCATATTATCGATATTTTATTCACCGGTATGATCAGCGCCCAGTTCAACGATTCTGTCAAAAAGCTGGAGCTGTCCTATAAAAACGTGCGGCGTTACCGCAAAGACTCAGGAGGGTTATGATTCATGGTTAATTTGGTCAAGGTAGGCAATGAAAAAGATTTTGGCAAGGTTGCCGCGTACATTGTGTCCAGTCTTGTGCAGACGTCTCCGCGCTGCGTGCTCGGACTCGCCACAGGCGGAACACCGGTCGGTTTGTACAAGGAGCTGATCGAGATTTACAACCAGGGCGTGATTACATTTGAAAAGGTAAAAACCTACAATCTGGACGAATATGTAGGCTTGCCAAGCGATCATCCTGCTTCCTATCGTACCTTTATGAACGAGCATCTGTTTAACCATATCGATATTTTACCGGAAAATACGCATGTACCGAACGGACAAGCCGACGATCCCGATCAGGAGTGCAAGCGGTATGACGAAATGCTGTCCGAAGCCGTGATCGATCTGCAGGTGCTTGGCATCGGGCATAACGGACATATCGGCTTCAATGAACCGGACGATCAACTGACACCAGGCACACATGTTGTCGATCTGTTGCCACAGACACGCGAAGCCAATGCACGCTATTTCAACTCTATCGATGAAGTACCGGAGCGCGCGATCACGATGGGCGTAGGCAGCATCATGAAAGCACGTCAGATTCTGCTGATGGTACGCGGAGCGGATAAAGCAGAGATTATTCACCGTGCTTTAACCGGCCCGATCACCACACTCTGCCCTGCATCGCTGCTTCAATTGCATCCAAACGTAACCGTGCTGATGGACGCGGAGGCTGGGAGGTTATTTCAGCAATGACACATCCAACAGATCGTACACCTAACTCATTCCGCATCGTAAATGGACGCATCGTGACACCGGACGGCATGATAGAGCAGGGTACGTTGATCGTAGAAGATGGTGTGATTCAGTACATCGGGTCGGATGATGAGATGAGTGCTGCCGACCCTGCCAGCCATGAGACAACTTACGATGCACAGGGCGGACTTGTCCTTCCCGGATTTGTCGATATTCATGTGCACGGCGGTATGGGACAGGACTTCATGGATGCAAGCCCCGAGGTGCTGGATACGATCACTCGTTTTCATGCAAGTCAGGGTACGACCTCCATTCTCGCTACGACGATGACCGCACCACGTACGGATATCGATCATGTACTGGAGCAGGTACATGCCTATGTAGAGA
Organism: Paenibacillus sp.; assembly: GCA_039595515.1. Taxonomy (GTDB): domain Bacteria; phylum Bacillota; class Bacilli; order Paenibacillales; family Paenibacillaceae; genus Saccharibacillus. The sequence goes on along the minus strand of JBCNLJ010000033.1, from coordinate 1,280 downwards.
AAGGCCAAATGCCCGGCGCCCAGGTTGTCGGCGTGCATCTGGAAGGCCCATTCATTAGCCCAAAATGGCCTGGCGCGCAAAATCCGGGGCATATCGTGTTGCCCAATGTGCAATGGCTGGAAGAATGGCATGCTGCTTATCCGGGTCTGATCAAGCAGCTCACGCTGGCACCGGAACGTGAGGGTGCGCTGGAGGTTATTCGCTGGCTACGTGCTCATCATATTACCGCTGCTGCTGGACATACCGACGCGACGTATGAGCAGATCATGGAAGCGGTCGAGGCGGGGCTGAATCATGCGGTGCATACATTTAATGCGATGACACCGCTGCATCATCGGAAGCCGGGCACGGCTGGCGCGGTGCTCGGTACGCCTGCAATCTGTGCTGAGATTATTGCCGATGGTATTCATGTGCATCCCGCGGCTGTAGCGCTGCTCGCACAGCTCAAGCAAGAGCATAATCTAATTCTGATCACGGATGCAATGTCCGCTGCTGGACTGGGTGATGGGGATTATATGCTGGGGGATCAGCCGGTGAAGGTGATTAACGGCGTAGCGACATTGCCGGAGGATAGCGGTACACTGGCAGGTAGTCGCCTGACGATGATTGAAGGATTCCGCTTCTTGATTGAGAAGGCTGGGTTGTCGGTGCTGCGTGCTTCGGAAGCTGCCAGCGGCAATCCAGCGCGTCAGCTTGGAATGTATGAGCAGACGGGGAGTTTGGAAGTTGGGAAGCAGGCGGATGTGCTGGTGTTGGATGGTGAGATGGGGTTGCAGGAGATTTTTGTTAGAGGGGTAAGGTTTGAGGGATAACTAGTAAACATGAAATAAGCACAAAATATCAATAGCTTCAACATGATCATTATTTATAGTATTTCATTTTATATAATCAAGCATATATTTGCTAGTTTATAAATAACATAATGGCGCATGAATTTTGAGGCTTTTCAACCACAAAATCCATACGCCATTTTATTTACAAATCAAAATTATACTTTATTTTTAATCATTAATCTCATCATAGCGTTTTCCATGGTTTAGGATAAAAAAATGATTTCCATTCCTGTTTCGATGTATGATCCCTATGAGAATCACAATACTTAAAAGTGCTATATGCAATTTTAGTAGCTGTTTTTTTACAAACAGTACATTGATATTCGCCAGTTAAAGGAACTTTATCATCGTAGTTGTATAATTTCAATTTGTTACCCACTGTGTCCTCTAATCGAGACATAAATCCTGAAAATATACCTCCTCCACCTAACATCAACATTCCTAAGA
>JBCNLJ010000032.1:0-56350 GCA_039595515.1 Paenibacillus sp. | reverse complement strand
CAGCGACAGCGACAGCGACAGCGACAGCGACAGCGACAGCGACAGCGACAGCGACAGCGACAGCGACAGCGACAGCGACAGCGACAGCGACAGCGACAGCGACAGCGACAGCGACAAGCTGATTTTGACGATATATCCATTGAAATCACACTACATTTTATGTGGATAGGAATAGGAGCGGAATGCCATGCAAACGATTATGATCGTTGAGGATGACTATAAAATTGCCAGCCTGCTGCAATCGCATATTGAACGATATGGCTATCGGGTGGTGCTGACGACTGATTTTGAACGGGTCATGGAGCAATTTCATCATATTCAGCCGGATCTGGTGCTGCTGGATGTGAATTTGCCCAGCTATGACGGCTATTACTGGTGTCGCCAGATTCGCAATCATTCGATCTGTCCGGTGCTGTTTATTTCCGCGCGTGCCGGAGAAATGGATCAGATTATGGCACTGGAAAATGGAGCGGACGACTACATCACCAAACCATTTGATTATGGCGTTGTGATGGCGAAAATTCGCAGTCAGCTTCGGCGTGCATACGGCGAATATGCAACCCGTCAGGAAGAACGACTCGTGCAAAAGGAAAGGCTGACGCTCTATGTGGAACGATTGGAGCTGACCTATGGCGATGAGCTGGTCTCGCTAACGAAAAAAGAAGCCGACATTATCGAGAGCCTGATGGAGCGTTATCCACGCGTTGCCAGCCGCGAGGCATTGCTCGAAAAGCTATGGGATGACCAGACCTTTGTCGATGAGAATACGCTCAACGTCAACATTACCCGTGTACGCAAAAAGCTACAGGAGCTTGGTCTGGAGCAAGCCGTGGAAACGGTGCGCGGGATCGGCTATCGTCTCTATTTGCCCGAATCGAAGCAAGGACGTGAGCGTGTATGAAGCTATTCTGGCAGGAGCATAAGCTGTTTATCGTGATGCAGGTCGTCGTGCTCTTTGGCGTGCTCGGTATCTACTGGCTGGATGGTTATCATCGTCTGCTGCCAGCGCTTTATTCCGTCTTTCTTGGCGCATTTCTGACAGCGGTGTATCTGACATATCATTATGTAAGTCGGCGGCGCTTTTATGGACTATTGAGCAAGCCTTTGCAGGTGCCGGAAGATGTACTGCAACGCGATCTGACACCGATCGGCGAGGCACTGCAAGAGCTGCTGCGCACACAATATCGTTATTATCAGCAGCAGCTAGATCAGAATCGGCATGAGCAGCGTGAGCATCTGACCTTTATGGATCAATGGGTGCATCAGATGAAGACACCGCTATCCGTGATCGAGCTAACGGTACAGCAGGTGGATGAACCGGAGTTTGCCAGCATTCGTGAAGAAGCGGAGCAGATGCGCGCTAACCTGAATATGGTGCTGTACATGGCACGGCTGCGTAATTTCCAGCAGGATTTCCATGTGAAGCCTGTCTCGCTATCCCGAATCATTAGCGAGGTTGTCCATGAGCAAAAGCGCTCCTTTATCCGCAGCGGCGTCTACCCGGATGTACAGGAGCAATCCGGGCATCTTGTCGTGGAAACGGATGAAAAGTGGCTCTTTTTCATGCTAGCCCAGCTTGTGAATAATGCTGTAAAATACTCCTCCGGCAGCGGGAAAAAGGTACATCTGATAACCCGTATCGCCGACAACAAAGCGATCGTCGAAATACAGGATCACGGCGTCGGCATCCCTGCACATGATATTCGCCGCGTATTTGATCCGTTTTTCACCGGCGAAAATGGTCGTCATTTCCGCGAGTCCACCGGGATGGGATTGTATCTGACCAGAGAAGCTGCCCGACGACTTGATCATGGCCTGGAGATCGAATCGGTACCAGGAGAAGGCACCACAGTACGCATCGCTTTTCAATCGTATCAGGTACAGGCTGCTGAACAGATCGACCATTCCGAGCAGGAAGAAGAGAATATATAGCGATGGGATCTAAGATGGGATCTAAGATGGGATCTGAAATGTGATTCCGAAGGCGGATACAACCTGTAGCCAATCAAAAAGACCACTTCTCACTCCAACAGAAAGTGGTCTTTTACCAGCTATCATTTGAAGATATTATTTGAGAATCGTGTTCCTCCCATTCTCCCGATCTGTATAAGTACATAAAGATAGTCTAGTAACCTCCTCCAAATGATAATACACATTGTTCCACAATTTATATTAATTACTGCCTCTGCTGCTCCCCCCATCGCATGTATGCCGCCAACACATTCACTCTCTAACCAGACAAATAGAGATTTGATGTCAGCTTTTAATGTTAGCTTTTGATGTTAGCCCTTGATGCTAGTGCTTTATAGTAGCGTTTGATATTGACGATTTCTTATGCACTACTCCACCTCCCTCCACGGAACGGAAGGCAGAGAACAATGCCATAAGACCGACCTTTAAGCCGGGATGCGCCCGCATTATCCCCATTCCTAGCATCCCGGCTTAACCGGAGGTCGCTGGCATGTTCTCTGCCTGAAGTGGTAGCCGCAACATGCAGCAATGAATTCCTCCACCAGACTCCACCAGCACCAAGCCACCCACACGCTAACCACCCACTGCCAGAAAGCCATGCGATCCCCCACCTTACACGACTGTAAGAAAGATGAAAGGCAATTCGATAGTCCATCACCAGCAACCCCTCTATACTGTAACTATACAGATTCACATCACACACCGAAGCTCACAGCAGCAGGCTAGATCAGCATATCGTCTGCTCCAGTCAGAGCAGGAATCACACATACAGGGAGGTTTTTTACGATGCTACAGGTACAGCATGTCAGTAAAATCTATGAAGGCAAAATAGCATATAAGGCATTAACGGATATTCAGTTTACGATTGAGGATGGGGAGTTTGTCGGGATTATGGGACCGTCCGGTAGTGGCAAAACGACGCTGCTCAATCTGATCGCGACGATTGATCGCCCGACAACAGGCGAGATTTTGATCGGCGGTCGCAATGTGAATCAATTGCGGAAGAACGAGCTGGCGCAGTTCCGTCGTCGCGAGCTGGGCTTTGTATTTCAGGACTTTAATCTGCTGAACACACTCACCATTGAGGAAAATATCGTATTGCCGCTTACACTGGACGGTCGTCCGGTGAGCGAAATGAAGCAAAAGGCAGCGGCAATCGCCGAGCGACTCGGGATCAGCTCCATTATGAACAAGCGCACGTATGAAATTTCCGGCGGGCAGGCGCAGCGGACAGCGATTGCGCGTGCGATGATCCATTCACCGCAGCTACTGCTTGCAGACGAGCCAACCGGTAATCTGGACTCCAAATCCGCACGCGATGTGATGGAAATGCTGGAGCAGCTTAATCGTGAGGAAGGCAAAACGATGATGCTCGTCACTCACGATGCCGTCGCGGCAAGCTATTGCAGCCGGGTTATTTTCATTCGTGACGGTCAGCTCTACAGCGAGATTCATCGCGGCGATAATCGGCAGGCGTTTTTCCAGAAAATCATCGACACGCTGTCCCTGTTAGGAGGTCATTCGAGTGACATTTCGTCAATTCGCGTTTAACAATGTCCTTCGCAATAAGCGACTATATGCCGCCTATTTTCTGAGCAGTATGTTCACGGTGATGATCTTCTTTACGTTTGCCGTGTTCGCTTATCATCCGGCGCTGAGCGGCAGCGATGTGGATCATACGGCACAGACAGCTCTATCTACGTCCAAGTGGCTAATCTATGCCTTTTCATTCTTTTTTGTACTGTACTCAATGAGTTCATTTTTAAAAACACGTAAACGGGAATTCGGACTGCTCATGCTGCAAGGCATGTCCCAGGGTCAGCTCCAACGTATGGTGTTCATGGAAAATATGCTGATTGGCTTTGGTGCTACAATCGGCGGGATTGCTTTAGGGCTCGTATTTGCCAAAGCGATTCTGCTCATTGGGGACAATGTGCTCGTACTCAGTCAACCGCTGAACTTCTATATACCGCTCAAGGCAATGGGACTGACGACGTTGTCCTTTATCCTGCTGTTTGTGCTGATCTCACTGTTTATCTCGTCTTCGCTACGCGGCAGCACGCTCATCCATCTGATTCGCAGCAAAAACGCGAGCAAAAGTGAGCCGCGCGCTTCTATGCTGCTATCGCTACTCGTCGTCATTCTGCTGGCAGGCAGTTATACACTTGCCCTAACGAGTGAGCTGAACGGAGCCCTTCAATTGCTGTTACCGATTGTGGTAACGGTCAGCATTGCGACGTATCTGCTATTCACGCAGCTCAGTGTTTATATCATTCGCGCTATAAAAAACCGTAAAAAGCTATTCTGGCATAAAACGAATATGTTACTTTTTTCCGATCTATCCTATCGCATGAAAGACAATGCCCGTACTTTCTTTCTTGTGGCGATGGTATCAACGGTAGCGTTCAGCGCTATCGGCACATTATATGGCTTTCAATCCACGCTCAGCAAAGGGGTAAATACTGACGGTTATTACGATATCGCGTACTATGATCAACCTGAGGATAAGGAGTTTGCGACTCATGTTCAGATGATCTCCGATCAATTAAAAGCGGATGGTGTGACGTACACATTATTCGATAAAAAGCTCAATTCGTATGGATTTAAAGACGGCCTATTTGATCTGACGGTCATCAGCAATAGCGAGTTTAACGACATTCAAAGTGAATTTGGAGAGAAGCCGATGCAGGTTAGCGGCAACCATGCCATCCTACTAATCTCCGATGCGCAAAATCAACTTGTCTCCAAATTGAGCAACCGTACGCTAGAAACGACCAGCGGAGTGACTGTACAGACCGGAGCACCGATCATCTCGGGCATATTGCCCGGTGTAGGTGAAGCTTTGATTATCCCTGATCATCTGTACGCGCAGCTTGGTAAGCCCAAATCGGTTCAACATACGTATGCCTGGAAAACAAACGCGAATAAAGAGAAGCTGCTGCAAACCGAAGGCAATATTGCCGCCGTGTTTTCCTCATTAGATGCAAATGGTAATCTGTCTACACTCGCCTTCACACTGTATCAAGTGCAGGCGCTGTATGGAATTTCGATGTTCATCGGTTTGTTTATCGGTATTGTATTCTTTGTCTCCGCAGGTAGCTTTCTGTACTTCCGACTGTATAGCGATCTGGATGAGGATAAAGAGAAGTTTCGTGCCATCGCCAAGCTGGGCCTGACGGAACGCGAACTAAACCGTGTACTCACACGCCAGATTGCGTTATTATTCTTTGCACCTATCGTAGTTGCGCTTGTTCACGGTGCTGTCGCTTTAACGACACTGTCTCATATTTTGGAACGAACGTTAGTACAGGAATCGGCATTTGTGCTCAGTATTTTCTTCCTGATTCAGCTAGTTTACTTCTTCATCGTCAAGTTCTTTTATATCAAGCAGATTCGTGCTGCCCTGCATTAAGAGGTTGTGACCTGTAAGAGGTTTGTGGCTTTGTTCTTCCAGCTTTCTTCTTCTGACTATCTTACATCCAGTTTCAGCTACATCCGAATTGCAGCACCTTACGCTTCCTACTGACGATTCCATAATGAAAAGCCTTCTCCCGGAACATAAAGGAGAAGGCTTTTTAGCTTTTTAGCTTTTTATCATAACTATTCTTTTTGTTTATCCCGTTCTGTTTCACTCGCAACGTTCTATATTTATATAAAAGAAAATTAGAGTGCGCATTTCGACGAGTTCAGCTAATCGGACTCCGAAAACGACTCCATGATGCGGATACATCAACCTTCGGTAGCAGATGCAGTCGTATCGCTTGCCTTAGCAGAGCTAGCTCCGCTATCTTTAAACTTCACATGAATCTGCACAATCTCCGAGCGCGTCCCAATACGGAGCGGCGAGCCCCAGAAGCCAAAGCCAGACGATACGATCGAATGCAGTTGTCCTTTGCGCAGATAGCCCCAGTCATTTTCAAAAATACGGTGCGTAATGAGTGAGAATGGCGCCATCTGCCCGCGGTGCGTATGTCCGGATAGCACCAGATCGGTGCCCAGCTTCTGCTCCGCATCCAGTTCATACGGCTGGTGATCCAGCACGATAATCGGATGGGTATGATCCACTTCATCCAGCAGCTTGCCCAGCTCCGTACGCGGTTTATCGCTGTAATCACGGCGTCCTACGAGCGTAATGCCATTATCCAGCACAACCGATTCATCGTATAACACATTCAGATTGCTTTTATTCATAACATCGACCAGATCGACACCCTTTTCAAAACGATCATGATTGCCGAGGGAGGAATAGACCGGTGCTTTGAAGCCTTTTAAAATGTCCGGAATTGCCGTCTTACTGTAATACTTTAAATTATCATCGATAATATCGCCTGGTAACAGAATCAGATCCGGATTCAGCGCATTGACCCGCTCGACAAGACGACGCGCATGACTTTCATTGGACAGCGCTCCAAAGTGCATGTCCGATGCCATGACAATATTCATCTCAGACGGCCCATTGACCGGCTTATCAATCGCAATCGTATACGAGCGCACAACCGGACTATACGCATTGTATGCCCCTATACTAACGGTGACCACCAGCCCGGCAAGGGTAATCCAGCCAGCCCAGAAAACGGCGGTTGTCATAGAGATCGGCGACCAGCGCAGCAGCCATAATACAAGGTTCATAATCGGTAGCCACAGCACCGAGAAGTATGCGATTGCTACCCAGACAGCACCGATCCATTTAAATAGACCAACCTCACTTTGCCAGAAGCCGAGGAACAGTCCGTATGCTAGAATCACCAGCACGATGATCATCATATAGCGCGGCAGCATCTGATGCGGAAACAATGTCGCCAGCCATACCCAGCCGTTCCAACCAATGTACAGAATAAACAGATGATACACGATCAGTATTAAGATCCCTATCCACAAAGTCGGTAGCTCCTATTCCAGCATATTCTGACATGCTACAGGCATGCCGATGGCTCTCTTATTTTAGAATACACCTAGTATATAACTTGGGCGGGCGATTTACAAAACGTAACGTGTATAAATAAAGTAAGCACAAAGTGAAAAAAGCTGCTCGGAATGATTCCGGCAGCTTTTGGTTCACCTGATTTTTATTAACCTTTATCAAGATGTACCGATCCTTCAGAATATCTGCAATACGGAAATGCTGGATATCGCTACGCTCATGATGGACACTTGAAGCCTCTATCGGCTAGCTGTATCCAGATCAACATCGTTCTTATTGACCCGGTTTGATCTCCAGCAGCTCATAATGGAAGGTTCCCATCGGTGCTTCAAAGGCGATTTTGTCGCCAGACTGGTGACCCATCAACGCCTTGCCCAGCGGGCTTTCATAAGATAGCTTGTTATTCGCCAGATCCGCTTCCGCAGGTCCAACGAGCTGATACTCGATCACTTCGTCAAACTCGATATCTTTCAATACCGCGATCGAGCCAATGCTCACGCGGGAAGTATCCATTTGCTCTGCGCTGATGACGCGTGCATTACGCAGCATACGCTCCAGGGTCAAAATGCGCGTTTCCATAAACGCTTGATCCTCTTTTGCGGAGTGATACTCGCTGTTCTCCTTCAAATCGCCGTAGCTGATTGCCGTTTTCAGACGTGCAGCCAATTCCTTACGGCGTGGCCCTTTAAGCTCCTTCAGCTCATCCTCCAGCTTCGCGAGTCCTTCCGGGGTCAAAATTACTTCTTCGTTTTCGTTTGCCATCTACTCTCAACTCCTTATTCTCATTATACCTTACCGGAGCCCATTTTCCCCGCTTCACTGCAAATTAAATGCTGAATATGCCAAATGCCAGCATAGCAAGAATGGACTTCCGCGAAAAATGTAATGATTTCTCCATGAAAATGATCTACTTTTCCATTTTTTTCGATTGATTATATGCAGATTATATTATATCTTAATGGTTCGCCTGCTTGCTGAACGTGTAAGTATTTGGCAATACGTAACTTACATCGGTGCGGAAGCCGGCAGTGTCATGGACAGCGGAAGGAAGCCTCTCACGAATCCTTTAAACTGCTCCGGACATGACCACTTCAAGGAGGTATATCGTGTCTAATCCAACAAAACAAGAGATCGTAGATAGTGTGCCTCAGCGTGGGTTTTTCGGACATCCACGCGGACTGTTCACACTTTTTTTCACGGAGTTCTGGGAGCGCTTTTCCTACTATGGGATGAGAGCGATTCTGATCTACTACATGTACTACGAGGTTAGCAAAGGCGGACTTGGTCTGGATCAGACGATGGCAACCGCGATCATGTCGATCTACGGTTCACTCGTGTACATGTCTGGTATTATCGGCGGTTGGCTGGCTGACCGTGTGCTCGGGCCATCACGCTCTGTCTTTTATGGCGGTATCCTGATCATGTTCGGTCATATTGTGCTCGCCTTCCCTGGCGGCGCAACGATGCTATTCACATCGATGGCACTGATCGTACTTGGTACCGGTCTGCTCAAGCCGAACGTCTCCACCATTGTCGGTGAGATGTATAGTGAGGAAGATGCGCGCCGTGATTCCGGCTTTAGCATTTTCTATATGGGGATCAACCTGGGCGGCTTTATTGCCCCACTTATTGTGGGTACAGTCGGCACAGAATACAACTTCCATCTTGGCTTTGGACTCGCTGCTATTGGTATGTTGATCGGACTGATCGTGTTCATGCTGACACGTAAGAAAAGTCTCGGCCTTGCCGGTATGATTGTACCGAATCCAATGGATAAAGATGAGCGTCGCAAAGTAGCGAAGCTGCTGATCATCGGCGCGATTATCGTTGCGATTGTGCTGGCCATTGTGATCAGTATGGGCTGGCTCACATTGGAGTCATTCGTGCTTGTCGTGGCGGTACTCGGGGTACTGATCCCGATCTGCTACTTTGTCGTGATGTATCGCAGTCCGAAAACGAATGATGTAGAGCGTTCGCGCCTGACCGCGTACATTCCGTTATTTATCGCTGCGGTCATGTTCTGGTCGATTCAAGAGCAGACATCTACCGTATTGGCACTGTTTGCGGATCAACGTACCCAGCTTCAATTTATGGGCATTACGATCTCGCCAGCCTGGTTCCAGTCGCTGAATCCGCTGTTCATCATCATCCTTGCGCCTGTATTTGCATGGTTCTGGATGAAGCTGGGTGATCGTCAGCCGACGATTCCGCGCAAATTTGCGATTGGTATTTTGTTTGCGGGATTGTCATTCCTGGTGATTTTGCTGCCGGTATACTTTAGCGGTGAGAATGAGCTGGTCAGCCCGCTCTGGCTCGTACTGAGTTACTTTATCATCGTTATCGGTGAGCTGTGTCTGTCTCCGGTCGGCTTGTCTGCAACGACCAAGTTGGCACCAGCAGCCTTCTCTGCACAAACGATGAGTCTGTGGTTCCTGTCCAATGCGGCCGCGCAGGCGATCAATGCGGTACTGACGACGCTGTACAGCGAAGATACCGAGCTGCTGTACTTCGGTACAATTGGCGGTGTATCGATCGTACTCGCTATTATTCTGTTCCTGATGGGACCGAAAATTCAAAGTTATATGAAAGGCATCAAGTAAGCCGAATCGCTTACGACATGTCATCGTTCCAAAAGACGAACGGGAATATAAAAGAGGCTGGTATCCTGCGTTATGGCGCAGTGTACCAGCCTCTTTTTCGTTTACCTGATCGGCAATTGCTTTACAATCGTTTAATTCATAAGCTCAGTTAAATCGCTTCGTTTTGTACCAGCTCGATTTGCGACCGGTCACAATATCGACGAGCAGCGAGTAAAATGCTTTGATCGAGATGATCAGGAATAGCTGTGCATAGGTGAAGTACGAGATACACGCCAGCACAAAATTCATTGTATTACTTTGCCCGATATCCGAAGCGAGCGCCAGATTGATCTGTAATACATAGATGTAATACATCAGCGCCCATGAAATAACGAGATACACATACACATCTCCGGCAAACTGGAACGGCGAAATCACATTCGGATTGAACAAAGCGATAATCTGATAAACGATATTTGCTACGAAAATAATGTCCGAGATAATAATCGCGATCATAAACCAGAAATAACTGGCTGCATAATAGAGCACCTGAATTTTGATCCGCCAGCTAGAGCCGTTAAACAGATGATGAATATTGTCCAGAATAACGCGGTAATTTCCTTTTGACCAGCGTTGACGCTGACTCATATACACGCTTAGTTGCTCCGGCTCCTGCTGGTATGCCTCGGCCTGCGGAGCCAGTGCAATGAGCTGCCCGCGCGTCAAAATATCAAAAGTAATCGCGGTATCCTCGGTAATCGCATCCGGGTCCCAGCCGCCGATATCACGGATCAGCTCGGTCTTGACGATAAAGTTGGTGCCTGGAATCGTACCGACCTTGAACAGCTCCCACAGTCCGGTATGATGCACGCGTTGAATCGTGACCAGCTCCAGATTAATACAGCGTGACAGGAAGTTTTGCCCGCGGTTACGCGCCTTATTCCGTCCGAATACCGCGCCGTATTTCTCCGGCTGCTCCAGTGCCTTTTGCATCAGGAACATCAGCGCATTACGCTCCGGTGCAGCATCCGCATCATAGACGAGAATCCATTCACCCTTCGTAATTTTGAGCGCTTCATTCAGGGCGCCGGATTTACCGCCTGTTCCGGTACGCTCAATAATCGTAAAGTCGCGCTCGGCAAATTCCGGTCTTTCTTTTAAACGATACAGCGATGCTGCCGTCCCATCACTACAGTTATCCGCAATGACGATCACCTGCACCTTATGCTGCGGATAATTTAAGTTCAAAATATGCTCGGTCGTAATGCCGACAACGACCTCTTCATTGTGCGCGGGCACCATAACCGTTACGGTTGGATAGTCTTCCATACTTTCTGGAAATACGATGCCCGCCTTATTTTGCCTGGATAGGAAACGAATCGCCCCTGCCATAATGATGATCGCCTCCAGCACAGCGATCCAGATACTAATGATCGAAAAAATCAGTATGCCATCTGCCACTTCGTTACCCCCGTCCCCGGTTGTATTTACGGTTCACATGACTGCGAAACCGAAGCGTAGCAATTGTCAAAAGCGCAATGGCGATTGCAAACAAGCCGCTGACTGCAGTACATAATGGGATAAACCAATCCGTATAAGCCATCTTTCATCTTCTCCTAAATGTATAATGCCGGACACTGATCAGATATATTCGCCGATCAGATCCGTTTCAGTATTTCGTTCCAGCGTGGCAATAACGGCATCCAGACTTTCATATTTCTCAAATTGCTCCGGATGAAACACAAGTGCACCCGAGCGAATGACCAGTTGCAGTTCCTGCCCTTTTAAATCAGGAAATTGCACATTCATCATCGCATCACGAATACGATGGGTCAGCGGTGGCAAATACTCTCTGTTCGTCATCGGGCAAAGGATAATAAAGCGACCATTATCAATCGAGAACTTATAATCTTCAAAACGAATCTGCTTCTGGATCGTATTGGACAGCTCCAGCAGCAGACGTGCATAGCCTGCTGAGCCGACCGCTTCCTGTACCAGTGGCAGAAATTCAATTTTGAACATCGCCATACAGAAGTTGTATTGATCCGAGTAGCGACGCGCCAGGTTGGAATGCTTGACCAGCGCTTCGCTCAGCGCCGCTCTGTTGCCAAGCGTCGTATCGATGTCCACCTGCGGTGTGATCTCATGCAGCGCCTCCAGCCGTTCCTTCAATCTGCGCGTATCGATCAGGCTGTATTTGATGATCAGGGCGATCAATATATTCGCCGGAATCAAAAACATATTAAAAAACACAACCGGATTCAGCGGTGCAATCGTCACCATCCATACAAAGTAAGTGACCAAAAATACGAAAATCAGTACTACAGCTACTCCTCGTGGCAGCCAGAAGCCGACGAGCAGCCCCAGCAGAGAGCCGAGCATCACAAGCAGCTCCACTACGCCGAAGCGCTGCTGCATGGCAACATTCCAGAACAAGACCAGTTGCTCTACGATTGCGACTGCAACGAGCAACGTGTACCCGATCATCGTGCGCCGAATCGGTATACCATTTGTCATTTTTCCTCTTCCTTTTTCCTTGGTTTAGCGTGTCTGCTGTAGCGTTGTTTCTGCTAGCAGCGCAAGTAGATTGTCAAATGCGTGTGTGTCTCCATCCGATACATATCCGCCCCGATCACTTCCCTCCGAAGCGCGAAACATAATCATCCGGTTATACAACTGCTCTGCCCATTGCCGATCATCCATTTGCAAAGCCAGCAGAATCGCGAGTCCGTACACAGAAGGCGATTCATAACGCACAGCAGGCTGATGATCCGAAGCGTTATAGCGTCCGTACAAATGTCCATCCTTTGCAAATTGCTCCTTCATAAACGCAACCAGCTTGTCGGGCGGTTGTTTCATCTCGGCAAGATGCAGTCCGATAATGAGCTGGTCAATCAGATTCACCTGTGCATCATAACCGTATTGGCCTGTTGTCACATCATAGGTTCGCGGGTAAAAGAGTCCATCATTCGGAATGGTTCGCAGCAATTTAAGATGCCGCTCATACAGCTCATCGCTAATCAGACCGTATTGCTTCATTCGCTCAAAGGCGAGCGTATCAATATAGGTGAGACTAAGCAGGTTACTGGAGGTATCATGCTGAAAATCGTGGTAGTCTACCAGATAGCCGTTGTTCAATCCTTGTGCCCACAGCGTATCGGTGATTTCTTTGGCAGTTGCGAGATATTCCGGCTTGTTCCAACGTTCATAGGCGTCCAGCAATGCGCTGACGATGCGCAGATCATCACCAAGCGCATACGTATTCACACGAGACTGTCCATCCGGCTCTAGCTTCCAGCGGATATAATGCTGAGGAGACATAAAGTACTTGTTCAGCAGGTTATAGCTGTTATCAAAATCAGCCTGATCTGCTGCAAGCAAGGTGTACTGCATCCATAATCCAACCGACTCCGATAGTGCCTCCCGTCCAGCAACGACGTTAGGATCGGTAGAGGGGGCTGTCTTTAGATAGGATGCGATCGTTCCATTCGCATTGGTCATCGATTGCTTCATGAACGATGCGGTAGGCGAGGGTTCTTGTTTTGTCATACGTATCGCTAGCAGAGCCGCCAGCCCGATGATGACTACGATCATGACCAGTAGCACGACTCGGACACGACGGTTTTTCTTTACGCGCATCTGCACCTCCTTGGCTGGACTTCACGGGAGCCAGCTCATCATTACTATAATATTGGGCCAAAAGAAGGAGCCACACGTCGTCTTGTTCCTACTCTTTGGATTTATTCTCACATATCTTCTCGTATTCGTATAGATCAAATGATGGTTTTTTTAGTTTAACTGCTTAATTTTTTTATCATATCTTTATCGGAATTTGTTGAAGAATTTCGAATATGTGATCGGAAAAAGAGTGCTGGGGAACTAGAATCGCTTTTCTAGCAACAAAAAGCCACCGGTAGATGTACCGATGGCTTTATTTATACATGAATATAGAATGTGTGCTGGCGACATAGCAGGGCTTATCCGCTAATGAGTGTGGTGGAGTCGTTTTCGCGGCTGCGTTCTGCTTTTTTCATCTGTTTGCTGCGCAATTGTCCGCAAGCGGCGTCGATATCGGTGCCGTGCTCCATGCGTACGGTGCAGTTGATGCCGTTCTTTTTCAGTACGTCATAGAACGCCAGAATATCTTCCTGCTTGCTGCGCTGGTACTGGCTATGCTCATCGACCGGATTGTACGGGATCAGGTTGACGCTGGTCATCTGCTTTTTGTCGGCAAGCAGGGCTGCCAGCTCGTGTGCCTGCTCGACCTGATCGTTCACGCCTTGCAGCAGGATGTATTCCATCATGATGCGGCGGTTCGTTTTTTGCAGGTAATAGTCGACCGCATCCATCAATTGCTCCAGCGGGAATGCACGATTGATCTTCATAATGCGTGTACGCAGCTCATTGTTTGGCGCGTGCAGAGACAGTGCCAGATTCACGAGCAGATCGCTATCAGCGAACTCGCGGATTTTGTCAGGCAAGCCGCTGGTGGAGACGGTAATGCGTTTTGGTGCGATAACGAGACCTTTTTGATCTTTGACGATATTGATAAAATCGACCATATTCTCAAAGTTATCAAATGGCTCGCCAATGCCCATCACGACGATATGCGTCACGAGCTTGCCTTCGCCCTGCTCATCCAGATGCTGCTGCACCTTCATAATCTGCTCAACGATCTCGCCTGCGTTCAGGTCGCGGCTCTTCTTGATCAGACCACTTGCACAGAAGCTGCAACCGATATTACAGCCCACCTGTGTGGTGACACAGACGGATTGACCGTATTTCTGACGCATCAGCACCGTTTCGATCAGATTGCCGTCCTTCAAACGAAGCAGGAATTTGACCGTACCGTCTGCCGATTCTTGCTTCACATGCTCTTCCAGTGTACGCATGCTAAAATGCTCTGCCAGCAGCGTACGGCATTCCTCACGCACGTCCATATCTTCAAAGCGCAGCACGCGCTGCTTGTACAAACTGTTCCAAACTTGAGCAGAGCGCGAGCGCTTCTGTCCATGCTGCTCCAGCCAATCTGCTAGCTGGACCATCGTTAATCCATATATGGATGGTTTATTCATTGTCATGTCCTCTTTTCTATTACCCGTGGCATCGCCTGTGTACAGCTCCACCCTCCGGGTACATTGTCCTTCCACTGCTCATGTATATGCAAAATTCACCCGATTGTCACAATAAAACGCAGTACAGGTCCAGCCCTTGTTGCAGCTAGACCCATACCGCTCATGCCCTCTATTGTCCCAAAATTCGTACATGAAAACAATAGAAAACGTACAATTCATCCCTCAAATTTTAGAAAGTTCACCGATTTTCATCAAAAACGCTCTTTCGCTTTACCAGAGAAAAGTGTATAGTAGAAAACTGTCATATGTTTTTGACAGCTACAGGCTTACCTGATGGAGACCTATGGAACAGGTAAGCAGCCTTATACAAATCAGTGGAAAATGGAAATTTAATCTGTATACATGTGGAATGAACGGGAAGGAGTCTTATAGATGAGTCAAAATAGAGTTGGATTCTGGATTCTGACTGCCCTTGTTGTGGGCAATATGGTCGGCTCCGGAATCTTTATGCTGCCACGTTCACTGGCAGAGGTATCGAATCCAGCCGGTACGGTACTGGCATGGGGCGTGACCGGGTTCGGCGTGCTCATGCTGGCACTCGTATTTGGCAATCTGGCATTGCGTAAGCCGGAGCTGAGTGGTGGGCCGCAAATTTATGCGAAGGAGCTGTTTCCGAACAGTCCGGTACTGTCGCTATTATCTGGCTTTATGTCGTCCTGGGGCTACTGGGTTGGTAATGTGGCAGGCTTTGTCGCGGTTATTACGACCTTCTCCAGTTATCTGTCTACGTTTATTCCAGCGATGAAAAGTGATGCGGTCTGGTTTACGATTGGTAGCATGGATATTAAAACCGGTAATTCTCTGAACTTTATCGTCTGCTCGCTGCTGCTATGGGGCACCCATGCGCTTGCGCTGCGCGGAATCGAGGGCGCAGGCAAAATGAATTTGCTCGCAACGGCGACGAAGGTGATTGGATTTGCCCTGTTTATTGTGATCGCACTGTTCGCATTTCAGGAGGCAAATATCGGGCCATTCGCAGCTCCACATATCGATGCAGACGGGCAAACGGTAAGCTTGCTGTCGCAGGTCAACGGTGCAGCGGTGGTTACGCTGTGGGCATTTATCGGGGTTGAATCGGCTATGGTATTTGCGGCACGAGCGAAGCGCAAGCAGGATGTATCGCGCGCTACGATGGTCGGCTTGCTGATCGCGCTGGCGTTGTATGTAGGCATCAGCATTTTGACGATGGGTCTATTGCCGGGCGACCAGCTTCAGCAATCGCAAAATCCGCTCGTTGATGCGATGAGTGCGGTGCTCGGTCCAAGCGGCGGTTATCTACTGGCTGGACTTGGGCTGATCAGCTTGATTGGCTCGACGATTGGCTGGGTACTGCTCAGTGCGGAGGTGCCGTATGAAGCGGCGCGTCAGGGTGTATTCCTGCGTCCTTTCCGCGATGTGAACAGCAAAGGCATGCCGCGTCTGTCATTATGGATATCGAATGGACTCGGGCAGTTGCTCATCTTCTCGACGATCTCCGGCTCGATCTCGCAGGCGTTTGATTTTATTATTGCGATTGCGACGCTGGCGTATCTGGTGCCTTATCTGATCTCGGCACTGTATCAGCTACGGCTGGTGGCGACGGGTGAAGGGTATAGCGCGAATGAGAGTCGGGTGCGCTATGGGATTATCGGCGTGCTCGCGACGGTGTACTCGGTGTGGGTTATTTATGCGGGGACAGCGGATTGGAAGACGTTTGGGTTTGGTGTGCTGATGATTGTTAGTGGGATTGTGTTTTATCCTTTGTTGTTGAAGCAGCTTCGGGTGAAGCAAGCTTGAAGAAGATGAACGGTAGTGTTGGTGGATTACTTATGAAGGTTGGTTAGGTGGTAATCCATTTACTACTCTGATGGTGTTGAGTTACACCACTTCGGCAAGGAATAAGGGGACGGACTCGGGTGGAGCGATGGGAATCTACGGATTAGAAGTTAGTTGTAGATTCCTATCGCTCCAAAGCTGTACGATATTTTGCTTTGCAAAAATCCCTTTTCATTGAACCCCGTGTTAGAAAAACACTAACACTGTAAGTCGTCCTTTCCCCTTATTTCCTTGCCTTCGTTCTGTAATAGTGCATCATGCTGTGCTGTTAAAATCTATTTCCCTATAATCGTGGGTGAGCATATTCAAGTTCACTAAAATAGAATCGAATAGGTTCACTCGCTTACTCGCTGCATTTCATTTTTCGATTAGCCGTCATTAGGGTGATTATTAGCAGCTTAGGACTTTGTGATTGTTAGGTACTTATTCGATACTTAGTTAGTGCTTACATGTATTACTCCAAATGCCTGCATTCCTTTGATAGTAAATAGCAAAAAACGGACAGCGATGAGAAACTGCTGTCCGTTTTTTGTATGTGTCATCGGGTTGTGATTTAGTCTGGTGTTAGACTTGGTTTGTTGGTCTCTCTTTTTTTAAGACTGTGACGAGGATGCCAGTACGGCTGGTTCTGCTTTGCCCTCTACTTTGCCTACTGCCTGTGCTTTCAGTCCTTTGGGATCGCTCCATAGGTCGCGCCATTTGAGGATGGCGGTTACCATGATGACGGCTCCCAGGACGAGCATGATGATCGATAGTACACCGTTTAGTACACTATAGCCGCCTGCTTCGGGGTTCAGGTAGACGTTGCGTACCATCCAGTAGCCGGCGTAGTTGACGGTTACGTACAGGTATGCCAGTGGGATGAGGCAGGTGAGCATGTATCTTCGTTTATCGGCGAATTTTAAAATGACGGTAGCGCCGATGATGAGTCCGATCGATGCCATGAGCTGGTTGGATACGCCGAACAGCGCCCAGACGGAGCCGATGTCGCCGGAGAAGAGCAGGTAGCCCCAGGATAGACACGCGAGCGCGCTTGCGAGGATTGCGCCGGGCATCCAGTCGAGTCGTTTGAGCGGCTTGTAGAATTCGCCGAAAAAGTCTTGAATAAGGTAACGTGATACGCGTGTACCGGCATCGACCGCTGTCAAAATGAACACCGCTTCGAACAAAATGACAAATTGGAAGAAGTACGCTGCCAGCGTCTCAAACCACGGAATACTTTTGAAAATGTACGTCATGCCGACTGCCAGCGTGACCGCGCCGCCAGTGCGCCCCTCCAGATCGATGCCGATCTCGCGGCTCAGCTCTGCCAGATGCACAGTCGACATCCCAAGCGTCTGGAACACTTCCGGCTTGGAATTGATCGCAAAATAGTCACCCGGTTGTAGTGAAATCGCTGCGATTAGCGCCATGACAGCAACGAGACATTCCACCAGCATCGCGCCAAAGCCGATCGATTTGATATCCGTCCAGCGCATTAGCATCTTAGGTGTAGTACCGGAGCCGACAAAGGCATGGAAGCCTGAGATTGCACCGCAGGCAATCGTGATCGAGATGAACGGCCACACCGGGCCTGCCAGAATCGGGCCGCCGCCGTGAATAAATTCAGTAACCGCCGGGAACGATATCGCTGGATTGACGATAAAGACACCGATGACCAGCGCCACAAACACGCCAATTTTCATAATACTGCTCAAATAATCGCGTGGCGCCAGCAGCAGCCAGACCGGCAATGCCGCCGCAAAGAACGCATAGACCGGCAGTAAAATTGCCAGCGTGGACATTTCCAGTGTTAGCCATTGCCCTAGCACCGAATGCTGGATAAACGGCCCTATCGCTACGCCGACCATGATCAGGATAAAACCGACAATTGAAGGCGTTTTCAAATCTCCGGTGCGTTTATAATATAATCCGACCGCCATCGCAATCGGGATCGTGATCCCCACCGCAAAGGTACCCCACGGATTCCGTTCCAGTGCATGCAGCACGACCAGCGATAGCCCTGCCATCGTGATCGTAATAATGAACAGCATCGCCAGACCGGTACAGAAGCCGGCTACAGGGCCAAGCTCCTTTTTCGCCACTTCCGATAGGGATTGTCCATCCTTGCGCATCGAGGCAAACAGTACGACCGCATCGTGTACGGCTCCACCGACGACCGCACCGACCAGCAGCCAGATCAGTCCTGGCAAATACCCGAACTGCGCCGCAAGAATCGGCCCTACGAGCGGCCCGGCTGCGGCAATCGCAGCAAAATGGTGCCCGAACGAAACGACTTTACTCGTCGGCACATAGTCCTTGCCGTCCTCCAGCTTGTAGGCTGGCGTCTGACTTTGCTCGTCCATTTGCTTCAGCTTCAATACTTTAACCGCCATAAATGTTCCATACAGTCTGTACGCGATAAGCAGTATACAGATCGTGCCGATCATAATTGGAATTGCGCTCATATCATCGTTCCTCCCTTGTCGCCTTACACTTGCATTTGGTCTCGTCTCTAGCTCCAAGATAACAAATGTAAGCGTAATCATAAGGGTTTCACGCTGAATTGCCGGATTTAACGGATGAGTTGCAGCAATCGCTCCCCCAGTTGCAACTGCTCCAATTTAAAACCCGAGCTGCTCCCGTAGCTGCTTCACATAGCTACGGCTAACCGGAATGCGCGAATCATCGCTCATCACGAGCAGGTAGGTCGAGTTAAACCACGGCTGAATTTCGGTAATACCTGACAGATTCACAATGTAATTGCGATGCACACGCATAAATCGTCCGTTATCCAGCCGCCGCTCCATATGCGCCAGCGGCTCATTAAGCGTGAATCTGCCCTGTGAGGTAGCGATGATTACTTTTCCTTCCTCTGAGCTGAGCGCAATAATCTGCTCCAGATCCAGCATTAGAATACGATCCTCCATCGAGACGGCAAGCTTCTTGAGCAGAGGACGTGGGAAAGTAGGCGCTGGAATCGCAGGCTCCTTTTTCAGTCGTACCAGCTTGTCCAGCGCCTGCCGAATACGCCGTTCGTCAAACGGCTTGAGCACGTAGTCGATCGCATTCAGGTCAAATGCCTGTAGCGCATATTCGTCAAACGCCGTTGCGAAAATGACCGCAGGCGGTCTGGGCAGATCGAGAAGCTGCCGTGCCAGCTCCAATCCGCTGTGCTCTGCCAGCTCAATATCAAGAAAGACCAGCTCCGGCTGCAGGCGCGCAATATCCTCATGCGCCTGCTCCAGCGCCTCCGCTTCGCCAATCACCTCAACCATTTTGCTGCGTTTGAGTAAATAGACAAGCTCGTCCCGTGCCAGTGGTTCATCATCCACGATAAACGCTGTCAGCATGTACCTTGCCCCCTTCCTGATATTGTAATGGCAGCACAATATGAATCGCTGTGCCCTCTCCCTCGGCGCTCTGCATCGTAAAGCTCGCCGTATGACGATAGATGCCCTCCAGCCGCTCACGAATATTACACAGCGCGGTGCCGCTGCCCTCGCTCGCCAGATTCGCCTCATGCCCGAGCCATGCGAGCCGATCAGCCGCAATGCCCGTTCCGTTGTCCTCCACCGTCACCTTCAATTCACATGCCGCACTGCTGACAGATACCCGAATTAAACCATTCGTTTGTAAGCGACGGAAACCGTGCCGCACTGCATTTTCCACCAGCGGCTGGATAATAAATGGCGGCACCTGCACCTGCTCCAGCCCCGGCTCAATATCCAGTTCCACCGTATATTTATCTGGAAAACGCGCTTGCTCCAATTGGAGATAGGCCTCCACGTATTCCAGCTCCTTATGCAATGGAATAAGCAGTTGCTGTGCACCCTGTAGATTACTACGGAAAAAGGTTCCCAGCTCCAGCAACAATCGGCGTGCACGCTCTGAATCGGTACGGCATAGCACCGAGATCGTATTGATCGCATTAAATAGAAAATGGGGATGCACCTGTGCCTGCAATGCCTTGATGCGCGCCGTTTTGAGCAGGGCGCTCTGCTGCTCTGCCTCAGCAAGTTCAAGCTGCGCGGAAAACAGCTTGCCTAATCCCTCTGCCAGCTCCTCCTCCACCTTACTCAGATGATTCGCCTGACAAAAGTACAGCTTGAGCGTCCCGACCGCTTCGCCATGCACGAGTAAAGGCAGCACGACCGCTGCTTCTAAAGGACATCCGCGATGCGAGCAGCGAATGTCCTTTGGCAGTCGTGCCAGCATCAGTCTACCTTGCTCCAGCACCGTGCGTGTTAGCCCTGTGATCACTTCCTGCCCGGCGACATGATGATCCGCCGCCGCACCAACATGCGCCAGAATATGCGTCCGGTTGGTGATCGAGATCGCATCCGCTTCGGTCAAGCGCAGCAAAATATGCGCCGCTTCCCGGCAGGAATCTGGATTCAAGCCCTGCCTGAAAAAGGGCAGCGTCCGATCCGCAATATGAAAAGCCAGATGCGTCTGTGTCGCACTCTGACGTTCCTGTTCTTTTACAATAGAACGAATAATGACCATGAACAGCAATGTACCCAGGCCGTTAAGCAGAATCATCGGGATGCCAATCGTCTGCACGAGCATGACCGCATCATCATACGGCTTGGAAAAGAGCAAAATGAGCAGCATCTCCACCGCCTGCATCGCCATACCAACGAGCGCAGCAAACCACGGCGGAATCAGACCATGACGGCGATACCAGTTGCCAAGCAAACCGGCAACTACACCGGCGAGCACCGAGGATATCGCGCATTCCAGTGCGGTAAAGCCACCCAGCGGATAGCGATGCAGTCCTGCTACCAATCCGACACCCAGACCAACCAGCGGCCCGCCGAGCAAACCGCCGATACTCACGCCCATAATGCGTGTATTGGCAATCGCATTATCTGCATCCACCTGATTCAGCCAGCTTTGCGAGACGACTTCGCTCAGATGAATCTCGATGCCGGTATAGTTACTGATTACGCCAAACAGACCAAACACTGCGATCAGTAGCAGCGAACCGAAGCGTCCGCGCCGATTGTAGATGATTTGCCGGAATATTTTGAATTGAGACAGCACAAAGGCGAGAATGATTAGAATACCAACGCGTTCCAGCATTAACGGTAACAGGTGGATCATTGTCTGGCCTCCCTTTTGGGGTGATGTGCTGCACGGGGTCGTTGTCGTGGTATCGCCATTTTAGCATGTAAGCGTATACGGTTCTATATATTGCTTGTGACATAGGTTGTGGTGTGGTGCCAGCAGCAATGCTCGCATCATAATGCTTTTTTAATAAATCTTCAAAGCTCCTTTACTTTTCGCATATGACATACCTTGTATCACATATTTAGATAAAGATAAGGTTATAGCATTCGTTCTACATTTAACTTATCGGAGAATCCAATCTGCGCAAAAAGGACACCGATTACGCATCGGTATCCTTTTCGTGGCAAATCGGTTTGTTTCCAAAATTGCGCATTGTACGCACATTTCTGTTCATACTCACACACCGATATTCGTGTATACACCATCTGTAAACGATTCAACGGTTTAAAGACTCGCTACTCGTATATCCATCACGCTTACGCCTATGCTCTTCAGGCAAGTTCGTCCCCCATCCATCTACAGTAAAACGATCAATAGCGTCGTCACACCAAGCAGCGCCAGCGCATAGATCGCATCGCGCCGTGCCAGCAGCGGCTGCACATAATACGTGCGTTCGCGTGTTCCGGTAAAGCCTCGTGCCTCCATCGCAATTGCGATTCGTTCTGATTTGCGTACGCCCTGGCTAAACAGGGGCAAGGCATAGCGTAGAAATGCTTTGCCTCCATGTCCATGACGATAGCCGCGAATCCGGTGGGCAATCTTCATCTGTTGCAGCTCGCTTTGAAAAAGCGGGATAAAGCGGAAGCCTGCCAGCATGCCGTATGCCCATTTGGGCGACAAACGTAGCTGGTGGATCAGGCTCATCATCATTCGGTTCAGATCCGTAGTAGACGTGAACAGCATGCCATACGTGACAAAGCCGAGCATACGCAGTCCGATCAACAGACCGTTGTTCAGGCTCTCGGTTGTGACGCGAAACCATGCCCATTGCCACAACACATGCTCCCCTTTACCGAATGCCGCCAGCATCCAGCAAACGAGTACAAAGAACAGCGTATATGGCAGTAAGCGGCGCAGCAGATAGCCCGGTGTCCAGCCGCCAACGCTAATGCCGATCAAGACGGCAACCAGCCAGATAGCGAGCGTCAGAATCGGATCACGAATCGCCATCAGCACCGCCATTACGAGCACATGCACGATCAGCTTGCAGGACGGATTGAGCGTGGATAACCACGAGCCGTTACTTTTCATATAATATGCCGCTCCTTCCGTTCCAGATGCAGACGATACGGAAGCGGCGCCTCGATCGCACTATGCTGCCATAGCTGCTCATTCAAAAATAACCCTGGCGGATCACCATCGTAAGCAATTTGCCCTCCATCAAACAGCAACACGCGATCCGCATACTGATCGACCAGCTCCATATCATGCGTAACCATCACAATCGTCGTGCCCTCCTGCTGGCGCCGATGCAGACGACCGACCAGCTCTGCTGCTGTGCGTGCATCCTGTCCAAAGGTCGGCTCATCCAGCAGAAGTAGCTCCTGATCAAACAGCAGCATCGTCGCTACACTCAAGCGACGCTTTTGACCGAGACTAAGCGAAAAGGGATGCTCCTCTCGCAGTCCCTCCAATCCGAACTCGCGCAGCAATGGCAGCGTTCGCTCCTCCAGTTCCTGCTCGCTCCATCCGCGCTGTCGTCCGCCAAACGCAATCTCATCGTAGACGGTATCGGTGACGAATTGCAGCTCTGGATTTTGAAAAACAAAGCCTGCACGCGCATACAGCTCTCGATCCGACCACTTGCGCAGCTCTTTACCGTGAAAATGAACCCTCCCCGACAGCGCAGGCACAAGCCGCAGCAGACTTTTCAAAAAAGTGCTTTTTCCGCTGCCATTTTTACCGATGATGGCAATCCATTGTCCCGGAGAGATGGCTACATCTATGCCTTGCATTACCGCCTTGCGTCCATACCCGATGGCAAGCTGCTCGGTTTGGATCAAAGGGGGCAGAGCGTTGGAAAAGGCGTTGTCCATCGTTTTTGCTCTGGTATTAGTTTTGATGTTTTCCGTAGTGTTGGCTTTGGTATTGTCCATCGTGTTGGCTTTGCCATTCACTCCGGTATTCACAGCAGCGTCCGTTGTCGTAAAAGTAGACCGAACGTCAGTCTGTAGCTGCGGCATATGACTATGCTGTGCCAGTCGCTGCTGGAGTTGCTGTGTGAGCTGTACCGCGAGTGGATGAGCTGGATTGTTACACACATCGTCCCAGTGATACGGAAACAACTGTGGCAACCAGATTCCTGCCTCCACCATCTCCTGCCGATACGCTGTTATGATCTCTGCTGGCGCACCATCTGCAATAAAGCGTCCATGTCCATCCAGCAAAATGACCCGATCCATCCACTCGATGCATCCATCCAGCACATGCTCAACGACCACCATCGTATGACCCGAAGCCGCGCCAAGCTGGCGTAGCAGGGTGAATACCTCATTGCGACTGGCAGGATCAAGCTGAGCGGTCGGTTCATCGAAAAATAGCACTTCCGGCTCCAGTGCAAGCAGACATGCCAGCGCCAGCCTTTGCTTCATGCCGCCCGACAGTGTCTCAATCGGCGTATGACGGGGAATATTTAGACCAACCTGCGCCATCGCCCGGTCGATCAGCGGCTCCATCTGCTCACGGGGAACGGAGCGATTTTCCAGGCTGAAGGCGATTTCCTCATCGACACGCAGCATGCAAAATTGTGAATCCGGGTCCTGAAACATCACGCCGCAGGCCGGCTGACGATACACATCGCCCTCCAGCTCTGCTTCCACATGCTCCGGTATAATGCCCGCCAGCACCGATAACAGCGTAGACTTGCCACTGCCGCTCGGTCCGAGAATGAGTACCTTTTCCCCCTGACGAATATGCAGATTCAGTTGATGCAGCACCGGTCGCTCCTGACTGTAAAAGCGTACCGACAGTCCATCACAGCCGAGATACGTATCCTTATGAGCCGGTTGGAAGACCATTGCCTGTTCCTCTTCTGCGACGCGACTTCATCATTTCATACGAATTCAGCACACCGGTACGCGCCAGCGCCTCGACTACGATCTTAGCGAGCAATCCGCCCAGCACAATACCGCTTACCACCTGAATACCGAGCGTCAGCCAGAACATCGTCATCGTATAGTAGCCCATTCCGTTCGCAATCACGCTGTATACCATACTGCCGACCGCAGCAAGTGCGCCGGACAGCATGAGCGTCCACACATTGAAGCGGCGATAACCGAAGATCGCAAATGCCAGCTCTGCACCCAATCCCTGAAATACCCCGATCAACAGCGCCGACAAGCCAAAATGACTCCCTGTCAGCATCTCGACCGCCGCCGCTGCCACCTCGGCAATAAGCGCAGCTCCCGGCTTGCGAATAATATAGGCGACAATCGGGCTGGCAATCACCCAGATACCAAACATAAAGCCTGCTCCAACCGGGCCGACCAGTGCAGAGATCGGAATCCATAAGGTTGACCAGCCCAGATAGACCACCCCGCAGGCAACGGATAAAATAACCGCCAGCACGACCTCTTTCATATTCCATGTCCGGCTCATGCGCGTGTCACCTCCACCGCATCCTGTTCATGTAACGGCACCGGCCAATCCTCCAGCGTGTACGCCATATCCCAGAATAGATATTCATACTGACAGCTCAAAATGAAATGACGCTTCATCCGCTCCCGATGCTCCGGCGTCGTTCGTGCTGCAATCTCATCCAAACGCTGGCAAAAGCGCTCCGTAATCGTGTCCGTGCGATTACCATAGAAGTCGATCCACTCGTAAAATGGATGAGACGCATCCGGCTTCACCTCATCCAGCAGACGCTTGCCGATCTCCCAGTACGTCCACGGGCATGGCAGCAGCACCGCCAGAATATCACCCAGATCACCCTCCTGTGCTGCGGTAAGCATATGGCGGATATAGTTATGTGCGGACGGTGCCAGCGGATAGCCTTGCAATTGTTCATATGGCACACCTGCTACCTGGCAAAAGTTATTGTGCGGATGAATCTCACTATGCAGCACAAAGCCAATCTGCTCGTTGAACATCGCCATATCGTCGCGATGCTGGCACTTGGCAATTGCCGTACCGTAAATACGCATAAATGCATTCAAATATTCAAAGTCCTGCTTCACATAATGCACGAGCTGCTCCGGCTTCAACGTCCCCTCCGCAATGCCACGCACAAAAGGATGGGCATAGATCGCCTCAAATACCGGATCGGCTGCCTGTCTAATTTCCTGTGAAAAACTCATCGTTTCCTCTCTCCTTTTCGAGTAAAATCCATCGGAAAGAGCCTCCCTGATCCAGTCGTGTTAGACCATCGCTAATACTGGCGTAGTGCGATATGTTGCTGCGCAAAAATCACTTTTCGTTGCATCTCGTATTAGGAGATCGCTAACACTGGAAGCAGTAAGATATTTTGCTGCGCAAAAATCACTTCTCATTGCACCTCGTGTTAGGAGATCGCTAACACTAGACCACGCAAAAAAGCCGCTCCAAATGGAGCGGCAGTATAAACGGCATAGATGATCCTATCCCTGCACGGTCTCCACTTTCCTACGCTAGTACGAACTAGATCAGGTTCCAAGGGTCCGAGGCAATCTCGTCTCAGCCAGTATATGGCTCCCCTAGTGGTCTTTCTCGTATGAGTCCTGTAGCTACCGCTATTGAAGCGGCTGAGCACAGGGCTGTTTGATTGCCTTTTACTCTACACAGCGAGATTCGGTCTGTCAAGCAGGTCGAATACCGGAAAGGTGCCAGGCGGCTTATCTTACGAACATATACGTGTCTTTCGGATACTTATTCCACTCGTACGATAGATTGAATTGATTCGATCCATAGCCGATCCCGTCTTTACGCAAAATGGTTCCGCCGTTTGGCATGATTTCCATTTGCGAAGTCGGATCACCGATGATATCCAGCACCGTGTTGCCGCGCTTAAGAACGACGCCGGTCAGATTGTAATCGGCTGGCGAGTAGATCATGACCTCGTCATTGTAATACGCTGCATTCGTAATATCGAAAAAGTCGTAAAATGTGGAGTTGATCACGATATAGTTCATCCCTTGCGAAGTACCGTCATACAATAACGGGAGGGTGAAGCTGCTGACCGTATTCGTTTGTTTCATCCACTTATAAAACGTCAGGTTGTAATCTTTATTTTTGCTTGTAGCCGAGCTTGTATTCATCAGCAGTACAATCCGCCCATTCGAGCCTTCAACATATTGGGAGAAATACATATCCTTCGTCGTGATCGGGTCCTGCTTCACTGCGAATACGACAGCACGTCCATCGGCACCGATCACCCATTGCAACACCGGCAACGCCGTGAGTTGTAGTGTTGGGCTATTCAGTGATGTTGGGCCTGTAAACGTAGAATCGGCTGTACCCATATACGTTGTGAAGGAAGTCTGTCCCGGGAACAGATCGGACAGATCATAATCCATCGTATTCATGCCATATTTCAGATTCACGGTGATCACTGACGCGTTCATCAGCAGTGCATTATGCACCTTGAATGTATACTGAACGGTTCCACCGCCACCATCATCCGCTGTAATCGTCACATTCGTTACACCGCTGATCGTGCCTGCTTTTAGCGTCAGGGTATTGCCGTTAATCGATGCGTTCGCCACATCCGTATTGCTGGAAATCAGTGTATACGTTAGCGCGTCTCCATCCTCATCGCTGAACAGTTGACTCAGATCGTAGCTGCGATCATTCGTTACACCCGGCGTGAGCATTTGCTCTGAAATGGAAGCGACAACGGCTGGCGCATGATTGATTTTGACGACCTGTAGCGCAAAGGAAGAGCTATTGCGACGACCGTATTTATCATACACGTCAAACGTAACTGTCGTATCGCCAATCTGGAGCGGCGTTAGCAAAATACTCGCATTTTTAGCGGATGCAGTGGCTATCGCATGATCATACGTATCTGCGGTTACACTGATCGAATCGGGATCGATATTTTGCAAATAGGGCATCAGTCCGAACCATACCGGTGGTTTGCGCAGATTGACAACCTGCTGTGGAATGAACGAGATCGAAGCCTCCTCCAGTACCGTCACCGGAATATCGGTTGCAATCTCTCCACCACGCCCATCGCGTGCATATACCTTAATCGATGTTATGCCTGCTACACCCGGCGTTACGCTAAGTGTGCTTGCATTAACCGAGGTATTAACAGCATACACATCCGATGTTACCGCTTCATACGTGAGCACATCATCGTCCGGATCGGAGAACAGCTTTGACAGATCCACATCGGTTGCTGAGCGTCCAACAATTAGTGTCACAGCCTGCGGCGTCTCTGCTACCATCGGACTGCGATTCGGTGCTGGCAATACAGTAACGAGCAGTTCCACTACCGTTTCACCGCCGCGTCCATCCTTTGCCGTAATCGCAATCTTTGTGCTGCCTTCCTTGACCGCATGCACGGATAGCTGTGTACCGCTAAGTGTCGCACTGGCAGTACCTGCATCGACCGATGCGGCAGACAACTGGATCGAATCACCATCCGGGTCGGTGAACGTGTTGCTCAGGTCGACCGTCTCATCATCTCCGCGTACGGTTACCGTCACAGGGAGTAATGGGGCTGCAACAGGCTTGCGGTTAGGGACAGGCAATACTTCAACATGAAATGTCATCGTTGCTTGTCCTTGCACACCATCATCAGTAATCGCGTTATCCTTCGCTGTTACCGTTACCGTCGCCGTGCCTACCTGCAACGGATCGAGCTGTAGCTGACCGCTGTTATCCAGCGTTAGCTTTGCCACATTCGGCTGATCCACAACGGCACTGTACATCAATGTACCCTGCTCTGGATCAGCGAAGTAATCATTCAGTGTCAACGATACGCCAGGTTGTTCCAGGGTGAGCGTCTGATCTGCCGCATTGGTGACAACTGGATTGCCATTTACCGTTACTTTAAAGGTCGTATTGGAGCGTTTCCCTTTACCATCATTGGCAGCCACGGTAATCGTAGCCGTCCCTGCGGACAGCATACTGATGGTTAGCTGATTGCCACTTACGGACGTTCTGGCAAGGAGTGATCTGGATGAGGAGGCCGAGTACGTCAGTTTATCTCCATCCGGGTCACTAAAATAGCTGTTCAGATCAATGACTCGATCTGCACTTTTCTCGGTCGCAACCATGTCTTTCAGCGGACTCGTCAGAACAGGGGCACGGTTGCTGGAGCCGGATGAACCGGAGCTTGTCGGCCCTGTCGTTGTGCCCGGTGAGCTGGTTGTGGTGGATACCCCTGTCACATTGCCGCTAGCTACACCGGCTGATAAGGAAACATTGTTCACCTGTGCTGTAGAGTTTACACTCACCTGTGCGGATGGATTAGTCACCTGTAATGTCTGTACCGTGCCAGTTGTATTGAGCGCCAGCGAGCCTGAACCGCTCACCGTTAGCTGTGAAATGGAGCTGTTGCCGGTAAGCTGTGTCGATTGGCTGCTGTTCACCTGAAGATTCGTCACATTGCCTTGCAATTGCACGCTGCTGGCACCATTATTCACATTCACAAGCGGCAATGTAGAGCCACTTTCAATACTTGCATTTGTATTCACATTGATCGTAGGAACGATCGAATTGGCATCCATTACTACATGAACATTCTGCTTGCTCACATTCATATCGTTCAGCACAGCGCTGTTAAATACGACGGTGTTATCGTCTCCGCCCTTCACGCTTGTCGTGCCTTCTACCTGAAGCCCCTCGGAGTAAAAGTCATTCGCTACGCTCTCTGCAATCGTCAGATTGCCTTGAATGTGCGCGTTCAGCAAGGACGTATAATCACCTGCTACCGTCACATCACCGTGAATGACCGTATCCTCTGCATCAAGCTTTATATTACCGCTAAATTCAGCAGCGCCTGCCGTAGCTGGCTGACCGGTCGCATGCAGATGTAAGGAACGAACCGCAGTAATCGTGCGTCCGTTCGTCTCAAAGGTCAGCTCTGCCCCCTTCAATACGGCTGCATTGCGATCATTCAGCAGACCTTTCACATTCTGACCGGGTTCATAGGTGATGCCGTTGATCTGCACCTGCTTGTCCGATACAGCTTGCAGTGTGGAGACACGCTGCTGTGGAAATAACGCAGATAATAAAATGCTTGCCGCATCTGCACGATTCACAGTTGCTCTGGGCTGTAGCTTGCCGCTGAATTCGCTTAATAGCTCGTGCTGGGAAGCCGCAAGCAGCGATGGCGCAGCCCATGCACTCGCACCATTCCATGCTTCAGGTAGCTTCGTATTCGCATCCACCTCTAGATTAAGGTGAGCGATACGCACAGCCAGTGCGACCAACTCCTGCATCGTTACCGAAGCCTGAGGACGGAAGCGACCATCACGATCTCCCTGCATAAAGCCCGCCTGTTTGACTGCCTCAATGGCAGGCAAGCTCCACGCTGTTGTGGCCACATCGCGGAATGACGATTGCGACTGTGGGGTCAGCGGTAGCTTCAAGGCCTGTACGAGCAATGCCGCCAGCTCCTGGCGACTTAGTGCTGCCTGCGGACGAAAATGTCCGTCCGGTGAACCTTGAATTAACCCGACTGCAAGCGCACGATTCAGTTGCGCTTGTTGTGCGGAGGATAGTCCACCAATATCCGTTAATGCTTGTGCCGAAGTCAGCACATTCTGCTGTGCAGATGGAGCAGCCTGTACCGTCATAGGAACAGGCAATGACGGTATGGCAACGAGTAATGCCGCAGCTACTTTAAGCGCAAGCGTTGTATTTTTTTTCATGAACCAATCCTACCCTTCTGGGAAAATGGAATGCGTAGACGAAGCAGAGGTAAGGCTTGCCAGCTACGGTTGCTGCGGCTCATACACCCCAAGATTCGTATCATCGGCGCCTGGTGTGATCGTCCATTCCGAGCTGTTAAAGCCCGTCGGATTGCCTACCGTACGTTGCTGTCTGCGCAGCGTCTGATCGACGGAGAAGGTAGCGACATCCATTAGCTGTTGTTTGTAATACAGTCTGACCGTTACTGGTCCTGACTCACTGCTCAGTCCAAGATCACCGTAGTAGGAGTCTCCTTGATTCATGAGGTCAGTGCCGTTGTTTTCCTGAATGACCAGCGTAGATTTCGTCTGCAGTAAGGCTTGCAGGTCATTTAATGTGAACTTACGATCCATATTGGATAATGTCAGATAAAAGTCACTGTAATGCAGGGGAGCAGTCGTTGGATTGTACAGCTCAATCGCCTGATTATTACTATCCTTCCACACCATTTCTGAGATGAATGGGCCATTGTTCATAACCGATACATTCACATGTTGGAAATTGGTACCGCCCTTGCCATCATCCACGTTCAGCGTCAATGTGGTCGAACCTGTACCGACAGGTGTGGCGGTTAGCAGTGAACCGTTCATCGACGTTTGCATCACGCCGGGATCCGAGCTTGTCGCCGTATACGTCAATACGTCGTTATCTTGATCGCCAAAAAGGGTTGCCAGATCAACAGTGTACGGTTGATCCAGTAAACCGATGCTGAATGGAGCCAGCGTTTGTTTAACATAAGGTGCATTGTTGAACGCAGGCGTGATGAGCTTGATCGTGAACATCTGGCTTGCATATGCTCCCTGTGAATCAAACGCACGCAAAATGACATTCAATTCCCCTTCTTGAATTGGCATGAGATCGAGCTTGTCTCCCACCAGCGTTGCCTGCATATACGGCATCGTCAACAAAGCATCATACACAAGCGGATCGCCATCAGGATCGCTGAACAGCTCGGACAGCTTGATCGAATACACATCAGGTGTGGCGGTCACTGTCAGATTGTTCATCTGACGGATCACTACAGGCTTGCGGTTAACCTGTACAAGTGGCTGTACCTGCACATGGAATTGCACATATGCGCTTCCACCGCGACTATCGCTAGCATTAATCGTCACCTGGGCTGTACCTGCACTTTGCGCGGACAGCACCAGTTCATTGCCGGTCATTAATGCGCTCACTACATTCGTATCGTCAATCGTATACGTGTAGCTGAGTGAGTCGCTGTCCGGGTCACTGAACAGATCGGTAAGTGAGATCGGATCGGCTAATTGACCTGCCAGCAAATTCAGATCGCCGGGCGTGTTCAATACAAGTGGATTATGGTTCGGTTGCTCCTCATAGGTGGAAGCGATAACGGTGTACGTAAACGAGGTTTCTGCTGTTTGGCCTTTTGCATCCTGCGCCGTGACGGCAATGCGAGTCTGTCCGGCTGCATTCGGTTGAATCACCAGACGGGAATGACGAATAGCTGCATCTGCCACATACACATCCGAGCTCACTGTTTTATAGGTCAGCTCATCTCCGTCTTCATCATGAAACAGTCCGTCCAATTCGATCATCGTCTCGTCTTCGCCAACTGTGACGGAGCGATCCGACAGCGGACGTGTGACTACAGGAGCATGATTGTTTTTCTTATCCTTATCGTCTTTAGCTGTACTGATATTGTTGGAAGGTGGTGTAGATGAACCGCCTGTTGCAGGCGCAGCAGGGGATGCTGGATTGCCGAAAATAATCTCTTTATCCGTCACACCTGCGGGCAGTGTAACGCCATCCGGCACAATACGTTGATCCATCTGGATACGTGCATTCGGAGAAGTAACCTGAATCTGTCCGACTTTACTTATTCCTGTAATTTGAAGACGCTGATCGGTATGGATGATGAGTTGCTTCGTGTTCGCTTGCAAATCCATACTCGTCACACCTTGCTGTACCTGAACCCCATTCAGCTCGCTTCCGCGAACGCTGATGTGATCACCGGACAGTGTCAGATCACCGGAGAACGCTGTACCCGCATCAAATACAAGCGGTGCTTGCTCAGTACCATTGGCTTTCAAATCAATTGCCGTTAAGTTGGCAAGGCTATGATTCAACGATTCAAATGTAATCTCGGACCCGATCAATGCGTTCAGATTATCAGTTTTGAACAGTGATTTGAGCTGCTTGCCGATCATGTACGCTTTGCCATCCACTGTAACCAGATCGCCATCTACTGCCGTGATGCTGGCAGAACGCTGCTCCGATTGCAGTAGATTCATCATTAGCTGCGCTACATCCCCGCGATTGACAGGCTGAGCCGAGCCAAATCCATTATCACCAGCAGGTAGAAGTCCGAGTGTCAGTGCTGTTTTCACAGCGGAATCCGCCCATGTGCTCACGTCAGGTTGATCTGCTGTAGCAAGGACAGCATTACTCTGGACATCACTTGCACCGATGGCTCGTACGAAAATCGTAGCGAGCTGTTCACGGTTAATGAATGCATAGGGATGAAATTTGCCGTCCGCATCGCCATTCATCAAGCCTGCACGTTTCACAGCTTCGATATAGCCATTTGCCCAGTTGCTGGTCACATCGCTAAAGGAAGTGCTATCCGCAACAGGCGATAGATGAAGGGCCTTGGCTAAGACGACGGCAAACTCCATCCGTGTCATCTTCATTTGCGGCTTGAACGATCCATCTGGATAGCCAGATAGAATGCCTCTTTGTATAGCCTCGTTAATGCCCTCTGCCTGATTAGCAGGCAATTGGTTCAGATCGTTAAAAGCAACGACTGCCCCCTTCGACTCGGAGAGACTGCCCTGCGAAAGACCGTTCTCCTCTGCAGCATGACCTGTCGATGCAGGCGACCATGCTGTACCAGCCAGTACTGCGGCTAGCAGCCATTTGTACACATCATGGTTCCACTCTTGCGCCATCAATAAACCCCCGTTAGATAGTGTGCATAGCTCTGACTTATTTCCGTAACTAAGCTCAGAGAATACACACATTATCGGACGGGAAAGCCCAATAAATAAGCATTTTTTTTGCATCAAAAATAAAAATTTTTCACGCATTTGAGATTGTGTTGTTAGCTGAATGTCAACTTCGAATTGCGATTCCATTCTCAGACATTCTTACGCAAAATATCCACCTAGCAAGCCCCCACGAGCTAAAAAGGTTAATAGTATATCATGATGAGTTATCCAAATTTCTCCGGTGAAGGGTGGGCAATCAAATGAATGGAAATGACCAGTTCAAAGATTCATCGCAGGTGATTGTGATTGGTGCAGGATTGGCAGGACTTAGCTGTGCATTTGAGCTTGTTGAAAAGGGGCTCTCCGTTACCGTATTGGAAGGTGCGCCGCATGTGGGCGGACGGACAGCGAACTGGAATGAGGATGGTATGGAGGTCGAATCGGGATTTCACAAGTTCATCGGCTATTATGTCGCACTGCCGGAGCTACTCCAGCGTGCAGGCATCGAGCTGGATGGGATCGTACACTGGGAAAAGACCGCTCAGATCTGCCATCCCGAAGCACAGGGCATCTTCGGCCTGGACCCGCTCAAAGCGCCCCTAAAAACAATCGCAGGCGCACTGGGTAACAATGATCTATTGTCCCCGATGGACAAGGCGTCGCTCATTCCTTTCTTTGCCGCAGGCTTCAAAGATTATGTGGCTCATCCGGAGAAGCTGGATCATATCCCGATTCGCGATTATGCGTTTGAGCATGGAGTGACGATTGATGCACTGGAGCGACTGATCGAGCCGCTGTCGTCGGGCATTTTCTTTTTACCGATCGAGCAGTATTCCAGCTATGCGTTTTTCGGGCTATTCGCCCCTGCGTTGCCGCGTCCACAGCTCGTACGAATCGGTGCCTTTGAAGGCGGTATGACCGACGTGATGACAGGCCCGCTCGCTCGTGCGATCGAGCAGCGCGGCGGCAAGGTGATGACGAATGCTCCTGTCGAGCGATTGATCGTGCAGGATGGACGTATGAATGGTGTGCAGCTAGAGGATGGAACGACGCTGCATGCTGAGCAGATTGTCGTGGCCGTCAATATCGGACAGGCTAAACGGCTGATTGGGCAGCAATTTGGTGATCATGAAGGCTTTGCTGATCTGATGAAGCTGGAGATTATGCCTTATGTGACCGTCCAATTTGAAGCGGAGGAAAAGCTCGCTCATGCTGACCATACGCTATTCGGTCCCGGCACACAGCTTGGCTCATTCAGCGAGCAATCGCGCACGACATTCAAGCGTGACACCGGACGGGCATCCATCATTCTGGTCGACCCGGATGAGCTGATCGATCTGCCGGAAGAGGAAGTGTGGGCGAGAGCCCATGAATCGCTGCAAAGGATCGGTCTGACTGGCGCCAATACGATGACCGATTATCGTGTAATCCGCAGACGGGATAGCTTTTACCGTTTATCAACAGACAATGAACAGCATCGTCCAAGACAGACGACTCCGATTCCCGGGCTGTTCCTTGCCGGAGACTATACACGCCAGCCCCTGCTGGCGACGATGGAGGGCGCAACCATCTCCGGTCAACGCGCCGCACGCGCCCTGCTTAAAGCGCAAAAGGAGAAGGTTCGTTAAGAGTTAAGCCTTCACCTGTTATCCTCTACACTATAGTTAATGTCGAGCTACCTTTCCTTACAACCAGGTAAAGATCTGCACAAAAAAGGCTCTGCACGACGTAACCGGTACAGGATGTACCCTCGTTGCGTCATGCAGAGCCTTATCTTTGAATATAAACAGCTATAGATCCTACCCGCCACATTCCCAGCTTATCGGCTCGCTTGCTCCATATTCAAATTATCGAAATAGCGCGCACTCTCGACCATTGGCGTACAGTCGATATGTCCACCCTCCAGATTAATTTCAAAAATATATTCTTTCCCCTGTACAAACGACTTGACCATCTTCCAATCGATCAGTCCTTGCCCGAGCGGCAGCGAATCGTGGAACTGTCCCATGCTGTCGACCAGATGGTAATATACCGCATATGGCGCGGTCCGCTCCAGCACCTCGCGCAGACGATCATTATCACCGCGGAAGCTAATAAACGTATGGCTTACATCGACATTGACCGGAAGATTGAGCGGTACAATCACTTCATCGATCAAATACGGATTCGTGTAACAGAACAGCCCCTCCGTCGAATCCTCCCATAACAGCACATCACGACCATAAGTCAAAATCTCGTCGATCTCCTGACGCAGCGCAATCGTGCGCTCCCGCGAGATCTCATCATTGTCGCTATGCAAATAATTGGCATGAATGACACACTTGCTGCCTTCTTCCTGACAGATGCGCACCAGTTGCTGGGTCGACTCACGGTAAAATTGGTACATGCCCGGTTCCTTGCTCATAATGTCCAGATACTTGCCAGCATAACGACTTGGATGGTGTAAATACACACGAATGCCGAGCTGCTTCAGTTCACGAATACGCTCACGAATGAGCGATTCCTGCTGCAAGTCATCGGTTCGCAAGTATAGCTCGATAATTTCCGGATCATATTGCAGACGGTTATCCAGACTCGCACGATCCAGACTGCTTTTCAAACGTATGTTATTCATCATCCCACTCCTTTTTCTACTTCCGTTATCGCTCTATCTCTAGTAAATCTCTAGTAAACGTCCTACTGCAACCAGCCTTGCGTTTAGCATAGCAGACATTTATTAATAAGCGATGAAAATAGCACCCGATATTTCATTAATATTTTAGAGCTGACTGTTGCTCACACTAAACGTATCGCCGCCGGTCAGACTACCGGATTCAAAGCCTTTATAAAACCAGCGCTTCCGCTGCTCTGACGTCCCATGCGTGAAGCTATCCGGCACGACGTAGCCGCGTGTGCGCTGCTGAATCGTGTCATCCCCAACCGCACTTGCCGCTGTGAGCGCTTCCTCCAGATCGCCCTGCTCCAGCAAATTCTTCCCCTGCTCATAATGCGCCCATACACCCGCATAATAGTCTGCCTGTAGCTCCAAACGCACCTGGTACTTCGTATTGAACTGTTGCTCGCTCAACTGCTGACGATACGGCTCCAGCTTATCCATCGTACCGAGCAGATTCTGCACATGGTGACCGACCTCATGCGCAACGACATACGCCATCGCAAAGTCGCCCGGCGCCTGGAACTGCTGCTTTAGCTCATCATAAAAGCTCAGATCGATATACAGCTTCTCATCGCCCGGACAATAAAAGGGCCCTACCGCTGAACTCGCCATCCCACACGCCGACTTCACACTGCCGCTATACAGCACCAGCGTCGGATTCGTATACGTCAGTCCCTGCTGCCGAAACACATCACTCCACACATCCTCCGTATCCGCCAGCACGACCGATACAAAGTTCGCCAGCTCCTCCTCCTGAGCCGTCCCCTGATAATTGCCCGCCGTCTGCGTCGTTGTACTCGAACCCACATCCCCTAGCAAGCTAGCCGGATTCCCACCGAGCAACAGCACAATAATAACAACGATAATCCCACCAATCCCGCCACCAACCAGCGTCTTACCACCCATCCCCCGTCGATCCTCAACATTATTACTTCCCCGTCTACCCTGCCATTTCATAGGGTGTCCTCCTTCACATTATTTTATAAAATAGAGTACGTTTATTTCAGCATCCAGCATCCATTGAGATTGCTGATATGGCATATCTGCTGTAAACAGCCTTTAATGCAGTAATAGATGTGAAACGTACTGTCTTTGCCTTCAACATCATCCACTCCAGCCCGGCAACATGCCAACGACCTCCGGTTAAGCCGGGATACTTGGAATGGGGAGAAAGCGGACGTATCCCGGCTTAAAGGTCGGTCTTTTGGCATCGTTCCCGGCCTTCCGTTCCGTGCCCATTGCAATGACGTGCTTATCGCCGAAATGCTTGAATGACTTAACACATTTTGCTCGTGCCAGTTCCAGCATTATGATGATTTATCTAGCATGATAAACAACGTATTTACAGCATTCCATCCACATTCATTGGTTACCACTATTTATCAGTTTATAGATACTAATTTGCAAACTGTACAAAATTAATATTCGTAGATTTTAGCAAATTTCAATAAACTTCCATATCACTCCCGCACTACTATACCTTTCTTTCTAAAAGGCTACTGATTATCGTTTCTACAAGACTACTACCATTTTATGCTACACATAGACACAGATGTTACACAGATAAAAGCATTTAGACAGAGAACTAGAGAATCAGACAATCATAGAAATAGTATGCATAGCGTGCTCTTAATTACGTATGCTGCAAACAGCACGGAGCGGAGGGAAGGAAATAAGGGATAAGGACGACTTTTGAGCACGGGAATCTACCATTACTCCTACTCCGTAGATTCCTGTGCGAGACGGGAGTCCGTTCCCTTATTCCTTCCCGGAAGTGATGTACGCATCCCTAACCTAAGTCTGCACACAACCCTATGCTATTTCTATTTCTATAGTCTCTATATCTCAATGTTTCTATGTTTCTATGTCGTGCCTCCCCACTTCATAAGCACCAACAAATCACCAATCCAAAGCCACTACACCAATTCACCTAAAATATTGTACCCGCAACACGATCAATGAGAAACGACACCCCATCAAGTGTACATATTCGCTCGCTTAGCAATACAGCAAGGTTTGTAAGTAAATGAATACGTTTAAGGTATTAGCAACGTGCCGTATAACTTGCGCTCATGGTGACGGTAAAGGAAGAACGTGATTTTGTCGCACTCGTGCAGCAGGATGGCGAATATGAAAATGGAGGCGATTAGGATGGGTAGATATATACAGGTGGAAGATGGCGTGAAGCTTTTTGTACAGGATCTGGGTGAAGGGATTCCGGTTATTTTCCTGCACGGCTGGCCTGCCAATCAGCTAATGTTTGAATATCAATTTTCCAAGCTGCCGATGAACGGGTATCGCTGTATCGGGATCGATTTCCGTGGCTTTGGTAAATCGGATGCACCGTGGGACGGATATACGTATGACCGGATGGCTGACGATGTGCGTGCGGTTATCGATGAGCTTGGTCTGGAAAATGCGGTGCTGGTCGGCTTCTCGATGGGTGGCGCAGTGGCGATTCGCTATATGGCGCGTCATCAGGGGCATGGGATTGCCCAGCTTGCTTTGATGGGTGCAGCGGCGCCTGTATTTGTGAAGCGTCCGGACTTTGATTATGGCTTGATGACTGCGGATGACCTGACTAGCGATATGATCGAAGCAACGTATGAGGATCGTCCGAAAATGCTGGGCAAGTTCGGTCTACAATTCACTCATAGCAAAAAGAGAGCCGGCATGATGATGTGGCTGGAAACGCTCTGTCTGCAAGCATCTCATCACGGTACGATCAAAGCAGCGATCGCCCTGCGCGATGAGGATTTGCGCGGTGATCTGTCTGCGGTGAACGTGCCAACCGTCATTTTCCAGGGAATGAAGGATAAAATCTGTGA
This sequence comes from Paenibacillus sp., assembly GCA_039595515.1. Taxonomy (GTDB): domain Bacteria; phylum Bacillota; class Bacilli; order Paenibacillales; family Paenibacillaceae; genus Saccharibacillus. The sequence continues at coordinate 17,598 of JBCNLJ010000032.1, read as the reverse complement.
TCCACAATTTGCCCAGCTACTGAGCGAATCGATCACGGATGCGCGGGTTGTACCGTTTGAGCATAGCGGACACGCGATGATGTTTGATGAAATGGACAAATTCAACAAGGAGCTACTGCTATTCCTTGATCAGATGGCAACGACGAATCAGATTCCGCGTCCAGCGAGTCAGAATTTGTAATAGCCCTGTGCCGGGTCGTTAACGGATTACACTGCTTCAGTCGGCAATAACCAGATGGCAGTTCCTATTTTCCACTGATATTATCCACTGCTATGATTCGCTGCTATACAGCTTCAATGCAGATACACCATACGCTCGTCCTTCTCTCGGTTGCTGGATTCCTTGAGAACGACGAGCTTTTTTTGTATTTTAGAGATAGACAGACGATTGAGAAGCCAACAGGGAGGGATTAGATGAACGAGAGTATGCTGATCCAGACGATACTCTTCATCGCATTTGTATTATCTTTCATTTCGAATTTGTACAATTCTAAAAGAATCAATACGTTGGAAAAGCAGCTTTTCGAAGTGTACAAGGACAATCCAGAGGTGAAGCATTATATTCAGCACGATTTGAAGCAAGCTTCCCCCATAGAAGCGATCAAACAGCTCCGTGGCAAGTATGGTTTTTCCCTTGAGCACGCCAAGCGGATGGTGGACAGGTATAAATGATGGATCAAAATAGATCATTACTATTCTCAAAATACACACTTATAATTATTAAAGTTAGAGTATCCAAGTAGGCCATAAAAATAAGTTTTTACGTTTACAGAGTAAGGAAAATGTGTTAATATACAAGTATATCGTGGTGCGAATGGCAGCCCACCTTAAAAAAAGAAAGCCAAACGAAATATCGTGGTGCGAATGGCAGCCCACCTTAAAAAAAGAAAGTCAAACGAAATATTTTTAATTTGGGAAATGACGCTGAGTAGGCGTCATTTTCTCGTTGTAGAGGAGTTCAGGGGATGGATCAGCCTTCGAATCTGGAGTTTGAGTATATGCACTTAACTACTGATTTCTATTCAGATTATGCTCACTGTGAGCAAATGATGCGAGATGAAAACAGGCAATATTTACATCTGCTTATCAAACATAGAGGAAATGATTTTTTTATTCCCTTTAGATCCAATGTAAATCATCCTTTTGCTTTCATTTTTAGCCAATATGTCCCTTCAAATGAAGCAAAGATTGCACAGAAAGGCAAAGGAATTGACTATTCAAAAGCAGTTATCATAAACGATATTGCAAAATATGCATCCTCTTCATCTAAGCCGATTCCTCAAGTCCAACATGATGCTATCTCAAAACATTTTTCAATGATTAGAAATCAGTTTTGCAAGTTCGTTAATAATTACTGTAATGATATACAAAAAGGTAACACCTCTGCCCTGGAGCGTAAAAGAAGTCATATGTGGACACTCCAATATTTTCACAAAGAATTAGGAATATTAGAAAAAGAATCGAATTGAATAGTAGTCAAGCGCCATTAATGAACAGCTTAAACATATTCGAAGAAATAAACGGACGTCAGTACTGTACTGACGTCCGTTTATTTCATTTATATTGTGTTGCTCTTGTTGTGCAAGCAAATAGGATTACCGCAACTTCAGCGCTCGTGAAAGGCTTTTTCACCGTTCTATTCACTATCTATCCAACTATCATTTGAAAATATTATAAAATCTCGACCCATCCGCAAACGTAATCACGAGACATGCCACCGTCACGATAATGATGAGCGTAATCGCGATATAATCGCCCTTTCGCAGCGGACGTGCACGGTACCATGTGCGTTTCTTGCCGCGTCCGAAGCCGCGCAGCTCCATTGCGGTGCTAATCTTCTCGATTCGTTCCACACTGGTCAGAATGAGCGGCAGGAGGATCGATACGACATTTTTCAGACGCTTGCCGAACTTCTCCTTACGCGAGATATCGATGCCGCGCGCCTGTGCAGAGAAGGAGATATTTTGGAAGTCCTGTTGAATGTCCGGAATATAGCGCAGCGCAATAGCGACCGAATACGCCACTTTATAGCTGACTCCAAGTCGGTTCAAGGAAGCGGCAAACTCACTCGGATCGGTTACGAGCAAAAACAGCAGTCCAATCGGCACGACAACCGCATATTTGAGCGCCACATTAAACTGATAAAACAATTGCTCCCAGGTGAGCGTATACCAGGCAAACAGATGCACAATATCATGCCGTGTACCGTACAGCTCTACCCCATATAATGGCGCGAACAGGAAGATCGCAATCTGATTAAACACAAAGAAGATCAGGATCAAATACAGCACAAAGGAATACTGCTTAAACGGCACACGCGAAGCGGCAAAAATGATGATCGACATGATAAACATCGCCAGCAGACAGCGCGTATCGTAAATGATCATCGCTGTCAGCGCCCAGAGCACGAAAAACAGCAGCTTGCTTGCCCCGGTTAACCGATGAATCGGCGTATTCTGGTTTGTATAGGTTAGCATTTTGGCACTCATGGATGACGCAGCCCCCTGTCATACGCGATGAAGCGTCCAACAAACTCATTCGGATCGCCTACGCCTGATTTGACAGACAACGCATGCAGCGACGTCTGCTTCAGATTGGCGGCAGCGATCGTATCCGGCTGCACCAGCACACGAGATGGACAATCGTCAGCGATCTTTTTCCCGTCTGCCATAACCACTGCACGCTGTCCATATTCCATCATCAGATGCATATCATGCGTGATCATAATGATCGTCATACCGCGCCGATTAAGCTGATTCAGAAACTCCATCATTTCATTATAGTGGCGGAAGTCCTGTCCGGCGGTCGGCTCATCCAGAATCATAATCTCAGGTTCCAGCACAAGAATCGAAGCGATCGTAACCCGCTTCTTCTGTCCATAGCTCAGCGCCGATACCGGCCAGCTACGAAACGGATACAGTCCGCATACTTTGAGCACCTCATGCACCCGCTCACGAATCGTATCCTCATGCACACCGCGTGTGCGCAGACCGAGCGCAACCTCATCATACAATAGCGGCTTGGATAGCATATGATTCGGATTTTGCATCACAAAGCCAATATGATCGGCGCGCTCCTTGATCGTATCGCCACTCAGGTCACGCCCATTGAACAAAATGCGACCTGCACTTGGACGATAGAACCCACAGATGAGCTTGGAAATCGTCGACTTGCCTGCTCCATTTCGTCCTGCAATGCAGACGATCTCCCCTTTACCAATCTGAAAGGATACATCATGCAAAATAGGCTGTCCTGCCTCATAGCCAAACGAGACATGCTCAATCTCCAGCACCGGCTGCTCAATCACAGGCAGATCCTCCTGATGCACACAGTTATACCACTGCTGGAGGGGCGCAATGCAGCTATCAAGCTGAATATGATCGATATGACCGGGCTGCATCGCCGGTGTGATCTCACAGCCTGCATAGTGAAGTGCGTTCAGATAGAGCGGCTCCCGAATGCCTGTTGTGCGCAGCAGATCGGTGCAGAGCAGCTCATCCGGTGTCATATCACCGACGATCCGCCCTTCACTCACTACGATAACCCGATCGATCGAACGCTCCAGCACCTCCTCCAGACGATGCTCGATAATGACAATCGTCTTGCCTGTTTCGCGATGAATCCGGTCGATCAGATCAACAGTCAACTGTCCGGTATGCGGGTCCAGACTGGCCAGCGGCTCATCGAATAATAAAATACCTGCATGGCTGACCAGCACACCGGCAAATGTCGTTTTCTGCTTTTGCCCACCGGAAAGCGAATGAGGCGACGCTTCGAGAAAACTGGCAAACTCCACCGTATCGGCTGCCTCGAACACGCGCCGGATCATATCTGCCTGCGGTACAGCGTCATTTTCCAGCTTGAATGCAATATCCTCAGCCACAGTTAGCCCGACAAATTGTCCATCCGGGTCCTGCATGACTGTGCCTACCTCATCCGATAGCAGTGTGATGCCCTGATCCTGTACATTCTCTCCTGCTACACGCAGCGTGCCGCTAATCTCGCCCTCATACATAAATGGAATCAAACCATTAATACAGTGCGCCAGTGTACTTTTACCTGAACCCGAAGGGCCTACGATCAGCACCTTTTCACCTTTATAGATCGTCAAATTCACATCATGCAGTGTAGGCTCTGACTGCGCTCGATACTGAAAGCTAAAATTCTGAAATTCAATAACTGGTTTCTTCATGCATGTCCTTCCTTCTGCTCTGGCTTTATGTAGACATCTCGTTCAACGATAGTATGCACATCAGCCATATCCCTTCAATCTATACTATCCATCTATACCATTAATGCTCGGCAAGCTCACATCCTGTAGCGAGCTCCCCCTTACGCGATCATGTCAACGAAAAAGACCGGTGACACCCACCGGTCTATCGCTCTTACTGTACCACTCTGCTGCTGCGAGCAGCAAATTCGCCTGCTTCCCGATGATGCACAGCCATGCTATGAATCGATCAGGATTCCCGGCTCAGACTGCCGCGTTTGGTTCTTGTTTTGGAATAGGCGATTGCCAGTAGCGTTCCGACGATCGCTACAGTCAGCGTATTGGAAATGGCTGCACCTACACCCTGTACGAATACTTTATTCGCCGGCTCGGAGTAGATCAGAATATCCAGTACAGGCGCAACGACAAGCCAGCAGAGCACATTGGCAGTAAGCTGTGCCAGGTTGAAGCGTAAAATATCCATGCCACCAAATTCGCCGTCTGCAATACGAATACGGCGGGTCATCAGACCGACAATCAGGCCGAATATACCGGAAGCGATAATCCAGCTAAACCACGGCGAGCCATAGAAAATGGCATCCTTCAGCGTATGCCCGATCAGACCGATCAGCAGGCCTGCCCATGGTCCATACAGAAGAGCAAACAACGCCAGCAATGCATACGTCACTTCGATATTCGTATCCGGAATAAAGCTTGGTATCGAAGCAAAACGGCCCAGAATGACAAATAGTGCTGAACCAATCCCGATTGCAACAATCGTTTTAACGGATAATCCGCTTGATCCTGCCATCCTCTAACCCCTCTTTTCATCATAAAATAAACGACCGGCAGCCTTTGCCACCATTCCTTACGTTCTGTTCGATTATACAATTCAATGTTTGGAAATACTATAGTTTCCGCCGTTAATTAAGGACTTTTCAAGCTTATTTTGCTGTTTTCGCTTTCAAAATGGTTCTTTCGCCGAATATCGTAATTTCTCATCGGAATTCCAACCAAAATTTTCCGAAAAATTGCAACAATATGTATTTCAATTGCTTGTGAAATGACGTACTATTAAGTGATTAAACTATTTGGTCTTTAGACCTATAAGTTTCATCAAATATTTAGGTATATACGCGCTTAATTTGGGTATTATTAACTAAATAAATTGAAATTAGAGGGAATGAAATATGCCTAAAAAGGCTCAAATTGTAAAACCATGGTCGTTTGCCTTCATTGTTGTGTTCACAGTTGTGTATTATATATGGATTTGGATATGGAAAGATAATGATGTAGCTCGTACAACAGGCGGGAATATATTGTCTGCTGTCGGCACAGTCGTCGCCTGTGTATGGCTGTATATGGCTTGGAAAGGTAGCCGTCGCCGTCAGCGTCCATTCTGGCTGTTATTATGGATCGGCTGTATAAACTATGGCATTGCAGAGCTGGTCTGGCTGATCTATGAGACGCTGTACAATGTTGACGTTCCTTTTCCCGGATATCCTGATCTTTTTTATGTGCTTCAGGTGCTTTTTTATATGCTGGCCTTCTTTTATAAGTTAAAGCGTGAGAAGGACGGTCTGCCTATGGTTCGGCTTGTGCTGGATATCGCTATTGTGATGACGGTGCTGACTACGTTGAGCTGGCATTTTCTTATGCGCTTTATGTTAGTAATTACAGGCATTACCCATATTGAACCGCATGTTCTACTCTCGGTCGGCTATGCTGTGGGTGATCTGGCACTGCTTGGTGGGGCAGCAAGTCTCTATTTAAGCAATATACGTACACTGTCTAACCGGGTTGTACTGTCTTTATGCCTCGGTTTGCTGGCTCAGATTATCGGCGATACGACATTTCTATACATGACTACACTCCATACGTATAGCTCGGGTAGCTGGGCTGATCCGCTATTCATCCTCGGTTTATTGCTTGTCGGTTTCGCTGGTATTTTGCATACGGCAGACCTGGAGCAGCCGGTTCACAAGAAGAAAGCTGGCTCGTCCAAGCCCGATATTCCGCGTCTTGATATGCCACAATTCATATTACCGTATCTTGGTATTGCCGCTCTGTTTGTATTTATGATATTGAATGCGGATGGTAGATATGTGCTGATGATCGGCACGGGTCTGGCGATTGTGCTCGTGATGATTCGTCAGGTGATGATTATTTTGGAAAATCATCGGCTTGCTCGTAAGCTGTACGATAAGAAAATCGAGCTGGAAAGCAGTGAAAATCGCTACCGCTCGATTGTTGATTTCCACCCGGATGCCATTGTCGCCATCGGTCTGGATGGACGTATCGAAAGCGCCAATCCGCAGGCACTTCGTATGCATGGCGTCAGTGAAGAAGAGATGATTGGCAAGCATACGATGACTTATTTCCATGATGCGCAGACGGATGTGATTATGGAGCGGATTGAGTTAGTGCTTCAGGGTGAGCCACAAATCTATGAAACCGCGATACGCAATCACAAAGGCGATATTTTCCAGGTGCGGATGACAAATGTACCGATCATCGTGCAGGGCGAAGTCGTCGGTATATATGGCATCGCCAAGGATATTACCGAGAACAAACGCCATGAAGAACAGATTCATTATCTCGCTTATCATGATCCATTAACCGGGCTGATGAATCGCGCTTCATTTGAGCATGCGCTTGGCGATACAGTGCAGATTGCCCGGACGAATGAGGAGCTATTTTCTATTCTGTTCATCGATCTGGATCGCTTCAAAAATATCAATGATACGCTCGGTCATGATGTGGGCGATCAGCTACTACGCTCGGTCGCGCAGCGCCTGCAAGGATGCGTACGCGATAACGATATGGTCGCACGTCTGGGCGGCGACGAGTTCACCCTGCTCATTCGTCATATGAAGGATACACGCGAAGCATCGGTCATTGCCCAGCGCATTCTGGATGGTATGAATCAGCCGCATTATATTCAAGGCTACGAGATTATCGCAACGCCAAGTATCGGTATCGCTCTCTATGCGGGAGAAGATGAATCGCCAATTACGCTGATGAAAAAGGCCGATATCGCCATGTATCAGGTGAAGAAAAACGGCAAAGGTCATTACCGCTTCTACAATGATAAAGACCAGCTCTATTCCAAAAAGCTAATGCTGGAAAAAGAACTCAGTCAGGCGCTCTACCGCAATGAGCTTATGCTTCATTATCAGCCACAGATTGATGCGCTGCATGGACGCGTCATCGGTGTTGAGGCACTTATTCGCTGGGAGCATTCGACGCTTGGCATGATTATGCCGGGTGAATTCATTCCAATCGCCGAGGAAACGGGACTGATGCTGTCGATTGGTGAATGGGTACTACGCGAAGCCTGTCAGCAGGCGAAGCAATGGCAGGATGAAGGTCATATGATCAAGATCGGTATCAATCTGTCGGCACAGCAATTCGAGCAGGAAAGCTTTGTTAGTACGGTAGCACGCATTCTGAAGCAGACCGGTGTTGATCCGACTTATATCGATCTGGAGATTACCGAATCGATTGCCATGACGCATATCAGTGATGTAATCTCCAAGCTCAAAGCATTGAAGGAGCTCGGTGTATCGATCTCGATCGATGACTTCGGAACAGGATACTCATCTCTCGCTTATCTGGAAAACTTCCCGGTCGACAAGCTCAAAATCGCCCGTGAATTCACCAGCCGCATCGGCAGCAGCCAGGCAAACCATATGATTATTAGCTCGATCATCAATCTGGCGCGTAGCCTGAATATGAATGTGATCGCCGAAGGTGTAGAGAACCATGAGCAAGCCTCCTTACTCCAGCAGATTCGCTGTCATGAAATGCAGGGCTATCTGTTCAGTAAGCCTGTAACTGCTGAAGCACTGGGCAAGCTGCTCGTGATGCCACCGTTCGCTGTTAATTTTAAAGAGACATCAACGGTCAAGGATATTGATACGGCTTGAGTTAGAAGTATTGTAGAGTTTAAGGCGGATGTACAAGCTATACGCCGCTCTATTGTTCATCCTTAATAGTGATGATGGGCGTACATGGATTGTACGTATCGAACCTGTATACTTCTGCAAGCTAACAGCGCGAATAGGAGATTTTGCTAACTAAAAAGCACGAACATTGCTACTGTCCATTTTGCAGCCATTCTTCTGCAACAGTCGATCCCAGCATGTTCGTGCTTTTTGATTTTTATGTTAGATTTTTATGTTAGATTTTGATTTCAGCCTTTTGAATGAGCCTTTTCCGCTACAATTGTGAACGTCTTCGGAATGCCCTTATCAAATACCTCGGATGACTGGTTAGGTAGCTCCTCCAGCGTTTTGATAATCAAGCCCGCAGTGGCAATGGAGGTCACAATCTCACCAAGTGTCCAGTTGCGCAGATACACCTTTTGCTTCTCTTCCTGCACCTGACCGGATTCGGCATATTTGGAATAGGACACTTCCTTCTCTACCAGCGATGTATCAAAATAATCGCCGTCCACCTTATGCTTGCGAATCTTGGCTGTAGTGCCACGCGAGGAGATGAGCTTGGTTGAGATCGGATGGAAATCCTGTAGCACCAATCTTCCACCCGGCTTCAGCAGTCTTGCTACCACTGCCCATAGCGGCTGCAGATCAGTAAAATAATGCAAAATACCGAACTCCATAAAGGCGATATCATAGCTATCATTCAGCGTCTGTGGCAGCTCCAGCACATCTGAAACGATATAATGCAGCGGTACACCCGCAGCGGCTGCCAGCTCCAGCGCATATTGCTCATTTTCCGGCGAGAAATCCGCTACTGTCAGCTCGGCACCGAGCAGGGCAAGGGCAACTGCCTTATTGCCGTTTGAGCCCATCAGATTGATGATGCGCTGTCCATTAATATCGTCGCCCATATGGCGCAGGGCACCGCTAACACGCTTATTCGGATCGGTTGCAATTTTACCAGCCGCCTCCTCCGGTGTACCGAATCGATTAAGCCAGGATTGGTAGGTGCTGCCGTTCCAGGCGGATTTATTTTGATCAGATGATTGCATAGGACATGAGCCTCCATTGTGCTTTTAAAATCAGATGGTGTGATGTATTAATATGATTCATCATATTCATTGGTTGATCGTCATGATATTCACATTGTTCTAAAGTTTTGCCCATTCATTGTACCATAATCCGGTTTGCACATTGCGCTCTATCCTAAATTGTGTTACCTTCAAGAAAAGTTAGTTTAACCATTATACAAAGTTTTTGAGCTGCACTTTTTGTATGATCGCCAGGCTATGCCGATGGGTCCTGGCAGACAGGCTCGGTAACGGTTAAAACTGACGGTGACGCACCTGATGTATTTGTAAGCGCTTCACGAAAATGAAGGTATCGTTATGCAGACTATGTTCTCTATGCTGGCTATCGTATTCCACTATAACCCCGATGGAGGTCAAAATGATGGCAATCCAAAATCCTGTATTACGCGGCTTTAACCCTGATCCGAGCATTTGTCGTGCGGGTGAAGACTATTATATCGCTACATCTACCTTTGAATGGTTCCCCGGTGTGCAGCTACACCACTCCCGTGATTTGGTCAACTGGCATCTGGTGCATCGCCCGCTCAATCGACTGTCCCAGCTCGATATGAAAGGCAATCCGAATTCCGGCGGCATCTGGGCACCAGACTTGAGCTACCATGATGGCAAGTTCTGGCTTGTGTATACCGATGTGAAGGTTGTTAGTGGCATCTGGAAGGACTGCCTGAACTATCTGGTCACATGCGATACGATTGATGGTGAATGGTCAGAGCCGATTTTACTGAATGGCGTAGGCTTTGATGCGTCGTTGTTCCACGATGAGGATGGACGGAAATACTTGCTCAATATGTACTGGGATCATCGGATGTACCACCATCCGTTTTACGGCATTTCGCTACAGGAATACGATCATGAGCAGCAGCAACTGATCGGCGAACCGCAGATCATTTATAAAGGCACCGATCTGCGTTATACCGAAGGCCCGCATCTATATCGGGTGAACGACTATTACTATCTGTTCGTAGCAGAAGGTGGCACGACTTATCAGCATGCCGAGACGGTAGCACGCTCCCGTGAGCTGTTCGGACCATATGAGACACAGCCGGATTATCCAATGCTCAGCGCATGGCAGGACCCGCGTCATCCGCTGCAAAAATGCGGTCATGCTTCCCTTCTACATACCCATACGGATGAGTGGTATCTCGCCCATCTGACCGGACGACCGCTGCCGAATGACACCTTGCCGATTCTGGACAATCGTGGCTATTGCCCGCTCGGACGCGAAACCGCCCTGCAGCAGATTGAATGGGTCGACGGCTGGCCGATGGTAGTCGGTGGTAAGCAGGGTCGGGTCGAGGTGCCTGCACCACAGATGGAGCCCGTCGTATGGGAGCAGGATTATCCCGAGCACGATGACTTTGATAGTACCGATCTGAATATCCATTTCCAAACGCTGCGTATTCCGCTCACCAAAGATATCGCCTGTCTGGAAAGTCGTCCGGGCTATCTGCGATTGTATGGACGCGAATCGCTAAGCTCGCTGTTCACGCAGGCGTATGTCGCACGTCGCTGGCAGGCCTTTTCATTTGATGCGGCAACCGCGATCGACTTCCGACCGGATACATTCCAGCAGGGTGCCGGCCTGACATGCTATTACAATACCGAGAACTGGTCGACCTTACAGATCACATGGCATGAAAAGTACGGACGTGTACTGGATCTGCTGATCTGCGATAACGGACAGTTCAGTCAGCCCTTCGGACGGAAACCCATTCCGGTGCCTGAGGAAGCCGAACTGGTGCATATTAAGGTGGAAGTACGTGTGCAGCAGTACCATTACAGCTACTCATTTGACGGGCAGAACTGGCACACGGTTCCTGTTGAACTCGAATGCTACAAGCTGTCCGATGATTATGTACAGGGCGGTGGCTTCTTCACCGGTGCCTTTGTCGGCATGAACTGTATCGATATGGGCGGCAGACGTCGTCATGCGGACTTTGATTATTTTATGTATAAAGAGCTGGAAGGTTAAGTGTAGCGATCGGTTGCGGTATAATGGAAGGACAAGCTTCGTTCTTGCTCTGCCTCGTTCTGGCTAATATGGAATGAGGGAGCGTCCGAATCGGCTGCTGGCCGGGGAGATTATGCTTTCCTTCCTATCTACGGATACAGCAGCGACGGAGCGGAAAGGACAGGATTTCCATGCCAGATCGCAAGCAGAACAAACCCCATCGTTACGATCCGCATACCGAAGCGGTTCAGCCGCAGCAGCGCCAGCGCGTACAAGATCACAGTACGCCAAAAGAGGTTGCACCGCCTTATGATGCCATATCTGTTGATCCTGATCCTTCTCATACCGTGGCGTCCGGTCTGTCGCCGGATCGCCCTTGCTTTTGCGGCAGTGGACGCCCTTTGAAACATTGCCACCCTCGTTCCGCAGCGGATAGCCGGGCGATGCATATGACGGCTCTGTATGAGCAGGTGGATGCGGTAATTGAAGACTATCATCAGCAGAGCAGCAAGCACCCGCCATGTGCGGCAGGCTGTAGTAGCTGCTGTTCAGACTATTTTCCGGTATCACAGGTGGAGTTCGAGCTACTACTCACGTATATGGAGCATAGCTGGAGCAAGGCAGATATCGATGCTGCTTTCCAGCAAGCTGAGCGCAATCTGGAGCGATTCCAGCACGATAATGAGCCGATGTATGAAGCGCTGGTGAATCGAACGAGCCGCAAGCAGGAGCTGGATTCGATTCGCCACCATGCCGGACGCAACAGCTTCGCTTGCCCGCTGCTTGATCCGGAAAAAGGCATTTGCCGCGTCTATCCGGTGCGCCCGTTTATTTGCCGTACACATGGCAGCTCGCATACATTTTACGGCACATGGCGCGAGCGACTGAGCTCAGAACGTGTCTGCGAGCATATCCCAAGCAGCCGTGCACATCGCCGGATTACGCCCAATATTGCGGATTACTGGTCGCCGTATGAGCAGCTTGCCGATGTGTATATCGGTGCTCAGCGGCAGCCGCTACGTCAGTACCCGATCTTTTACTGGCTTGTGCTGTATAAACGTCACGGCGGCGGTGCGAGTACACAGATCGGTAATCGCGATAATTTTGATTTGTCACTCCAGCAGCATAATACCAATATGGCTGCATACGGAACAGACCGCTCCTGAGCTTCGGGGCGGTCTGTTTTTCATTGTCATTTCGTTATTCATCTGTAACGACTTCAATGGATTGTCATCTAATTCAGGGTTGCTCACTGCATGGCTTCGCCATCCATAGCTCACGATGTACGAGATGGTGAGCTATGGTCATCCAATCAGGCATCGTGCGCTCACACTACCTGTTGTTTCATCATTGTGGTATGCAGCGATTTTACGTAAGCTGTTTTGTACAAATAGAGCTTCCGACAGTATAGTAGCACCTGTCGTTCCGCCGATGACTTGCTGGGTGACAAAATCAATCCTGCACATGAACCGGCAGCACATGTCTGCGCTGTACCGGCGATGTTAATACAACCGACGTATTCACATAGCTGTACACCATCAACCGATCCACAAGCTGGCGTAAGCCCTCCATACCATCCACTGCTGCCTTTATAATATAGCCGATCTCTCCAGTCACTCGATGACATTCGATCACATCCTGCTCCGATGCGATCATCTTCTCCCACTCGCCTGCCGATACCTTCAGATCGCTAATCTGGATCATCAACAAAATGCTGCGTCCTACGGCCGCCGGTGATACGACAGCCGTAAAGCCTTCAATAATTCCCTTCTCCTGCAAACGATGCAGCCGCTCCGTTACACTCGGTCGACTGAGCGCAAGCTGCTTGGACAGCTCGCTAATCGTCATGCGTGCATCCTGCTGTAGCAGGCTTAGCATTCTGGCATCGATCGTATCCATTGGTATTCCTCCCTGTATGTAGAAAGGGGGCTGTGCTAACGCCCTACCTTCACATCGATTGTTGTCTATTTCTATTTTGCATACATATAAAATTATTATTGTTCATTTTGCATATAAATGGACGAGATAAGCTTTATTTTTACATGTGCATTGCTTTTTTGGCATTATATCATGTTAATAAGCCAGATCGATACAGTAACATGTATAAACATTCATTGAGCTACAAGAAAGGAATATTACATATGAATACATTCGCTCCAAAGCGCCTGCTTGCGATTATTGCAGGCTGTATCCTCGTTAGTCTGGGCTTGCTGTTATTGCGTCATGCGCAGGTCGTTACCGGCGGAACAGCCGGGCTGGCATTAAGCTTGAGTTATTTGCTAGAATTGCCATTTGCACTGCTGTTCTTTGTGATCAATATTCCGTTTTATGTCTTTTCATTTGTACGGATGGGCTGGAGCTTTACGCTGTCTACGATCATGTCCGTATGTATCGTATCGCTGGTCAGCTCGCTTGGCGCATGGCTGCCGCTATTCGATCTGCCCGCCGTAGTCGGGACCACGCTTGGTAGCGTATTGTGCGGCTTCGGATTGTCTACGCTGTTCATGAATCGCGCGTCGCTTGGCGGTGTGAATATTGTGGCGATTTTCCTTCAGCAGCGATTGGGCTGGAATCCGGGCATAGTGAACTTTGTATTTGATTCGATCGTGGTGTGTATTGGATTCTACTCGGTCGGCTGGTATGAAGCGATTCTGTCTGCATTGTCTGTCGTGATCGTATCCAGCATCATTAGCTACTTCAAGCAGCGGATTGCCAAAGGGAATCAGCGTGCAACCGCTCCAATTCAGGAGCGTACATCAGCAGCGACACAGACGACCGAAGCGGTATCCGGTTAAACGAGCGCCTGGATCAACCCGCACGTTCAAGGTATCCAGCTTCTTTCCATGCTATACTGCTTAGATAGAATATCCAATCTGAATGAGCAGGAAAGGACTCTGATCGTATGCTTGAAGCTTTACTTCTACTCGCTGTCGGTATGCTGGCATCCATTTGCGGGGCAGTAGCCGGACTTGGCGGTGGCTTTATCATTGTGCCAGTGCTGGCATTTCTGTATACCATTCCGGTAGCTAGCATTTCCGGTACGTCGATGGCGGTGCTGTTTGTGAGTGCCATTTCCAGTACGATCGCGTATGCACGCCAGCGCCGGATCGATTACCGGAGCGGACTGGCGTTTTCGGTCGCGATGATCCCCGGCTCGATCCTTGGCGCGCTGACGACAACGGTTGTTGGCAGCCGTACCTTTTTTATCGCACTCGGTATTTTTCTGATGATTATGGCGGTCATGATCAACTTCAAACCGACCTCCAGCCGTGGCGGATGGCTGCGCCCGAATACAAGCCATCGCCTGATCGACCAGAGCGGACAGGTGCATGAGTATTCGTTTAATATGTGGTTTGGCTGTGTGGTGGCGCTGTTCGTCGGCTTCCTATCCAGTCTGTTCGGCATCGGCGGCGGCTCGGTGATGGTGCCGACCATGATCCTGTTCCTCGCCTTCCCGCCGCATATTGCGACAGCGACATCGATGTTCTCGATTCTGCTGTCGTCATTAGTAGGCACGATCTCGCATGTGAGTCTGGGGCATGTGATGTGGGATAAGTTCATCTGGCTCGCAATCGGTGCGCTAGTTGGCGGACAGATCGGTGCTCGCATTGCATCGAAGATTCCGGCGAAAGCGGTTGTGCGCGTGCTGGCGGTGTGCTTGTTTGTGGTGGCGGTGCGTATGTTGTTTAAGGGGTAATGCAGAGTTGATCGGATTGATGGAAAAAGACACTACAGACGAGGGAAGACTCGGTGTAGTGTCTTTTTTGATGGATAGGGCTATCTTTATTTTACGCTTCTAGCTTAAACGTAGCTTGTCTGTTCTGCCATTTGATCTGAATGGTAGATACAATTCTGCGTGCTATCAAATCGTGCTATCAAATATCACTTGTAATTCTAGTCTCATTCAATGAACGAGCAATAGTCTCTCTTAATTCTATGTACTCTTGCTTCCTGTCATTTGTCACGACAACGAATAGCCCTTCTATCCGTTGTCGCATATACATACAGCGTGCCTGATAACCCACCTTATTTTCCAAACGAAACCGTGTATCTCTAGCCTGACCTTAACTATTTCAAGTACATTTTACCCTGCCCCGCCTATTTCAGACGGCAACCCCAGTTCTCCATACACCTGCACCCGATTACGCCCGGAGCGCTTGGACGCATACAGCGCCTGATCCGCCTGCCGAATGAGCAAAGGGGTAGATAGCTCCTGCTCCCCTGGTGCCACATACACAGACGTTACGCCGAAGCTCGACGTAATACATAGCAGCTCACCGTCAGTCGATACTTCACCTGCTTCAATATGCCGACGCAATTTCTCGGCTACCTCACAGGCTGCATCCAGGTCACTGCCCGGCATGCAAAGCACGAACTCATCGCCACCATAACGCCCTGCCAGAATATAATCGTCCACATATTCACGTACCGCATCCGCCAGATACAACAGCGCCATATCGCCTGCCTCATGTCCAAACGTATCGTTCACCTGCTTGAATACGTCGATATCGAACATGATCATCGACATATGCCCGCCTCTACGCGCAATCCGCTCCAGCTCCTGCTCGGCTCGGTACATAAATGCTGTTTTGTTAAATAGCCGTGTAAGACCATCTGTATCCGCCAGATATTGTAGCTGATCCTGCAAATTCGCTTGTTCGGTTATATCGGATACATGAATGATGCGCCCGACCTGTGCATTATTTTTACTCAATACCGGGGAAAATCGTATCCGGTAGCAGTAGCGTACATTTTCGTGCCAGCCAATATATTCGCAGTCCTGACCTGCTTCCACCAGCTCGTACAGCTCCGGTCGATCGCGCAAAATGTCTGACATCGCCCGACCGATCAGCTTCGACGTGACACCGAGCATCAGGTCTTTCATCGTGCGATTGTAGTCAACGATCACATCATTTTCGTTAATGACCATAACGCCGTCCGCCATACTTTCAAATACGATATCGCGCGCAATCGGCGCCACATCGAACATACGGTAACGAAACAGCGCAATGCTATGAAAGATGAACGACACACTAATGAACACCGGACCAAGATCGATTCCATACATACTCTGCCCGCTCACATAAAAGAGGCTGGCAATCACAGGAGTGAGCAGCCCGGCGACCATCATCAAAATTTGTAATCGAAAACGAAGCCGAACCTGCCTTGCCTGATTGACCAGCAGCAGTACACCAATCGCCAGACAGACATATAAATAGATCGAGTGCACATAAAAATACGGCCCATGCTCGATCCGCGATACCGGAAATGGCGTATCCGTGCTCAATCGGAGCGATGTATAATACAGATGATGCAGCTCATTCGTATGCTGCATAATGACCGTCGATAACGGAATCGCAAACAGAATCACATACATCCAACGCTTGGGTCTGTATCCAATATAAGCACAGCACATCAGCAGCGTGAACGCCGGAATGAATGGTAAAAACACATACTCGGCACGCAGCCAGAACCAGGTCGATTGAAAGGTTGTGCTTAATAATTCAAATAAATATGAAAACCCGAACATCGATGCCAGAAATGCAGCAATGCAATAATACACGCCACCCGGCGCATCATGTAACCGAAATAATGCATAGAACGACAAACCCAAGCTCAGCAGACCACCCAGTATAATGATCAGGGCGTAGTTTAATAACTCTTGTTCCATTCCTCACCTGCTCCATCTATTGTAAATCGGTATATTGTTTAGAGTGGTACTCGCATGATAACTGGTTCTATACATTATATCGGAGTAACAACGAGCCGAGTACAGCGGTTTTTGTCGAATGGGAAAGATATTTTCTGCTATCCTGCCTTTATGTATACAATTATTCCATGCTGACCCTACTGAAAGGACAACATCTACCTATGGATCATATCGATCAGCAAATTATAGAGCATCTCCAGCACAACGGCCGCATCACTATGAAGGAGCTTGGCGAAAAAGTCCATCTGACCGGACAGGCAACCGCTACACGCGTCGCCCGTTTGGAGGAGCAGGGCATCATCGAAGGCTACACCATCCGCACCAATCCAGCACGCCTCGGCTATCCCGTGCACGTCTTCTTAACAATCATCACCCAGAGTCTGCACCACCAGCCCTATCTATCTTTTATCGAAACACAGGCCCAATACGTCATCACCAATTACAAAATCAGCGGCAAAGGCTGCTACCTGCTAGAATGCCGCTTCCCCTCCAACATCGAACTAGATCACTTTCTAGTCGAACTCAACCAATACGTAAACTACCAACTCTCCATCGTAGTAAGCAAGTAGGAGATTACGGGTTACGGGTTACGGGTTACGGGTTACGGGTTACGGGTTACGGGTTACGGGTTACGGGTTACGGGTTACGGGTTACGGGTTACGGGTTACGGGTCACGGGTTTACAAATTTTGC
>JBCNLJ010000031.1:0-57385 GCA_039595515.1 Paenibacillus sp. | reverse complement strand
CTACCGATCCGAACAAGAGTGATTCAAGCTCGGATTATAACGTAGTTGGTAAATATGTATCTGAGAATGAGGATACAATGACGCTTGATGTAGGTGGTAATCAGCTCGTTATTCCAAAGAGCAATTCATATGAGCCAGCCGCTGGCTTGCCAACCTCGGTGGATTTGCCGGGTAAGGAAGTGAGCGTAACGCTAAATGCACAGGATAGCACAATCGCCACCGCGCAGCTTGCCAAGGATGCGGATGATATGGACAATTCGCAGCGCGATATCGTTGGACAGTTCGTATCTGAAACGGATACCGAAGTGGTCATCAAGCAGGGTACGAATGAGAAGAAGTACAAAAAAGCAGCTAACTTTGAAGGCACTGATGGCCCATCCAATGAGCGTACAGCGGGTACAACCGTACGTGTCGATCTGGACAAAGACGGTAACGTCGTACGTGTACGCGGCGAATATCAGGATGGCAGTAGCGTAGGAGATTGATTCCTTGCTTAAGGGTACAGATTCTCTGGAGTGCATAGAAAGTATCCACATGTGGACAACTTATTTCTTATGACCACTGCGCGATAATATACAAACCATCGTGAATGTACGGCTAAACTAGCTATACGAGAAATCAAAAAAGCCATTCCCTTATCCGATGTGCACAGCGCATCGAAATAGAGGGAATGGCTTTTAATATGATCTGTTTACGATTTAGATCGCTTCCAGCAAAATCGTAGCGAATTGCTCAAGGAATTGCTGATCCTGCTCATCAAAGCGATTTTTCAGCGGACTATCGATATCGATCACACCGATCAGCTCATCACCGCGGACGAGTGGAACAACGATCTCACTGTTCGATGCCGCATCGCAGGCGATATGCCCTGGAAATTCATGCACGTCTGCAATGAGCAGTGTGCGGCGTTCTGCTGCCGCGGTTCCGCATACCCCTTTGCCAAGTGGAATACGGATGCAGGCAGGCAAGCCCTGGAAAGGACCGAGCACAAGCTCTGTACCATCATACAGATAAAAGCCTGTCCAGTTCGTATCTTGCAGAAATTGCTTCAGCAGAGCAGAAGCATTCGAAAGATTGGCGATTCGATCGCTTTCATCATGAATCAGTGCTTTGAGCTGGCTCAGTGCAGTGGCATATTGCTCCTCACGAGAGCCGGTGTACGCTATATTTTCAAACATGGAGATCACCTTTTTCATATAAATTTACCGCCTGCTGCAGGGTCATCCTGCCGGCGGATAATAAGTGCACGTATACGTCCTAGTATACCGCTGCACGAAGTGTTTTGCCAATGAAGATCAGGAAAAGAGCCGGGCTATATCAGCGATCAAAATTACTTATCATGTAAGGTAAAATTTGGAATATAGAGTGAAAATATGTTTACCTCACTGGCTAGCCGGGTAAGTACAGCTTGAATCAAATCGGTTTTCGGACTTTTGTACATCTATTCAGCTCTATATCAATCAGACGACTGGAAGGAGAGAAGGGTATATGCATGCAGAGGTACAAAATTTGTTTATTCGGATTCATATGCTGCATCAGGCGAATCAGCATAAACTGACGATTGCCGATATGCAGCCTGTGCTGGAAAATTGGGGGTATCGTGTAGGTGATCGTGAGGTCAAGCAGCAGCTTGAACATCTGACCGCTGAAAATATGCTGACCGTAAGTGGTGAAGAGTACCGAATTACAGGTACTGGCATCGGTGAGCTGCGCGAGATTCGCAAACGTCTTGCTATGCTATGTGGCGAGGTTGTATCTGCGGATACCGGCAATTCTCCAGAGCGCACTCGCGCTTCCAAGCCCCAATCTTCCGTCGTCGTCTAAGTGCCGTAGCAGATACATTCTGTTATCGGACGAGGAATCTTACTATGCGATGCCACTGAAAAGGGCTTGATGCTACATAATGTGGTATTAACTCTGGCAAGTTGCCGGTATTCGTTCCATATGGAGCGGATACCGGTTTTTGGCGTGTTGGTGCATACGGTGAGAAGCCGCTGTTTAGTGACAGGGTATAGTTTTTGTATCGTTACTACGTAATGGAAATAACTAAATAATGGCAATAACTAATGGAGATCATTATCAAAGAAGATTATCAGCAAAATGGAAATAGATAGAAAACACCCTTTCTGCTTCGTTGGCAATCTCCAGTGCAATCGGGTAAACGTTGTCCAGGCATCTATTGCGTAAATGGCAGGCATGCGGTATTCTAACACCGATTGTTCAGTACAGGGAGTGAGAAGGATTGGATTCACAAAAACATAGATGGTTATACCGCATGGACCCTCTAACCAAAATCGTACTGCTGCTGTGTATCTCGGTGCTGGCTGTACATATCGGGCATGCGTTGCCGCAGCTAGTACTGTTCGCTATCGTGTGGCTGGCGATCTGGTGGGGATCAGGTCAGGTCATTGGTCGTCCATTGTTCAAGCTGCTGCTCGCGATTGGTATTCCGTATTTTGTATTATCATTGCTGTCGGTTCGCACTGGCATTGTACTGTGGCAAGCAGGAGCGTTACAGATTACTTCGGGCGGACTGGATTATGGCGCGGTTATGACACTGCGCATCTTCATTCTGTGTATGACGTCTGTAGCCTTATCGCTGACGACGAATTATCGGGAGTTAGTCAGTGCGCTGGTGCAGAAGCTAAAGGTGCCATATCGATTTGCTTATGGATTGGCCTTGGCACTAACATTTCTACCTTTGCTGAGTGAGGAAGCGAAGCTGGCACGGGCAGCGCGTAGACTGCGAGGTGAGCGCCGGGCACACGGGCTGGAAGCGATTCGGCAAAATCGTGAATACCTCGGCTCTGTATTTACCGGAGCGATACGTCGTATTCAGCATATTGCTGGAGCGATGGATGCGAAGGGCTTTGGTGCTTATCCGGACCGTACGTTTTACCGTCCATTTGTGCTGCCTTCATCGGCGATTCCTACGATGCTGACCGGTCTGATCGTAACGATTATAGCGTGCATTATGATATGATCTATAAAAAAAGAGATTGACTTCTGTTTATTGTTAACCTAAATTATAATTCGTGGTTAACAATACAGGTGTACGTGATCGTATGCCGCAAGGAGAGAATGTATGAGTACCCCAATTCAGAACACAATGAACAAAACTTTTCAGGCGTTCACAACGATGGATATCGTGCTTATGGCGCTGCTGGCTACGGCTAATGCGGTCATGACGATGTACATGTCCGGTGTGAATCAGCTACTGAGTAGTCTGGGCGGGCCGATTCTGACATCGACCGTTACAGGCTTGTATATGATCTACGGATTGCTCGCGTATTATATTATTCGCAAGCCGGGTACAGCGGTGATCACTTATGCGCTGGGCGCACTCGTGCAGAGCTTTGTCGGAACATCGTACGGTATCATTTCGGCGCTGGCAGCAGCGGTATGTTATATGGTAGTAGCAGAGATTATTTTCGCTGTGCTGCGCTATCGTAACTGGTCGACGGGCGTGATGATGCTTGTTGGCGGCGCGATGGTGCCGATCTGGTTTATCGTGGCGATTCAATTGTTTGGATATAGCAAATTTGGCTTTAGTGTACTGGCAATTGCGATGGTGGTACGTATTCTAAGTGGCATGCTGCTCTGTGGTTTGCTAACGATCGGACTGGCGCGTGCGCTGGGTGGAACCGGTCTGCTCCGCCGCTTTGCAGCATTTTCCAATGGACGTTAATATGGCTACATCGTCTTCAGCAGCCCTATCCGAGCCAGCAATTCTGCTACAGGATGTGCACTATGTGCATGAAGGCAGCAGCAAGCCGGCGATTCAAGGACTGTCGTTAACGGTGGCAGCAGGCGAATGGGTAGCGATGATCGGCGCAAGCGGTAGTGGGAAATCGACCGTCTGTCGGCTAATCAATGGACAGCTACCCCGGCTTGCTGGAGGGCAGCGCGAAGGAATAGTGCATGTGCATGGATTCGATCCTGCGTTTGCACCACCGGGTGAGCTGGTGGATGTGCTTGGCACGCTTGGACAGGACCCGGATGCAGAGCTGGTTGTCGGTACGGTGGAGGATGAACTGGCATTTGGGCCGGAAAATCTGCGCTTGCCTGCTGCGGAGATTGGAGCGCGCATTGACCGACTGACAGCCGAGCTGGAGCTTCAGCATGTGCGATCACAGGCGGTACATCGTCTGTCAGGCGGACAACGCCAGCGTACAGCACTCGGTGCGGTACTGGCGATGGAGCCGGAGCTACTCGTGCTGGATGAGCCAGCAGCAAGTCTTGATCCGGTAGGCAGACAGCGTGTTGCCGGTATGATCCAGCGCTGGCACAGGAAAGGCAGAACATTGTTCACTGCATCTGCACGCTGGGATGAACTGGCGGATGCGGCAGATCGGGTTATTATTATCGATAAAGGCAACGTGCTGCTGGATGGACAACCTGCTGTGTTAAAGCAGGAGCATCGTGCCCTGTTGGAGCAGCTATTTATTTTGCCAGCGGAATCTGTTTCTTCTATAGAAGAGTCGGTAACAGAGACAACAGCAGAGTGGGCAGCAGGGACAGCGCACCCTTCGGCTCAGGAGACTACACCACAGTCTATCCCCTTGCGAGAAACAGCAGAAGTCACAGCGAAGAAGAAGTCTGCTATGTCGTCTGCCGCTCATCGATCTGCGGTAGTAGAGATCAAAAATCTGAGCTATACGTATCCTGGCATGACATTGCCTGCACTACAACATATTGATGTACAGCTATTTCCCGGTGAAATGACGTTATTATGTGGAGCCAACGGTTCGGGTAAAACGACAGTGACTCGTCTGCTATCCGGTCTGCTTCAGCCGTCCGCAGGCATGATCTATCGTGGAGCACATGATACGTATAGAGATAAGCTGGAAAAGCGGGCGCGTGATACAGCTTATTTGTTCCAGCATCCTGATCATCAGTGGATTGCAGCAACGGTATGGGAAGAATGCTGCTTCGGTCTGCGTGCAGAGCTAGGTCTACGCCTGCGTGATCCGTTGCCGGAAATGTACTATCCGCAGGTAGAGCAGATACTGGAGCGAATCGGTCTGCTGGCGTATCGCGATGCATCGCCCTATAGCTTGAGCGGTGGGCAGAAGCGTTTACTGGCAGCGGCAGCACAATTTCTACTGGATCGTCCGTTATATATTTTGGATGAGCCGGGCTCGGCAGCAGATTATTTTACGATTACGCGCTTGCTGGAGCTTTGTAGAGATGCGCTTCGGCGCGGTGCTTCACTGCTGGTCGTGACGCATGAGCCGGAGCTGTTTCGTCGTTACGCGTCCCGTATATGTACATTGCAGCAAGGACAGATGAGCATCTCTGTACTATAGTTCTGTACTGTAGTTGGGGGATAGAAGCCAGTCGTAGCCGCAATATTATACGTGGTACAGATTAATGAAATTGAGGCTATACAGGAAACAAATATAACAAAAACGGATGTCCCGATAAGTGGGCATCCGTTTTTTGCTGTACCTTCATAATCTACTCGTTTGTAGCCGTTTCAAGCTAGAGCTCAAGACGTAGGAGCTACAATTCGTCACATTATTTACGCATCGATGGAGACAGACGCTCCGCTTCCATACCTAGCTTTTTCAGCAGATAGATCATCTGCTCCTTTTCCTGTACATTCAATCCGCTCAGAGCGAAGTTCAGACGCTCCTCGTACTTCGGATAAATATCATCCATCATCGCGCGTCCCTGATCGGTCAGCTCGGCATAGATCACGCGGCGGTCGGTTGGGCACGGATGCCGGCGTAGCAGACCGCCATGCTCCAGCTTATCGATCACATACGTGACATTGCCGCTCTGTAGCAGCAGCTTCGCACCGATCTGCTGGATCGGCTGTGCTCCTTTAAAATACAAAACCTCCATAACAGAGAATGCGGTGGAGTTGAAGCCTTCGATTTTACTGCCAGCTACAGCGTGCTCACTCAGGCTTTTGAAAGCTTTGGCAAAAACGCGGTACAGGTGCATGGACTGCTCGGTATTATTCATGGACATATTAATCATGATACGGTCACCCTTTCTGTATGGAATCATTACGGTATCCAATCTATTGGAACAAATGTTGAAGGAGTTATGATTTCTATCTTTATCTTACCTGCAATTAAAATTAAAAAATGTGTGATTTGTCACAATGCCGTGCATTTTAAATATTAAATTTAAGCATTAAATTGCATGTATACGGTATGCAAATTGTTCCGTATTTCACAATTGACGAATGGAACGGATACACTCTATTAAAATGGAAGCAAGCATGTTGTGGATAAATGAATGAACATCCATTTTCGTAAGCACAAATTAAATGGAAAAAATCTGTGTGCAAGATGTGTACACTCTGTGGAAAAGTGGATAATTTCTGTGGATATCCTTGTGAATAACGTGGATGAGCATTTTTTGGTAGAGTGTATTTGCATAAAATCCACAGTTTATACACCGTGTGAGGATAAAATAGCTCCAAATCAACTTTTTATTCACATGTATAACTGCATAATTATATCCCGCCCTGTATAGTGTGGAAGTATTTTACTAATTTCTATCCTCAGGCTGTGTATAACTTGTTGATAACTTGTGCGTAAGCACTTAATATCTGGTACTAATTTGTGTATAGGATGTTGGTAACTTATCGATGCGTTTACAAAACGTTTACGTAAAAATTGCACAAATATCCAATCCCGTTAATGTTGACACGTTAAAGTGGATAACAAGCA
The DNA here is from genome assembly GCA_039595515.1 of Paenibacillus sp. Lineage (GTDB taxonomy): Bacteria > Bacillota > Bacilli > Paenibacillales > Paenibacillaceae > Saccharibacillus. Next base: position 50,696 of record JBCNLJ010000031.1, on the reverse strand, counting down.
TTCGAGGCTACCGGCAGCGACCGGAAATAACGAACTGGAGATAACGCTAATGAGAGATGACTTTCTAACCACAGAACATGAACGGGGTCGCACAGGCTGTAATGAGATCGTATCTAGCTTTCATAATCCTAACGGACGTACGATGATTGCCGCTCATCGCGGTGATTGGAGACACGCACCGGAAAATTCGCTAGCAGCGATTCAGTATTCCATCGTAGCACGAGCGGATATGATCGAGATCGATGTACAGCAGACGCGCGATGGCGCCTTTGTATTGATGCACGATGAAACCGTTGATCGGATGACCAATGGCAGTGGTGCAATTGCTGAGATGACGCTTGCCGAGCTACGTGCACTCCGATTGCGCCAGTATCAGGGCGGATCGGCGAAGCTGCTGACCAATTATACGATTCCAACGCTGGAAGAGGTCATGATCCTTGTATACAATAAGGTGATGATTAACCTGGACAAATGCTGGGCATGGCGTGATGAGATTTATCCGATTCTGGAGCGAACCGGAACCGTGCAGCAAACCCTGTTCAAAAGCACAGCGGAACCGGAAGAAATCCACCGTTTTATCCACAGTGTGGATGAGAAGCCGCTGTATATGCACGTTTTGGACAGTACAAATGAACAGCATGCGGCGCAGATTGGGGATATCTGCCGCTATGTGAAGCCGCAGGCGATAGAGATTTGCTTTGAACAAGCAGAGAGTCCGCTTGTGGAGCCAGACGTATTGCGGACGATTCGTCAGCAAAATTGCCGACTGTGGGTGAATACGATGTGGGATTCATTGTGCGCAGGTCAATCTGAATTAGGCGATGCGGAAGCAAACTGGCAGGCGCATGTGCAGCAGGGCTTTAATATGATTCAGACGGATGATACGGAGAGGTTGCGTCGTTATTTGGATGAAGTGGAGCGTGCTGAGAACATTGCGCGTCGCTCGGTAAAGGTGGAGTAGATCGACCGTAGATACGCTTCGTGTATATAAGGATCTTTAAAGTAGGCTTACTATAATTGAACGAACAAAAACCTCCTGTACACCAGTCTACGGTGCAGGAGGTTTTTTAAAAATTTATGATCATTGCCACATGCAATCTGATCTTAGTTGGTTCCGTCATACCAGCGCTTGTACCGCCTCAGCAGCACTTCGACCTGCGGCATGACCGGTCGTAAACGCAGCGGTAATATTGTAGCCGCCCGTATAACCGTGAATATCCAGCACCTCACCACAGAAATACAGCCCTGGCATCATTTTCGATTCCATTGTTTGCGGATGAATTTCCTTCAAATTGACCCCGCCGCCTGTTACGAACGCTTCCTTGATCGACAGTGTGCCGTGGATTGCGACCGGGAATGCTTTGATCAGACGAGCTAGCTCCAGCCATTGCTGCTTCGGAATATGATCATAGGTGATATCGCCGGAAATGCCTGATTTTTGTAGTAAAAGCGGAATAAGTCGCTCAGGCACATAGCCTTTGATCACATTTTTAACCGCTTTGCGTGATTCCTGCTCTGCTAGCTGTAGCGTCTCGCGATATACATCATCGGTGCTACGGTCAGGCAGCAGATCAATCGTAAGCTGCACAGAGGTCACCGGGAATTTCTTCAGCGCTTTGACAACGTACTGACTGCAACGCAGCGCAGCAGGACCGGAGATACCAAAATGCGTAAACAGCATATCGCCTTCATGCATAATTAGCTTTTTGCCCTTCGGATTCCACACCGTCAGCGTAACATCGCGCAGAGATAGTCCCTGTAGCTCCTTACTCTGGATAAAGGCTTCTGGCGAGGTGAGTGGAACCTCGGTTGGATACAGCTCGGTAATCGTATGTCCGGCTTGTTCTGCCCACGGATAGCCATCACCTTCGGAGCCGGTTTGTGGAACGGATTTGCCGCCGACAGCGATAATAACCGCTTTGCTGCGCAGTCGCTCACCAGAACGCAGGCGCACACCTGCTACCGCCCCATCTTCATACAGCACCTCAGCGACAGGGCTGTTCACTCGAATCTCCACGCCCTGTGCGCGTACTCTGCTGACCAGCGCATCGACAACTGTTTTCGCTTTGTCCGATACCGGGAACATGCGCCCGTTATCCTCTTCCTTTAGCGCAATACCCATATCTTCAAAAAAGCGCATAATGTCCAGATTGCTAAAATTCGCCAGCGCACTGTGCAAAAAGCGTCCGTTACCCGGAACGTATTTGATTAATTCGTCAATTTCCTTCGCATTGGTGACGTTACAGCGTCCGCCACCGGAGATGCCCAGCTTGCGGCCCAGCTTGTTACCTTTATCGACAAGCAGTACACGTGCACCGTGCTCACTGGCAGCCACGCTTGCCATTAGACCTGCGGAACCGCCGCCGATCACAATAATATCGTATTTCAAACGTAATCGTTCCTTTATATACATAATATGAAGCTATCTCTATAGTATACCATGAACGAAGACGAGTCAGCGCTCGGTTTGCTGTTTTACTGAAAAATAATGTTGAATATTCGTGATAATCATGGAGTACTTACAAAAAAAATGATCTATACTAATGAGTAACACGTAAATAAAAAATGAGTTGGAAATATTGGTAGAAGCCACTATATATTGTAATGAAAAGCAGGCTATGCTTTAATCGAATAAGACAGAGACTAAAGGAGGGGCGCGCCATTATTATTGCCATCAAAGAAATTCTGCTGCAAATGCTGACTGTAGGCTCCTCTGTATTTATTTTTTCGGCTGTTGTAGAACGCAGTGGTGACGATGCCCTGCACGATAGTCGTTTGAAATGGCGTGGATATGCTCCGGTACTATTGATTTCATTTGCGTGCAGTATTGTCATTGGTTGGCTACTCACGATCTATAGCGCGGTGGATGTACAGATTTCGTTAAGCGCTATCTCGTTTATAGTGGGCGTCCTTTATACAGGCGCACGGCGCGGACTTTTATTATTTATATTAAGCATTGCCATGTACTGGTTGATTAATAGCGAGCATCATATAAGCGATCTGCTCGTTCAGACTGGTGTGTTATTGTATCCTATTGCAGGTCTGTGCGCTCCGCTATTTCAGCGCTCTTCGCTACGGACGAAGCGGAAAATTGTGCTTTCGTTAGTTGTAGTAGGCGTGCTCATAGGGATTGCTATACTGTTTATCGAGCAGCGGCTTCAGCATACGACAGGTTCGGTATGGATATTAATCGGGTTAATTATGGTTTCAGGTGTGATGATCGGCGACTATTGTGTGCAGGCGATCGAGCGTGTGATGGAGCGTAAGCAGATTAATCAGCAGATGATGGAGTTGTCCAATCGCGTCATGCTGGAGGCGGAAAAGCTGCGGCAGCTTATGAATGTGGCGCCGATGATGATCACGTCTATTGATGCGAACGGATACATTACAGCCATTAATGATGCAGCGCTGAGACAATTGCGACGTGCACTGCCCGATGCGACGCGTGAACGAATCGGCGATATATGCCTGTTCAAGCTGGAGGGAGAACAGCTTACTCCGGGTCTGGCAGGTACGATTAATATGATTGATCGCTCCAGACAAAGCCATGAGAATGAAAGTGAGCTTTTGCGATTAGAGCATGCTATTTTATATATGAATGTCGCTCCGTTATGGTATGAGCCGGGAGAGCAGTTGACCGGATTTGTCATTGTCGGGCAGGATGTTACCGAAATGGAGAACCTGCGCAGTGAGCTAAGTCATGTGGAGCAGCTTAGTTTGGTCGGTAAGATGGCGGCGAGCATCACCCATGAGATTCGTAATCCGATGGCTGTGGTGCGCGGCTTCCTGCAATTGATGAAGGAGAAAAGCCCCGCCACGTTAGATCATTATTATATGATCGTCATGGAAGAGCTGGATCGTGCAAACAGTATTATTAATGACTTTTTATCGCTGGCTCAGAATCGCGTTGTCGAGAAGGAGTCTGGCGATCTGAATGCGATTATCAATGAGTTATTGCCGTTGATGTGGGCAGATGCTAATCTGCGCGGGCAATCGATTATCTTTTGTCCGCATGAGCATCTTCCGCGCTTCGGCATGAATTCGCGCGAGATCAAGCAACTGATCCTGAATCTGGTGCGTAATGGGATGGAAGCGATGGGCGATAGCGGCGAGATGAAGCTTGAAACCGTTCTAGTGGACGGCGAGATCATCATGCGCATTGAAGATACAGGACCTGGTATTCCGGCAGATCGATTGGACAAGCTGTTCGAGCCTTTTTATACGACCAAGTCCAAAGGGACAGGTCTCGGGCTGTCGTTATGTCTGAGCATTGCAGAGCGACATCACGGCCGGATTGCAGTGGAGTCGGTTGAAGGGAAAGGAACGACGTTTTCGGTTATTTTTGCACAGCCAGCTATGGAAGCGGAAACGGAAATGATCAAGGAAGAAGATGAGAATTAAAGTGATTTTTTATTGAAAATCGCATTTCCGGCGGTGGTATTATGCCACAACCTGTGTATAATAGAGGTAATGCTTATTAAAAGTAAGGAGTGAACTTCAATGTCAATGTCATTTGATCAATATATGCGAGATATGGTACAACCTATGCGTGACGAGCTGACTAGCATCGGTGTTCAAGAACTGCGTACACCGGAAGAAGTAGAGGAAACGCTGGAAAATGCTAAAGGTACAACGCTGATCGTTATCAACTCTGTATGTGGCTGCGCAGCAGGCCAATGCCGTCCGGGTGTTGCTCATGCACTGCAAAGCGATGTGAAGCCTGACAATTTGTACACTGTATTTGCGGGTCAGGACAAGGAAGCAACGGCGAAAGCGCGCGAATATTTCGCACCATTCCCACCATCTTCCCCATCGATCGCTCTGCTGAAAGACGGCGAGCTTGTTCATTTTATCGAGCGTCACCAGATCGAAAACAATTCCGCAGAGGATATCTCCATTGCGCTGAATGATGCTTTCGAAAAATATTGCCTGTAATCCATTCATGGAATCTCGAATCCTGCAGCTATCACACCATGTGATGTTGCAGGATTTGCTTGTTTATGGGTATATATAAAGAGAAACGTTCAGAACAGCAGAAGGAGTGGATAACAGTTATGAGTATGCAGCAGCAAATTATTGATGATCTGAAAGTAAAGCCTACGATTAATCCGGAAGCGGAAATTCGTAAACGGGTGGATTTTCTGAAATCATATATTGAGAAGTCCGGTTCTCAAGGCTTGCTGATCGCAATCAGCGGTGGCATCGATAGTGCGGTAGCAACAGGATTGTGTAAGCAGGCAACGGATGAGCTGACCGAGGAAAAGGGCACCGAGTACAAAACCGTCGGTGTATTCCAGCCGTATAGCACACAATCCGATATCGACGATAGCTACGCTGTAGCTGAGGCTTTCAAGCTGAAGTACAAAGTCGAAACGAATGTGCATAAAGCCGTTGACGCGATCGAAGAAACAGTCAACAGCGTGATGCCACATCTGGAGCAGGAAGCGATTAGCCCGCAAGCAAAGGGGAATATTAAAGCAAGAACGCGTATGGTCGTTCAATATGCGATTGCCAACTCGCTCAATCTGCTCGTAGTCGGTACAGACCACGCGTCTGAGGCGATTACTGGCTTCTTTACCAAATACGGTGACGGTGCGGTAGACATTACGCCACTGAGCACGCTGGATAAGCGTCAGGTGCGTGAACTCGCTTCTCACCTGAGCGTACCTCAATCCGTACTGGATAAAGCGCCATCTGCTGGTCTGTGGGAAAATCAGACCGATGAGTCGGAGCTGGGTATTACGTATGCGGACAACTGCGATTACCTGGAAGGCAAAGAGGTAGCACCTGAAGTAGCCGAGCGTCTGGAAAGCTACTACAAGCGCACCGCGCATAAACGCGATCCGATTCCGGGTATTTGATTCCAGGTATTTATTTAATGAAGGTGTTGCAGGCTTGCGGATGTATATCACTCACGTAAGCGATAAAGGAACGAATAAACAAATGATAAAAAGTGGCTGCAATCGTTATACCGATTGCGCCGCTTTTTTGTGTCAATCTCCAGATCATCAGCGTTCTACTGACGGAAGATTGGCGCGCGAGAATTTGGTACAATAGATCATATGCGTAAGCATAGATACACACAGGTCGGGAGGTAGCAGATTGATCTATGGAATAGGGCATGATGTGCTGGAAATCGAGCGTGTCGCGGCGATTCTGGAGCGTCCGCATGGAGAGCGATTCATGGCGCGTGTGCTAACCGCAGCCGAGCTAGAGGTGGCTCATGCAAGAGGGCCACGCCAATCCGAATTTGTATCCGGCCGCTTTGCCGCCAAAGAAGCCATCACCAAAGCCTTTGGCTGCGGAATCGGCAAAGTGATCGGATTTGAAGATATCGAGATTTTACCCGATCGACTGGGCAAGCCAGACGTCATGCTATCTCAAGCCGCATGGCAACGCCTCGGTCTGGAGGACGGTCATAGCTCCTACCGCATCCACCTCAGCATCTCCCACCAACCCCACATGGCATCCGCATTCGCGATAGTGGAACGGCTGGATCAGGGGAATCTGCTGTAAGCAGGGATGATTGGAAATGGAGCTGTTGCAGTGGTGCTTTTGAAATGCAGAGGCTGGTGAATAAAGAAGCTATCACCCTTATTTAATGAGCACTAGAATAGGTCAAAGTCGATGGCAGAGGATCATAGATATACGATAGAAGCTAATTTCTAAGCATTGAATTAGTAAGCATACGTTTTAGTAGTTTGCTTTAGTATGGATGCTGCAATGCATAAGGAACGAGGGCAAGGAAATAAGGGAAAAGTACGATTTACAGTGTTAGTGATTTCCTAACACGGGGTACAACGAAAAGTGATTTTTGCGAAGCAAAATATCTTACTGCTTCAGAGCCTGGGAATCTTCATTTCCTCCTCATCCAAAGATTCCTGGGCTCCACCTGAGGACGTTCCCTTATTCCTTGCCGGAGTGGTGTGACTTTAAAGCACATCAATACCTGCCCTAACATTCCAGCCTTTGCATTCAAACTAAAATCTACAAATCATCAAAATGATTATAAAAGAACGACATTGCACAGATGGGGTGCACAAAGAAGGAGCTGGAGAATGTCCACCAATATGACGAACGAGCAAGAAGCCAAACGTTATTTTAGCCGTGAGCTGCTGGCATGGTATGACGAGCATAAGCGCGATCTGCCATGGAGACGTAGCCGCAATCCGTATCACATCTGGATATCTGAGATTATGCTACAGCAAACGCGAGTCGACACGGTTATTCCGTACTTTTTACGGTTTACCGAGCGCTTCCCGACCGTAGAATCGCTCGCTGAAGCACCGGAGGAAGATGTGCTCAAGCACTGGGAAGGACTTGGCTACTACTCGCGTGCCCGTAATATTCAAGCAGCAGCGAAGCAGGTCGTAGAACGCCACGGCGGGATCGTGCCAGATACGCCGGACGAAATTTCAGCGCTCAAGGGAATCGGTCCCTACACCGCTGGCGCTGTACTTAGCATTGCCTATAATGTACCTGTTCCGGCGGTCGATGGTAATGTGATGCGCGTGCTGTCACGCTACTTTTGCCTGAGTGATGATATCGCCAAAAACTCCACTCGCGTCAAAATGGAAAAGCTGGCAGGTGAACTCATTCCGACAGGACGTGCATCTGACTTTAACCAGGCGCTGATGGAGCTGGGGGCGCTCGTATGTACGCCGAAGTCACCACATTGCCTGACCTGTCCGGTCATGAAGCACTGCGAGGGACGTATGAATGGCATGGAGGAGCAGCTTCCGATCAAAACGAAAGCCAAGCCTCCTCGTCCAGAGCATCGCCTGATGGCGGTCATCGAAGGTCAGGGTGAGCATGCAGGCAAGGTGCTTATTCGTCAGCGTCCAGCAACCGGTCTGCTTGCACGGATGTGGGAGCTGCCGCATGTACTCTCTTCCGATGCTAAAAAAGCGGGTGCTGGCGCCGACCTGTCCGAAACAACAGCGATGGAGCGTCTGCGCCAGGTGCTCGAAAATGAAGGTGTCGATGTGCGTCCAAAGCTAGAATGGATGAGTGCCGAGCATACGTTTAGCCATATTCAATGGTATATGCGCGTATTCCGCTGCACTGAAGCCGGGCAGGACGAGCAGGCAGCCATGGCTGGCAATGAGGCAAGCGGCCTGAATGCAGCGGATGAAGCATCTAGCCCGTTCGTTTCGGCATCGGGAAGGGCAGACGAGCGTACACCTGATGATCCACTGAAGCACAGTGCGAGCGATGCGGCTGTACAGGTATCCATGAGCGATCAGACAGCGGAGCAGGGCACGCTGGATTTGCGTCTGAGCGGAGCGACGCCTGAAGCGATGACGCGTATTCGCCAGCAGCTCGCCTCCAGTGCAGTTGCCGATACATTGGAGCCGCTGGAGCAGGTTGCTGAGCAGCCAGAGACGTATGCGGCTGTGCCAGGCACGCTGCTGGGCGAAGCATTTGCGTATGATTATCGCTGGATTGGGGCAGAGGATATGGAGAAGTATGCGTTCCCGAATCTGTTTTTGAAAATTTTACAGCAGTATTTCGGGATCAAACGCTAACGATAATACCGGATAGTAATCGTCCAACCGATGAAGTAAGTAAGATGTAGCTTCATAAGCAGTGGCACCGATTCATTTGATCCCAGGAGGGAAGCAGTCATGTCCAGAACGATTGCAATGGTAAAAGGAACGATATGGGCGCCAGAATGGAAGTCGTACAACGATCGCTCGACCGGTATACGTGTGCATCAGTTGACCGATTACCGTGGACATAGCCGTCTGCCGTATTTTACGGAAAAGAGTCTGTACGATGGTGGGAAACGTCTGTTGTTCATTTCTGATCGTGATAACAGTGCCAATTTGTTCTCGATTCAATTGGAAACAGGCGAGATGACTCAGTTGACTACCTATACTAATAATGATGATCTGGATGTGGCGCTCACACCGGATGAGCAGTATGCGATCGTTTCGGATGGTGCGGTTATTCGTGCGCTGCACCTGACTCATTTTCGCGAACGGATCAAGTTTCGCTGTCCGAAGGATCATGTGCTGAGCAATGTTACCTGTACGGCGGATGGAAAGTACATTCTGGTGTGCGTGTGCGAGGATCTGTCGACTCGAATCGATACTGACCTGGGCAACGGCTATGTGGGACATCAGGAATGGATGGAGGCGAAGCCGCTCAGTCGTATGATGCAAGTCGATCTGAAAACGGGACAGGCACGCGAGCTATACCGCGAGCAGAGCTTTATTACGCATATGAATGCTTCGCCGCGTCTGCCGTGGCTCGCTACCTTTTGCCATGAAGGCCCGTGGCATCTGGTCGATCAGCGTATCTGGGGCATCGATCTGCGTGATGGACGTGTATGGCCGATTCGAGAGCGGCTGGCAGCAGGCGAAGCGGTAGGGCATGAATGCTTTTTACCGGATGGGGAATATATCGGATATCATGGGCTGCGAACGGGTGGAAGCCACTTTTTCGGACGGATTCGTTATGATGGTACAGGGATGGAAGAGCAGGACATGCCATTTGCAACATGGCATCTGTATCAAAATGAGCGGCTTGTCGTTGCGGATGGTCAGGGGGATGTGGATGTGTTGACGGTATGGCAGCGCCAGTCAGATGATACAGATGTATCCGTTTCTCCTGAGCAAGGGCAACAAACATACGGGCGCGGATATGCAGGGCCTTATAAGGTCTGTGAACTGCGCTGTAGCTTTCATTCGCAAAAGCTGCATGCGCATCCGCGTCTGAGTGAGGATGGACGCCGACTCTTTTTCAATAGTGATCGCAACGGGTATGGCAATCTGTATATGGTGGAGTTGCCGGAGGATATTACGGTGTTACCGCGTTGGAATGGGTAGATTTCAACATAGGACTCGTTAACGATACACGTCCCTAAGTACACGACCATCGTTTAAATGATGGCTCTCGTTTAAGAAATTAAAATAGTTGGAGGAACTGAAGATGTGCGGAATGTATTCGTTGATGTCCGATTTAGATTCAGTTGCATCCGCTTTTAAACTGCATCGATTAGCGATAGATGACTATGCTCCCTGTGTAAACATTGTACCTACACAGGATGTGCCGATCATTCGCATCAATGAAGACGGTCAGCGCATCCTGGAGGCGTATCGTTGGGGATTGGTGCCTTCCTATTCCAATGATATCGGGATCGGAGCTTATATGATTCATGCACAGGCAGAAACGCTGGATAGCAAGCCCACGTTCCAACGCTTATTGCCTTCCAGACGCATCGGAATCGTTGCAGACGGATTCTATGAGTGGAAGCAGGAAGGCAAGCAGAAACAGCCGTATCGCTTTGGATTGCGATCCGGTGAACCGTTTGCATTCGCAGGTCTTTTTGATGAATGGGTATCGCCGGATGATGGGAAGATTATCCGCAGTTGCACGATTATTACGACTACATCCAATGAGCTGGTTGCACCGATTCATAATCGTATGCCAGTCATCTTGGACGAGCCGCGTTTATCGTCCTGGCTACAGCTGAAGCCGCTTGGAATGGAGCTGAAGAAGATTCTAATTCCGTTCGCTGCTGATCAGATGCATATGTATCCAATAGATGCTGCGATTGGCAATGTTAGCAATGACGATTCTCAAATGCTTATTCATTTACCTGAGAAGGAACGATAAACCAAAAACACCAGTACCTTTAAAAGGTACTGGTGTTTTCTATATTACCGCATGCGGTAAGCAAGAAGGGGATCAGCGATCTTACTTCGCAGCAGTGTAACGAGCGTTTACAGCATCCCAGTTTACAACGTTCCAGAAAGCACCGATGTAATCAGGGCGTTTGTTTTGGTATTTCAGGTAGTAAGCATGCTCCCATACGTCCAGACCGAGCAGTGGAGTTTGACCTTCCATGATCGGGCTGTCCTGGTTAGGTGTGCTAGTTACAGCCAGTTTGCCGTCTTTGTCCACAACGAGCCATGCCCAACCGCTACCAAAGCGTGTTGTAGCTGCTTTTGCGAAGTCTTCTTTGAATTTGTCGAAGCCGCCCAGCTCGCTGTCGATTGCAGCAGCCAGTTCGCCAGTTGGAGCGCCACCAGCGTCAGGGCCGATAACTTCCCAGAACAGGCTGTGGTTGTGGTGACCGCCACCATTGTTGCGTACTGCTGTGCGGATGCTTTCAGGTACGCTGTTCAGGTCGGAGATCAGCTCTTCCAGGCTTTTGCCTTGCAGTTCAGGAGCGCTTTCCAGAGCGTTATTCAAATTGGTTACGTATGTGTTATGGTGACGATCGTGGTGAATCATCATCGTTTGTTCGTCGATGTGTGGTTCCAGAGCGTTGTTAGGGTACGGTAATGCTGGTAATTCGAATGCCATCGTAAAATACCTCCTGAGATTTGGATTTGAAGCGGACGTACGTTGTATCCACTCCATATGTAGATAAACATCTTACCCTATCTATTAAACCGCATATTTTGGACTAAATCAACATTTGTGTTTAGAAAGTCCCACCGACATGGCAAAGCGTGAAAAAAAATTTATTTTCAGCATGAGTATTTATTCATCAATTGACCACTGTAATGTGGAGCATATGTTCGTTTTGTGAACAAGGTGTGAAGGATTGCACAATGAGCCGTGAACGTTGTTGGAATGGGTAAAATGAAGTTCCTGTTATTGTAAAATGATGTTAAACACAGTTTAAAAATACACCACTATTGGCATTTTATGTAAAAATAAAACCTGACTTCATTATGATAAAAAGTATAGTGACATGATCAGAGTAGTGCTATAATCATCTTTGTCGCCAATATTATTTCATATTAAGATAATGATTTTTAGAGGAATATTTATAATTTTAACTTTATATTCATAGGTGAAGCGGCTTGTTTTACCGGGAATATGAAAATTTGAAAAGCACTTTAATGAAAATTGGATGAAACATCCATTTATAAAGCGCTTTCATCAGAAAATGGATGTAATGTTCTGAAACTTATGGTTTAATTAACACTGAGATTATATTGCGCGATATTATGTTGTTCTATAGCTGTTTTCATAGAGCAATGCAAAAGGGCAGTTTACACAATTGTTGATGTAGGGCTTATGGCTTGTATATGCAGACGTCCTTCTTTTTTGTGCTTGTCTCATGCAGTCTGTAGTAGGGGTATGATGGGTAGAAACAAGGTTTGATTAAGCTGATGAAAAGGGAGTTTGGCTGATGAATATTCGTTCCTTTAAGCTGAGTGATTTGCACGTTGTCCAGGAGCTGCTGAAAGTAGCTTTGTCCGAAGAGTGTTACGAACACACGATGGGCCCGTTTGCTAGACAATTGTCCTGGGATTCCGAGTTGATTATCGTTGCGGAACAGGGAGAAGAGATTATTGGCTTGTTAATTGGTACGATTGACCGCAATTTCGGTTGTTACTACCGTATTGCTGTTCATCCGGATCTGAGAGGCCGTGGCATCGGCAAAGCATTGATCACTTCAATGGAGAAACGCTTCCAGCAACGTAATGTGAGTGGCATCATGGTCGCAGGTGATGAGCACAATGAAGCGGTTATGCCGCTTTATGCAGCACTTGGTTATGATGAGAGTAAAATACTTCGCACCTACGAGAAGCTGAGCATCGTTGGTAGCTAATACCTGAACAGGTGATTAAAGCTTATTTATAGAGAGAAAATGCATCAAGACAGATTAGAGACCATACTTGTTTTAATCGTTTAAATATACACGCTTGCACGAGCGGCCCGCTATCCGTCATGGATAACGGTGCTGCCGGACATGGTGACACCGGGCAGTATCGCATACCGTCTGGTTGTTCTGCATGATCGGTCGCCGCTGTGACCGAAGCGTATACGTTGTTGATGGGACACATTTTGTTTTCCGGTATGATTCGGGGAAACGGATGTGTTTTTCTATTTTAACGGTATACTATAGTAGAAACAGATAACCGATGATGAAAAGATAGCCGGTGGAGCGTATACGCGATACGGGCTTACGATAGATCGTGTGAGAGCAGGATGTATGGAAGCGAAAGGTGGATGATCCCAAAGTACGGATGATCCAAAAGTGCGAACCATCTACAGATGATCCACAGGTACAAACGATCAATGAAATAAGTAAGGGGGCCGTAAGGTGACACGGCAACAGGAATCAGCCGCTACAGCGGAGCAGCAGCGCTGGGAACGTCTGAAGCAGGAGATTAAAGAGGCAGGGCCGGCGCTCGGTATTGATGATATTGGATTTACGACAGCCGATCCTTTTTTATATTTGCGTGAAGTGTTGGAAGAGAATCGGCGTAAAGGCTATGAATCGGGCTTTGAGGAGCCGGATCTGGATAAGCGGATTGACCCCTCGCTCACGCTGGGCGGAGCGCGCTCGATCATTGCGATTGCAGTCACGTACCATTCGAAAATGGAAAACCCGCCAAAGTCTGCACCGGGTGAATATCGCGGCATTATGGCGCGCTCGGCATGGGGACTGGATTACCATACTGTGCTGCGCGATCGGATGCAGCGGTTGGAGGACTTTATCCGTGAGCGTGTGCCGGAAGCGCGGATCGAAAGCATGGTCGATACAGGGGCATTGTCCGACCGCGCGGTGGCGCATCGTGCGGGAATTGGCTTTTACGGGCATAATTGTGCAATCATTTCGCCCAAGCTTGGTTCGTGGATCTTCCTCGGCGATATGATCACCGATATTCCATTTGCACCGGATACGCCGGTAACCGAGGATTGCGGCACCTGCACAAAATGTATCGATGCGTGCCCTACCGGAGCACTGGTTAATCCGGGACAGCTCAACGCGCAGATTTGTGTGTCCTTTTTAACTCAAACGAAAGGGATGCTGTCGGACGAGCATATGCGCAAAATCGGCAATCGATTATATGGCTGCGATACATGCCAGATCGTCTGTCCGAAAAACAAGGGCAAAAGCTGGAACCATCAGGAGGAGCTACGACCTGATCCGGAAAAGGCGAAGCCGTTACTGCTACCGATGCTCGAATTGAGCAACAAGGAGTTCAAGCAGGAATTCGGCAGTACGTCCGCAGCATGGCGCGGCAAAAATCCAATTCAGCGCAATGCGATTATCGCGCTCGGTAACTTCAAGGATAAAAGTGCAGTGCCCAAGCTGCGCGACATGCTAATCAAGGATGTACGCCCGGTTATTCGCGGCACAATCGCATGGGCGCTCAGTCGTATCGGTGGCGCAGAAGCGCTGGAAGCCGTCAACGCAGGACTTGCACGGGAACAGGAGCATGAGGTGATCGAGCGCTTGCTGACAGCACAGCATCTATTGGAGGAGGAACAGCGGAGTGAGCAGGAAGCCGAAGTTCAATGATAGGATGGATGTAGATGATCGGAATGTCAGTCTGAATATGGATAAGAAAGCTATTCATGTGGGGACGTTAGCTGAGGATGAGCTTGAGTCAGCAGAGTTCGTAGCAGCGCCAATAGATCAGCGTGAGGAAGCGGCATATGCGAATCCAATAATCCATCATGCAAATGCCGAGCCTGAACGCAGTATTCTCTACTATGATGAACTGGACACGCCGCTTGGCATGTTAACACTCGTGCATTCGGATAACGGGTTATGCCATATCAAATTCAGAAGCTATGGCGAAGCGGAAGAACGACTGACGGAATGGGCGAATCGCTGGTATGGTGCACATCGGCTGGAACATTCGCCGGATCGGCTTGCTGATGCGACGATGCAGCTACGGCAATATTTTGCTGGTGAACGGCAGGTGTTCGATCTGCCGCTTGATATGCGTGGTACGGACTTTCAACGTCGTGTGTGGGAAGAGCTATGTACGATTCCGTATGGTGAAGCGGTATCGTACAAGCATATTGCCGAGCAGATCGGCAGTCCGGCAGCTGTGCGTGCAGTCGGTGGAGCGAATAACCGTAATCCGGTATCGATCATCGTGCCCTGTCATCGGGTGATTGGGATGAATGGGCAACTCGTTGGTTATGGTGGCGGATTGGATAATAAGCAATATTTGCTCGGGTTGGAAGGCTGGCGAGGGATGGAAGTGGAGCCGGTGTTGTTTTAATAGGAATAGTTAGAGGGAGTGTGTGAGCAGAGGGATATTCGCAGGTTTGAGTGCGAACCCCAAGCTCACATGGAATCCCTGGGAGGTTCGCACCTCGCGCCCTGTAAGGGCTGCGGGGTTTTTTGTTGTATTTTAGGGTGTTTTCCAGTAGTCTGAAAGTGAGGTTCGCACTTTTGGGTGCTTTTTCCGTTGTGGGATAGGGGCTGGAAGTGGGTACAGTCACTCTCCGTGCGAGAGTGTGGATTGAAAGTCCATCAGGATAGGTAATCACACCAGTCCAACGAGGTCACTCTCCGTGCGAGAGTGTGGATTGAAAGGCTATCGATGCAGCAGTAGAGGGAAGACAACAAGGTCACTCTCCGTGCGAGAGTGTGGATTGAAAGAAATGTAAGTACCAGATGCCGGGTTGATCTTGCGTGTCACTCTCCGTGCGAGAGTGTGGATTGAAAGTGGATATGTCAATCAAAATTGCTGGGGTGATAACAGTCACTCTCCGTGCGAGAGTGTGGATTGAAAGCGGGCGAGATGGACGTCCGGGTTCACCCTGAGGGTCACTCTCCGTGCGAGAGTGTGGATTGAAAGATAGAAGACATTCGATCAAGCTCCTTTGTGGCTTGTCACTCTCCGTGCGAGAGTGTGGATTGAAAGGATATAAGATTTAACAGGACACGTATCCTGATTTTGGTCACTCTCCGTGCGAGAGTGTGGATTGAAAGCAGCAGTTATCGTCTGTTATGAGTATAAGGTAGAGTCACTCTCCGTGCGAGAGTCACCAACCAACCTCACCACCTCCAAAACAAAAAAGGCAACCTCTCAACGACAGAGGTTGCCTTTTTACTACATCCAAGCGCTAATCCTTCCACTTCCTCCACCACTCAAATCCGCATCTCATCCGTACGCCAATTCGTAATCGCCGCATGAATATCTTTTCCCGACAAATGCTCATTCACCGCACGCTCGCACAGTGCCGGAAATTCCGCATCACTCGCATTGCGCAGCGCGATAATCTGCTCTTTCGTCACACGCGAATCCAATTCTTTACCGGTTAAACGATAATACCGGAACTGCTCCTCCATCCGCACAATCCGATCCTGCGTCTTGGTTGCATATACACGGATGCGTGGAATGGCAAAACACAGGCACAGCAGAAGAATGAGCAGCAGCCAGGCGAGCAATGTGTTTTCCCCGCTGCGTAGTGCATGAATCCAATACGTGATCGTGAGCACCAGTGTAATTAACAGTAGCGGCAAAGCGACAAAATGATACGGCCAGTCAAAACGGATCGATTTCTTGTTAGGTGCTGCCATGGTCACATATCCTTTCTTGGCTCCGATATAGTTTCATCTATTATTACACCAGCGCGTGCGAAACCTATCATCAATATAAGGAAGCAGCGTGCTAGCTCATTCATTGGCTTTTGTATACATGCTTCCTCTCATTAGTCCTCCTCCAATCCTGTTAATTTTTACTTTTTGTTGAAATTCTGTGAGAGTAACGTAATACTATGAATAAATAGCAGGTAGATTGCACCTATCTTGTCATTGCGTACAAAGGAGGATACCGATGCGGTATGTAAGCATAGACAATGTGGAAACAGGACAATATCTAGGGAAAGCCATTTATTCAGGGAACGGGACGATTTTGCTGTCGGCAGGCGTACAGTTGACGGTATTTATGATCAATACACTGAATCGAATCGGTGTGACGATGTTATATGTGCAGGACGAGCAGTACGATGATGTGGAACTGGTTGAAATTTTAAGTGAGACGACCAAGCAGCAGATTATTCGCGAAATGAGCGATACGCTGGATGCGCTGCGTTCAGGTAAGGAATGGAGTCCCTCACGCATTTCCAAAAGTGTAGATCAGCTACTGGAGGATGTGATCGGATCACGCGAGGTGCAGGTGCAGCTAACCGAGATTAAGACCGCAGATAATGCGGCGTATGTGCATGCGATGAATGTCTGCTTACTGAGCTCGATTATCGGCATGAATATCGGACTGAATCGGGATCAACTGTGGGAGCTGGGTGTCGGTGCGCTGCTGCATGATATCGGTAAGCTGGGCGGTGCAGATATGTTGGATCAGATTCCAGGCTCCAAAATGCATCATACGTGGCGCGGATTTGAATTGCTCAAGTCCCGGCGCGAATTCAATCTGATGATCGCGCATATCGCCCTGCAGCATCATGAGCGATTGGATGGAAGCGGACAGCCGCGCGGTTTGCCCGGTGAGGAGATTCATCGGTATGCACGCATTGTAGCGATTGCGAATGTGTATGATAATCTGATCACTGCGAAGGAGCAGGGTGGCAAGGGGCTGTTGCCGCATGAAGCATGTGAGGAAATGATGGTATTATCCGAGACGACGCTCGATCGGGAGCTGCTGGTGGAGTTTAATCGTATCGTTTCGATTTATCCCAATGGGACAGGGGTTCGTCTGTCGACACGCGAGTCAGGCGTGGTCGTGCGTCAGCACCGCGGTTTGCCGGGGCGTCCGGTCATTCGGATTGTCAATGGGAGTGGGGATGCGATCGAGATCAAGGAGATTGATCTAGCCAGCGCCACGACCGTATTTATCGAAGCGGTAATGAACTGAAATTCAGGCGCTGCTAAACAGGAAAATGTTTGCCTGTGCGTATCTGAAAATGGTATGATAATTCCTGTTCACGCCAAAGATGGCTTAGGAACTGAATGCGCTTTTTCGTGAACGAACGACAATGAATATACAGGGGTGGCTTTATGATGTGGTGGAATTGGGTCATACCGATTGTAACTCTGATCGTCGGTCTGGTCGGGGGATTTTTTATCGGTGCCTACTACTTGCGCAAACAGTTGGAGAAAATGCAAAATGATCCACAAATGCTGCAAAAGATGGCCAAACAAATGGGATATAATCTGAACGCCAAGCAAATGCAACAGGCGCAACAGATGATGAAGAATGGTGGCGGCAAGCCAGGACAACAGGGCAGCGCCAAGCCACAAATGCCTCCAATGGGACGCGGTGGCGGTAAACGCAGAAGATAATCACATGACAGGCGTCAGTACATGAAGGCCTTGAGTGTAGAAGGAGGTCAGCATGGCTGGCATTAAGGATTATACAAATGTGAAGGTCGGAGAAAATCGCGACCAGATTGAATACCATGTGAAAGAAATCCTGAAGCTGATCGGTGAAGATACCGAGCGTGAAGGATTGCTGGAAACACCTGCACGGGTGACACGTATGTACGAGGAGATTTTCGCCGGATACAGCGTGGACCCGCGCGAGGCGCTGGGCGTAACCTTTGACGAGAATCATCAGGAGATGGTGATCGTCAAAGATATCGTCTATTACAGCCAGTGCGAGCATCATATGGCTCCATTTTTCGGCAAGGTGCATATCGGATATGTACCAAGTGGGAAGATTGCCGGTCTGAGCAAGTTCGCACGCCTCGTTGAAGCAATCACACGTCGCTTACAGGTGCAAGAACGAATCACAACCGAGATCGCTGATATTTTGGATGAGGTGCTGAAGCCAACCGGTGTGATGGTTGTCGTTGAAGGCGAGCATTTATGCATGTGCGCCCGCGGCGTCAAAAAGCCGGGTAGCAAAACGATCACATCCGCTGTCCGTGGTGGCTTCCGTCATGATGCTCCACTGCGTGCAGAATTTATGTCGTTGATTCGGAATCATTAGTTCCAAGCAGGGATAAACTGAATGCCGTTGCAAGCAGATATCCGTATAAGGGGACGTCAATAAGCGATGCTGGAATAGTATCGCTTTGTGATTTGGTTATAAATTCCAGAAACAGGCGATTGCCGCTAGGGTGATCGCCTGTTTTTTGTTTATACTAAGAAGCTGTATGCAAGCCGACTATTCTGTTAGAGAAACATGGTTGCAGATATAACGCGGGGTGTTCAGTTGACTCCAATCGCTATCTTAGAATGCAAGTAATGCACTGAATTACAACAAATTCTTATTTTAGATTTTAATTCCAATGTGATTCAGCAATTAAGATGATTTGTATTGTAAAAATGCTAGGTATGGTGGTAATATATTCCTGTAACGTCGTAATGATAAAGCTCAAATTTCTTTCATGATTGTTTGCTTAAAGGATAAAGTAATACATACATTTTTTATGAAGCCGCATACGTATTTTATATCCTTATTGCCTCAATAAAAGGGTTGGATTTATCATTGTACATTGAAAACACTTCGTTTCGAAAAATTAACCGGGCGTGATCAGACTGATTGTTGTGCAGTTTGGTTGTATTGAATGATTTTCTGCCATCGCTTGATTGATTTTGTTTTATCCTGCCTTGCCTATGCGCATCAACATATGACCTCTTCATATGTGCGTAAGTTTCCCTAATTTCCCCTAATCGATTATGAAGGAGCAAAATCTATGAATGGATGGCTGAAAACATCTTTGATACGCGTGTTATGCATACTACTCGTGATAAATGTCTTACCTGGAGCGACATTATATTCGTATGCGGCGAGTGATATCAGTCCAGATACAAACACACTGGTAACACATAGCTTTGATCAGTACGGTACAGTAAGCGGTCCGCCTCTATTTATTGGCGGAACATCAGGTACTGCCAAATTACTACATGCTTTCGGGCAATATTCCATTCCAGCAAGCGGCTTTCCTAGTTCGGGCAAGAAAGCTGCTTTATCCCTTACAGTAGATCGAGTGACGAATAATGATCCTTCAACATACCCTCCTGTTTTGCAAGTATGGCAATATATAGGGTCTGCTCCGTTTGACAGTTCCTCCAATGGAGCATGGCCTACGTCAATGCAAACTCTGCGCAATAGCACCGATTATAAGCTATTGGATACGAAGACAGCCTCGGATATTGTTGCTGGAGCCGTTTTGACATTTGATGTGGATCAGGCGGTGAAAGCGACAGCGGGCGGCAAATTGCAGCTTCTGTTTACAGGAACAGAAACCTCAACTGTAACATCGAAAAGAAACCAGATCCGGGTCGCCGTTGCACCTGTATTAACCGAGGTGGCAGGCGGGACATTAGCAGATGCATCGAATTCCCAGGTTTCGGTATCCAAATCGACTGTACTTGCCGATGGATCGGATAGCGCGACCGTTACAGTTACGGTCAAAGATGCCAGTAACAATCCATTGAGCGGCAAGAAAGTTACACTTTCCAAAAGCTCGGGTAGTTCTGTCATTTCACCTTCTCAAGCAAGTACAGATAGTAATGGTATAGCAACGTTCACCGTAACGGATACAAAAGCAGAGCAAACGACTTACACCGCTGCTATTGCTGCCGATTCGGTTACAATAGGGCAAACCGCAAGCGTCACGTTCCAGGCAGGAGCGGTGAGCGCATCCGTATCGACCGTGGCCGTATCGAAGTCTAGCGTAGCTGCGGATGGAGTAGATAGCTCCACCGTCACAGTGACGCTGCTGGATGCTAATGGCAACGCCGTCAGCGGCAAAAATGTAACCCTGGCCCAGGGAAGCGGACAATCAACGATCACGCCGAACAGTGCAGTCACCACGGACGTTAATGGTCAGTCTACCTTTACCGTTAAGAGTCAGAAGATGGAAACGGTCACGTACACGGCAACAGATAGCAGTGATTCGTTGACGATTACGCAAACGAAACAAATTACCTTTACAGCAGGTGCAGTAAATGCAGGACAATCGAGCGTAACGGTATCAAAAGCGAATGTGATCGCGAACAATAGCGATAGCGCGACGGTAACTGTAACGTTAAAAGATATCAATGGTAATGCGGTCAACAATAAGACGGTTAGTCTAACGCAAGCAAGCGGAAGCTCGGTCATTACAGCGACGCAGGCGACAACCGATACGAGCGGCGTTGCAACGTTTACCGTGAAAAGCTCCAAAGCTGAAACGGTCACATACACCGCCGCGGTCACTGCAGATTCGGTCACAGTGGCACAAACTGCCAGCGTTACGTTCCAACCGGGAGCAGTAAGCGCGTCGGCATCGACCGTAGCCGTATCGAAGTCTAGCGTAGGTGCGGATGGAGTAGACAGCGCCACGGTAACGGTAACGCTCAAGGATATTAACGGAAATGCCATCAGCGGTAAAAATGTAACGTTAGCACAGGGAAGCGGACAATCGACGATCGCGCCGAACAGTGCAGTGATAACGGACATTAATGGTCAGGCGGTCTTCACCGTTACGAGCCAGAAGATGGAAACCGTCACATACACGGCGACAGACAGTAGTGATTCGTTGACAATCACCCAGACGAAACAAATCACCTTCACAGCAGGTGCGGTAAATGCAGGGCAATCGAGCGTGACAGTATCAAAAGCGAATGTCATCGCCAACAATAGCGACAGCGCGACGGTAACCGTAACGCTAAAAGATATCAATGGCAATGTGATCAGTGGAAAAACAGTCAGTCTGACGCAAGGAAGCGGAAGCTCAGTCATTACAGCGACGCAGGCGACAACGGATGCGAGTGGTATTGCCACTTTTACCGTAAATAGCTCCAAAGCTGAAACGGTCACATACACTGCCGCGGTCACTGCTGATGCAGTCACAGTGGCACAAACTGCCAGCGTTACGTTCCAACCGGGAGCAGTAAGCGCGTCGGCATCGACCGTAGCCGTATCGAAAGCAAGCGTAGGTGCGGATGGAGTAGATAGCGCGACGGTAACGGTGACGCTACAGGATATGAACGGCAATGCCATTAGCGGCAAAAATGTAACTCTGGCCCAGGGAAGCGGACAATCGACGATCACGCCGAACAGTGCTGTACCCACGGACGTGAATGGTCAGGCGAAATTTATAGTTACGAGTCAGAAGATGGAAACCGTCACGTACACAGCAACAGACAGCAGTGATTCACTGACAATCACTCAGACGCAACAAATCACCTTCACCGCAGGTGCAGTAAATGCGGGGCAATCGAGCGTAGCAGTATCCAAATCGACTGCGCTTGCTAATGGATCGGACAGCGCGACAGTAACCGTCACATTAAAAGATACCAACGGCAATGTGGTCAGCGGCAAAACGGTCAGTCTGTCACAGGGAAGCGGAAGCTCAGTCATTACAGCGATCCAGGCGACAACGGATGCAAGCGGAGTCGCGACCTTTACCGTGCATAGCACCAAAGCGGAAGCAGTTATCTATACGGCGGTTACAGGCAGCGTTACGCTCATTTTGCATCCTGTCACCGTAACGTTTACGCCGGGCATTACAGATGCGACAACATCGACGATTACGGCTTCCAAAGCGAGTGTATCGGCTAATGCTACAGATTCATCTGTCATTACCGTAACCGCGAAGGATGCTTATGGCAATGTGGCTCCGGGACGTAGTGTGCAGCTATTGCAAGGGATGGGCAGCTCGCTCATCACATCGACACCTGCCGTTACTAACGCAAACGGAATTGCCAGCTTTGTCGTAACTAACACTAAACCGGAATCGGTCACGTATGCCGCTCAGGTGATCACCGACAATGTTACGATCACTCAGACGGCAAATGTACAATTTTTATCAGATAATGCCAACCTTGCCTCCTTGCAGCTATCGGATGGCGTATTGATCCCGATTTTCACGCCGGGTCAGACAAGCTATCTGGCTTCTGTACAAAATGATGTGTACCAACTCACATTTACACCAGCAGCAGCGGATCTCAATGCAACGATTCGAATAAACGGAAGTACAGTTCCAAGTGGTACAGCTTCGATTCCGATCAATTTGCAAACAGGCACTAATACCGTGACGATCGAAGTGGTTGCGGCAGATGGGCAGACGCGCAAAACGTACACCGTTCAGGTTATGCGCGAGCCTAATAAAGACGCTCGTCTGAAAGCATTGGCGGGGTCGCCGGTAGCGATCAGTCCAGCTTTTGATCCGGCAATTACGCAATATACGGTAAACGTAGCTAATGGGGTGGATCAATATCGCGTGCAGGCAGATGTGTACAATCCATTGTCTGTGCTGACCGTAACCGGTGCTGTATATGACAGTAGTACAAGCAATTATGTATCGAATCTGCAAGTGGGTTCTAACACCATAACGCTGAAAGTCACTGCTCAGGATGGACAAACGCAGTCGGATTACACGATTACGGTTATTCGTGCCGATGCGTTGACTGAAGTGAAAGATGCACTGAATGGTCTGGAGATTGGTTACACCGGAACAGATACATGGGAATTTGTGACCAATGATCTGAAGCTGCCGACTGTGCAGAGTCAATTCCCGGTAAGCTGGTCTTCCAGTCAACCGCAGCTTGTACAGTCCGATGGGCATGTCATTCGTCCGTCAACGCAAGAAGGTACGGTCATTCTGACGGCAACTATTCAAAATAATGGTGTGGCAGCAAGCCGTACTTTTATCGTTATTGTCAAACCGCAAAATGTGAATCTGGTCAAAATCGAACAGACACGCACGGTTCCAATCCGCATTGGCGAAAGCAGTACGGATGTGCAGCAAACGCCAATCACACGCAAAACGCTGTCTAACGGTGATACGATCGACAAAGTGGTAGCCGATCCTGCGCAGTTGTCTTCGGCACTACAAGCGGCGATGATTAATAATGAGAATAGCGTGCATATTGTCATTAACGACTTGCCTGCTGCGCCTGCGGCTGAAGTGACGGCGGATGTGCCTATGACTGCATATGATTCACTTGCGGACAAAGTGAATCTGAATATCGATACGGATTATGCAAGTGTCATACTCAACAAAGCAACGCTAGAGCAACTGAAGGATGACGCACAAAGCTTATTTTTCCGTTTTGTACCGATTCGTCAAACCGAGCAGGTATCATTATTAACGCAGCAAGCGCTGGATGATGCACAGGTGAAGCAGGCGGCGAACAATGCGACTGTAAGTCAGGTCGGCACGCCAATGACGATTGAAACGAACTATAAATCCTACAACACAACCTTGCTGTTCCCGGCATCCAAACTGAATTTGCCGACATCCAGCTCGCAACAAGCAGCCTATATCTCTACATTGTATGTGTACATTCAGCACAGTGATGGCGAGATCGAACTGCAGCGTGGCACACCACAATACGATCGTAAGGGGAATTTACAAGGAATTGCGATTCAGATCAGCAAATTTAGTACATTTACGATTTTGTCTGTTCAACCGAAACAAAATTCATCGAGTGGTGGAACGAGTAGCGGTGGTGGAGGCACAACAAATCCAGGTGGCGGTCAAACGAACCCGTCGAATCCTTCTACTCCTGTGACTCCGACTACACCGTCATCCCCGTCGACGGAATCAACAGGAACGCATATCGCTTATGTTAAAGGCTATCCAGACGGTACGTTTTTACCTGGTAAAACGACGACCCGTGCTGAGGTTGCTTCAATGCTATGGCGTATTATGCAGGCGAACGGTGCTACGGCAACAGACACGCTTCAAGGCTACAGCGATGTGCCTGACAACCATTGGGCAGCCGAAGCGATTCGTGAGCTGCAAGCGAAGCATATTATGCTGGGTGTGACAGAGGATCGTTTCGCGCCCAATCGTCCGCTGACTCGCGCCGAGTTTGCGACACTGGCGGTACGCTGGCAACAGCTTGCCCCAGCAACGGGCGATCTGTCCACTTCGTTCAAAGATGTCAAAGGTCACTGGGCATTACCAAGCATTACAACGTTAATGCAGACCGGTGTTGTTAAAGGATACGAGGATGGCACATTCCGTCCTAATGGCGGTGTCACCCGTGCCGAGCTGGTCACGATGATGAATCGTCTACTGAAGCGAGGACCATTAACCGGTGTGACGACATCAGCCTGGAAAGATGTACCTGTTACACACTGGGCATTTGGCGATATTGAAGAAGCATCATTGACGCATGCCTATACGATATTGTCAGATGGCACAGAACGATGGACAAGCAAGTAGGAAGTGACTTGAAGCCGTCAGCTTCATCATTTCATCGATCCAAACGATCACGTTTGAAATAAATAAGCTGTCATAAAAGTGAGATAACGTACTAAACCCTGTTGATCAGCAGATACTGCCCGATTTGTAATGGGTAGCATCTGCTGATATCAACAAACGCCCTCTGTTAGGTGAAGCACAAAGTCGATGATGTACTACGGGAATGGGAGGCCACTGTATGCTTAATTTGACCGAAGCGAACAGTAAGGATGAACCGTTTTGGTTTGAAGTTTACCGAAGTACGAGAATAGATGAATTTACGCTAATGAACGTAGCTGAGGAACAATTGCATCTATTGATGCATATGCAGTTTCGGGCACAACAGATGTCCTATCAAAGTCAATATCCATCAGCCTGTCACCGCATTATTCAGGTCGGTTCCCGGCAGGCGGGCTATATGATTACATATCATGAAGGTGAGCAAGTTCGGCTTGTTTTTATCGCTTTATTGCCTGAGTTTCGAAATCAAGGCTATGGAACAGTGTTATTGAATCAGCTTCAGCAAACCGCGCATACCCTATCCTTACAGGTTGCGGAGCATAATCCCGCACGGCAATGGTATCATCGTCAGGGCTTTACCGAGCGTGCCTATGCACCTCCTTATGTCACGATGCAGTGGCAACGATCCTAGTCGCTGGATTGGAGAGGGGGCGAGGCTGGCAAAGCGAATCTGTAGCCTGGGAAATACGTGCACATCACGATAAGTATAAACATGAAATGAAATAGACATGATTTGAAATGCTAGTTTGAGAGGAGATCGTACGATGAGCGATCAATATGTTGGCGAGATTCGCATGTTTGCTGGACAGAAGGTGCCGCAGGGATGGATGTTTTGTGATGGTGCCATATTAAAGATTATGGACTATCAAGTGCTATATGCTTTGATTGGCACGAGTTATGGCGGGGATGGAGTAACTACATTTCAATTGCCGGATTTGCGAGGACGTCTTCCTATTCATCTGGGTACTCAATCTACTGAAGGCATAAATTACCCACTGGCTAGCGCTGGCGGTACCGAAACGGTCACATTGTCGACTCCACAAATTCCTGTGCATACGCATAGCGTGAATGTCGTAAGCGGTACAGACAAGGCGACAACAGATAGTCCTTTTAATGCATTCCCGGCTACAAACACGATCAATAGTTATGGTTTGTATGATGCGTCACATATTAAAGCTATGAATGCAGCCAGTGTCGGTGCAGTTGGCGGCAATATGGCGCATAATAATATGATGCCGTTCTTAGCAATTTCTTTCATTATTGCCGTCAACGGTATTTACCCATCATCTAACTAAATACAGATCGGAGCTAAAAGCATATGGGCGACAATTTTGTAGGCGAAATTAGACTGTTTTCTCATGGAGTTATTCCGAAGGGATGGCTTGCTTGTAACGGACAATTGCTGAATCTCAGACAGTATACACCTTTGTTTAGTCTGTTAGGTACAACGTATGGCGGGGATGGAGTAACTACTTTTGGTGTGCCTGATTTACGCGGTCGTGTGCCGATTCATCCTAGTGCAACCCTTATCAGGGGAGAAAAGCAAGGACAGGCGAATCATATACTTACTGTCAACGAAATGCCTGCACATTTACACCAGTTGTCCGCGTCTCAAGATTCCGCCAGTGAAAGTTTTGCTGGCGACAATGTGCTGGCGAAAACCGACGGCGTTAATTCGTATGCGTCTACGTCGCCTAACGCACAGATGAGTCCTACAACAATCGGTACTGCTGGTGCGAATGCAGCTCATAACAATATGCAGCCTTATTTGACACTGAATTTTTGTATTGCTACTACGGGTATATTCCCTCCAAGATCATAGTTATCATTATTGTTAGAACAGAAAGGAAGCTGTTGATATGGATGCTTATACTGGCGAGATTCGTTTATTTGCGGGGAATTATGCACCAGAGGGTTGGTTTTTCTGTAATGGACAAGAATTGCAGGTTAACAGTTATCAAGCTTTGTATGCTGTATTAGGCAATGCATTTGGCGGCAAACCTATGCTAACCTTTATGCTGCCCGATTTGCGTGGAAAGGCACCGATTCATCGCGGAGCTGGCACTGGTCTGACGCCCCGCAATTTTGCTAGCAATGGAGGTACGGAAGCAGAAACCCTAGACAGCACGCAATTGCCTAATCACCAACATACTGCTTATTCTGTACCTGTTGCAATTACGGGTGAGCCTGCACAGCATATGTGGGCAAATAATGAGCAGGGTGCCGATAATATAAGTTATGGCACTGTAGTCAATTCAACAATGAACCCAATGATGCTAGGAGCAAGTGGGGCGAGCATGCCGCATAACAATATGCAGCCTTATGTAGGAGTTAATTATATTATTTGCTTTGATGGCGAATTCCCTGTGCCTGATTGATCCAGGCATGATTCATTTTGATATCGTTACAGCGATATGGGTGGCAATGCAGTGACCACAGGGTGGAATGTCATTAATGCGATAGTAACAAGGTATCCGTGCAGTACCTGCTGCGCTCAACATGTATACATACTTCATCAATAGGATGCACAGCAGCAGGGCAGGTTAGCTTGAGCACTATAGCACAAGCAGCACACCATATCGTCGTTAATGTAATGTATCTCCTTGGAGGCGGCACCGTCAGTGGTGCCGTCCTTTTTGTTTGAATATATTGGGCTTGCCTGTATGTGCATTATTGTATTAGACTGTTCAGCAACCACCATTTTTGATGAACCTGTATATATCACTGTGTGCGTGTGTACGTAAAGCTCCATTTTTGTTGACTCCATAATTGTATAACGAACTATCATTGGAAGCTGGAGCATGTGGTGACTTATACATCACTGGCATACAGCGTACAGGTGAAATGGCTGGGGGAACGATCATCGATTTTGTTTCCGTTTAATTGAGAGCGATGGCAGTAAAATGTGAAGGGTGGAGGGGAAACCAATGGAATTTCGTGAATTGCTTGACCAGAGTCTGGAGAAAATGACAGAAGAACAGAAAACGGACTTTGTTAGACAGGTTTGCCTGATCATGCACAATCGCAACAATTCGGATCTGATTGTGCGTGCGAAGATTAAGGAGATTATTCAGCGCTTTGGCGTGTATGAATAAGATGAATGGAACGGCTAAACAGGGCATACAAGCAGTCTGCGTGGGATACAGACAGCTTGTATGCCCTGTTTAGTTTAGGCAGGCAGTAAGTACAGGGCAGCAGTATAACAGTATAGGCAATCTATGAGGAATAGGCAGGCTATACACATAGTCATGCTCTGCGGTAGGGGATGTAGTTGGGAAGGATAGAGTTCATATTGCTCATTATTGCTTACAGTTCATAATAGGGCTCGCATTGACCAGTAACCCAGTATGACACGGAATCGCCAGTATGATACGGAAACACCAGTATGGCACCAATTGTATGAAGCAAAAGCTAGTGTAACCACAACACTCTACCGCCGACTGCGCCGGATCACATTATGCGTTCTGTCCAGCGCTTGCAGGGAACGCTCATAATCCTGACTGGCCAGACCCAGATACAAAATGTCGATCACATTCAACTGGGCAATACGGGAGGAGGTAGCTCCGCTGCGGATCGTACTTTCGGTAGAGGAGGTGTGCAGAGCGATATCTGCCAGTGTGCTGATCGGTGTGTTGCCATAGCGGGTAAGCGAGATGGTGCAGGCACCGGCTGCTCGTGCCATACGCATGCATTCGGCAGTGACCGGTGTCTGTCCGGAATAGGAGATGCCGACAACAACGTCCTGCGATGTCAGCATGACAGAGGAGATGAGCTGCAGGTCGGCATCGGAAAAGGCGAAGCAAGGACGGTTAATACGCAAAAATTTGTGCTGAGCATCCGCGGCGATCAGATTGGATATGCCCACGCCAAAGAAAAAGATACGCTTCGCTCCCAGCAGGGCATCGATTGCCTGCTTCACTTGATGTGGATCGAGGATTTTGATCGTATCTCGAATCGACTGAATATTGTTGGCTGAAATATTATCGATAAGCTGATCAATGGAATCGTTAGGGCGAATCTCCTGATAACCCGCCTGAGGTTGTCGCTCCTCCTGTAGATCACCGGCAACCTTGAGCATCAGCTCCTGGTAACCTTTGAAGCCAGCGGATTTGCACAGTCGAATGACGGCTGCCTGACTGCCACCGCTTTGCTCGGCAAGCTGTGCAACCGACATACCGACGAGCCGTCGCGGCTGCTCCAGAATAAAGCTGGCGACCTTGCGCTCAGACGGTGTGATTGTCTGAATAATTTCCCGTAAACGGACCAATCCGCCATTCATAGTCATATCATGGCTCCTTTATGATGAAATAATATAAGCGATCACCGATTGCAGGCTCTGACGTGAGTCGCTACAGCACTATGCAAATCACGCCGTACGTGCTGGATCGAATGCTGTCTGCCATAATGCACACGATTCGTTAGCAAAACGACAACCAGCTCCAGCCCGGGGTCCACGTACAGGCTCGTACCGGTAAAGCCGGTATGACCAAATGCCGCTGGTGATAATAATCCACCAGATACGTCCGCTTCATCTCCATCCAGCACCCAGCCGAGTCCGCGGTGGGTATGAGGCAATACTGGCGTTTGCCGCCGGATGGCGGTGCGTAGTAGCGGAGTAAGATGGTGTAGACGGGCGAAGCTCGAATGCTCGGATGCTGGATGCTGCTCATTTGGTTGAGAGGCATATGGATTGGATTCAATAGGTGAATCAGTGCTGGCATGGGCATCTTCTAAGCCAAGCCAGTTGCAATCCCTTTCGTTCACTCCTGCCAGCCAGCTTTGACCGTAGCGAAGCAGATCACCGGCTGTGGAAAATAAACCTGCATGTCCCACGATACCGCCTAATTGTCTTGCATTTTCATCATGTACGATGCCGCGTAGCCAGTCAGCATAGGCAGCATCATATTCCGTTGAGGCAATGCGGGCTGCTAGTGAAGAAGGCGGACAGAACAGGCTGTTATGCATATGCAGTGGTTGCCAGAGCAGCTTCTGTGCTCCTTCGGCAAGGGTCATCCCGCTGACAGTTTGGAATAACCAGCCAAGCAATATATAGCCCGGATCGCTATAAGTGCGCTTTAGACCTGGACGGGATTGCAGCTCCAGATGACTGATCTGGCGTATTGCTTCATCCATCGTCCAATGCTGACTGTAACAATCGATGATCGCGGGCAAGCCGGAGGTATGAGCGAGTAGCTGCCGAATGGTGATGGCTGCATGCGTCCCATGATGGAGCTCATGTATATAGCGTGCTACCGGATCATCCAGAGCGATCCTGCCCTGTTGAACAAGGATCAGTATAAGCGGTAACGTTACCGCGATCTTCGTCAGCGAAGCACAGTCATAGATCGTATCGATCGTAGCAGGTACACGCAGCGCGGGGGTATCTGTTGCCCAGCCACCAGCATAGTAGTATGACTGACCGCGGTAGCTGACAGCAGCGACAGCACCGGGGATCGTACCTTCATGAATCGCCTGCCGGAGTGGATGCCAGAGCTGATCGCGTGCTATGTCCGAGCATGCTGATTCAGTGGATGTGCCATAATCAGTCTGCTCATTAGCGACGGGTGACGGTTTCATACATAGTGACTCCTTTGGTAGATAATCAAGATAGGCGATAAGCCAGGAAAGATCGTAATATAAACTGCGCCTGTATAAATAACATTTTGATAAAATGATTGATCATAGATGGGGATCGATTACTCATTTTGAGCATTAAGGATAGAATATATAAGGTTTGAACGTATGGGAATAGTAAGGCACAGGGAAGAAATGATGCACAGTTGAATTCATACTGAATTGGCGTTCATTCTTCCAATAGTATATGTGTGATTGTAAGTATATTTTACACCGAAATTGAAAATGATAAAATCAATTAGTAGTTTTTAGGTTACTTTAATGAATACAATGTGATGAAACCGATCATATTATTATTATTTCATTCTATAAAGGCTCGAAAAACTACATATATGTTATAAAATGTACCAGATCATCGATTGAAAGTATACGCGAAAATATGTGCGCTCATGAGCCGTCAGATCCGTGTTAACCGAAGTGTAAATTTACTGGCGTCTAATCTGGCTTAATCCGCTTTTGCTGTAAAAAATTACTCATAAAAACTGGTATAATAAACAGACTCAGTTCACTGAGCGAATCATATGATGCAATGTGAAAATAACTATTTTATAGGTTCAATACAGAGCAGGAGAAAGTACAAGCAAAGTGCAGGGGGCGGTAGCATGACGATGGAGCAAGGGGATCAGGGTCAGCAAGGAGAAGGCATGTCGTTTATTCCAGATGGATTGGATGAAGCGGTATGGTATGTTACACCATTGCTCGGTCGTGATGTGTCGATTTTGGAGCCTATGGCATGGGAAGAATTAATGTGTCGCCGCGTTGGGCAGGGACACGCGCCGATCATTCATATGTGGACGCATGAGGATGCGATGACGATTGGACTGCGTGATCGCCGCCTGAGCGGTGCGGTAGAGGCGATGGAGCGCATTCGCGAGGAAGGCACTTCAGTTGCTGTGCGTGCTTCTGGCGGCGCGGCTGTACCGCTGACACCGGGTATTCTTAATCTGTCGATCATGCTGCCGAATCCGAAGCAGCGCATCAACATTCATGATGACTTCCGTTTTATGGCGGAATGGATCAGTCGGGCGGTACATCCGTGGAGCGTGCATGTGCATACCGGTGAAGTAGAAGGAGCCTTTTGCCCGGGAGATTACGATATTAGTATCGATGGTCGTAAATTTTGCGGGATTGCGCAGCGGCGTCAGGCGAAGGCATACATGATCACGGCTTTTGTGATTGTGGAAGGGAATGGAGATGAGCTGGCTGCACAGATTAGACGATTTTATGATCTGGCAACCGGCCCTGAAGATCAGGAGAAAAATTATCCGATCGTTCGCCCTGGTACGATGGGTGGTCTGAATGAGCTTGCCGGAGTTCCCGCTGTGGCGGATTATATGCTGGAGCTGCAAAAGCTGCTTAATGGCGGCAAGCCTGCACTGCTGCATCACACGGCTGGTGTGCTGGATGAGCAGGAAATACAGCAGACGATGCAGCAATTGCGCAGTCGTTATGATGATTGAGTTGTCGATATGCCGGAATAGATATGAGCAGGAATGGATGTAAGTATACAGCAGGGCTGTGCTGGAGCAGACTCGCTTACGCGGCAAATCTCGTACTGCCTTGCCTGCTAGTACATTACAGATTAGAGGGATAACGATGCAATATCGCAAGGTGAAAATTTTAGGAACAGGCAAATACATGCCGTCGATGGCTGTGACGGATGAGGAAGTGGATCGTCGTCTTGGCGTGAAGTCGGGCTGGGCAGCCAAAGCAGGTGGAGTCGGTACACGCTATTATGTGAGTGAAGGTGAAACGGCTTCATCGATGGGCGCAGCGGCGGCACGAATGGCATTGGAAGCGGCAGGACTTGATTTTACTGATATCGATTGTCTCGTATGTACAAGCGGGACGAAGGAGCAACCGTTGCCAAGTACAGCTTCGTTTATTCAGCAGGCGCTTGGTGCGCAGGATTCGGGTGTACCGGTATTTGATATGGATGCGACATGTCTGAGCTTCCTGGTAGGTCTGGATACGATGTCGTATATGATCGCTGCCGGGCGCTATCGGTATATTCTGCTCGTAGCCAGTGAGGTTGCTTCTGCCGGGCTGGATTGGAGTCATAAAGAGAGTGCCTTATTATTTGGAGATGGAGCGGCGGCTGTTGTAATCGGGCCTGCTGAGCCGGATGAAGCTTCAGCGATTATACATACTTCACTCCACACGTACAGTCGTGGAGCCAGATATTCTGAGATTCCGGGTGGCGGCACACGCTTCCCGCCTGAGCGTCCACAGCCATCGGAGCGTTCGTTTACATTCCAGATGGATGGAACGGCTATTTTCAAAATGGCATCGCGTTTGCTGCCTGATTTTATGGATGAATTGTTAGGTGGAGCGAACGCATCGATGAAGGATTTCAAGCTCGTTATTCCACATCAGGGCAGTGCGATGGCGATGCGTTTGTTACGGAAGAAGCTAGGCATTGCGGAGCAGCAATTTATGAATATTACGCCCAATCATGGTAATACGATTGCAGCCTCGATCCCGATGGGCTTGCATGAAGCGATTGTGCAACAACGAATACAGCGTGGTGATCGTCTGCTGTTGATCGGTACGGCGGCGGGGCTAACACTGGGAGGCATGGTGCTTGATTACTGAGCAGCAAGCCCAACGTATTCTGATTACAGGTGGACGTGCGCCCGTAGCGCTAGAGTGGTGCAGGCTGCTGCATGCGGCTGGTCATGAGGTCTACGTGGCTGAGAGCTTTCCGCAGCCGCTGTGCCGATATTCCAATACGGTGCGCCGTTGTTATACTGTGCCTGCCCCGCGCCAGCAGCCGTTTGCATTTGTGCAGGAGCTTCAGCGGATCGTTGATAAGGAACGTATTGATGTATTGCTGCCGACCTGTGAGGAGATTTTTCATATTGCAGGAGGTATGGAGCGCTTATCGGCTTCGGTGCAGGTGATCTCGCCAACGCTGGCTGAACTGCATCGGCTACATCATAAGGGAGATTTTATGAAGCTGGTGCGTGCAGCCGGGCTTGCGGTGCCTGAAACGGTGCTGCTGGAGAATGCGCAGCAATGGGAGCAGACCCAGCAACGCGCATGGGAGGAAGGCAAGGCGATCGTGTTAAAGCCAGCGTATTCTCGCTTTGCTTCTCAGGTGTGGTTGCCGCCTGAATTGGAACAACAAGCAGAGCGGCATTCAGAATTAACGCCAGAGCTATATCAGGAAACAGGATTAGAGCCTGAAGTAGAGCTTCAATTGGAAGGGGAAATGGATTCCAACCCCGAGCGAGCACTGGATGTAAAAAAAATGAAAAAATCACAGGCTGCTGCACGCCATGCTAATAGATCGGATGGTGCCAAACGAAACTCATTTAACGCGCCAGCCCCGGCTACGCTATCTCAGCAGCAGCCGTGGATTGCACAGCAGTTTATTACAGGCGAGCAGCTATGTACGTATAGCATCGTACATGAGGGTGTCGTTGTGGCACATGCAACCTATCGGTGTCGATATCGAAATAGTCGTGCTGGAGCGAGTGTACATTTTGAAGCGTTGGAGCGTCCGGATACGCTGGCATGGGTGCAGACGCTCGTTAGCGGCTGGAGTGATCTGGAGGATGGCAACGTTCAGCAAGCTACACAGCGAGATGTGCAGTATGATACTGAGCAGGCTATACACCGGGATGAACAGCTAGAGCTGGAGCAAGCTACACGTTTACCTCACGATAAGCGGTTGTTCCATCGCTTTAGCGGGCAGCTTAGCTTTGACCTGATCGAGCAGCAGCATACAGGTACGCTCTATCCGCTGGAATGTAATCCGCGCGCGACAAGTGGGGTGCATATATTCAAGCCGGAGGATGGGCTGGAGCGGGCGCTATTGCATCCGGCTCAGCTTGTGGCGACAGGCACAATAATACAGCCGCAGCCAGGCAGTCGGGTGATGCTGACCCTGCCGATGCTCGTCAGCGGGCTTGGCAGACGCTGGAGCAGACAGCAATGGAGGGAATG
This sequence comes from Paenibacillus sp., assembly GCA_039595515.1. Lineage (GTDB taxonomy): Bacteria > Bacillota > Bacilli > Paenibacillales > Paenibacillaceae > Saccharibacillus. The sequence continues at coordinate 16,226 of JBCNLJ010000031.1, read as the reverse complement.
GCGGCAGGCATTCTATCGTGCAGAGGACGCGGTATATCGCCGCGATGATCGCCTGCCAGCGTATGGACAGCTACGTCTATTGTGGTCAGCATGGCGAATTAGCCGTAGAGAACGGATATCGATGGTTGAGGCGCTAACCTATGATATCGAGTGGAACGGCATGGATGCAGCGGCGGAAAGGAGTTCGATATGAAAAAGGCACTGGTAACTGGAGCGACTGGATTTCTCGGTGGGCATATGGCACGGTATCTTCATCGTCTGGGCTGGGATGTGACGGCAACCGGGCGCAATGAAGAGGCTGGGCGGCGACTGATGGATGAGGGGATACGATTCATCGCGGCTGATCTACGTGATCGGGACTTGATACTCGGTGCCTGCTGTGGGCAAGAGATTGTGTTTCATTGCGGCGCACTGTCATCCCCGTGGGGGCGATACAGCGACTTTTACGGCAGTAATGTGGAGGGTACGCAATACGTAGCCGAGGGCTGCAAACGCGAAGACGTACAGCGACTTATTCATATATCGACACCGAGTGTATATTTCGATTACAAGCCACGCTATCGGATTAAAGAAACCGATCCACTACCTGCTCGTGCGTGCAATCATTATGCGGCAACGAAGCGGCTCGCCGAGCAATGGCTGGAGCAGCGCTGGCAGCAAGAACAGTTGCCTGTCATTATGCTGCGTCCGCGCGCGATCTTCGGGCCGGAGGAGCAGGCGCTCTTGCCGAGACTGCTGCGGGCGAGTCAGCAATCCGGCGTACCACTGCTTGGTGGTGGTGAAGCGGAGATTGATCTGACCTGTGTAGATAATTTGCTGCAGGCGATGCTGTTATGTTGCGATTCGCCTGCTTCTACGCTGGGGCAGACCTATAACATTTCCAACGGTGAAGCATTGCCATTTCACGAGCTGGTTGGTCGTCTGTTTGAGCAACTGGAGCTGCCGCTACGAACTAAGCCTATTCCGTATCGTGCCGCTTATAGTGTTGCCGCGCTGCTGGAGATGGCGTATCGTCTGCTGCCACTGCGAGGAGAGCCTGCGCTTACCCGTTATACGGTTAGCTCAATCGCTGTACCGCACACGCTTGATATTAGTAAGGCGCAGCGTGAGCTTGGCTACACGCCAACGGTCACGGTGGAGCAGGGATTGCGCCAGTTTGCAGACTGGTGGAAGGCGGAGCAGCAGGTGGATGAGCAAGGTTTGAGAGTATAGAACGTGAATGTAAGCTAAGGCAGTGTAGGATTGGCATACTATCGCGCCAGTGAATCATACACATCAAGGTGTACATGATGGCGATGTCTTGTTGTCCAATAAGCAATAAACATAGTATCGACAGGAGGGATATGGATGCAAAGTCGAATACCGGTATCGCTATGGATCGGAGCGGCAGGATATTGTACACATCCTGAATTTTTGACGATTCAGGGTGGGAGCTTGCGACCGGTGGCGTTTCCGGCAGGCTTTGCCTGTATTCGTCATCCGCAGCATGGGCCTATTTTATTTGATACCGGCTATAGTAGTCGCTTCTTTACGGAAACGGCTTCGTTGCCGGAATCGTTGTATCGGTATACGACACCTGTGGTGTATAAGGAGCAGGATCATGCTCTACAGCAACTGCAAATAGCTGGTGTGAGTGCGGATGAGATTCGGTATGTGATTCTGTCTCATTTTCATGGTGATCATATTGCGGCTGTACGGGATTTTCCACAGGCGCAATTTATTTATTTGCAGGAGTCGTATGATGCGGTGCGTGAGCTACGGTCGATTCGCGCGGTGAAGGCGGGCTTTTTGCGGGGGCTGTTGCCGGATGATTTTGAAGCGAGATCATTGCCTTTTACAAGGCTAGATATGAATGTACGATATGAGCCGGGGAGCTGGAATGAAACGGTGACGGAGCCGCGGGCATATGATGCAGAGCATGGCGCCGCTTCTCGCCAACAGCAAGAGGAGAAGGGTGATGATGAAGGTGTTCAGGATCAGGAGCGTCAGAAGTATCAACAACACCAACAGCACCAACAGCACCAACAGCACCAACAGCACCAACAACACCAACAACACCAACAACACCAGACTGCTTGCCACGATCTGTTTGGTGATGGGAGTATACTGGCTGTAGAGCTATCCGGTCATGCGGAAGGGATGATCGGTTTGCTTGTGATGGCGGGGGAGCAGGAGTATTTGCTATGTGCGGATACGGTCTGGTCGAGTCGAGCATTTCTGGAAGATCGGAAGCCTCATCCGGCGGCGGGTATGATCATGTCGAATCGTCAGCAATATGCTACCAATATGCAGCGGCTACGCATATGGCATTTGCGTCATCCGCAGCTTCGGATTGTACCGAGTCACTGTCGCGAGGCACTTAGCGCATGGGGAGGGAGATGGCACGGATGACAAATACATTGCGCATATTGTATCACTACTGGCGTACCCGGCGTCTGTCCAGACGCTGGACGAAGCGAGCAGGCTTGGAGCGCTGGCAGGAGCGGCAGGTTCGCCGTCATTTGAAATGGGTGCGTCAGCGCTCTGCTTTTTACCGTCAGTGGTGGAATGGGAGAAATGATGCGGATTGGCGCCATTTTCCGATGATTGATAAAGGGATCATGATGGAGCAGTTTGATGAACTCAATACGGTAGGGCTGTCGCGAACACAGGCGCAGGATATCGCGCTGGAAGCAGAGCGGACGAGGGATTTTGAGCCGCAGCTCAATGGGGTAACGATCGGGCTATCCTCGGGTACCTCGGGCAATCGTGGGCTCTTTCTGGTTAGTCCGCAGGAGCAGGATGCATGGACAGGAACGGTACTGGCTAAGCTGCTGCCGGGCGGTCTACGTGAGTCGCACCGGATTGCTTTTTTCCTGCGTGCGAACAGTAATCTGTACGAATCGGTGCGCAAGGGGAAAATGCAGTTTCGCTATTTTGACCTGACGGTGCCGATGGAGCAGCATCTTGCTGTATTGGAGCAGGAGCGTCCGGACATCTGGGTAGCGCCTGCATCGCTGTTGCGTCTGCTTGCCGATGCGGCGCAAGCAGGGCGTCTTACGGTCAAGCCGTGGCGTATGATCTCGGTAGCCGAGGTGCTTGATCCGCTGGATCGGCAACGAATTGAACAAGCGTTTCAGCAAAAAGTACATCAGGTGTATCAATGCACTGAGGGCTTTCTTGGCGCAACCTGTGAGCATGGAACGCTGCATCTGAATGAAGATATTGTGCATATTGATCGGGAATATATCGATGAGCAGCGGCGGCGATTTGTGCCCATTATTACGGACTTTTCGCGCCGGGCTCAGCCGATTATACGCTATCGCTTGAATGATATTTTGACGCTGGCTGAGCATCCGTGTGCATGCGGTTCGCCTTTTACAGCGGTGGAGCGTATTGAGGGGCGCTGTGATGATATTTTGTATATTCGTCCGCTGGATGACGAGGAGCAGGATTGGCATGAGCATGAACAACCGGAGCTGGAGCGTACGCTGGTGCCGCTTTTCCCTGATCTGGTTACGCGTGCCGTTATCTCGGCTTCACCGGAGATTGAGCATTATCAGGTGGTACAGCATGACAGCGATCGGCTGGAGATTCTGTATCGTCTGAGTGGAGAGGAATCCCGCGCGGCGGTAGAGGCGCAGATTCGCGAGCGACTCAAGCAGCTATGCGCCGGGCTTCATGGTACTTTGCCGGCGATTCGATTTGGTGAGTATGCATTCGAGCCGGGACCGGTGAAGCTTAGACGGGTGGAGAGGAGATGGAAGCCGGATGGTGACCGTGGATTGGTATAGCGCTGAGCGTATCCATGAGCTTGAATGGCCGGATGATGCGTATGGCAGGTATGCAAGGCGGTATGTACTGCCAATGCTGCTGGAAGGCGTAACGCCCTATATAGCCAATGTACAGACCGAGCTGCTGATCCTGACCGTAGACGGTATTCCGTTACCGATCACCATCAATGAAGCGGACTATACCAATTCGTATGTATGCTCACCGTATACGCATTATGTGTCGTATGCGGAGGAAGAGCTGGCGATGCTACAGCGTCCGCGTTTGGAAAAGGCACTATCCCTGCTGCTGCGCGGCATCGGCTGGTGCTTGCGGCGGATTCATTTTAACCGGGTGGTGCAAATCAATAACTGGCTTGTCTCCACCAATCTGTATCCGCAGTTAACCTCCGAGCAGGTGGAGGCGGTTCACCGGGCAGTGCATGCTCGTTATCCGAAGCATGTACTGATCTGGCGCTCGCTAAACGAGGTGACCACTCCAGTCGTACAAACAACATTGCAGCAGCTTGGTTGTCGGCTCATTCCCAGTCGGCAAATTTATCTATTTGACCACCAGACGGGTGTAACCTCACGCACACGCTGGGTGATCAAGCGGGATCGTCGTTTGATCGATTCGGGTCTGTACGAAGTGGTGGAGCCGGATGGGATCAAGGAGCAGGATATTCCCCGTATCGCCGAGCTGTATCGGATGCTATATATCGATAAATATTCTGCGTACAATCCACAGTTTACCGAGGCGTTCTTCCGGCTCGCACTACGTGAGCGGCTGTTGAACATCTACGGGTTGCGTAAGGATGGCAGATTGGATGCGGTGCTGGGCTTTTTCGGACGTGATGCCGTCATGACCACACCGCTATTCGGCTATGATACAACCCTTCCGGCAGAAACAGGGCTATATCGGATGCTATCGATACTGCTTATCGACCTGTCTGAAAAGCGCGGACAGCTATTGCACGAAAGCTCCGGTGTCGGACAATTCAAACGCAATCGCGGTGCCTATGGAGCGCTGGAAGTATCTGCTGTGTATGATCGTGGTAGCTCACGCGCCATTCGAGGTGGCTGGTGGCTACTGGAGCAGCTATTGTACCGAATTGGTGTGCCGCTGATTCGAAAGCTGAAGCTGTAAAAGAACGTCGTTTCGTAAGATCGAGGCAGCGTAGTACATAAGCAAATCGTTAGTGAACAACAGAGAGGAGACGCCAGCATGGCAAAAGGAAACCACATTCCTCATCCGCAATCGCAGCAAACGGCTGCCCATCACGAGTATTCCGGCAGACGAATAGCGCTAATTACAGGCAGCTCCAGCGGCTTCGGGCTACTCATTGCACTGGTGCTTGCCAGACAGGGCTGGCAGGTAATTGCCACCATGCGCGACCTCTCACGTCGTCAGGAGCTGGAACAGCAGGCGATGCAGGAGGGACTGCAAGCGCAGATCGATTATGTACGGCTTGATGTTAACGAAGAAACGTCCATCATACAGGCAATTAATAGTATCCATCAGCAATACGGACGTCTCGATGTGCTGATCAATAATGCCGGTTATGCGGCTGGCGGCTTTGTTGAGCATGTGCCTATGGAAGCATGGCGCTCCCAGTTGGAAACGAATGTGTTTGGCTTGATCGCAGTCACGCGTGCCGTCTTACCGATTATGCGCAAACAGCGCAGCGGCATGATCATCAATATGAGTAGCATCAGTGGCATTGCTGCTTTTCCAGGTTATGCGCCCTATGCAACGTCCAAGTTCGCCGTGGAAGGCTTTAGCGAAAGCTTGCGTCAGGAGATGTCGCGCTTTGGGGTGAAGGTCGTGCTGGTCGAGCCAGGGGCGTATCGAACGGCAATCTGGAATAAGGGCTTGTCGGCGATTCATACGACCGAGGATTCACCATATACCGATCATCTGGAAGCAGTGCTCGCTTACTCACGTCATAGCTCGCTTCATGCACCTGATCCACAGCAGGTCGCACAGCTTATTGGACGGCTGGTGAACAAGCGTCGTCCACGCCTGCGCTATGCAGTAGGGCGTGGTACAGGCGTTCTGGTGCTGGCAAGACGCGTGCTGCCGTGGGGCTGGCTGGAGCGCATCATAGACCGTGCTCTACGTTGATTTTAGCCTGATAGATTTTATGAAAAAGAGACGCTGAGCCTCAATGCTCCATTCTTTAAAATAGTTTAGAATCTTATATGTTTGCATGATTAACTTCCCGTTTGCAGGGTTAATACTAGATGGGACAGGATGGTAGCGTGGGCTACCCCGCCCGAATGTCAGTCTAGAACAACTTCTGTAGACAAAGGTGAGGACAACATGAACAACACATACAAAAGTAAAAATTTTGTCGTATGCAGCAAGTGTGGACATGAGATTGAGAATGTATTGGAGCATGTGAAGTACGTACTGCACGGTCACTGTCAGCATTGCGCCGAAGCAACAGAGCAGATGAGCCCTGTACACATGGAATTAAAGCGCACTTCCTGAAAGGGTTACCATTCAGCTAACGATGCTACGACGCATATGTTTGATCCGTTAGACGAATGAGTCGCATGAGGCCAACAGGCACACCTACAACAAATCAAATCTTAATCACATAATGCACATCAAGCACTTGTACATCGTACAAACCCATATATCGTATCGTGTAGGTGATCCTGTTCTAATGCAAGGTATCCTGTTACAACGGCGAGCTATGGCTAATATATTGGAGTAAGCATAAGGCGTCTCTTTCCATTGTGGAAGGAGGCGCCTTATGTGTTATGGAGCGGATGGATTGTGGCGGTGCGAGGTACAAGATGCACTGGCAGGAAAGGTACGCAGGGAATACGAGCAGATCATATCGATAAGGTGATCGTACACAGTACACATAGAGCAGATAATACCGTCGCAATGCACATACAGTAGAAATAGAGAGAATGCAGGGATAAACAAAATGCCCCTTTCGACAGGCGTTTAGCGCTGTTACAGAAAGGGGCATTTTTATTATTGTAGTGCGTTATTACAATGAACTATTGGAGTTAACTGTTAAAGTGAATTTTAACTTAAGCCTTAAAGCGAACGTCTACAGATGTACATGGAGCTTGTACAGGCTAGAATGGAGCTTTTACAAGTAGTGATGAGTGATGACATGGAATTCTTACCATCCAAGCTAGCATTACAATAAACCACTGTACTACCGTACGGTTATTTACTTCTGTCCGCTACTCGTCGTTGTACTTTGCTCTGTACCGTTCGTAGACTTGTCGTTATCGCTATTCGTATTGTTGTGCGTCTCCTTGCCACTGCTTATCGTGCCATGTGTACCTGTGCTACTGCTATCGTTTGTATCCAGATCGGGGTCTGGATTTTTACTATCACTTTTATCTAGGCTGGCTCCGTTGTCCTGCTTTCCAGCTTCAGACGCAGGAATTGGACTGGAATTAGTTGTTGTGCCAGCATCGGTATCGCCGTTTGTATCGCCGAGCATCGGTTCATTTTTCACATCATCCGCAGCAGCCAGATTGATGTTACTAAGGAAGTTGGAGACGTTACGCAGGTATTCGCGCGGATGCTCACGGAATTCCAGCTCATGGTGCGCGCCAGGAATGACCCATAGCTCCGAATTGGGATTCGTCTGGTTGGCGGCAAGCAGCTCGGCGATCTGGTAAGGTGCCTTGCTGTCCTGCGTACCGTGGATAAAGAAGATTGGGAACGGGTAGTCCTTTTTCTTCACCTGCGGATATGGAATCTGGTTCAAGCTTGTTCCATTTACGATCGGTAGTAGCATCTCCATAATATCAATCGTCGGATGCTGCGGCAGATCGAGCTGCTGACGGATGTTATAGTAAAGCGTATCCGGCTCCAGCAGGAAGGTGCTGTCCAGAATCATCGCATTCACCTGATCGGTTAGCAGTCCTGCCTGTAAGGCTGTACCTGCACCCATCGAGAAGCCCCAGACGACCAGTTCCTTGGCACCGCGCTGTTTGGCGAGATCGATCGCGCCAAGTAGCTGCTGGGCTTCCTTTTTGCCGCCGGTGGCGACTTCTTTGTTCGTTTTAGAGGCAAAGCCATAATCGAACATGATGACGTTAAAATTAAGCCTGTGGGCAAAATGAGCCAGATCGTACATCGGAATCCACGTTTCCTCACGATTGGCACCATAGCCATGACTGAAAATAATCGTTTTATTCGAATTCGTTTCCGCAGGAATATACCAGCCCTGCATCATCCGACTGCCATCTCGAGCGGGAAAGGAAATGTCTTCGTATGGCATGTTTTTCGCCTGCATCGGATTGGAATAGACATTGGCGACTGTCGGATAGGACAGCACCCATGCAATATACGCATGCAAGGCGACAAAACAAAACAGAAAGAAAAATACGATAGACAGCAGAAAAGCCACGATAATATGCTTAAAGCGAAGCTGCCGCGTCAGCATAACGGGTGTTTCTTCCGGCTGGGATGACGGGGTCCTATTGTTGCGTTCAGCAGTTGTTGACATAGGAATGAGGCCCCTCCTGAAAAAAAATGGTAAAAACATGGTGTGAACGGCAGTATTCAGTAAAGCAACAAGCCGTTTTCATAATAATTCATTGTATCATCGACATGTATCGGTATCCACCTTAGAACGTAAACCTTACCTATGTTATCGGTCTATTTTGCTTTACGTTTACACCTAGCTTCGATATAATTTATGTAACCAGGTTTCACCCCGTGAAACTAGATTCACATGCAATCGCAGCATAGAACGGCTGTCGATTCTAACGCAGCCAGTGGAGGCGAAGGATAATGGAAGATCGCAAGTCAACTGTGCGCGCCGTGGAGCGTGCGCTTGATATACTACTTTGTTTTACCCGGTCTGGCGATCTGGGACTCACCGAGATTGCATCCGAGATCGGTCTGCACAAAAGTACTGTGCATCGCCTGCTCGCTACTTTAGAGGAAAGAGGCTTTGTCGTGCGCAATAGTGCGACCGATAAATACCGCCTCGGTATCAAAATCTGGGAGCTATCCACCCATCTGTCCCAGAGCGATGATCCAGCGACGATGCTGCTGCCGGATATGGAGCAATTACGCGACCGCCTTGGCGAGACGATCAGTCTGTACATTCGCGACGGCGCCGAGCGTCTGCGCATTCAAGCTGTGCAGAGTAATCAGGCGATTCGCCGTGTGGCACCGGTTGGGGCACGTCTGCCATTGACAGTTGGCGCGTCCAGCAAGGTGCTAGTCGCCTTCTCCAACGAGCAGGAGCGCGAGCATATTCTCGGCATGTCCGAATGGCCGCCGAATGTCGATCCCGATATGTACCGTCAGCAACTGGATGAAGTGCATCAGAGCGGATATTCGACGAGCTATGAGGAACGTGAACCGGGAGCAGCAGCCGTGGCAGTACCGATCTTCGATAGTGCAGGCCAGCTACGCGCATCATTGTCGTTATCCGGACCAGTAAGTCGTCTGTCGATGGATAAGCTGCATGAGTATGCGCCGATTCTGATTGAGGTGGCGCATGATATGGGGATTAAGCTGCGGTAGAGCTCATATTAAAATCAGAGGCGAAATGAGAAAATAAAACAAAATAGCCTGCTAACTCCACCAGGAGCAGCAGGCTATTTTCTCTATCATCATGCCTTTCTACTAGCAATACGATTGCGTTCCATAGGCATATAACTACTCACTCAAAGTCAAAACGAATTATACCGTTTCACCTTTGTTCGTGCTCTGAATCATCTGACGCAGAACCGTTTGCAAGATACCACCGTTATGGTAGTAGTCTACATCTACCGCGCTATCCAGACGAACCGTTGCAGGGAATTCGAATGTTGTACCGTCTTCGCGTTTCGCTGTAACAGTCAGGGTTTGACCTGGTGTTACATCGTTGCTCAGACCAACGATATCGAATACTTCAGTACCGTTCAGACCAAGCTGTTTCCAGCTATAACCTTCCTGGAATTGCAGTGGCAGTACGCCCATACCAACGAGGTTACTACGGTGGATACGTTCAAAGCTTTCTGCGATAACGGCTTTGACGCCGAGCAGGAACGTACCTTTTGCTGCCCAGTCACGGGAGCTACCAGTACCGTACTCTTTACCCGCAATAACGACCAGATTCTGGCCTTCTGCCTGGTAACGCATGGATGCATCGTAGATGGACATCACTTCGTCGGTTGGCAGGTATTTCGTTACGCCGCCCTCGGTGCCCGGAGCCACCTGGTTACGGATACGGATGTTGGCGAATGTACCGCGCATCATCACTTCATGGTTACCACGACGGGAGCCGTAGGAATTAAAGTCTTTGCGCTCAACATTGCGCTCTTTCAGGTATTGACCCGCTGGTGAAGATGGGGAAATGTTACCTGCTGGAGAAATATGGTCAGTTGTTACGGAATCGCCCATCAGTGCCAGTACGCGTGCCTGACGGATATCTTCGATATCGTTCAGGTTATCGCCCAGGTTCTGGAAGAACGGCGGGTTCTGGATGTACGTGGATTTCTCATCCCACTCGTACAGTTCACCCTGTGGTACAGGGATATCGTTCCAACGTTTGTTCGCTGTAAATACATTCTCATAGCGACTGCGGAACATTTCCGGATTGATCGACAGTGCAATCGCATCGCGGATTTCTTTCGCAGTTGGCCAGATATCTTTCAGATATACCGGTTCGCCCTGCTGGTCGTGACCGATTGGGTCGCTCGTCAGATCGATGTCTACTGTTCCTGCCAGTGCATAAGCAACAACGAGTGGCGGCGAAGCCAGGTAGTTCATTTTCACCTGAGCGTGTACGCGACCTTCAAAGTTACGGTTACCGGACAGTACGGAAGCAACGGTCATATCGTTATCCGCAATCGCCTGACTCACTTCGTCTGGCAATGGACCGGAGTTACCGATACATGTTGCACAGCCATAGCCGGCGAGGTAGAAGCCAAGCTGCTCCAGGTAGGTGTCTACACCTGCTTTTTGCAGATACTCGGTAACGACGAGGGAACCTGGCGTCAGACTTGTTTTCACATAGCCTGGAACGGTCAGTCCGCGCTCAACTGCTTTTTTCGCGAGCAGACCCGCGCCCAGCATAACGCTCGGGTTGGATGTGTTCGTGCAGCTTGTGATCGCAGCGATAACGACAGCGCCTGCGCTCATTTCGCTCTTCTTGCCGTTTGGATGCTGAACCGGAATTTTCTCAGCGATCTTCGCATCGGACAGGCCATAACCGCCTGTTTCAACCGGTGTACGGATGGCGGAGTTGTAGCTTGTTTTCATGTTTGTCAGCTCGATGCGATCCTGTGGACGCTTCGGACCTGCCAGACTCGGTACAACAGAAGCCAGATCCAGCTCGATCACATCAGTGAAGGTTGGATCAGGTGTTTCGGATGTACGGAACATGTTTTGCGCTTTGTAGTACGCTTCAACGAGCTCTACTTGCTCATCGGAACGACCTGTATTGCGCATGTAGAACAGTGTTTCTTCGTCAACCGGGAAGAAACCGATTGTTGCGCCGTACTCAGGAGCCATGTTCGCTACCGTTGCACGGTCAGCCAGGCTGATGTTCGCAAGACCTGGACCATAGAACTCAACGAATTTGCCGACAACGCCTTTTTTACGCAGCATTTCGGTAACCGTCAGTGCAAGGTCAGTTGCGGTTGCGCCTTCGCTCAGGCTACCTGTCAGCTTGAAGCCGATAACTTCAGGCATAACGAAGTACAGTGGTTGTCCCAGCATACCTGCTTCTGCTTCGATACCACCAACACCCCAACCGACAACGCCAAGACCGTTGATCATAGTGGTGTGAGAGTCTGTACCTACGAGGGAATCAGGGAATACTTGTGTTTCGCCATCAACGGTTTTGGTAGCCGCTACGGAAGCGAGGTACTCCAGGTTAACCTGGTGCACGATACCTGTCGAAGGTGGCACAGCGCGGAAGTTATCGAATGCCGTTTGCGCCCAGCGCAGGAAACGGTAACGCTCTTCATTACGCTCAAATTCTACGTTCACATTATATTCAAGTGCATCAGGAGTACCGAATGCATCTACCATAACAGAGTGGTCGATAACGAGGTCAACCGGTACGAGCGGGTTGATCTGTTTTGGATCGCCGCCCTGGCTTTTCACGTAATCGCGCATAGCAGCGAGGTCAACAACGACCGGTACGCCGGTAAAATCCTGCAATACGATACGTGCAGGGATAAATGGAATTTCTTTCTCTTCGCGGCCTTCAGCCCATCCCGCGAGTTGCTTCACATGCTCCTCGGTGATCGCACGACCGTCGAATTGACGAACGGCTGCTTCAAGCAGCACACGAATCGAGAATGGCAGCTTGTCAATGCTGGTAAAGCCTTTTTCTTTCAGCGCTTCAAGGCTGAAATAGCGGTAACTCTTGTCTTTCACTTTCAGTTCACGGCCAACGGAAAATGAATCTTTAACGGACATAGATGAACCTCCTTGAATGAAATACGGCTTACAAATTACAGCAAAAGATGGAAGTGGTGAAAAAGATTCAATCTGGCAGAAACAATCGTGGATATACAGAATGAGTGTTTCGCAGAATGAAACTTGATTTCAAAAACAGTCACTATGTTTAGTATACCGTTTACATCGGGGCGCGTAAAGAGGTTTTTGGTTGTAATAAAGGATAGATCGTATTCCTTTGAATCTGAATATAGATTCCATAAACATACAGGACTAGCTTCAACTTACAGTATGGATCAGAGCTAAGTAGGGGAGGCATGATGAATAGGAATGTAAATGAAGTCAGAGGTGAAAACGAGTACGGCGAGTAAAGCGATGAATAGTCATATAGCTACAGGATCATCCTGGTTAATGTAGTAACTCGGATTGCAGTATCAATAAGAAGCCGCACAGATGAAGCTTGTTAATCTGTACGGAATAGATTGCTAGCGAGCATTATCCGCTATAACGGCAAGATCATGAGTATGTATACATGGAAGTTAGTATGAACTATCGTAATCAAGGCTGAAATTAAACACAGGTGCTGCTTAGCAATCGGCTGGCGCAAACTTGTAGCCTGCCCCACGCACATTAATTATATATTGTGGATTGTGCACATCATACTCCAGCTTTTTACGCAGATTGCTCAGATGCACCATAACTGTGCGTGTATCCCCAAGGCTATCGATTCCCCACACCTGTTCAAATAGCTGCTGCACAGAGTAGATTCGATGCGGATGACGAACAAGGCAGCATAAAATTTTGAATTCCTTGGTGGATAATGTAATGATCCGCCCGCTGAGCTTGACCACATGGCTGGTCAGATTGATCTCCAGCTCGCCATGGTGCACAATCTCCCAGGTGTCTTCAGGGATCGACGGCATGGAAAAAGTGGAGCAACGCCGTAAATGTGCTTTGACACGGGCTACAAGCTCGCGTGGACTAAACGGCTTGATCACATAATCATCAGCACCTACGCTAAGACCTATAATTTTGTCTGATTCTTCATCCTTAGCACTCACAAAAATGATCGGAACCGTGCACGTCTTGCGTAGCTCACGGCATACTTCATAACCGTCCAAATCAGGTAGCATAATATCAAGCAAAATAAGCTGGGGCTGGAACGTTTGTGCGATATAGAGCGCTTCATAGCCATTTTGAGCCATCTGTACTTCATAGTGTTCCCGTTGAAGATAAAACAACAGAATATTCCGAATGTCTTCGTCATCTTCTACGATCAGGACACGCTCACACGCCATGCGTACACGCTCCTTAATATTTTCTAAAAAAAGTAAATTATGATTAATTCATACATTCTCATCATAATGAATAAAGTGGGAAAATAAAAGTACGAATAAACGATATAAAGTGACTTTAGACGGATAGGTCTGGCTGTTAAGACATCATTGCATCATGAACGATTAAGTCAAACAGACCCTATGCAGAGCGAATATACCAATACCCTGAATTTAAAGTATCTCTTTAGCTAATCTTTAACAAACATTAAGCTTCCCTTGATTGTGAATGTTATTTTTAGTCCGTATACTCAGAAGTGTTCTTACATATTCACCACAAAATAGGAGGTAATGAGACATGGCAATGGTACACTTATCCCCACCGTGGTACGCCGTTTGGAATCAGATTAACAGTGCAATCGGGCAAGATACTTCTGTGACAGTGAAGCCGCTGGATACTTCACAAAACCCATATCAGGTTGAAATTGTAGTGCAGGATGCGAATAAAGGCGCTGCGCTGGCGGCGATTCTTGTTCCTCAGTATCCGCTGGGAGGTCTGACGGTTAAGGTTCAGGTTGTCGACGAAAGCGGAAAGCCGTATCAGCCTGCAATGGCGAAGGATGCGCAAGGTCTGGCAGGTCTGTTTCAAACGGCATTCAAGGGCAACCCGCTGTTTACCAATGTGGAAGTGCGTCCGTATATGCCGATTCAGTCCTCTGAAGTGGTATTCCCGATCTTTGAAGCGTCGGTTATTCAGTTTTATAACGATAATCTGGTAGACTTCTACGGCAACTACAATAATACAGCAGCGGCTGTATTTGGTATCATTTTGCTGGAAGCGGTCAATGGCATTATGGTGCTGCCAAGCACAGCAAAGATTAAATAAAACGTACGCCAGCCTGCGGTTCATGCAGAGTAGACGCTAACGGAAAAGGCATGTTCGTCTACAATAGATAGATCATATGCTGGATATGAAAAGACGATACCGGGTGTATCGTCTTTTTGCTGTACAGATTGGCCCGGAGTGATATCGGTATCGAATAAAAGTATGGTATTCATGCGATCACTAAACTTTTTTTGCAGCCATCCCCCTGAACATTTATACTGAGTAAAGGCCATCACACAGCCTGCTTGTCCGCTTGCCGCATACGGCTATTTTTAGAGTAAGTAAACGGCATTTCCAATGCGGACAGCAATGACGACTGTACCTTTTGACCTTACTTTCAGATGACTATTCCAAATATGAACAACAATTAACGGGGGTTCCGACATGACAGCAGCAAAATTAACCGTAGGACTAATCTACGGGGGTAAATCCGGTGAACACGAGGTATCATTACAATCTGCATTTTCGGTAATGAATGCACTCGATTATGGGAAGTATGATGTGGTGCCAGTATATATCGACAAACAGGGACGCTGGAACAAGGGACAGACATATACCGCTGTACCGGCGCGTCTGGAAGAACTGCAGCTAAATAACGGTGAGCAGGCAACGGCTGAAGCAATGAGCGTGCTCTGGGGTAAATTAGGCGGTCAGGAGAGCACGATCGACGTCTTATTCCCGGTGCTGCATGGTACATATGGAGAAGATGGCACGATTCAAGGCTTATTTGAAATGATGGATATGCCTTATGTGGGTGCAGGTGTACTCGCATCTTCAGCAGGTATGGACAAAGCGATCATGAAAAGCCTGTTCGCTCAGGCAGGATTGCCGCAATGTAAATACGAAACATTTATCGCTGCTGAATATGAAGCCAACGCGCATGATATTCTGGGCTCGATCGAGCAAAATCTCGGTTTCCCATGCTTCGTCAAACCAGCCAATCTCGGCTCCAGTGTAGGCATCAGCAAAGCGAAAGATCGCGCCGAGCTGGAACGCGCGATCCAATACGCGCTGCGCTTTGACCTGAAGGTGGTAGTCGAGGAAGCAGTAGACGGGCACGAAGTGGAAGTCGGCGTGCTTGGTAACGAGCTGCCCCTGGCATCCGTACCCGGCGAGATCGTATCGTCCAGCGATTACTATGACTATGACGCAAAATACATCGACGGCAATTCCCGCATGATCATCCCAGCCGAGATCGACAGCGAGCTGGCAGAAAACCTACGCGAGCTTGCCCTGCGCGCCTTCAAAGCAATCGATGGCAGTGGTCTATGCCGCGCCGACTTCTTCGTCCGCCGCAGCGACCGCGCAATCATGATCAACGAAGTCAACACCATGCCAGGCTTCACCGCATACAGCATGTACCCACTCCTGTGGCGCGAAACCGGCAAATCCTACCCGGAACTACTCGACCAACTGATCCAGCTCGGTCTCGACCGTTATAACAAGCGTCACACCCTGCAATTCAAGCGCGACTAAGCCTTGTCTGACAGACGGCGCTCCTAGTATAGCCCCGTCACTCTAACGTGACGGGGCTATACTGGTTTGTATTTGTATTTGCCAATATCAGCGCCACTGTCTAGTACTTATACAGTTACAAATGCTTAATTGAATGTACTGTGCTTGTAGTGGAGTTGTAGTTGATTTATTTAGTTCATCTATTGCAAATATTGCAGATGGACTTCCTGTCGCCATCGTTTAACCTGATTAGCGACTAATTTCGGTCATGAATTGATGAGACGTATTGTAATTGTTGATAAAGGCAAGACATACTACGGAGCTATTATTTCTTTACATTCTAGCTGACTCAAACAACCATTGGTTTAGGTGTTAGGTGTTAGGTGTTAGGTGTTAGGTGTTAGGTGTTAGGTGTTAGGTGTTAGGTGTTAGGTGTTAGGTGTTAGGTGTTAGGTGTTAGGTGTTAGGTGTTA
>JBCNLJ010000030.1:0-59368 GCA_039595515.1 Paenibacillus sp. | reverse complement strand
GAAGACGACGAGGTAGATAGGTTGGAGGTGGAAGTGCAGCAATGCATGGAGCTGACCAATACTAATCGGTCGAGGGCTTATCCTACTTCTAACTACGCGGTGATTCGTTTCGGATTCAGTTTTCAGGGAGCAACTTTGAACATTTTGCTTGGAGAGATACCCAAGTGGCTATAAGGGGACCCTCTGCTAAGGGGTTAGACTGCGTAAGCGGTGCGAGGGTTCGAATCCCTCTCTCTCCGCCACTAGAACTTTTCTTTTCGGTTTGAACCAACAGTTATATAAATTATTTTATTATGGCGGTGTAGCTCAGCTGGCTAGAGCGTACGGTTCATACCCGTGAGGTCGGGGGTTCGATCCCCTCCGCCGCTACCATATCCCTGGAGACTTAGCTCAGCTGGGAGAGCATCTGCCTTACAAGCAGAGGGTCGGCGGTTCGATCCCGTCAGTCTCCACCATAACGTGCCGGTGTAGCTCAGTTGGTAGAGCAACTGACTTGTAATCAGTAGGTCGGGGGTTCAAATCCTCTCGCCGGCACCATTTTTTTCCTGGAACCGTGGTGTAGGGGTTAACATGCCTGCCTGTCACGCAGGAGATCGCGGGTTCAAATCCCGTCGGTTCCGCCATTTTTGATTAGTGCAATGAAGTACGATCCGTTATATTAATCAAATATGCTGTATGGCTCGGTAGCTCAGTCGGTAGAGCAGAGGACTGAAAATCCTCGTGTCGGCGGTTCGATTCCGTCCCGAGCCATCTTTTATTGTGGAGGCTTAGCGAAGTGGCCAAACGCAGCAGACTGTAAATCTGTTCTCTCCGAGTTCGGTGGTTCGAATCCATCAGCCTCCACCAGTTTTATTTTGAGCCATTAGCTCAGTTGGTAGAGCACCTGACTTTTAATCAGGGTGTCGAAGGTTCGAGTCCTTCATGGCTCATCACATAAAAGCATCTTGCCTTAGGCAGGGTGCTTTTTTTGTTATACATTAATACATATTTTCTTTGCATGTTGGAGATCTATCTTTGGAATGGCAGTATGTTGTTTAGAATGGTAGTATGTTGTCAGGACTGAAAATCTTTATGTACTTTGTTTGATTTGGTGTTCCATCATTTTATAAGGAATGATGCAAAAGAACAGAGCAACCATAAGAAATAGATGAGCGATCTATTATATGTAGATACGTGAAGAATTATGAAAAATTGGTCTGTGCAAGCAGATGTAAGAGAGCGGAACAAAACATAATAAACTACAAGAACGTAACAGAATGCAGAACAAAGAACGAGAAAACATATGGAAGCATAAAAGGCTCAAGAAAGCTTAAGAGAGCATAAGAGATTATAAGATAGAATAAGAGAGTATAAGAAGAAATAAGAAGGAATAAGAGAGCTTGAGAGCGATTGAGAGATTGAGAGAGCTCAAGAAGGACTAAGAGAGCTTGAAAAAGCCTGAGGAAGCCTAAGCAAATAGGAATACAAAAATCGTAACAAATTATAGAGAAGTGTAAACATACAGAAGCGTAAAGAAGCAGCATAAAAAGAAGAAGCAGCGTAAAAAGCACAAAACACAAAACATAAGAAAGTATACCTGCTACATGCTTCTATTTAAAGTATTAAGCGGAGCGGTAAGGCATTATGTAGTATGGCATTATATAGTAAAGCTTTATGGAATTAGATTATTGAATTCGGTAAGTGAAAGGATATGTATGATGGATATTAACGAGCTGCGTCAGCGCATCGAGCAGATTATGGGAATCATGATTCGTGAACATCATATGAGTGAGGAAGAGTGGGATAGCACGTATGCTGTGAGTCAGGCTGAGGATTTGCATTTAACCAATCTAAAGGTACATGCTGAATTCCTCACCGCATCCAGCAAGCGAGTGATGATTCCGGTATGGCAGGGAAACGGTAGGGTCGTCGTATGGGAGCCTTCTATTACTGTAACTGTATCTTCATCTACGGACGACTCTTTACATGAGAATTCTTTGAATGAGCAATCTTTGGAGGAGAACCTGAATACAGACGAAGCTGTAACCAATGAAACGATAGGGGAAATGGAGCTTTACCGGCTTTATCAATTGCTGGAGCTATTGCTGCCATCGGTGACAGGTATGCAGCCGATTGTTGTGGCCGCTCCTGTATCGGGGTCAGAGCAGGAAGCCAGAGAGCTGGGGCAATGGCTTGTACGTCAGCTAAGTCTACGCAGTCTAGCTGTCGATATACCAGAGGATATGGCCATTCGGCGTCGACTTCAGCGAGCGATGGTGCCCTTTGTGCTGTTAGCGGATAGCTTGCCGTCAGGGACACTTCATCCGAAACAGCTAGGGAAGCTATTATCCAGCTATTTTGACCGGACGGTGCTGCTTATTCCTTTGCAGGAGAATGAATGGCTGATTCTGGCTAATCATGGTCTGATTGAGGATGAGGACAAAATGGAACCGGAGTCTATTTCTTCTCGTGGCGTGCGCCCTACTTCTATAGAAGAGAAAAGTAGCAATAAAGCCTCTGCATCCAGATCAAGCAACAGCAGTCATAATAAAGAGGCTCGTGAGTCTGCCCGTGAAGGCTGGGACAGTATTGGTGAAGGTGAGGATACAGAAGAGGATCTGCTAACTGCTTTTGCGCTTGGTCTGCATGAGCTGGTTGCCAGCGAATGGGTCGGTAGCTTCCATATTAGTGTAGGGCTGCCTCTACATCCACTACATGGACTGGCGCAGACGGTGAGTCAGCTACGAGAGACGATTCATCTGGGGCGGATGTTCCATGTGACGGAGCATATTCATTTACCGTGGGAGCTGCGCTTGGAAAGCTTGCTGTATCGTATACCGGAGGAGGAGCGTCTTCGTTTTGTGGAGGCGGCTGATCGGTATTCACAGTTATTTGACGATGCAGAAACCGTGGCTACACTGGAGACTTTTTTCAAAATGGACTGTAATGTGAGTGAAACGGCGAAGCAATTGTACATCCACCGTAATACACTGCTGTATCGGTTGGATCGCATCAAACAGGATACGCAGCTTGATGTAAGGCGATTTGAAGATGCGGTGTTGATGCGTCTCACACTGCTATTGTATAAAGTAACAAAAAGCTGAAGATTTTTTTGTATAGTTTGTCGATAGAGTTCGCAAGCAGATTAGGGTAAGATAGAAGCAGATAAAGAAACCGGTTACAAAACAGTGCGCATCATGCTGTTTTACGATATCGATTCGATCCTGATATTCGGCGATAGGATGGCTGAACATACAGGTTTTGGACCTATCGAATAGAGCCGGTAGTTCTGTCTATTGCATCTGCTTGCAAGCTTCCTCTCATTCCTCGCTGAATGAACAGGTACATAATCGGTAGCGAAATGGGCAACCGGAGCAATCAGATGACAAGCATGATTGTCCCAGGGAATAGGTGCTTTACCGTGATGAATGAAGCAAACCACATTTATATTCAGGGAGGTTTTTGATTATGGCAGGTGTACGCTTAGAGCATATTTTCAAAAAATATCCGGGTTCCGACAAAGCAACAGTAGTTGATGTCAACCTCGACATTAAAGATAAAGAGTTTCTGGTTCTGGTAGGTCCATCCGGTTGTGGTAAATCCACAACACTGCGTATGATCGCAGGTCTGGAAGAAATCTCCGAAGGTAAACTGTACATTGGTGATCGCGTTGTAAACGACGTTGCTCCAAAAGACCGCGATATCGCGATGGTGTTCCAGTCCTACGCCCTGTATCCACACATGGACGTATACTCCAACATGGCGTTTGGTCTGAAGCTGCGTAAAGTGAAAAAAGACGAGATCGACAAGCGTGTACGTGAAGCAGCGAAAATCCTCGATATTGAGCATTTGCTGGATCGTAAACCAAAAGCACTTTCCGGTGGTCAGCGTCAGCGTGTTGCCCTCGGTCGTGCGATTGTCCGTGATCCACAAGTCTTCCTGATGGATGAGCCGCTGTCCAACCTGGATGCGAAACTTCGTGGTCAGATGCGTGCGGAAATCACAAAACTGGCTAAACGTCTGCAAACGACTGTTATCTACGTAACGCACGATCAGATCGAAGCGATGACAATGGGCGATCGTATCGTTGTTATGAAAGACGGTATCATCCAGCAAGCTGCTTCTCCAGAAGAACTGTACAACCACCCACGTAACATGTTCGTAGCGGGCTTTATCGGTTCCCCTACAATGAACTTTATCCGTGGTACACTGTCTGAGAAAAACGGCGGTACTGTATTCTCCGCAACTGGTCTGGAGCTGAGCATCCCTGGCGGTAAAGCACAGGTGCTGAAAGATCAAGGCTACAGCGGTAAAGAAGTAATTCTAGGTGTTCGTCCTGAGGATATCCACGAAGAGCCAGTATTCCTGGAAGCTTCTCCGAACAGTGTGTTCACTGCAAAAGTGGACGTTTCCGAGAACCTTGGTCACGAAACATTGCTGTACCTGAGCGGTATTAGCTCTGATACGGTTATCGCACGCGTAGACGGTCGTTCGACTACACGCGATAACGCTACAGTAACAATGGCAATCGACATGAACAAGGTTCATATCTTCGATCCAGCATCGGAAGATAACCTGTTCTACGCAGAGCCTGCAACTGTATAATTAACCTGTATTTAAAGCCTGCTGTATCTGGCCGTGTGCCAGAGCAGCAGGCTTTTTTGATAGGGGCTCGTTCAGAGCAGGTTTCTTTCCGGTGGGAAACAGGCGTTATAATTGATTTTATAGGCGTATTCCATTACCATTGGTACATTGGGAACAATATGTATAGCAATTCAGACTTACCCGATCAAGACAAGTGACCTACTCAGGGAAAGGAAGAACAGAATGGCCAAACATGTTAAAGTCTCGGAATTAGTACAAATGTTCCAACTTGAAGTAGTATCCGGAGGACTTGGATTAAAACGAAACATTACCGTAGATGATCTGAACCGTCCCGGTCTGGAGATGGCAGGTTATTTTGAGTATTATCCGACAGAGCGTGTACAGATTCTTGGTCGTACCGAGCTTGCGTTTTTCCAGATGCTTACGCATGAGGAGAAAGCAGAGCGGATGGGCAAGATATGTAATGAAGAAACACCATGTATTGTCGTTACCCGAGGATTGGATGTGCCGGAAGAGCTGATCGAAGCCAGTGATCTGCACGGATTGCCGGTGTTGCGCAGTAATCTGTCTACAACAATTCTGTCCAGCCGTATTACGAACTTCCTGGAGAAAAAGCTTGCGCCTACAGCGACAATTCACGGCGTGCTGGTGGATATCTATGGTGTAGGTATGCTGATCACAGGTAGCAGTGGTATCGGTAAAAGTGAAACTGCACTAGAACTGGTAAAACGCGGACATCGTCTGATCGCGGATGATGCGGTTGAAATTCGTCAAACGTCAGACAATCAGCTACACGGTACAGCGCCTGAACTGATTCGTCACCTGCTGGAAATTCGCGGTGTCGGCATTATTAACGTTATGACGCTGTTTGGTGCTGGTGCCATTCGTAACAATAAGCGAATTACGCTCGTTGTGCGTCTGGAGGCATGGCAGCAGGATAAGCAATATGATCGCATTGGTCTGGATGAGGAAACAACAAAGATTATTGATACGGATGTACCTCTCGTAACGATTCCTGTACGCCCAGGTCGAAACCTGGCTGTTATCATTGAAGTCGCAGCGATGAATTTCCGTCTGAAGCGGATGGGTTACAATGCCGCTCTCCAATTTACGCATAAGTTGACCGAGACAATTGCTGAAGATCTCGATGAAATGGATTAAGGAGAGGGTAAGCAATGGGGACATCGTTAATTAATCCGATCGCTTTTTCGATTGGGCCGCTGCAGGTTCACTGGTATGGTCTCATTTTAGGCCTCGGTGCATTAATGGGCTTGCTGCTTATTATTCGCGAGGGACGACGGTATGGGATTCCGCAGGAATTCTTTATGGATCTACTGCTGTTCGGAGTACCGTCGGCGATTATCGCAGCACGCATTTATTATGTAGCTTTTCGCTGGCCGGATTACAGAGACCACTGGGTGGATGTATTTAAAATCTGGAATGGCGGTATTGCCATCTATGGCGCGCTGATCGGCGCGATTATTTGTGCGGTTATTTACACACGCTATAAAGGATATAATTTCTGGCGTATTGCGGATATTTGTGGACCTGGCTTGCTGATCGGTCAGGCGATTGGGCGCTGGGGGAACTTTGTGAACCAGGAAGCGTATGGCGGACCGACTGATGAGGCGTTCTTGCGTAACAATTTGCATCTGCCTGATTTTATCGTCAACCAGATGAATGTGAATGGTGTGTACCATCACCCTACCTTCCTGTACGAGTCGGTATGGAATCTGGTCGGTATACTGGTGCTGATGTTTTTCCGTCGCCGTCATTTTGTACGTGCGGGTGAGATTTTCATGGGTTATTTTATCTGGTACGGTATCGGACGATTCTTTATTGAAGCGTTGCGTACGGATAGTCTGACCTTTGACGGTCCAGCATGGCTCGCTTCGCTCGTAAACAGTCTGTGGTCGCCAATGACCTTGTTTGGATTCCAGCAGGGTGCGATTGAGCCGGGCTATGGGAATATCCGCGTATCTCAGCTATTGTCGCTGGTGCTGATCATTGTGGCGATTATCTTTATTATCGTGCGCCGCAAAACGAAAAAGAATCTGGAGCATTATAGCGATCCGATCGTTTCCACTCGTGTAGCTGATGGAGAGCATGTACCTGATCATCCTAACGATCATACTACTGCTGCTCATGAAGGTCATACGAAGGCGGAAGCGGATCATCCAGAAAAGCCTCAGGTGGAACGTAAGGAGTAGTGAAGGATGATAGATACGGTTTTGTTTGATCTGGATGGCACAATCGTGGATACCAATGAACTGATTATTGCCTCTTTTATGCATGTGATGAATCATTCGCTAACGCGCGAAGAGATTATTCCACATATGGGAACAACACTGGAGCAGCAGCTTCGTACATTTTCCGGTCAGGAGGATGTGGTACCGCTGGTAAAGGCATATCGCGAATACAATTCGCTTCATCATGATGAGATGGTTGCGCCTTTTCCAGAGGTCAATGAAGTGCTCGCTCGCTTGCAAGCGCAGGGCATCAAGCTTGGCGTGGTGACGACCAAAATTCGTGCGACAACGACGCGTGTACTCGGCTTGTTCGATCTTGCTCAGTATATGCAGGTTATTGTTACACTGGATGATGTGGAGCATCCTAAGCCTCATGCGGAGCCGATTCGTAAGGCACTGGAAGCACTCGGTTCTGCGCCGGAACATACGCTGATGGTTGGTGACAGTCCGGCGGATCTGAAGTCAGCAGCGGCAGCAGGCGTGCAGTCAGCGGCTGTAGCCTGGTCGCTTAAGGGTGAACAGGAGCTATCCAGGTATGAGCCTACCTTTGTCATTCATCGGATGAGTGATCTGTATAATCTGGTGCTTGCCGATCCGGTTGATCGATGAGAAACCTGGAGCGTTATCCTGTCAAAGGCAAGCGCAATGCGCTGCGGCAAATCTACAGCACGGTAAGTCCGTGGAAGGGTGTACGTAACTTTATCATCATTCAGCTCGCCCGCTACTGTCCTATCCTTGGTTTGAAAAATTGGATGTATCGTCATCTGTTGCGTATGC
Source organism: Paenibacillus sp. (assembly GCA_039595515.1). Lineage (GTDB taxonomy): Bacteria > Bacillota > Bacilli > Paenibacillales > Paenibacillaceae > Saccharibacillus. The sequence goes on along the minus strand of JBCNLJ010000030.1, from coordinate 51,758 downwards.
AGGTAGGGTCGGATACAGCATTTGGGCTGATGGTGATGGTAGACGTATTTTTCCCGGAGCGCATTCGAATTGGAGAAAACTCGGTAATTGGCTACAATACGACCATTCTGGCGCACGAGTATTTGATTCGAGAATATCGTCTCGGAGATGTCATTATTGGTGATGAGGTTATGATTGGAGCGAATTGTACGATTTTGCCGGGCATCACGATTGGGGATGGAGCCGTGGTTGCGGCAGGCTCGGTTGTGCATCGGGATGTTGCGGCAGGGAGTTTTGTCGGTGGCAATCCGCTGCGTGTACTTGCTGAAACGATAGCTATACCAGATCCAAATGACGAAAAAAAGTAGTCAGAATGATGACGTATGGGTAATGAAGCATACTATAGATATAATGTATATCGATGATCGGCAATGCTGGCTGAGGAAATGACTTTTTCAGTCAGCGTGTTGCCGGACTGACATTATTGTGGCACAAGTTGTATCCGTTCTTTATGGGAAGGAACAAGCCTCGGGAAGATAGGGTTATGATCAGTTGTGCCATTATAGATGCAAGGGGATGTTTTGACAGTGGATCGACTACAAAAGGAGCGGCTGCCGCAACTTGATTTTTTTCGTGCGTTAGCGATCATTGGCGTATTGCATGTGCATGCTACATCCGATGCGACGATTGATGCTGCCGATACGTCTATTTATTATGTGTTTAATTTTTTGAATTTGATGTTCAAGTACGGTACGCCAGCCTTTATTTTTTTGAGCAGCTTTGTGCTGTTTTATAATTATTTTGATCGTCCGTTAACGGGCAAGCTGATTTCGGGCTTTTATAAAAAGCGGATTTTGTATATTTTGTTGCCGTATATTTTGATATCGGCCTTGTACCTGTTTTATAAGCTTTATACGCGCGGGTTACTGGGTGAGCCTGTGATGCTGCTGCTGCGTGACTATGTGGATGCGATATTTAGCGGCACGGCATGGACGCATCTTTATTTTGTGTTTATTAGTGTTCAATTTTATATTCTGTTCCCTCTAATGCTCGTCCTGTTGAAAAATTATCGCTGGATGGCACGCTGGGCGATTGTGATCGGTCTGGTCGTGGAGTGGGCATGGGTATTTGGGAACAAGTATGAATTTCAGTATGCAAATAAGGGCAGTATTGCCTTCTCATATTTTGCCTATTATATGCTGGGTGCGTTTGTAGCGATCTATTTTCAACCCTTCCGACAATGGGTGATGACACGTTGGAGCGATATGAATGGTCGTTTGAAGCGGATGACCTCTATATTATGGGCAAGCTGGCTGGCTACAGGTCTGCTCTATGTTCAGATCTGGTATCATTCTCGTATGACGGATCGCTGGATGGATTCGCTCTGGTATGAGCTGATGTGGAATGTGTATACGATGCTATCCTGTCTTGTATTGTTCCAGGCAGCATTTATTGTAAACCGAATCGCACCTAAACTGATTCTGGCTGTATTACGGCGACTGGGTGAATTGTCGTTTGCGATTTATTTGGTACATCCATTCATTTTAGCGTATTATCGCGATACCAAGTCATGGTTTACACTGGCGCCACTGGCTTACTTTATATGGGTGTACAGCGGTCTGATCATTGCGCTGGTGCTGTCTGCGTTACTGGTACAATTTCTGTTCCGTCGTTTTTCGTATTCGTGGATACTGCTGGGCAGCATTCCTTATTCGCTATCCGAGCGTCATCGCAAACGGAAATTGCAGCGTAAGCAGCGCCGACAGCCGAAGGTGGTTCAACGTACGATGCCGTAGTCTACCTGTGCATATTGCAGGCCAATACTGAAAAGTATACGGTGGTGTACGCTGTTACATAGTGGTTGCAACAGCCACTGGAGTACGTGGTAAGCGATAACGACATAATGAGGTGCAGTGTGCACTCGATACAGCAAGCCCTGATATTCTCATGGAGAAATATCAGGGCTTGTTTTTATAAGGTGGTGTTGAGGATAATCATTTGTGAAGAGTGAAGAGTGAAGAGTGAAGAGTGAAGAGTGAAGAGTGAAGAGTGAAGAGTGAAGAGTGAAGAGTGAAGAGTGAAGAGTGAAGAGTGAAGAGTGAAGAGTGAAGAGTGAAGAACACGAGAACAGGATTCCGATCGTGTGAAGGCGAATTTATTATAGTAGATATGATCAGGTATAAGTGGAACGTGTACGGTGATGGATATGAGCTGGCTTGTTCGTTTCTTACATAATAAATGCAGGTAGCGACTGAATTGACGATGCTGGGCGGGTTATGATAAGATATCAAATATCCTTTACTTTATTAGCAAAGTACCACTTTAATGTGTTAAAATATAAAACGATGATTGATCTATACCTTGAAATTTATAATCCAGTCAGAGGTGAACGTCTTGTCTAAGCCGAAAGGATTTGAAAAGCCGATCGGGGTGCGTGATTATTTACCGCACGTCGTATCCAAGCTGCGTTATATCGAACGAAATGTTATTGATTGCATGTCCCGCTGGGGATATCGGCAGATTATTACGCCGACTCTTGAATATTACGATACGGTAGGTGTGGCAAGCTCTACCTCCGATAGCAAGCTATATAAAATGCTCAACAATCGCGGAACGACGATGGTGCTACGTTCCGATATGACCACACCGATCGCTCGTGTGATGGGCTCCCTGCTCCAGCAGGAGACGCTGCCGGTACGACTTGCTTATCATGCCAATGTATTCCGCTCGATTGAAGAGGAAGCAGGTCGTGAGGCAGAATTTTTCCAAACTGGTGCTGAGCTGGTAGGTGTGGATTCACCGGAAGGCGATGCCGAAGTGATTGCGCTGGCGATTGCTTCGCTACAGGCGGCAGGCGTGCAAAATTTCCAAATTTCACTCGGTCATGTGGGTTTCCTGAGCGGATTGCTGGATGAAGCTTTGCCTCAGCAGGCGGACAAGCAGGAGGCGCTTAAGGATCGCTTGCTGAATCGTGATTTTGTCGGCTTCCGTGAGCAACTGACTAGCTTTAATCTGTCAGCAGAGCAGCGTCAGGAGCTGGAAGGACTGCTTCGACTGCGTGGTGCACAGGATATTTGTGAGCAGGCACTGGAGATTAGCAGCAATCCACAGGCCGCGGATGCGATTCGCCATCTGTGCAAAGTGTGGGAAGTGCTGGAAGCGTACGGGATGTCTGGTTACGTGATGATCGATCTGACGATGATCGGTAATTTCTCATACTATACAGGAATGGTATTTGAAGGGTATGCGGCAGAGCTGGGCTTCCCGGTATGCAGTGGTGGTCGTTATGACAATCTGCTGGCACAGTTTGGACGTCCACTGGCAGCGACCGGATTTGCACTGAAAACGAATCGTATTCTGGACGGTGTGCAATTGCCGGTGCCAGAGCAGCCACAGCCAGTCTTGATCGTATATGATGAATCCAGCCGACATGAAGCATTTGCCAGAGCGGCAGAGCTTCGCGGTCAAGGACAGATGGTTGTGACCGAATACGAAGCTGCGACTAACGATACGGGAGCAGCACATACAGGCTATGGAGAGATTATTCGTTTTACTGGCGGCAAGCCAGTGCTGGGTTAACTTGTTCCAGCCTGTAGACATCATGCCATCAGGCAAAAATTAGAACAGGGAGATGCGTACCTGATGAGCCAGATTTTAAAAGTAGCCATGCCCAAAGGGCGTATTTATAAAAAAGCAGCCGAGTTATTCCGTGAAGCGGGGATTCCAATTCCGACCGATGTGGATGAGTCGCGTAAGTTGATCGTAGAGCTGCCTGAGCTTGGTATGGAATTCATCCTCGCCAAGCCGGTCGATGTACCGATCTATGTCGAGCACGGTGTAGCGGATATCGGTATTGTCGGCAAGGATGTATTAATGGAAGAAAATCGTGACGTTTACGAGCTATTAGACCTCGGGATTGCACGGTGCCGGATGTCGGTCATTGCGTTGCCAGACTGGCAGCCAGGCATTCAGCAGCGCGTAGCGACCAAATATCCCAATGTCGCTTCGCAATATTTCCGCGAGCGCGGGCAACAGGTAGAAGTGATCAAGCTGAATGGCTCGATCGAGCTGGCACCGATGATCGGGCTGGCAGATCGCATCGTCGATATGGTCGAAACGGGACAAACGCTCCGCGAAAATGGACTGGTAGAGCTGGAGGAGCTATTCGGCATTACGAGTCGCCTGATCGCGAACCGGGTTAGCTACCGGATGAAAAACGAAGAAATTCAGCAGTTGTGTGATACCCTGCAAAAGGTCATCGTACAGCCTTCGCTATAAGTAAACGAAGCCCACTGTAGTATAGATATATGCTGGAACCGATAAGAAACGACTGATTCATATCCATGTAGAGCAGCCGTATCATTACAGAGCGGACGGAGTAAAGGAGAGATTAGCTTGAAAATCGTAGCTGCACAGGATTTTGATCTGCGCCGTGAGGTGGAGTATGGTTCGCCAGAGCAAAATGCCGCTGTAAAGCAAATCGTTCAGGATATAAAAAATGAAGGCGATACGGCTCTGCTTCGTTATACAGCGCAGTTTGATCGTACGGAGCTGACAACCGAGCTTCTTCGCGTTACTGATGAGGAGCTTCAGGCTGCTTATGCGCATGTAGAGCCTTCGTTTATTGAAGCCATTACAGGAGCGGCGCACAATATTCGTCAATTTCACATCAAGCAAAAGCGCAATTCGTGGATGGATCTACAGCCTGATGGCAGTCTGCTTGGACAGATCATTCGACCGCTCAAGCGGGTTGGCGTGTATGTGCCGGGTGGCAAGGCAGCGTATCCTTCCTCCGTCCTGATGAATGTCATCCCTGCACAGGTTGCCGGTGTACCGGAAATTGTGATGGTAACACCACCTGCGACAGGCGGACGTGAAGGCATTGATCCGTATATTCTCGTGACGGCTGCGGAAGCCGGAGTCACGGAAATGTACCGTATTGGCGGCGCACAGGCGATTGCTGCACTTGCGTACGGAACGGAAACAATTGAGCCAGTGGATAAAATCTGTGGCCCTGGCAATATCTATGTCGCGCTCGCGAAGCGTGAAGTGTACGGTATCGTGGATATCGACAGTATTGCTGGACCGAGTGAGATCGTTGTACTTGCGGATGAACAGGCGAATCCAGCCTATGTTGCCGCTGATCTGCTGTCACAGGCAGAGCACGATGAGATGGCTTCAGCGATTCTCGTTACCGATTCCCGCGAGCTTGCAGACAGCGTATCTGCCGAGGTACAGCGACAGCTAGAAACTTTACCACGACGCGATATTGCAGCAGCTTCGGTGGAAAGCTATGGTGCGGTCATTTTGACCCAGACGCTGGATGAAGGCATTTCAGTTGTGAATCGACTTGCTCCTGAGCATCTGGAGATTATGGTCGAGCAGCCGATGAACATTCTCGGTCGTATCGAAAATGCCGGCGCGATCTTCCTCGGCCCCTACAGCTCGGAGCCAGTAGGTGATTATTTTGCCGGACCGAATCATATCATTCCAACGAATGGTACAGCACGTTTCTCATCACCGGTGGATGTGGATGATTTTATTAAAAAATCAAGTATGATCTACTATAGCAAAGAAGCCTTACTTGCTAACGGCAAGACAATTATGGAGCTGGCGCGTCATGAAGGACTGGAAGGTCATGCGCGTGCGATCGAGATTCGTCTGGAGCAGGAAGGAAGCTAACCTATTTAGCATGCTAGTGAAAGCTAAACGATGTCCGATTCGGACACCTATTATAAATAAGCTGGGAGAGTAGCCTTATGACAACGGAAAATGAACAGGTACGCCGCGCGGAGATTAGCCGCAAAACGAACGAAACGAATATCCAGCTCGCTTTGCAGGTGGATGGTACAGGACAGGCAGAGATCGAGACGGATGTACCGTTTTTGAATCATATGCTGGATCTGTTCACCAAGCACGGGCATTTTGATCTGAAGGTGAAGGCGCAGGGAGATATCGAGATCGATGATCACCATACGGTCGAGGATATCGGTATTTGTCTGGGACAAACACTTCGTGAAGCGCTAGGCGACAAGCGCGGCATTAAGCGGTATGCGAATGTGTTCATTCCGATGGATGAGGCGCTCGCTCAGGTTGTGATCGACGTGAGTAACCGTCCGCACTTTGAATACCGTGCAGAATATCCATCCTCACAGGTGGGCAGCTTCCAGGTCGAGCTGGTGCATGAATTCTTATGGAAGCTGGCACTGGAAGCGCGCATTACGCTGCATGTGATTGTGCATTACGGCAAAAATACACACCATATGATCGAAGCGGTCTTCAAGGCGCTTGGACGTGCGATTGATGAAGCGACATCAATCGATCCGCGTGTGACAGGAGTACCTTCGACGAAGGGAGTGCTGTAAGGCATGGCGATTGCAATTGTAGATTATGGCATTGGCAATTTGCACAGTGTTAGCAAGGCGATTGAGCGTTTAGGTTATGCGTATACGATCACTGGTGACCGCGAGGAAATTCTGGCAGCCGAAGGTGTCATTTTGCCAGGCGTAGGTGCATTTGGTGATGCGATGAATCATATTCGTGAAGGCGGTATGGATCATATCGTGCATGAAGTGGCAGACAGCGGCAAGCCGCTGCTCGGTATTTGTCTCGGGATGCAGCTACTGTTCACCGAAGGTGAGGAATACGGTACGCATCGGGGGCTGGATATTTTGCCTGGTCGTGTCGTACGCTTTGCTGAGGGTGATTATAAGGTGCCGCATATGGGCTGGAATCAGCTTGAGTACAAGCAGCCAGAGCATGCACTTGTGCGCGATCTGTATGCGGGTCATGCTTATTTCGTACACTCGTATCATGTGCTGCCAGACCGTCAGGATGATCTGATTGCGGTGACCGAATATGGTGGTCAGCAGGTGACGGCAATTGTCGGCCGCGATAATGTGTACGGCATGCAGTTTCACCCGGAAAAGAGCGGTGAGCTGGGCAAGCTGCTGCTGCGTAATTTCCTCGCACTCTGTGTGGGCGAACGGGTGAAATAAAGAAACCAGTAGAGTAACGGAACCGGTAAAGTAACGAATGACATAGCGAATTGGTCGATTAAATAAAAGGTATCGATATTTGTATACCTTTCAATCTTACATTCCAACAGGCCAGGCAATCTCTTTGCTCCATATGGCTGGATAGCTGTTCATCATAAAGTTCACGCTATAGTATAGTTATGATTCAAACTCGCATTTGAAGCGGTCAGGGAGAGTATGATTCCTGCTCCGCATATATAAGGGGGAAGCACGTTGTCTTCGTTTACAATCTATCCGGCAATTGATATCCGTGGTGGTCGCTGTGTGCGTCTGATCCAGGGTGATTATAATCAGGAAACCGTCTATAACGATGATCCAGTAGCAGTCGCAAAAGGCTTTGTGGAGCAGGGTGCTCAATTTGTGCATCTGGTCGATCTGGATGGAGCAAAGGCGGGGCATCCGGTCAATCATGAGCTGATCGGACGTATTGCTAGTAGCGTACAGGTGCCTGTTCAGCTTGGTGGTGGACTGCGTACACTGGCGGACGTGGAGCAATTGATCGGTCTGGGTGTGAGCCGTGTTATTATCGGTACAGCGGCCATCGAGGATCGTGCATTTACCGAAGCGGTGCTAGGTACGTATGGTGACCGTGTAGCGATCGGGATCGATGCACGCAATGGGTATGTAGCTACGCGCGGCTGGCTGGAAACGTCCGAGGTGAAGGCAGAGGAGCTGGCCAAGGAACTCGCTGCCAAGGGTGCGGAGACGTTCATTTTCACCGATATTTCGCGTGATGGTATGATGCAGGGACCTAACATTGAGGCGATTGCTTCGATTGCGAAGGCATCTGGTAAAGGTGTGATTGCGTCGGGTGGTGTAACTGTACTGGATGATCTGATCCGTCTGGCAGAGCGTCAAGCCGAAGGCATTAGCGGTGCCATTGTAGGCAAAGCAATCTACACGGGGAAAATTGATCTACAAGACGCGCTACTTAAGGTACGCTAATCATCGGACAGGAGAGGAGGAGCATTCATGCTTGCAAAGCGAATTATTCCGTGTCTGGATGTGAAAGAAGGCCGCGTCGTTAAAGGCGTGAACTTCGTCAATCTGCGCGATGCCGGTGATCCGGTGGAGCTGGCAGCAATCTATGACCGTGAGGGTGCGGATGAGCTAGTATTTCTCGATATTTCAGCATCGGTGGAAGGACGCGAAACGATGGTTGAGGTCGTACGGCGTACCGCCGAGGAAATCTCGATTCCATTTACTGTCGGTGGAGGCATCGCCTCGGTAGACGATATGAAAAAGATTCTGCGTGCTGGTGCGGACAAGATCGGTATCAATACAGCAGCGGTCGTGAATCCGCAGTTAATCAATGAGGGCTCGCAGCGCTTTGGCGCGCAATGTATCGTGGTTGCGATTGATGCGCGTTTTAATGAAGAATGGGGCGAGTGGGAAGTGTACACGCATGGTGGACGCAAATCGACCGGTATCAAGGCGCTGGACTGGGTCAAAGAGGTGGAGCAGCGCGGTGCAGGTGAGATTTTGCTGACGAGTATGGATGCGGACGGTACAAAGGACGGATTCGATCTGCCGCTGACGCGTGCGGTGTGTGAAGCCGTACGTATTCCGGTGATTGCTTCCGGTGGAGCGGGCTTGTCCCAGCATTTCCTTGATGTGTTCGAGCAGACAGGAGCAGATGCAGGATTAGCAGCAACCATTTTCCACTACAAAGAAATCTCGATTCCAGCGCTGAAAACCGAGCTGCGCTCGGGAGGGGTGGAGATTCGCTAATGAGTGGAACGAACGATTACACCACCTTTCAGAATGAAATATTGCATCAATCTCATTCGTGGGATGAGCTAGTCGCAGCGATCAAATGGGATCGCGATGGACTCGTACCTGCGATTGTGCAGGACGCGTCCAGCCGACTCGTGCTGATGATGGCATATATGAACGAAGAATCGCTGCGTCGCTCGCTGGAATCGGGCGATACATGGTTCTGGAGCCGTTCGCGTCAGGAGTTCTGGCATAAGGGTGGTACATCCGGCAATACCCAACGTATTACGTCGCTGTATTATGATTGTGATGGAGACACACTGCTCGTACAGGTAGAGGCGAATGGGCCTGCCTGCCATACGGGACGAATAAGCTGCTTTTATAATGAGGTGAATGAAGTGGATAATAAGCCAACCTTTGAATCTTCCGAGAACCAAGCATCATCCGCGGCATCGACAGATCGTTTTGCTATTTTAGCCGAGCTGGAGCAAATGATCGCCGAGCGCGATGTGGAGCGTCCGGAAGGTGCATATACAACGTATTTGTTTGAAAAAGGGATCGATAAGATTCTGAAAAAAGTCGGCGAAGAAACAGCCGAAACGATCATCGCTGCCAAAAATGGCGACAATGATGAGCTGCGTTATGAAGTGAGCGATCTGATCTATCACCTGCTCGTGCTGCTACAGGAGCGTAAGCTACCGCTTGATGATGTTCTGGCTGAGCTGGATCGTCGTCATGAGCGTCCGCGTAAGGATTAAGGTAACGGTATAGTTGTAACAGCGATATTCTGTAAAAGGTAGCAGCATGGCTACCATGAACACGAAGGAGCGAGCCGTATGCGAGTCGATTATCATACACATCATGTACGCTGTGGTCATGCGGTAGGCGAGCTGGAGGAATATGTACAGCGTGGCATTGAGATCGGTCTGGATCAACTGGGCTTGTCTGACCATTTGCCGCTCATTCATGTTGATCCGGCCACCTACTATCCAGAGATGGCGATGCCGATGGAGGAGCTGCCTCGTTATGTGGAGGAATGCCTGCATCTCAAGCAAAAGTACAGTGATCGCATCGATATCCGGGTTGGACTGGAAGCCGATTATATCGAGGGCTACGAGGAGACGATTGAGCGGATCATCACGCAGTATCCTTTTGATTATGTGATCGGTTCTGTGCATTTTCTCGGCGAATGGGACATTTCCGACTATCGCCAGACCGATGGCTGGAACGGTCGCGAGGTGCTGGATGTGTATCGTCAGTATTATGATGCGATGCAAAAGGCAGCAGCGACTGGGTTCTACGATATTGCCGGGCATCTGGATGTGATTAAGCGCTTTGGCTATGTACCACCTGCCGAGCAGGATGCCGAACGTGAAGCGCTGGAGGATGCGGCATTACGTGCCGTGCAGCAGGCTGGCATGACGATGGAGCTGAATTCATCCGGGCTGTATAAAGCCTGTGCGGAGATCTTCCCGGCGCGTCGGATGGTGGAACAGGCGATTGCGCTCGGTATTCCGCTGACGCTGGGCTCGGATGCTCATGATCCGCTCAAGCTGAGCGATGGTCTGGATCAGGCTCGTGCTTTGCTGACCGAGCTTGGCGTGGAGCAGATTGCGACGTTTGAGAATCGTCAGCGTCAGATGGTGCCGTTGAACAGGTAAACATACGATATTAAGCTGGAAGATAGCGATGAACAATATACAAATAAACACCCCTGAGCAAGCGCAGGCATACTACCAACGCGCTGGCTTCGGGGTGTTTGTTGTTTACGGGATTATTTTGCTTCCTGATAACTGGCTAGCTGATAGAAACGGTACATCGCTAAGTTTGTTTTCCGTTCCTGCAGAGCATTATAGATTCACACGCAGTGTTCCAAGCATTTTCGCAACTTCCGGATCATGATATGACAAAAATAAGCTTTTTCCCGTATCCAGTGCAGCCATCTGCTCCATATCCTGCTGACTTAGTTCAAAATCAAAAATATCGATGTTCTCAGCGATACGTTCCTTACGTACTGACTTGGGAATGACAACAATATCACGCTGTATCATCCAGCGTAGCACAACCTGAGCGACGGACTTGTTATACTGCTGACCAATCTGCATCAGTACTTCGTTGTGGAAAAGATCGTTACGTCCTTCCGCAAATGGACTCCATGACTGATGCTGTACCCCCTGTGTGCGCATAAAAGCGGCACTCTCCGTCTGCTGGTAAAAGGGATGCGTCTCAATCTGATTCACAGCAGGTACCACTTTATTATGAATAATCAGGTCCATCAAACGATCCGGCAGAAAATTACTCACGCCGATCGCCTTGATTTTCCCCTCATGATATAGCTCCTCCATCGCACGCCATGCTCCATAATAATCGCCAAACGGCTGATGAATAAGATACAGATCAAGGTAATCGAGCTGTAGCTTTTGAAGTGATTTGGCAAAGGAGAGCTTGGCACTTTCATATCCTGCATCTTGAATCCATAGCTTTGTTGTAATAAACAATTGCTCACGCGGAATTCCACTACGCTGAATCGCACGTCCAACCGCTTCTTCATTCAAATATCCTGAAGCCGTATCAATGAGACGGTAGCCTGCCATAAGCGCATCATATACAGCCTGTTCACATTCCTCTGCATCTGGAATCTGATATACGCCAAAACCGATAATCGGCATACGCACTCCATTATTCAACGTCACTGTTTGCATATTCATTCCTCCTGTTTGAGCTACTTCAAGTATTTGCAAATCGCCAGTCAGTCTTCCCGATTCGCATGCAAAATCAGGATTCTGTTTGTGGCATAATTGCATTACAATAAGCCTAACCCCTTCGTGCTACACGAAGTCAAGCGGTTATATTGATCCTATTTTATGGAGGTGGATGACGTATGTATACGGTAAAAGAAGCTGCAATGATGACAGGGCTGACTCCACATGCCGTCCGTTTTTATACCGATAAAGGCCTGGTGCCGAGCGTACAGCGCGATGCTAATAATATTCGGCTATTTGATGAGGATTCGATCAACTGGCTGTTTGGTATCCAATGTCTGAAACAATCCGGTATGCCGATTGAAGTGATCAAGCATTATGTTGATCTCTGTCTGGAAGGGGATGATACGTTACCCCAACGCTGTGAGCTGATGCTACAATACAAGGATGCAGCGCAGGCTCAGCTTGAAGCAGCAAGGAAGCGTGTCGCTTATTTAGAAGAGAAGACGATGCACTATCAGGAGATTTTGGAGCGTCGTCGACCAGATACGACGAACCCGGGCAATTGGAGTAAAATCAAGCAAAATGCGTAACACGTTAGCCCTTCGTTGAACCTGAATAGGCTCAGAACGCTGTTTCATATAGACCTGTAGTAAACAAAACAACACGCAGTATAAGGAAAATCGCTCCTTTACACCGCGTGTTGTTTTATTTGTTTATATTCGATTGTAAATGCTATACCTGTACGTTACAGATTCATAGCATGCCGATCAGGAGCGATTGGAGATAGCGTGGTTCGCTCGATCTTAATTGGATGTATCGGGTCGATTCTTAGTCAGACTCACCTTGATGGGAGCAGATTCAGAGCTTGTTGTTTCTGACGTAATCACCTTTGTCGTTGTATCCACTGAATCGGTATGCACATCGCCCTCACGCTCGGCTTTACGAATTTTACGCATTTCGTTCAGCATGAGCAGGAAGATCACGACCAGGAAGCTGGTGATCAGAATCAGGAAGCCGCCCAGCTCCTGTCCAAAGTAGTGCAGATCGCCGCCACGGAAGCCAAGTCCGCGCAGGAATTTGAAATGCCAGGACAGTGGCAGTACATGGCTGACATTTTGCAAAATCGGTGGTAGTAAAGCTACCGGAATCTGCGCACCACTCAAAATAAACGATGGTAGCAGGATCATGGTGATCCGTCCAGCCGCTTTGGCAGGACTGCTTGCGCTCCAGCCAACGAGCATACAGAGCAGAGACAGCGAGACGGTATACATCAGGAATGGAATCCAGAGCTGGAACACATTCGCTTCAAAGCGAAGCCCACCCACCTGCTTCAGACAGCCCATCACGACATACATGGAAACGGTAGCGATCATCGCATACGGCACCACACGCAGCACAAGGCTGAGTGGACGGCGTAATGCCTCTGCCAGCAAACCCTGCTCGCGTAGACGTGGAACAATTGTCAGTGTAGCCCCGCCGAGAATGGACAGGAATACCGTATTGACGAAGCCGATAACGGAGCTCATCAGCGTATTATTCGTCGGGTTGTACAGCAGACGTGTCTGCAAGCTCAGCCCTGTCGTAAAGTTGGTTGCCTGTGCGGAGCTAACGCCCATCGCGACCAGCTTACCTGCAGCCGTTGTTGCATTCTCCGCATTGATCACCTCAGTCACACCATTACGCAGATAGGTTGTGGCTGTAGCGAGCGCTGTATCAACATACAAGCCTATATTCGTCTGTCCGCCCTGTGTATGGGCTTTTTCCAGACCTGCTGGCAAGTAGATGACGCCGAAATACTCTTCGTTGTACAGGAAGCTGTTCGGCTCCATATAGTTATAGGTGATGTATTTCACATCGATATACTGATCCGCATCCAGCTTTTCGATCAATTGCTGGCTGTAGGCGCTATGATCCATATCGACAACAGCGACCGGCGCCTCGTTTAGCTGGTTGTTTTTGAAGACGTAGCCGAAGGCCGCGGAAATAATCAGCGGCGCAATCAGCATAATCCAGATAAACTTCCCTTGCAGAATCAGTTTGAATTCATCAATTATTGCTTTCATTGGTCGGAACCTCCACCGTCATTCCCGGCAGCAGGTCAGATGTACGTTTCACATCGACACGCACGATAAATGAAGTCGTATCTGCCTGTCCTTTTTCACGGCTCATACGCAGTGCAGCATATTGCGGTGCGGAAGTAATATAACGAACCGTACCTTGAACGTTTTTGCCAAGCGATACGATGTTAGTGTCCACTTTCGCGCCAGCCTGGAAGCTCTTAATATTTTCTTCGCCTACATACAGGTCATAGTACAGCTTGCCTGTTTCGATCATCACGACCGGCGTACCTGCGGAGACGTTTTCGCCTGCTTTTGGTACAACACGGGTCACTTTACCGTCAGCCGATGCAGTCAGCACACGACGGCTCTTTTGCACGAGCAGATTGTCCATACTAATTTGCAGCGATTCTTTTTGCTTTTTGAGCAGTTCGATATTGTATTGACCGTTTTTGATATCTTCTTGCCCCTGATCAATTTGCTTCAGTGCTTGCTGTGCTTGCTCGACTTGAACATGAGCAGCCTGACGATCCTCGGAGGTTGCACCGTTTTGCAGCTTTTCCAGTGCGGTTTCCTGAGCGCGTACCTGGTTACCGGCAACCTCAACCTGCTTTTGAGCACTTACAAGCTGATCCTGTGTGCTTTGCAGTTGTTTTTGCGCGGTGTTCAGTGCGTTCTGAGCAGTGTCCAGACTTGCCTGTGTACCGAGTCCGTTATCAAACAGAGATTTGGCACGATCATAGCTCGTTTGGGCATAATCGACATTTTGCTGTGCGGTAGCAACCGCAGTTTGTGCAGCATTGACGCCATTGTTCGCAACCTCTACGGATTTTTTCGCGGAATCGACTGCGATCTCCTGACTTTGAATATCTTCAGGACGCGCGCCAGTCAGAACTTTTTGTTCAGCGACTTGAGCGGCTTGTACGCTCAGCTCTGCACTTGCTTTTTGCTGAGCCAGCTTGTGTGATTGACTGGTCAGCTCGCTTTGTGTCTGGCTGATCTGTACATCGAGCTGAGACATTTGTTCTTTGACATTTTGGATTTGCAGGTTAATATCCTGCGTGTCCAGTGTCATGAGCACCTGTCCTTTTTTAACATGGTCTTCTTCTTTAACTTTCACGGAAGTGACTTTACCGGATTGCCCTTCAAACGAACTGTTCACCGTATCAATGGTAAGGACGCCTTCCTTTTTCATAGCAGCCATCGAAACAGCGTCTTTGCCGTGCATAGCCAGCAGCGTACCTCCTACGCCCAGCGCAACAATCAGAACGATGATTGGAATTAATTTTACGATTTTCACTTTGGTTTGCTCTCCTGTCTTTATGGAAATCTAATTTAAAACTTAAGCTAAAAATGAAGACGTTAGCTAGCGAATAGTTCGGAGCCGTACTATCGGACCGCAAAAAACGTCTGTTTTACTCAATGTTCGTTGCGATTCGATTCAATGCCCGAACGAATTTTGTACAGCAATTGCTTGAGTACCTCACGCTCATCCAGAGACAGATGATTCATCACTCCAGACAATTGCGTAGCATATTGCGGTAAAATCTGGCGCACAACAGCTTCGCCTTCCTCTGTCAAATGAATTGCAGTCATTCGACGATCCTCATGGGAGCCGCGACGAATCAAGCCATCCTTTTCAAGACCATTGATCAGTCCGGTCATCGTGGAGCGTGTAACACCAGCCGATTTTGCCATTTCGGACGGCAATAACGGCTTTTTGAGCAGCATGAGCGAGATTAAAATCCGAATCTTGCCTGGTGATAGACCATTTTCCGTAAGTAGAGGGGATACTTCGTGATACAGCTCATGAGAAGTACGAATAAGCAAAAAAGAAGTGAGCATGCAGTCCACATCGATTTGCGGAAACAGCGGTGCCAGATTTTTCAGCCGATCCAGATCCTTGAGATGCTTTACCATTTCCGACGGTTCAAATTGGGACATTCTTTTCACCTTTCTCTAACCTTCTTAATGAAGATATTGTACGGCGCCTAACTACTTATCGTCAAGAGGAAAAGTATGAATATTTCAACATAATACAAAAGAAAGCGCCATCATCCGACAAAATTTTCTGTGGCTCCTCTTAAAGGGCGACAAATGAGCGATTTGACCTTGATTTTAAATCATATGTTTTATGAAGAATTGCAGATTGGAGCAGAATTGTCTTTGATATCAGTACGCGGCGATATACAATATTTAAAACAGGGTAAAGCAAGCTCGCCATCTAAAATCAGGAGGAATTATGAAGGAACATATGCGGATTTTCTCCGGCTCATCTAATCCGGAGCTGGCAACGACGATCGCCGAACGTCTTGGTGTGACACTGGGCAAAATTAAACTCTCCCAATTCAAAAGCGGTGAAACGTATGTACATTATGAAGAAACGATTCGGAACATGGATGTTTTTCTCGTGCAATCCTTGTCTCATCCGATCAATGAGCTGTTCGTTGAGCTGCTCGTTATGATCGATGCAGCCAAGCGAGCATCCGCACGAACGATCAATATTATTGTGCCGTATTATGGATATGCACGTCAGGAACGAAAATCTGCACCGAGAGAGCCAATTTCTGCAAAAATGGTAGCCGATGTACTGACTACAGTTGGCGCAGACAGGGTAATTACTATTGATCTCCATGCATCTGCTATTCAAGGCTTCTTCAATATCCCGGTTGACCATCTGACTGCACTCGATCTGATCAGCGATTATTTGCGTAACCAATCGATTGAGGATGCAGTCGTTGTATCGCCGGATGCTGGACGCGCTTACATGGCTGAAAAGCTAGCTAATCGTCTGGATGCTCCATTCGCGATGATGATCAAAAAGCGCCCGGCGCATAATGAATCGGTCATCACCCATGTGATCGGCGATGTTGAAGGTAAAACGCCAATTATTATCGAGGATCTGATCGACACAGGCACGACGATTGTTAATGTCGTCGAAAGTCTAAAAGAACGTGGGGCGCATGACGCAATCGTTTGCGCAACACATGGACTCTTTTCCGGTGAGGCATTGAAACGACTGGATCATCCGGCGATTCGCGAGCTGGTGGTGACGGATTCGATCAGCCTGCCATCGATGAAGCCGGATCGCTTGACCGTTCTGTCGGTGGCACCCATGCTTGCCCATGCGGTACGCATTATTATGGAGGGTGGCTCGATTGCCACCATGTTCAGCGATGCCGGTATCTAACATTTGTACGTACACCACCCAGGAGTAGCATAGCTGGATGGAAGCCGCTATGCCTTTAGCCGGTTTCGCTATTGTGGTATACTAAACGGTGCTGGTTACAGGTAACAAAGCTCATCTGCTGCCTAAGAGTATTCCATAGCAGGTGGGTGAAGTGATAGAAGGAGGTGCCTTGATCCGGTGAATGATTATAAGCGGAAAACGGAAGAGGCGGAGCGCAAGGTCATCAGACTGCAGATGGATGCCAATTTCTTTTTTGAACGAGCTGTCCGCTCATTAGACCGTTATCGTTATGACAAGGCATTGATCTATTTTCAAAAGGCGGTCGAATATGAGCCTGCCAATCCAGTCAATCATTGCAATCTGGCTGGCATTTTGTCCGAAATGGGCCGATATGAGGCATCCAATGAAGCGTTGCAGCATATTGTCGAGCAGGTCGACCCTTTAATGAGTGAATGTCATTTTTATATGGCAAACAATTATGCGAATATGGAGCAATTTGCGGAGGCTGAGCGCGAGCTGCTTATTTATATGGAAAAAGATGCGAACGGTACATTTATCGCCGAAGCAAATGAAATGATGGACGTTGTGCAGCGAGAGCGTGCACGCAGCGGCGCACCCAGCCTTGCATTACCGGACGCGAACGAGGAAGCTCCGCTGGAACCGCGTGAGCGAGGACGGCTGTTGCTGGAGGAAGGTCAGGTGCAGGCGGCGTGTGATCTGCTACAGCAGGCTCTTGTGAACGATCCGGATGATGATGCGACACGTAACAATCTGGTGGTCGCTCTGCAGCATCTGGGCAAGCTGGAACAGGCGGCTTTTGAGGTGGAGGAGCTGCTGCGCCGTGATCCGCACAATCTGCATGGTCTGTGTAACCAGGCGCTGATTTTGCAGCAAATGGGTCAGCACAGTCTTTTATTACAGCAGATTAGCGCCTTACGTCGTGTACATCCGATGCATGAGGAGCATTTGCTCAAGCTGGCGATTACGCTGGCGATGCTCGGTCAGCATGATGCGGCTTATGTACATTTTGCCCGTATTGTTCGGCAGCATGGCGGCGAGCAACAAGAAATTTATCATTATGCTGCCGTAGCAGCATGCTATGTGGGTAAATATGATCAAGGTGAACAATGGTGGCGGCGTCTATTGCGGCTGGATGCGAAAGCTGAGGTGCCTGCCTTTTATATCGATCATCTTGAGGAGCTTAGACAGGGACAGCTTCAGCCATCGTATCGTTATGCATTGCCGTATGCGGATGCATCATCCTATCGAACTACACAAGCGTCAGAGCCGATTCCGGCGTCAGACAGCGAAGCGCAGTTGATGCTTGTACTGCGGCAGGGAACAGAGCAGCAGCAGCTTCAAGCGCTCCAGACGTATACGCTGGAAGGCAGCTATGAGCTGCATCACGCATTGCGTGAATACGCGGCTGCTCCGCAGACATCAGCAACGCTCAAGCTGGCAGCGGAACGACTGTTGCGACAATGGGTATCGACACACTCGCTGTCGGATGACCGCCTGATCGATGATCTGGATTCAGCGCGTGCGAGTCTGCCGATCTGGGATGAGCGCTGGCAGCAGGTGCTGAATATGTTCCAGTTGCATTCTCCAATGGGTCAGCAGGCAAGCTTTCAACATGATGTGGAGGCGCTCTGGCTGGAATTTATTAAGCGCTCCTATCCAGAGCTACCGCGCCTGCAGCATCCAGAAGGCTGGGCAGCCGCACTGGAATATCTGATTGCGCGCCTATTCCGTCAGCCACTCACTTATGCAGAGGTGGCGGAGCGATATGGCAGCACCATTTCCAGTGTGAGCCGATATGCTCGCCGAATCAGTCGTCTGTGCCATGTCCAAAGTAAAGTACAGCGCAGTTTGACGAAGAGTAATCAGGGCTCGTAAAGTAGGTAGTAGGATATGGACTATGTTCATCCATAAAAGGGATCAGCGAATTCTGAACGAATACAGTATAGATAGGCAGACAGACGTTACGGCTTGAGAGCGAGTCATGCATCTGTCAGTCATGCGAACGATCAACATGTGTGCCATTTCATAAGGAGGCTTTTTACATTATGTACAAATCGATTATTATCGGAACTGGACCTGCGGGACTTACTGCAGCGATCTATCTGGCGCGTGCCAATATGCAGCCACTCATTATCGAAGGCTTGCAACCGGGAGGTCAGCTTACAACAACGACGGAGGTGGAAAACTTCCCGGGCTTTACCGATGGCATTATGGGACCTGAATTGATGGACAATATGCGTAAGCAAGCGGAGCGCTTTGGCGCTGAGTTCAAATCTGGCTGGGTCGAGCAAATCGATCTGTCCAAGCGTCCATTTAAAATCAAAGTCGAAGGCGGCGGTGAGCTGGAGGCTGAATCGGTCATTATCTCGACCGGTGCATCGGCTAGATATCTGGGCATTCCGGGTGAGCAGGATAATGTCGGTCGCGGTGTAAGTACATGCGCAACCTGTGACGGCTTCTTTTTCCGTAACAAAAAGCTGATCGTTGTCGGTGGTGGCGACTCTGCGATGGAGGAAGCGAGCTTCCTGACTCGTTTTGCAACTGAAGTAACGGTAGTCAACCGTCGTGATGAGCTGCGTGCTTCCAAGATCATGCAGGATCGTGCGCGTGACAACGAGAAGATCAAGTGGGCACTCAACCGCAAGCCGCTTGAAGTGGTTGCAGGCGATAACGGTGTGAAGGGCTTGAAGGTGCTTAACAACGAAACCGGACAGGAAGAGCTGGTTGAAGCAGACGGCGTGTTCGTGGCAATCGGACATACGCCAAATACCGGCTTCCTGAAAGGGCAGATCACAACCGATGATCATGGCTACATTATGGTTACACCGGGTACAACAGAAACGAATATCCCTGGCGTGTTCGCCTGTGGTGATGTTCAGGATACACGTTATCGTCAGGCGATTACGGCTGCGGGTAGCGGCTGTATGGCAGCGATGGACGCTGAGAAATTCCTGGATGGCCATATGGTGCACGACTGGAGCGAAGCGCTGGATAAGTAAGCAATCGTTCATACGAAAAGGAGCCGATACGGCTCCTTTTTTGCTTCTGGCGCGCAAGACAACAGACCCGCGGGTTTCGCTTGACCTGATGGTGCGGTTCGCTTATAGTTGGATACGAACGTTTTCATTGCCTCAGCGCCTATTGTGCAGCTATCTTTGCATGGATAAGACGCTGTTATGACAGGCAATTCCCGTATTTCTTCACCATAAATTTTGTGTATAGTCGCATTTTTAGCAGTATCCGACAGAACGGAAATGGTACAATAGTATAGAGTGTACAGCCTGTGTTGACCTATGCCACAGCTCGCTTTGTCCCTGAGGGGAAGGAAGCGATATCATGAAGCAGAAGACACAGTTAAAATGCATATGGATATATATCAAATTTTGAGTAGAAAAGGTGGCTCGGTTCTATGTCTGAAAATATTTACGTCGGCGTCGACCTTGGTGGCACTGCCATTAAGGTAGGCATTTGCAATCATGAAGGAGAACTGCTTCACACATACGAAGGTCCAACCGAAAAAGATAAAGGGACCGATGTAGTTATCGACAATATCGTCAAGTATGTACGACTTATTGTTGAGCAATCCCCATACAGTTGGGATCAACTGGTGGGCGTAGGAGCAGGCGTAGCCGGCTTTACCGATCTTCGCGCAGGCGTCATCCTGCTAGCGCCGAATATCGGATTTCGTGATGTACCGATCCGGGCCATCCTTGAAGAACGTCTCGGAAAAACGATCCGCATAGACAATGATGCTAACGTAGCTGCACTGGGCGAAGCATGGAGTGGCGCAGGCAAGGGCGTGAACGACTGTGTCTGCTACACACTGGGCACCGGTGTAGGCGGCGGCATTATTATTAACGGTAAAATTTATCAGGGCTTTGCCGGTCTGGCTGGCGAGATTGGTCATATCTCGGTCGTTCCTGATCTGGAAGCGATTCAGTGTGGCTGCGGTAAAATGGGCTGCCTGGAGACCGTATCCTCGGCTACCGGTATTATTCGCATGGCCGTGGAAGCGGTAGAACGCGGCGACCATACCAGTCTGTCCGGTATTGAGCAGATTACAGCTAAGGATATTTTTGATGCAGCGAAAGCGGGCGACGAGGTCAGTATCCGTATCGTCAATCGTGCAGCCTTTTATCTGGGCAAATCGATGGCAGCGGTAGCGGCTACGCTGAATCCGGAACGCTTTATTATCGGCGGTGGTGTATCCAAAGCCGGCGATATTCTGTTCAGCAAAATTCGCGAGGTGTTTGCAGAGCTGACACCGTCTCCACTGCAGCAAGGTGTAGAAATTATCCCTGCTAAGCTGGGTAATGATGCAGGTATCGTTGGAGCAGCAGGCTTGCTGCTGCGTTAACATACAAGCAATGGAAGCGACGGAACGATAGCCACATACAACGGGATAGAGAGGGGACAAAAGCATGAGCACCAGCGACAATTCAACGACCGCCACGATGGTTATCATTACAGGACTGTCTGGCGCAGGCAAGACGATTGCAGTGCAAAGCCTGGAGGATCTTGGTTTTTTCTGTGTAGATAATCTTCCGCCTGTGCTAATTCCTAAGTTTGCCGAGCTGATCGAACAGTCCAATGGCAAAATCGGAAAGGTGGCGCTTGTGATCGATTTGCGCGGCCGTGAATTTTTTGCCGCCCTCTCGGAATCATTGAACTATTTAAAAAATCACCTGACGATTCACTCGGAGATTCTGTTTCTTGAAGCAAGCGATGAAGTGCTGGTACAGCGCTATAAAGAGAGTCGTCGTCGTCATCCGCTTGCGCCAGAAGGCATGCCGCTGGATGGCATCCGACTTGAACGCAAAATGCTCGACGATCTGAGAAGCGCGGCGACTCAGATTATCGATACGAGCACGACCAAGCCAGCAAAGCTGAAGCAAACGATCATTTCGCGCTTTTCGCATCTGGAGACGAATCGTCTGTCGGTTAATATCACGTCATTTGGCTTCAAATATGGCATTCCGATTGATGCCGATCTGATCTTCGACGTCCGTTTCTTACCGAATCCGCATTATATCGATACGCTGCGTCCGCATACCGGACAGGATAGCGATGTGTACGAGTATGTGATGAAGTGGCCCGAAACGCAGGCGTTTTTGACCAAGCTGCTTGATATGCTGCACTTTCTCATTCCGCAATACCGTAATGAAGGCAAAAGCCAGGTTATTATCGGGATCGGCTGTACCGGTGGGAAGCACCGCTCGGTTGCCATTTCCGAATACCTCGGTCGTATGCTAGGCACCAGTGAAACCGAAACCGTACGTGTCAGTCATCGTGATGCTGATCGTGATCGGCATTAAGGAGTGGAACCTATGTCAATTTCACAGCCGGATCTGCCTGTGCTGCGCCCACGCATCGTTGTGATGGGTGGCGGCACCGGTTTGTCCGTTATGCTGAGAGGTCTGAAGGAAAAGCCGCTCGATATTACAGCAATCGTAACGGTTGCTGATGACGGAGGAAGCTCAGGCATTCTCCGTGACGAGCTGAAGATGCCGCCTCCGGGCGATATTCGTAACGTGCTGACCGCGCTCGCAGATGTAGAGCCGCTTATGTCGGACATGCTCAAGTACCGCTTTCAAAAAGGGGAAGGGCTGGCTGGACATAGTCTGGGCAATCTTATTCTTGCAGCAATGACCGATATTTCCGGTGACTTTGTCACCGCTGTACGTGAACTCAGTCGTGTCTTTGCCGTGCGCGGTGAAGTGTTGCCTGCCGCAGAGCAGGCAGTTGTACTGCATGCCGAGATGGAGGATGGCGAGATCGTCACAGGCGAATCCAAGATTCCTGAAGCGGGCAAGCGGATTAAACGTATTTTCCTTGAACCGGATCACGTGGAGCCGTTGCCAGAGGCGGTACAAGCGATTCAGCAGGCGGACGCGATTCTGATCGGTCCAGGTAGTCTGTATACGAGTCTGCTGCCGAACCTGCTCGTACCCAAGCTGGCAGATGCGATTCTAGCGTCCGATGCCTTACGGCTGTTCATCTGTAATGTGATGACTCAGCCCGGTGAAACAGACAATTACGCGGTCAGTGACCATCTGAACGCGATCTATGAGCATGTTGGACATCGGCTGTTCGACTATGTGCTCGTAAATAATGAGCCGATTCCGCTCCGGGTGCAAAAGCGCTATGCGGAGCAAGGCGCCAAGCCGGTGAAGCTGGACCAGGATGAGGTAGAAGCGATGGGCTACCGGATCATCGCCGACAAAATGGTGATGTACGGCACGTATCTAAGGCATGACGCGGAGATGCTCAGCCATCACATTTATGAGCAGGTGAAGAAACACATTTTATCGAAAGGGTGAGTCCATTGTCATTTGCGGCGCAAACCAAAAAAGAATTGACCATGATCGAAGCGGATGACTGCTGTGAGCAGGCAGAGCTGTCGGCCTTAATTCGGATGAACGGTTCCGTACAGGTGTCCAACAAAAAGATTATACTGGACATTTCTACGGAAAATGCCGCAATTGCAAGACGGATTTATTCCCTGATCAAAAAGCATTTTGCGGTCCATACCGAGCTGCTAGTACGCAAAAAAATGCGGCTGAAAAAGAATAATGTATACATCGTCCGTATTCCGGCAGGTGTACAGGAAATTTTGAGTAAGTTAAAAATTGTGTCCGAAGGCTTTATGTTTACGCCGGGCATCAACAAGCAGATGGTGAGTAAAAACTGCTGTAAGCGCGCGTACCTGCGCGGTGCTTTTATGGCGGGCGGCTCGGTGAATAACCCGGAAGGCTCCTCCTATCATCTGGAGATTGCGTCCATGTATGAAGAGCAGTGCCAGGCACTCGTTGATCTGGCGAATGAATTCGATCTGAATGCACGTTGTATCGAACGCAAAAAAGGCTTTATTTTATACATCAAGGAAGGCGAGAAAATTATCGAATTCCTGAGCATTATCGGAGCGCATCAAGCGTTGTTCAAGTTTGAGGACGTGCGTATTATGCGTGATATGCGCAATTCCGTAAATCGGATCGTCAATTGCGAAACCGCCAATCTGAACAAAACGATCGGTGCGGCGGTGCGCCAGATTGACAATATCCGTCTGATCCAGCGTCATCTTGGCCTGGAGCAGCTACCGGACAAACTGCGTGAAGTCGCGGAGATTCGCCTCGCTCATCCGGATATGAACCTGAAGGAAGTCGGCGAAATGCTGAAGGGCGGCGTGAGCAAGTCAGGTGTGAATCACCGACTTCGCAAAATTGACGAGCTGGCGGAAAAGGTGCGAAACGAGCATCTTGTATAAAATATCGATTATGCGTAATGATGCTTTATTTTTTTCTGATAAAGCGCATGTTATAATAATGTAGTATGATGAATAAGTGTCAATATTGAAGGCATCAGTGTAATAAACTTATAAATTGCAATGAATACGTATTTTAGGGGGTAATTGTCACATGATCAAACACCCGGTAGTGGTTCGCTTGAAAACGGGATTACACGCAAGACCTGCGGCACTTTTTGTACAGGAAGCGAATAAATATTCTTCTGAGATTTTCGTGGAAAAAGACGACAAAAAAGTTAACGCTAAAAGCATTATGGGTATTATGAGCCTTGCGATCAGCTCCGGTACTGAAGTATACATCAGTGCTGAAGGTGCGGATGCAGAATCTGCTGTAAACGCTTTAGTCGGTCTGGTAAGTAAAGAAGAGCTGGAAAACCAATAAAAAAGCCCCTCATCCGTTGATGAAGGGCCAGGACCGTCACCATAGGGTGGCGGTTTTTTTGGTATTTTAAGAGAAGCTGAGTCGATATCTGCGTATATTACTCCTCTAAGAAAATGCCTTTTTTCGCAAAATTGAGCTTTACCTGAGCTGCATTCCACGAGCTTTGATACCCAAAGCCATCGCGAAGCACGGTAAATGGCACATACATACGTCCATTGATCACCTGCGCATTTGGACCTTTCCACTGATGATTGTTCAGACGGATGGTCACGCCATCGGTGCCCATGATCATATCGATCTGATCATCATTTTGTAACAATGTGTATGTTTTAACTGTCGGCTCATAGCGGAGTGTTACTCCAATCGAGTCGCGCAGTAACACAACGGGAATCATGGTGCTGCCTTCAATAAGCAGTCCATTTTGTGGAAGACGAGTACCGTTCCACTCCAGCTTCACTTCGCGTGGTGCAGAAGCAACAGGTGCTGCACTCGCTACAGGAATCAGGCTGCACAGCAGTACACTTGCCAGGAGTAGGATGGAACTCCGTGCGAATTTCTTTGTTAACATGGTGACGCTCCCCTCTTTGTGTTATCCCTCTCTCCTGTATGATCAGCTTGGCACGATCCACCGGGTGGGATTATTTGAGATGATACTGGAATCATGTGACTTGTAATGAGTGCGTAGTCTGTGTTGTGTACGGGACAAGCCTTGCTACATCTAGGTTGTCAGCATCCGACCTAGCAATCAAGCCCTTTTATTGTATATACCCCAAATTACCGGGATATGTTGCAACATTCGCTTTTACCTAAGCGTTTACTAAGTATTAAGACGAAAGGGTGGATCGATAATGAAGAAAACAAAATCTATGGCTTCCCTGTTGCTGGCAGGTACATTGCTTACAGGTGTAATGATGAGCGTTGCCTTGCCAGGAGCAAGCTCTGCGTATGCGGCTGAGACCACACAGGCTACAGCAGCGACAGGAGTCATCAATGTAAGCGGAAATGGCAAGCTGTCTGTAAAGCCTGACATTGCGTATGTATCGATTGGCGCACAAACAACGGCATCTACGGCTGCTAAAGCACAGGCATCCAATGCACAGAAAATGAGTAAGCTGACCGCCTTGCTCAAAAAATGGTCGATTCCGCAGGCGGATATTCAGACTGTACAATTTTATGTTCAGCCTAACTACAACTATAACGATAAGGACGGGCAAAAAGTTACAGGCTACACGGCATATCATACACTTCAGGTAAAATATCGCGATCTGGATAAGATCGGCGAGTTGCTGGATGACGCATCCGCTGCGGGCGCCAACAATGTAGGCTCGGTAAGCTTCGATGTGGAAAATCCGCAAACGTACGAGGATCAAGTAATCGCCAAAGCGATGAAAGATGCAGCGTCCAAAGCTGGCTCCATCGCCAAAGCAGCCAATCGTACACTTGGTGAACTGCTGTCCGTAAGCGAATCTGGAACAACTACACCTCCAGTAGTAATGCAACGTGCTGAATCAGCTATGAGCGATACAAGCGGAGGCGGAACTTCCATTCAGCCAGGTATGATCGAGCTGAACACCACGCTGACTGTGCAATATGCAATGAAATAAAGAGTCACAGCAAGAGGTTTCAATTTCGTAAAATGCAAGTGAGATTTACACAGTCGCAACAGCAGTCCCAAATCGGACGCTGGTTGTGACTGTGTATTTTTGTTTCAACGCTTTAATTGTAAAGGTAATACGTATCATCGCTCACATCGTTTCAGTATACTCCCTGTTTGCCAAACCGGAGACATCCGAAAAATGGAAACTTTCTCAATGGTTCGTACTGACTTTGAAGCAGCTATTTTATTTACATTTTTATTACTTTTGATCATGCTGGCGTGTCGATGTTGTCACTCTGTTTTAAGCAGTTTGTAAATCAACACGTCGCAAACTTGGTTATACTGAGCAATGTTGAGATTAACTTTTACTGAATGAACAGGAGAGATGGATGATGGACAAGCAATATACGATGAAAAACACACACTACCTCAAAAAAATATCTGCACTGGTGCTGGCAACAACGATGGCAGCAGCAGGTACAGTAGCCATTTTACCTGGAAGCACCAAGTCTGTGTATGCCGCAACAGTAAGCCAGAAGGTAAATAAAGCTGTTGTGCATGTACAGGTAGAAGGCAAAGCT
The DNA here is from genome assembly GCA_039595515.1 of Paenibacillus sp. GTDB lineage: Bacteria > Bacillota > Bacilli > Paenibacillales > Paenibacillaceae > Saccharibacillus. The sequence continues at coordinate 25,190 of JBCNLJ010000030.1, read as the reverse complement.
GTAGCAACACAGGGCATGCTCAGCAAATCCGGCAAAACGCTTGTGCCGCTGAAGGACGCCGCGAAGGCGCTGGGTGCTACGGTTACTTATGATGCCAAAACACATAATGTAATTGTTACGAAAGGCAAGCAATCCGCAGCTTATACGATCTACAACGATATCAATACCGACAATGTATTTGCTGCATTTAATGGCGGCGCACTGGGCGAAAGCTATGACGGCCATATTGTAAAAGGAGTCTCCTATGTAGAAGCGAAGGCGCTATCGGAGCCATTCGGCTACCGTACAGTATGGAACAAAGCGACCAGTACAGTTAATTTTACAACGGTAGGCGTGAATGCTGTAACCGTAACGCCAACCAAGCTGGCAGATCCGATCCAAAATAAATACACTACCGTGAACGTGGTGTACCCGGTAGTATCCGGTCTGGATAATGAAGCCGCACAAACGGCGATCAACAAAGCGCTTAAGGATCATTTTGATAAATATCTGGCAGGCATGAAAAAGCAGGTGGACGAAGCAGGAGCTCCATATTCCAAAGACCTGAGCTATGAAATCGATGGCGGTTATAAGGTGACATACAACCAGAACGGTGTGATCAGCTTCCTGCTGACTGATTATCAGTTCCTCGGTGGTGCACATGGCGATGACATTCTGACAGGCATGACGTTCTCGCTCAAAGACGGCAAAGCAGTCAAGCTGGATGACCTGCTGAAATCCAACGCTTCGTACCGTCAGGATATCAAAAAATTGCTGCAAGCTGATATCAAAAAGCAAAGCGACCTGATGGGCTACTCGCTTGAGCAATTCAACGATCTGAGCAAAAACTCCAGTAGCTATCTGAACAACTACTACCTGACCGATAACGGCTTCACTGTTTTCTTCCAGAAATACGATATCGCTCCAGGCGCATCGGGTACTCCAGAGTTTAACTTTACCTTCGGTCAACTGCTGAAATCCGGTACGAATCCGCTAAAGGATTTTAAATAAGCGCTTTTGATATAACGTGTAACTCGTAGGATGAGTGATACAGGTATCCCAAAGCTGCAACTGTTAGTCTCGTTGCAGCTTTTATTATGCCAATTTGAATTGTTAAGCTCGTTGTTAGACGATGTTTAATTCATCGCTCATTAACCTGTTTATACTGATCCATGTTAGGAAACTTTTTAAAAAACGAATAGGAGAATACTCAAATGAATACACCACATAACATGAAAAATACGAACAACCTCAAAAAGGTGGCTGCACTTGTACTGGCAACAACGCTGGCAGTAGGAGGTACAATCGCCATTTTGCCTGGCAGTACAGGTTCTGTATATGCAGCTACCGCCAGCCATAAGATGAATACATCTGCTGTGCATGTTCAGGTAGAAGGTAAAGCGGTATCCACGCAAGGCATGCTCGGCAAAACAGGCAAAACGCTTGTGCCCTTAAAAGAAGCTGCTAGAGCGCTCGGAGCTACCGTTACATATGATACGAAAACACGCACCGTCATTGTAACCAAGGGCAAGCAAATCTCCTCGTATCTAATGTATACAGACGGCGGGGGTGCGAAAGATAATCTATTCGTTACGTTCAACGGAAGTGCACTTGGCGATACGTACGATGGTCAGGTCGTTAAAGGTACAACATATGTAGAAGCGAAAGCATTGTCCGAGCCATTCGGTTATCGTATTGTATGGAACAAAGCGACCAATACAGTGAATTTTACGACGGCTGGTATGAATGCAATCACGATCACACCGACGAAGTTAGCTGATCCGATCGATAATAAATATACCGACGTAAACATGATGTATCCAGTCATTTCTGGTTTGGAAAACGAAGCCGCTCAAACAGCGATTAATCAGGCACTAAAAGCGCATGTCGATCAATCGATTGCTCTGACGAAAAAGCAGATCCAAGAAGCGGGTAAGCCAGATTCGCCAAACCTGCAATATGAAGTGGATAGTGGCTATAAAGTCACCTATAACCAGAACGGAGTGATCAGCTTCCTGCTGAATGACTACGGATATCTCGGCGGTGCACATGGTGGCAATACGCTAACAGGCATGACGTTCTCACTCAAAGATGGTAAAGCGCTCAAGCTGGATGATCTGTTGAAGTCGAATGCTTCGTATCGTCAGAATCTCAAAAAGCTGCTGCAAAATGAGATTAAAAAGCAAGGCGGTGTGGAAGACGGTACGTTGGATTCCTTTAACGACCTTTCTAAAAATTCCAGCGCATATTTGAATAACTACTATTTGACCGAGCAGGGCTTTACGATCTTCTTCCAGCAATATGCGATTGCGCCATATGCAGCGGGTAACCCGGAATTCAATTTTACCTTTAATCAGTTGCTGAAAGCCGGTACAAATCCGCTGAAAGCGTATTAGTAATACGGGATACTGTTTGATCGGCTTAACATATACCTGTACAATGCATAGCATACAAATAACAGCATATCTTAAACAGAACATACAAAAAAGCTGCAACGGCTCATTCCGTTGCAGCTTTTTACTGTTATTCCGCACATGCACAGGATGCAATTAGATGCCCTGTGGAGGTGTTTTTTCAATTACTTTATCGATCAAACCATAATCAGCAGCTTCCGCGGCTGTCATGAAGTAGTCACGATCCGTATCGCGCTCGATACGATCCAGTGGCTGACCTGTACGATCGGCAAGGATTTTGTTCAGCTTATCGCGCATTTTCAGAATGCGACGTGCTCTGATCTCGATATCAGTCGCTTGACCCTGTGCACCACCGAGTGGTTGGTGAATCATTACTTCACTGTTTGGCAGTGCAAAGCGTTTGCCTTTGGCACCAGCGTTCAGCAGGAATGCGCCCATACTTGCCGCCATACCAACACAGATCGTGGACACATCGGCTTTGATGAATTGCATTGTATCATAAATGGCCATCCCTGCAGTAATCGAACCACCAGGGCTGTTAATGTAAAGGTGAATATCTTTTTCCGGGTCTTCGGCTTCCAGGAACAGCATTTGTGCAATAATCGCATTAGCTACAACATCATTAACTTCCGAACCTAGAAAGATGATGCGGTCCTTCAGCAAACGGGAATAAATATCATATGCACGTTCGCCACGACTGCTTTGTTCTACGACCATAGGGATATAACTCACTAGAAACCCTCCTTAAATTACGATCATCGTAAATGTCATTATATAGTGGAATCTCTGGTCAAACAATGACAATAATCAATTGTTCTTACCACATTATAGGGTAGTTCAAACTAAAAGTCAAAGAAAGTCAAACTATCCGTCCTAAAAATGCCTGAATTACTGGAAATTGGGTTAATAGAAGAAGGAGCCTGCTCATTCTCGCCTGTGCAGCCACATATAAAAATAACCAGCATCTGCTGGTTAACGTGCGTTTCCACGATTCGTGTGTGGAAATAATATGTATTTAACAATTGTCTGGTATAACTAATACTGAAATGCTTTGCGACAGGACGATAATTCCTTTCAGAATGTCATCTCCATCAGGCTGTAAAATAAGTGGCGCGCCCGCCAAGAATCGAACTTGGATCTCAGGCTTCGGAGGCCTACGTCATATCCATTGGACCACGGGCGCAAATAAGCAACAGCAAGAATGATTATAGATGAAAGCACCTTAAAAAGCAAGGTAGCCCTTACAAAATGTATTACGCCAACCTTCCATATTTATCTATCGTTTCGCTCTAACTTCCATTCGCTACACAAGTAGATCGGGATTGGAAATTTATATAGACGGAGTTTTGATTGCCTATATAGTTTGAAAAATAGATGGGATTCCAGATTGACTGGAACTAGCACCAAGGGTTGAAGTAAGTTGGTGTTCTATCTTTATATTGTTTTATGTAAAAAAAAGTATTATATTAATATTGTAGTAAAATAAGGATCACTAAGTATGAAATATACATATAAATACATATTTGTATTTGGGATTACGTTAGTGCTTCAAAAAAGTTGGTGATATTTTAGCAATTTAGTAGCTTTATCAAAATTAGCAATTAGTAGATTTACAAAAACTTATATTTGAAAAGAGGCCCAATACTTATAAATTTATCCAAATCTTTTTTAGCAATTATTTCAGCAACTTTGATTACTACTGTTCCTCTAAGTGCGCAAGCTTCAAATGAACAGTCAACAACTGGTCTTCCAGCTTCTGCTCCTATCATTTCCCCTATTCCTCATGATGGTGGAATTACTCCAAATGATACTCAAGTTGCTCTTACGAGAGGTTCTATTACTAGTAGTGGTGGTAACTTTACAGTGCCGGCAAACTATGGTTGGCTGAAAGTTTGGGTTTACAATACTAGTAATAGTGAACTTACGGTAACTGTAAGAAAGGCTAATAGCACAACAAACTATTTGACTTATAAAATCCCTGCAAAAAAACAAATGGTTATTCCGAATAATGGAAAAGCTACAGGAACAGGCTTACACATAATTAATTTTTCTAGCTCTAATGGTATACTTTCTGGCGATTTTAGTGTAGTTATGGCAGACAATCCTGGAGAAAGCCAAAGTTAATTGAAAATATGAGAATAAAACAAACCCGAGAGAAAATTTCGGGTTTGTTTTATTTTCATATTTAAATTTAAGAAATGGGGTAAATTACTTGCAAGTATCATCTAACTGTACTACGACAAGCAAACGCATTCAGGTTTTAGATCAACTTAGAGGTATCGCACTGCTAATGATTTTTTTAGTGAATATTCCTAGTCTGAGCCGTCTAACTTTAGGAAGTAATCATAGTTTACCAGAGGATACTTTATGGTCTAATGAATTACATAATTTCATTCAATTTTTTTTCGCAAATAGCGCGCGTCCATTATTTGCTTTTATGTTTGGAATCAGTATGGTTTTAATTTATGAAAAAGCGAAACAAAAAAATAATAATCCTCATTTTATGTTATTTCGTCGAATGATAATGCTATTCATAATAGGGTGTATTCATTTCTTTTATATTTGGCATGGTGATATTTTACTTATGTATTCTTTAGATGGACTGATTTTGTTATTATTCATTTCTATATCCATATGGCCGCTTTTTTTGTTCAGTCTATTGTCTATACTTTTATTTAATGAGGTTAATGTTATATCGATAAATATAGATAAGGCGCCGTTTAAGTTGGGGTCAGGCTTAGCTATGCTAATCACGTTATCCTTTGGACATTTGTTTTGGTTTGGTTCTATGCAAAATTATGATAGTAACTCAGTAGTAGCAGGTATTTCTTATCAGTTAACATTTGCTATTCCCCACTTATTTTTCTTTCTTGTCGGTATGCTAAGTTACAAAATAGGAATATTCAATTTATTACCTAGATATAAATTGTTTAGCTGGATTATGGCTATATGCTTGCTGTTGTTAGGATATTACGGCAAATATACGCTTGTCCAAAATAATGTACAGCCTTGGATTTTAAGCATACAAAACCTAATTCACTTTTCAGTTGCTCTAGGTATGGCCTTTGTCATTATTTTAATAGGTTCTACTAAAAGCTTATCTGTCGTTCTTAAGCCTTTTACTGCGGTTGGTAGAATGGCTTTTACAAATTATATAATGCAATCTCTCGTATTTGTAATTATTTTCATAAAATCTGGAGAAGGTTTTTTTAGAGATCGCGGATTAATTGATAGTATGCCTTTTAGTATATTATTACCACTTTCTATATTATTTTTTGCATTACAAATGTTTTTTAGTTGGTTATGGTTATCTCGTTTTCATTATGGTCCTTTCGAATGGGTATGGAGATGGGGAACTTATCTTAAGTTTCCAACAATGCGAAAGAAGAATATATAGAAAAAATGTCATTAAAATGAAGTATTGCGGTTAATGCTTATAGAGAAAGAGATGTTTTTATATGAGAAGTATAGAGAGAAAATTTAAACGTAAGAAGACTGCTTCGTGTGCGTGCTGATTGCATTGAAGACGATTGGGCTGACTTCATCGTTTGGAAACAGCAGATTAAAGCCCAGATTCATAAGCGCTTTATTCGTATTTTAACGCAGACATCATTCCCTTCAAATAGTTGTCATCTATACTTGCTTATACATCGAAAATTGGTTAATATAGATGTGGGACTTAAAAAGTTATGCCGGGACGTTTTGAGTCCATATACCTAAGCCTGGTTAAATGGAAATGAGATTACACTGAGCGAGATAAGTTGCAGGAGTGGAAAGCATGCGAAAATTATTGGAAATACAAAAGCAGCTTCTGCCCGATCTCACTGACGTACTAAAAAAAAGATACGCGATTTTACATCAGGTTATGATGACGGGGTTGGTTGGACGCAGATCGCTCGCCGCTTCGCTCAACATGACGGAGCGTGTGCTGCGCGCTGAAACCGATCTGCTCAAGGCGCAGGGACTGCTGGAGATTGAGAGCACGGGAATGCGCGTTAGCGATGCAGGCAGACAACTGCTTGAAGAGCTTGAGCCATTAATGGAAGAGCTACTTGGTTTGTCCGTTCTGGAGGATCGTATCCGCGAGGCTTACGGGCTACAGCAGGTCACGATTGTGCCCGGGGACAGCGACACTTCAGCTAGTACGAAGCAGAATCTGGGACGAGCAGGCGCACGAGCGCTGCTCAGTGTGATGCGTGACGATGATATTGTGGCTGTAACCGGCGGTTTTACGCTGGCTGAGGTAGCTGAGCAATTGAGCCCAACCTTACCAGCTCCGCTCAGAGATGCCTGGTTCGTTCCGGCAAGAGGCGGACTTGGCGAAAATATGGAATACCAGGCGAATTCCATCGTATCCACGATGGCGAAGCGGGTAGGCGCGCAGTACCGGCTGCTGCATGTGCCAGACCTGCTACGAAGAGACGCTTATGAGCTGCTGTACGAGGATGAGAACGTACGAGAGATCGTCGAATTTATCCGTCGTGCCCGTATCATTATTCATGGCATCGGTGATGCGATGGAGATGGTGCGACGTCGCCGCCTTGATCCACAGCTCGTCGAAGAGATTCAAGGGGCAGGCGCAGTGGCGGAATCCTTCGGGCATTACTTTAATGCTGAAGGGCAGACCGTGCATCATATGCTGACGCTCGGTTTGCAACTGGAGGATATCGCCAATGCGGAAGTGGTGATCGGTATCGCTGGCGGACGCAGCAAGGCACAATCGATTCACGCTGTACTTAAATTCGGCCAGGAGGATATTCTGGTCATCGACGAGGCTGCTGCACGGGAGATCGTCAAGGAGCTGTAAGCTACGGCTACATTCCTTATTCCGGCAGCCGCCCGCAGAGACATGTACTTTTATTATCACTGTCTCGACAGGCTCATGTAGCTTTGTCTTGATTTCATAAATTTCAATAAACTTATTTCTAGGAGGAATTTACTCATGGTTAAAGTTGGTATTAACGGTTTTGGACGTATCGGACGCCTTGCTTTCCGTCGTATTCAAGACGTAGCAGGTATTGAAGTTGTAGCAATCAACGATTTGACAGATGCTAAAATGCTGGCACATCTTTTGAAATATGATACAACACAAGGTAAATTCAACGGCGAAGTTGAAGTACACGACGGTTTCTTCAAAGTAAACGGTAAAGAAGTTAAAGTTCTGGCTAACCGTAACCCTGAAGAACTGCCTTGGGGCGAGCTTGGCGTAGACATCGTTCTGGAATGTACTGGTTTCTTCACAACAAAAGAAAGTGCTGAGCTTCACCTGAAAGCTGGCGCTAAACGCGTTGTTATCTCCGCTCCAGCAACTGGCGACATGAAAACAATCGTTTATAACGTTAACCACGAAATTCTGGATGGTACAGAAACAGTTATCTCCGGCGCATCTTGCACAACAAACTGCCTGGCACCTATGGCAAAAACTCTGCAAGACAAATTCGGTGTTGTTGAAGGCCTGATGACTACAATTCACGCTTACACTGGCGACCAAAACACACTGGATGCACCACACGCTAAAGGTGACTTCCGTCGTGCTCGCGCAGCGGCTGAAAACATCATCCCTAACTCCACTGGTGCTGCTAAAGCAATCGGTCTGGTAATCCCAGAACTGCAAGGCAAACTGGATGGTGGCGCACAACGTGTTCCAGTAGCAACTGGTTCCCTGACTGAGCTGGTAACTGTTCTGGAGAAACACGTAACTGTAGACGAAGTTAACGCAGCAATGAAAGAAGCTTCCGACCCAGAAACTTACGGCTACACAGAAGACGAAATCGTATCTTCCGATATCAAAGGTATGACTTTCGGTTCCCTGTTCGATGCTACACAAACTCGCGTTCTGACTGTTGGCGACAAGCAACTGGTTAAAACTGTAGCTTGGTATGACAACGAAATGTCTTACACTGCACAACTCGTTCGTACGCTGGAATACTTCGCGAACAAAGGCTGATCCAGCCCTCTAGCTGAAATAAATATTAATTCCATAAAGCGGAAACAGAGCTCATTTGTTTCCGCTTTTTCTAAGTTGAATACTCACCGGGAGTGTTTGACCGTCTGAAGGGTACGGCCTGACGGATGTGGGGTTAGATGAAAGATCAGCATGATGCCAGTGGCGAGGATGGTGCAGGATCAGCAGCAGCACAGAAGCTATCGCTTCCGTGTCTGCTGTACATATCGGCGGCTATTTTCGCCTGGCGCATGCTCCAAACTATGGGCATGGAGGAACGACTAATGAACAAAAAAAGTATACGTGATGTAGAAGTAGCTGGCAAAGTGGTATTTGTACGTGTGGATTTTAACGTACCAATGGAAGATGGCAAAATTACAGATGACAAGCGTATTCGTGAAACGCTGCCAACGATCAACTTCCTGATCGAAAAAGGCGCGAAAGTGCTGCTGGCAAGTCACCTGGGCCGTCCAAAAGGTGAAGTGGTTGAATCCATGAGACTGACTGCTCCAGCAGAGCGTCTGTCCGAGCTACTGGGCAAACCGGTAGCAAAAGCTGACGAATCGACTGGCGATGCAGTAAAAGCACAAATCGCTGACATGAAAGATGGCGATGTACTTGTACTGGAAAACGTTCGTTTCCATGCAGGCGAAGAGAAAAACGATCCAGAACTGGCAAAAGCATTTGCTGAGCTGGCTGACCTGTTCGTTAACGACGCATTTGGCGCGGCTCACCGTGCACATGCTTCCACAGAAGGTATCGCGCATCACCTGCCAGCAGTAGCTGGTCTGCTGATGGAGAAAGAGCTGGATGTACTGGGTAAAGCCCTGAACAATCCAGAGCGTCCTTTCACAGCGATCGTTGGTGGTTCCAAAGTAAAAGACAAAATCGATGTGATCGACAACCTGCTGAACCTGGCAGACAACGTAATCATCGGTGGCGGTCTGTCCTACACATTCATGAAGGCTCAAGGTCATGAAGTAGGTCAATCCCTGCTGGACGAAAGCAAGCTCGACGTAGCTCTGGGCTTCATCGAAAAAGCAAAACAACTGGGCAAAAACTTCTACCTGCCAGTAGATATCGTGATCTCTGACGATTTTAGCGCAGATGCAAACACGCAAATCGTTGAAGTTGGCGACATCCCGGCAGACTGGGAAGGCATCGACATCGGTCCAAAAACACGCGAAATCTACGCTGACGTGATCAAAAACTCCAAACTGGTAGTTTGGAACGGACCAATGGGCGTATTCGAAATCGAGCCATTCTCCCACGGTACTCGTGCAGTAGCAGAAGCTTGCGCAACAACAGACGCTTACACTGTAATCGGTGGTGGCGATTCCGCAGCAGCAGCAGAGAAATTCCATCTGGCTGACAAAATGGATCACATCTCCACAGGTGGCGGTGCTTCCCTGGAGTTCATGGAAGGTAAAGCACTTCCTGGCGTTGTGGCACTTAACGATAAATAAGTTTACAATAAAAGCAGTATGCACGCCGCACACCATAGTGGGGCGGCGTGCAAGTATGGAATAGAAGGAGTGATACTTCAGTGAGAACACCAATCATTGCCGGCAACTGGAAAATGTTCAAAACCGTTCCGGAAGCTCAAGCATTCATCGAAGGCATCAAGGGCAAAGCAGAAGTAGAAGGCGTAGAGAGCGTAATCTGTGCACCATTTACAAATCTGCCTGCACTGGTTGAAGCTGTAAAAGGCACCTCCATCAAAATCGGCGCGCAAAACCTTCACTTTGAAGACAACGGCGCATTCACTGGTGAGATCAGCGGCGTGATGCTGAAAGACCTGGGTGTGGACTATGTGATCATCGGTCACTCCGAGCGTCGTCAGTATTTTGCTGAAACAGATGAGATCGTGAACAAGAAAGCACATGCTGCATTCCGTCATGGTCTGACTCCAATCGTATGTGTTGGCGAAAAGCTTGAAGAGCGTGAAGCTGACCAAACGAAGGATGTATGTAAAGTACAAACTGAAGGCGCACTGGCGGGTCTGAGCGAAGAGCAAGCGAAAGCAACGGTTATCGCTTACGAGCCAATCTGGGCAATCGGAACAGGCAAATCTTCCACTTCCGCTGATGCGAATGAAGTTATCTCTTATATTCGCGGCGTAGTGAAAGACCTGTACAACGAAGAAGTAGCTAATGCTGTTCGTATTCAATACGGCGGTAGCGTAAAACCGGAGAACGTGAAGGAGTACATGGGACAAAGCGACATCGACGGAGCACTCGTTGGCGGCGCAAGTCTGCAGCCTGAATCTTACATCGCGCTCGTTGAGGGGGCGAAGTAAATGGCTGTACCAAAACCAGTAGCTCTGATCATTATGGACGGTTTCGGTCTGCGTGCAGAAGTCGAAGGCAACGGTGTTGCTCAGGCGAAAAAGCCGAACTATGACCGTTACATGTCCGAATACCCACATACGACACTGATTGCCTGCGGCGAAGCTGTAGGTCTACCAGAAGGTCAAATGGGTAACTCCGAAGTGGGTCACCTGAACATCGGCGCAGGTCGCACGGTGTACCAGGATTTGACTCGTATCTCCAAGTCGATTCGCGAAGGCGACTTCTTCCAAAACGAAGCAATCGTCGGCGCATTCGAAAATGCGAAATCCAATGGCAAAAAGCTGCATGTATTTGCACTGTTGTCCGATGGTGGCGTACACAGCCATATCGAGCACCTGTTTGCTACGTTGGAAATGGCGAAAAAGCAAGACTTTAACGATGTGCTGATCCACGTATTCCTGGACGGTCGCGACGTAGCACCAGATAGCGGTAAAGGCTTTATGGAGCAATTGATCGAGAAGATCAACTCCATCGGCGTTGGTAAAATTGCCAGCGTACAAGGTCGTTACTATGCAATGGATCGCGACAAGCGTTGGGAACGTGTAGAGAAAGCATTCCGTGCTATCGCTTATGGCGAAGGACCAAAGTTTGTTGATCCACTTGGCGTTGTAACAGCTTCTTACAAAGAAGAAGTATACGATGAGTTCGTGGTTCCTGCTGTGATCGTGGATGGCGACAGCCAGCCGGTAGGTACAGTGAATGACGGTGACTCCATCGTATTCCTGAACTTCCGTCCTGACCGTGCTATCCAGTTGTCTCAGGCATTTACACAACCGGATTTTGCCGGCTTCGAGCGCGGTAACTATCCAAAGAACCTGTACTATGTCTGCCTGACTACCTACAGTGCTACGGTACAAGGCCATATTGCCTTCGGACCGAAAAGTCTCGACAATACGCTGGGCGAAGTGCTTGTACAGCACGGTAAAAAGCAACTGCGTATTGCTGAAACGGAAAAATATCCGCACGTTACCTTCTTCTTTAGCGGCGGACGCGATGTAGAGCTGGAAGGCGAAACTCGTATCCTGATCAACTCGCCGAAGGTTGCAACATATGATCTGCAACCAGAGATGAGCGCTCGCGAAGTGGCAGATGCCTGCGTAGCGGAGATCGAAGCGGAAAGACAGGATGTCATTATCCTGAACTTCGCTAACCCGGATATGGTGGGTCACTCCGGTAAGCTGGAGCCGACGATCAAAGCCGTAGAAACAACCGACGAGTGTGTTGGACGTGTCGTTGAAGCGATTCTGGCAAAAGGCGGCGTGGCGCTGATTACAGCCGACCACGGTAACGCTGAAACCGAGATCGACGAAGACGGTCGCCCGCAAACGTCGCACACCACAAACCCGGTTCCGTTTATCGTAACCGACAAAAATGTTGTGCTGCGTGAAGGCGGCATCCTGGGTGATATCGCACCTACGATCCTTGACCTGATTAGCATCGACAAACCACAGGAAATGACCGGTACATCCATCATTTCCAGCCGTAAATAAGTAAGCTTCTGCATGTTGCTGCTGTTTGCGTACAGGTAGTAAAACTGTTATGAACGAACCGTGTGGCTGGCACGCGATTAACATGCTCGTCATGTTCCGCTGAAATCGCCTGTCTGCTGCTATGGCGCGTTCCACATATAAGGATGGACGACAGTCTCTGTCCCCATCCACCCAAACTTATTCAAGTGAAGGAGACTTTTGAATCATGACAACTATTGAGAATGTATACGCTCGCGAAGTCCTGGACTCCCGCGGTAACCCAACTGTTGAAGTAGAAGTATATCTGGAATCCGGCGTTGTAGCTAGCGCAATCGTACCTTCCGGTGCTTCCACTGGTGCACACGAAGCGGTTGAGCTGCGTGATGGCGACAAATCCCGTTACCTGGGTAAAGGCGTTCTGAAAGCTGTTGAGAACGTAAACGAAATTATCGCTCCAGAAGTAATCGGTATGGACGCAACAGACCAAATGGCAATCGACCGTAAAATGATCGAGCTGGATGGTACACCAAACAAAGGTAAACTGGGTGCTAACGCAATCCTGGCTGTTTCCATGGCTGTAGCACGCGCTGCTGCTGAAGCTCTGGGTCTGCCACTGTACTCTTACCTGGGTGGATTCAACGCAAAACAACTGCCAGTACCAATGATGAACATCATCAACGGTGGTGAGCACGCGGACAACAACGTTGACGTGCAAGAATTCATGGTTATCCCGGCTGGTGCGAAAAGCTTCAAAGAAGCTCTGCGTACAGGCGCTGAGATTTTCCACAACCTGAAATCTGTACTGAGCAGCAAAGGTCTGAACACGGCTGTTGGTGACGAGGGTGGTTTCGCACCTAACTTTGCTTCCAACGAAGAAGCACTGACTGCAATCATCGAAGCAATCGAAAAAGCAGGTTACAAACCAGGCGTTGACGTATTCCTGGGTATGGACGTTGCTTCCACTGAGTTCTACAAAGATGGTAAATACGTACTGGAAGGCGAAGGCAAATCCTTCACTTCTTCTGAGTTCGTAGACCTGCTCGCTTCCTGGGTAGAAAAATACCCAATCATCACAATCGAAGACGGTTGCTCCGAAGACGATTGGGAAGGTTGGAAGCTGCTGACTGAGAAACTGGGTCACAAAGTTCAACTCGTAGGTGACGATCTGTTCGTAACTAACACTGAGCGTCTGGGCCGCGGTATCGAAGAAGGTATCGGTAACTCGATCCTGATCAAAGTAAACCAAATCGGTACGCTGACTGAAACATTCGAAGCGATCGAAATGGCGAAACGCGCTGGTTACACAGCAGTTATCTCCCACCGTTCCGGTGAGTCCGAAGATAGCACAATCGCTGACATCGCAGTTGCAACAAATGCAGGTCAGATCAAAACAGGTGCTCCTTCCCGTACTGACCGTATCGCGAAATACAACCAACTGCTTCGCATCGAAGATCGTCTGGGCGAAGTTGCTAAATATGACGGCTTGAAATCCTTCTACAACCTGACTCAATACAGAGGTTTGACGAAGTAATTCCGTTCGATCGGAGCATTCCGATCGATCCGAACAGGACGTAACACATGTCTATCGGTAAGGAATGGAGAATATGATTCACCGTTTTCTGAGGGTAATAGACCAGCTTATCTGCTATCGCTGTAACAGATAACAATGGTATATACCTGATCGATAAGCACCGGGCAGTCAGCGGATCATTGCCGCCTGTCGGCAAACGAGGGCTGCCCTGGAGAGGGACGACACGGAGCCCGTCATATGATGGTCAGCAGGAGATGTACCTCGCATCGGGTATTCTCATAGCGCGAGTATTCATTGCTGATGGACGTTTAGCGTTCACTGGCAGATGGTAGACAGCAGATGGAATGACAATATGCCATTTCATCTGCACTGCCATAATGACGGCTTCGGGGATCGTCTTCCCGTTATACAATCTGGTGACTGGATCACCGAATTTTGAGCGGCTTGGCTCAAGAGCTTCGGTATCCGTCAAAGCTGCACAGCATGGTAACATGCTGCCTGCCATCCGTTACAGGAATGGGCGTTGCGGCTGACCGTACATTTCTGGCACAGGCGGCTTGAGCCGCTACTTACGCCGCTCTCGCCAGCCATGTACCGGACAGCAGCCATCCGTTTCAGCGGATGGCTATTTTTTTGTGTCAAAACGGTGGGCAGCCCCATCAGGAAAGCATTGCCATTGCGGCACGCGATATGATAAACTATAAATGCTGTTTCTATAGAATGATATGGTTGTACGACCTGTACATATACATTTATAGAGGCTCGGCGTAACCCTTCAAGGAGGTGGAAATAATGCAATTAACTTTTCAGATTCTGCTTACAATCGTCTCAGTTGCTTTGATTATTGTTGTGCTGCTGCAAAAAGGTAAAAGTGCTGGTCTTTCCGGTGCCATCTCCGGCGGCGCCGAGCATCTTTTCGGTAAAACAAAAGCACGCGGTATGGACCTGGTGCTGCAACGCACGACTGCTGGTCTGGGTGCTGCATTTTTCGTATTCGCGATCCTGGTTGCTGTGTTCAAGTAATTGAACGTTAGCGGTGATAAGGGTAGCAAGGATAGCCCGGTATGGAGACTCTGAGGAGTCTGCGTACCAGGCTATTTGTTTTTGAGGAGAGAGGAGAATGGAAGGGTGGAATGGACTTTCGGGAATAGCGGTTTATTTGTGGGTGAACAAGCCGGTGCTGTCTGTTCACACAGAGTTCATATTGCCGTTTTATAATAGGTACTGTTCCCGAGCTTGTCCATTATTCCCATGCAAGTTGAAGCAAGACTGAAGTCCATGATGTGCAAGATCCTTTGCGGCGATTCACCGCTCTCAACCAAGGAGAGAGTGGTGGATGTGCCGCCTTTTTTTGTACAGGGGATCACAAGTAGCGGGATTGTTCATGAATTTCGCTGGGAACTACAGGCTCTGGATTAAATTAGTGTATACTAGGGTATGTGTATACTACATGAAGCATGATCATTCGACTCGTTTAACACGCAGACGTCCAGAAGATCATGGACCGATCTGCGTTCTATCATCCATCACCGACACAGATCAGCGTATAAAGCACATCAAACTGCAATTACATATGAGCCGGATGAGCGTAAGCGCTGCTGAAGGTGGGCCGAGGTGAATTTTTATGATTACAGAAGAACAACTATTAACATTTATGCGGGCAACCGCTTATAAACCAATGACGTACCAGGAGCTGGAAGAGCATTTTGGAATTGAGGAGGCTTCGGATTTCAAGGAGCTCGTCAAGCTGCTTAATCGCCTGGAGGAGACTGGTGATATCGTCGTGAACAGCGCTAATCGTTATGGCGTACCGGAACGTATGGATCTGGTCAAGGGGCGCATTCAGGCGCACGCGAAGGGCTTTGCCTTTCTCATTCCTGAGGATCGTGAGCATGGAGATGTGTACATTCATGCCAATGACCTGAATACCGCCATGAACGGCGATACCGTACTGGTGAAGGTCACATCGCGCAACGCTTCCGGCGGACGAATGGAAGGCATTGTTGTGCGTGTTGTTGTGCGTAAAAATACACGCATTGTGGGCGTGTTCCAGGGATTGGACACGTATGGCTTTGTGCTGCCGGATGATAAGCGGATTAACCGCGACATTTTCATTCCGAAGGAATCATTTGGTAATGCGGTAGACGGCGAAAAGGTCGTTGCCGAGATCGTCAGCTATCCGGAGGGACGTGCGGCTGCAGAAGGTCGTATTATCGAAGTGCTTGGGCATAAGGATGATCCGGGTGTCGATATCCTGTCGATCATTCGCAAGCATCAGCTTCCAGAAGGATTCCCGGATGAGGTAATGGACGAGGCGCAGGGTGCGCCGGATGCGATCACCGAGGAAGAGATCGTGCAGCAAGGACGCCGCGATCTGCGTGGCAAAAATATCGTAACGATTGACGGTGAGGATGCGAAGGACCTGGATGATGCCGTTAACGTAGAGCGTCTGCCGAACGGCAACTATCGTCTGGGCGTTCATATTGCCGATGTAGGCTACTATGTGCGCGAGGGCTCCAAGCTGGACGAAGAAGCGTACAATCGCGGCTGTAGTGTGTATCTTGTCGATCGCGTAATTCCGATGCTGCCGCATCGTCTGTCCAACGGGATCTGTAGCTTGAATCCACAGGTGGATCGCCTGACGCTGAGCTGTGAGATGGAATTCGACGAGAATATGAAGGTCGTGCAGCACGATATTTTCACCAGTGTGATCAAGACCAAAGAACGGATGACGTACAAAAATGTACGCCGTATTCTGGAGGACGAAGATCCTGAACTGATGGAGCGTTATGCACCATTGATTGACGACTTCAAGCTAATGCGTGAGCTGGCCATGAAGCTGCGTGGCAATCGGATGCGCCGTGGTGCGGTCGATTTTGACTTTGAAGAATCGAAGATCATTCTGGACGAAACGGGCAAGCCAATCGATATCGTAAAACGCGAGCGTTCGATCGCTGAGCAGATCATTGAGGAATTCATGCTGGCTGCCAACGAAACGGTAGCCGAGCATTTCCACTGGCTTAAAGTGCCATTCCTGTACCGTATCCACGAAAACCCGGATCAGGAGAAGCTGCAAAGCTTCCTCGGCTTCGTACAAAACTTCGGGTATGCGGTCAAAGGCACCGGTAACCTGATCCACCCGCGTGCGCTGCAGCAATTGCTGGAGGAAATCAAGGGTGAGAAGGAAGAAACGGTCATCAGCACGATGATGCTGCGTTCCATGAAGCAGGCGAAATATTCCGCCGACAGCTCCGGTCACTTCGGACTTGCTGCTGAATACTATAGCCACTTCACCTCACCAATTCGCCGTTATCCCGATCTGGTCATCCACCGCGTCATCCGCGAAGTGATCGAAAACGGTGGTGGCGGACTCTCACCAGAACGTCAGGCTTATCTGGAATCTCGCATGCCGGACATCGCACAGCAATCGTCTGAGCGCGAGCGTGTCGCTGTAGACGCAGAGCGCGATACGGATCAGCTCAAAAAAGCGGAGTACATGCTGGATAAAGTGGGCGAGGAATTCGAAGGGATTATTAGCAGCGTAACCGGCTTCGGTATGTTCATCGAGCTGGAAAACACCGTAGAGGGCTTAATTCGCCTTGGTATGCTGACCGACGATTACTACCATTTCGACGATAAGCAGATGATCTTGCTCGGCGAGCGCACATCGCGTATCTTCCGTATCGGAGATACCATCACGATCCGCGTAGCCGGCGTGAATATGGACGATCATACGATCGACTTTGAGCTAACGGATATGCCGAAATCGAATCGTCGCTTCGGTGACCGTGGAGATCGTGGTGCACGCGGAGAGAGCGAACGCCGCGGCGGACGTGGCACCCGTACGGATGGTGGCAACGGTGAGCGCGCCGCTGGCACAGGACGCAGAAGCAAAAACAAAAACGCGAAAAAAGCCGAGCGCTTCGGACGCGCTGCCAAGAAGGCAAAAGCGAATGCTGGCGGTACAGCCGCAGCAGGTGCACCAACTGGACGCACTGGAGATAGTAGCGTTGCTTCAGGTAACGCGAGCAGCGGTAACAGCGGCGATTCCGTACGCTATCCTACTGGCGGACGCAGCAAGCGTAAAAAAGGCTCCGCAGGAGGCGCTACGCAAGCAGCACCAACAGGAAACGGAAGCGAAAATGCTAGCACAGGCTCCAGTTCTAACAAGAAGAAGCGGAAAAAGGATAGCGGCATTACCTTCTCTAGCTCGTCTAATAGTAAAGAAAGCAGCTCCCGCAGCTTTGCCTTCGGATCTGGCAAGGGCGGCTACAGCAGCCCGGTGGAGTCGAGTAAAAAGAAGAAAAACAAATCCCGTAAAGCACCAGATGCTTCATCCTCAGTGACGAACAGCGCTCCGGCAGAGGCAACGAAGCCGCCTAAGCGTAAGTTTAAGAAGAAGAAGGATAAGCCGCAGGGTACGGAATAAGATGTAGACGAGGATCGATATGGTCGAAGGGTATAGGATAAGCTCTATACGAGTATAAGTATCAACAAAAAGTGTTGAATATTTTATATAAGAGTAGGTCTATCCAGATTACTTTATTCGACCTATCTGGAAGGAGTAATATAGCATTCATTCACATCATATCTCCTAAAATATACGTATTTTTCGTGATGTTTACTTGATGTAGTCAGCGAATCATCGCCAGAGCAGTTTGCGTATAAAGTTATACGCAGGATGCAATGGCGAAGAATGCACTACGAGCGGTATAATTGAATCCAATTGGATAAATACCTGAATTGAATCTACTCCGTAACTCCCTGCGCGGGAACATAAGCGGAAGGAGGACCACAGATGGCAACCAAAAAAAGCGAAAACAAAGTGCTCGCTCAAAATAAAAAAGCGTCTCACGATTATTTTATCGAGGACACCTACGAAGCAGGTATGGTGCTAACCGGAACCGAGATCAAATCGCTGCGCCGTGCACGCGCGAATATCGGCGATGCATTTTCTACGATTCGTAACGGCGAGGTGTTCTTGCATAATATGCACATCAGTCCGTTCGAGGAAGGCAACCGTAGCAACCCTTCGGACCCGACTCGTACACGGAAGCTGCTGCTGCACAAAGAACAGATCAGCAAGCTGATCGGCGCCTCCAAACGCGACGGTTACACGATCGTTCCACTTAAAGTGTACATTCGTAACGGCTACGCGAAGCTGCTAATCGGCCTGGGTAAAGGTAAGAAGCAGCACGATAAACGCGCGACGGCAGCAAAACGGGATGCACAGCGGGATATCCAGCGCGCATTGCGTGAGAATCAGAAGGGTTGATCTAACATACAGACGAGGATGCGGTGGTTCATCGTATCCTCTATGTGGTAACGAATAGAACAGGCAGTTAGTCAGCCAGGTGAGTGTGAGCAGACGATACATGGTATATACCCTATTCGTATATCCCGAGCCATCCCATCTGCACCGCTACCATTTTGTAGTGAAATGTAGTATAATCAAAGTCTGTGAGGAAACGTATGACCATCTGCTCCACTCGGAGTGAATGGCGAGTTCGGTTCCAGGGTAGCCCTTTCTATGGAGGGAAAGGCTGCTTTAAGCAGACATTTCGGAAGACGAGACTCATGCGCTCGTCCCGTATTGATCCAGACCCTTTTTATTAAGGGGGCGTTTTTGGATTCGACGGGGGTAGGTCGGGCATGAGTAGCGGGTAGTGGGGACGCGTCCGCTTTATCAACGCTAAAGCCTATTAAATGGCAAACAACAAAACAACTACGCTTTCGCAGCCTAAGAAACTGTGAATCGTGCTCTCGCCTCGCATCGCCCATGTGCCAGGATGAGGGCCCAACTCTAAGTGGGCTACGCTGTCACATCTCCGCCTGAGGTGTGCTGAAGAAGACAACCAGGCTGACCCGAAGGGAATCCGGTTACAGGGAGTCTCTAGGGTGACATCAAAGCTGTAACTACACCCGTAGAAGCTTATGTTGCGTTATCTTCGGACAGGGGTTCGACTCCCCTCGCCTCCATATGTAGTAACGGAAACGCCCACCGATTGGTGGGCGTTTTTGCTTGCCCGTATTCGAAGGGGAGACCACTCTGTCTCTAAAGACTCGGATTTCCCTGTCGTCGAAAATGTAGTGGTTGGATGTGCCAGAAGTGTTCATAGCGTCCGTAAAGTGATATTCACCACCTGATTGAACTACTGGATGAAGAGGTTCAGAATCCGCAAATGTTGCATCAATTAATTAGCAGCTTTGTTTCTAAAACGTAGGTGATAAGAGAGACAAAGCAGGTGTGGATATACCTCTACGATTTACAAGCGGGGATGAGGTTTTGTAGTATAAGAAGCATATTTTATCTGAATTCTAGTTTATATTAAATAGGAAACAGCCTATGATTATTTTGACTATTATTTCACGATATGGGAATATTGATTTATTACATTCCAGTATCTTGAAGGAGTTGTTGAAGTTGTCGGCTGAATTTCGCATCAGTATTAGAGATGATTAGTGGAAAGTTATGTTTATAATGATGATAGGCAACAGTGGGCATCTAGTTTTTCAAGAGGTATCATCTCTGATTTAGAAACAAATTGGATTCATATAGAACAGACAATGTTTTTGGACAGTGCATGGGTACAATTTAATGCAGTCAAGTTACTAGAATGTAATATTAAATCAGTGAGTTTATATGAGGGGGATTAATTTGAATTTTGAACCTGTTATTAACGCCAGATTTAAGAGATTTCGTGAGCAACATGAACTTACTGATGTCAAGGATGGTACAGCATTTGAGCACTTTGTCAACTATAATGTCTTATATGCTCATAACCCTGAACCTTTCTTGGGGAATAGTGATTTTCTTCAATTCTGTAGTGTAGGTGGTAGTAACGATCTGGCTATTGATGGGATCGGAATTAAATTAAATGGGGCTTTTGTTAGAAATGAGGAAGAAGTTAATACAATTATAGAAAGAAGTAGGAAGGCGACTGTAGAATTTATCTTTATCCAATCAAAGTATAAAGAAAAATTTGAGATGGGAGAGTTTAATAATTTTATAGCTGGGGTTAGAGACTTCCTTTCGGACACACATCTTCAACCAATGAATGAATTAATTCAAAGGGCATTAAAAATTAAAGAATACATTCTCAGCGAAGAAATTATGATTGTATGGGAAAATAATCCTTCTGTCAGGCTATATTACGTTACTATGGGTAGAAACCAAGGGTTGCCTCATATAGACGCCCTAGGCGAAAGGTTTAAGCAAGATATTCATTCCATGAATATATACGAAGATGTGCATGTTCATTTGATTGATAGCAAGGCATTAAAAACTATTTGTGATACTAACAATAATTATTACTCTGAGATAATAGAAGTAATTGACTCAATGGCGCTAACCCCTGTAGAATATGTCGAAAATTCATGTGTAGTTCTATGTACAGCAAGTGAAGTTTATAAACTAATGAAAACATCCGACGGGGTAATAAGAAAATCTTTATTTAATGATAATGTACGAGATTTCCAGGGTGAAACTTCAATTAACGAAGATATAGAACGAACTATTATAGATGAGCCACAAAAGTTTGTTCTACTGAATAACGGTATTACTATCGTCTGCGATGAATATAAGACCAACAATAGAAAGATAACTTTAATCAATCCACAAATAGTAAATGGATGCCAAACAAGCCATATGATATATTTTTCTATGGAAAAAGGTATTGATATTTCGCTTGTTCCAGTAAGTGTGAAAATTATCGCGACAACTAATGACCATATTACTGGACAAATTGTGCGTGGTACCAATAAGCAGAATATTGTTTATGATGAAGCATTTGAAACTACCCGGGATTTCCATAAAGAATTAGAGGAATTTTTCCCGAGTATAATAGGAAAAGTTAACCTCTACTACGAGAGACGTTCAAAGCAATACAATTCAAGCCCAATAATTAAGCAGTATCAAAAGGTTAGCTTTCGAACATTAATTCAAGGATTTATTGCGATGTTTCTAAATCGACCCGATTTGGCTTCACGTCATGAATCAATACTAATAAAAGATTTTCGTAATCAAGTTTTCTTGAATGAACACTCCAAGTTACCTTATTATACAACGGCTCTGACATTATTTTTCGTGGAAAAGTTCTTTCGTGAATTTCCAGAACTAGCGAAGGAGAATAAGGCCTTAAAATATCATCTGATGATGGTTATTAGAGAGTATATAAATCCTAAATTACCCAAAATTAGAAATGATAAGGAAATTGATGGGTACTGTAAGATGCTCATTGAAAATCTTAATGATAATTTTGAAAAAATATTAAATGCTTCCTTAGAAATAATTAACAGGTGCAAAGATGTATGGACTCAACAAATGGGAAAGAGTATACATGGAATAAAAGATGTCAATGATTTTACTAAACTCCTTATAGAGCAGACATCGAATCGTTCTCTAGATACTGTTCGTGAAACAGGAATTGTGAAAAAGGTATCTCTTGATCGCTATGGATTGTATTACGGTTTCATTAGTCGTCTCCCTAATAACATATTTTTTCACTCCAAGAATTGTGAAGGTCTGAATTATATGAAACTAGAAGGGGAGTTAGTTTCATATATGATAGAGCCTAATCCCTACAGAGGAAATGAAGAGGTTGCAGTAGATGTAAGGTTTGAAAAGGCATGAGTTAATTGTAGGGGGGCTAATTTGAAAATTGGTGAATCCCTGACTCATCTAATGCTTTCGCAGCCTAACAAACTGTGAATCGTGCTCTCGCCTCGCATCGTCCATGTGCCAGGATGAGGACCTAACTCTAAGTGGGCTACGCTATCACATCTCCGCCTGAGGTGTGCTGAAGAAGACAACCAGGCTGACCCGAAGGGAATCCGGTTACAGGGAGTCTCTAGGGTGACATCAAAGCTGTAACTACACCCGTAGAAGCTTATGCACTGTTATTTTCGGATAGGAGTTCCACTCTCTGTGCTTCCCCTATAATTAAAATAAGGCTGCTGACTGAGATTAAATCAGTTCGGTGGCTTTATTTTGTGTTAATGAAAAAGTGAGACGCTGTTAGATTAAAGTGAAATTTTTACTATTTTTATTAGAATAAACATTGTAATATTTGTACCCTGTTCATCGTTTAAGAAAATGGTCATTATAATATTTATAGAAATTAGTGAGTAGAGTTATAAATAGAGCTATATGAATATACGGTCTTGGGAACGTAAATTTAAATAGCATATATTGTATGACATTTTTTATTCAGGTAGTGCCACCAGAGATGGAAATTACTCTTAGCATTAGCTGTTAATGTGTTGATGCAGTAATCATGTGGTTGAGGTATGGTGAATCATTGAAAGGCACAGCCTCAATAGATCCATATCATCAAATCATAACTTCCACTAATTAAATCTAGCAAAAGGTTTAATCCATTGCACAGCACTTACTTATCGAGAAGTTTGAAATAATATCTGTAGGAGGAGAATAATTGCTTACATATTACTATCAAATAAACAATGAAATAACAAAAGAATATGAATCATTCTTATTAAAATATACTTTTAATGACGTTTCGTTTTCAGAAGGTGTTTTGAAATTTGATGATATCATTCATGAAATGTTACTCAATCAATTGAAAGAGTATGTGCTCAGGGATATTACTACTGCTACATGCTACTACTTAGCTCTTGAAAAACAAAAGGTTGATTTTGATGTTTTATGTTTTCACGCTGAACATATTATTGTTAAGCAAAGTGCTTTTTGGGAACATTTATTTCAAATTCTTAATACCTATCTAGAACTTAAGATGATTCCAGCAAAAAGATTAGTTAGTCAGGAAAATGAAAAGTGGAAACAAACTAATGTGTTAAACATTAGAAAGTTAAGATGGAAGATGTACAGGATAAATTCTAAACTAGAACAACGTATTAAGCCTAAACGTTCATTTCTAAACCGGGCTAACATAATTAAAAAGACAAAGAAGGTATTCGTAAATGATAACTATTTGAGACCTCTTGTGAACATTTCTAATCAACAGCATTGGGTTTATCTTCGTGACATGAGAAATGATATTATTCACTATAAATTTCTTAGTCAGAGCAGTGCTGTTAATCTCGCTACAGAAGATATAACGGGGATTCTCTTTACGCCAAAAGATCAAACTGTAGATCATGCAAATTTGTCACTTTTGCTCGATAAGTGTCTCTTGGATATTTACAATGCTATTGATATATCTTATAAGATTATTAGACAAGATTTAGTGCCAAAACATAAAGATTCAGAGCAAGAGGATTTTATATTGATCAAGGTTTTGTGCAAGAATGAAGATAACAAGCCAAAGCTAATTCCTAAGATGTTTATTGATATTGATAATGATCTTGGCGACAATCCATTCAGAGCAGTTTTTTGCCCTGAATGTTTCTCAGATGATTTGATTATTACTAATGAAGAGCACCGTGTAAGTGAAAACACATATGAACAATTGGTTGGACACTATATCGGTACCAAAGTACAGATTTATTTTGAGAAGCGGATAAAGGAACTTGATAATACTTCAGAATCTTTTGAATAGTTTAGAAAATTTAAACATTAATCTTTACGGTGATACTCAGGTGATATTAAAGCTGTAACTACACCCATAGAAGCTTATGTTGCGTTACCTTCGGATAGGGGTTCGACTCCCCTCGCCTCTATTTTTGTACTAACTTTCTATACCTTAGAGTAAGAATAGGGAACAGAGTTGTACATCCAAAAGACACCAATCCTAATGGAGTGGTGTCTTTTGCAATAAAATTATCCTTTCATGCTTATTCAGATACTTGTATCATCTACAATCAAATATTATATTTAGCTTAAAATAATTCATCTATCTGGGTTTTAAAATCCATTTTAATATAATGCCTAAATCTAGATAAGTGCTCTCTTTAAAAAGGAGGTCTACCCATGGCACAATATCTACAACTAGGAATTTCCTACCAAATCACCATCCAGCGAGATAATGTAGTGGAACAAGCTATCGATGAAATTAAAAATAAACTTGCTCAATATATCGACTTGAACCTATTCGATTACGAAGAGACAGATGATCATTTCTCGTTCACTATCAAAGAAACAATAATCAAACAACAACTTCATCCATTTTTAAAAGAGCAATTTGCTCTGTATAATCAAGATTATCAAAAGCAGTTTGCCATTATTCTTTCAGAAGTAGTAGCAAAGCAATCTCTACATGAAATTGTAGAACTGGCAAAAGAGCAGCATTTTCAATTTTTCCAGCATAGCACAATATACGATTACATCAAGCTTGCATCATGGCAAGAGATTCGCTTTAAAACTTCACTGATTGCTATTTTTATAGAAGGTAAAATAATGATGGAGAGTTACAATCATTATCTTCATTACATGGAGAAACTCATCCGTTCGAACTCGGCATACAGTATTGCAGGAGCATTTCGAGCTTGTATCCAATAGTAGCATCCGATTTTAGAAACACTGCCTAGCTTCAGTCTGTTTATTGAATCTAATTTGTGGTTTTACTGGTTCATTGTATACTCATT
>JBCNLJ010000029.1:0-60009 GCA_039595515.1 Paenibacillus sp. | reverse complement strand
TTATAAGGTGTAAAAGCGTTCATTGGTGAGCCATTTGATGGATTATTAAACAGTAATGTTGTAAACAAAACACTTACCAAGCCTGAATTATAACATTTTTGTCATCAATTGCAGATAGCCTTCAAGTTGCAATCGTATGCACGTCATTAATCCCTTTAGACCTAAGGTTTTTCAAATACGCTGTATCGTAGACCTATAAATGGATGCGTATTTGATATGTTTTGCCGACCTCAATTAGTTGTTACATAAATGTAGCCAATAAAAGCGTAGTGTCCCGTATGATAAAGCAATGTGACAAGGCAGATTGCTGCATGACGAGGCGGCTTTCTATCTTTATCTAATTCGCCGATTTAAATTGCCCCATAGGATGGTATACAATAGGTAAGAGGTTAAAGCATCATGCTCACATCGTCTATAATATTCTGTTAGCTGTCTTCCTGCATGATGTTTGTTCATTGGTAGCAGGAATCATCAGCACGACAGTTTTTATCATTTTCATAATAAATAGATGCAGGATGACCGATGTAATAACTGATGTATATAATAAGTACTTGTATTGTAAAATGATCATTGACCCGTTCATCGATCAGCTAACTGGAACATTATACTGTAGGATTCCGTACTATACTTAATCGTTACCAAAACTTAATCGTTACTAACATAGCTGTTTATCTGTACCGTTGAATCGGAATCGATTCAATATCAGTAAGCTGCACAACAAAGAATACTTAATTCAAGCTTGAAGCCATCAGCCTAACTGCTAATTATATCGACAAAGGTGGAGTTCATACACTCATGAGAGAATCGCTGCGTAAGCTGAAAATCCTGCAATTGCTCACTGCCCTGTTCAGGGCAAGAATTATTAAAATACTTATTCCGATTGTGATTCTGGTCATTATCTTTATCCAGGGACGCAAAGAAATCCAGCATATCAATCTGGCTAGAGTGTTTTTTGAACTACGTCGCATGCCTGTGTCAGCAATTGTGGAAATCTCAATTGTTGCTTTTATTGCGGTAGCTGCGATGAGTGCGTACGACTACTTGCTACGCCGCCAGTTTAAGCTTGATGTAGACTGGAAAGCAACGTTTCGTTATGCATGGATCGCCAATACGTTCAATAATATGATCGGTTTTGCCGGCTTGACCGGAGTTGGGCTACGCGCCATTCTGTACAAAAAGAGCGGCGTTCCGATCAAAACGATGGGATCTGCTGTCCTATTCCTGTCTCCGATCATTCTGGTTGGATTATCCTTGCTTGGCTGGCTCGTTATTTTTGGTGTGTTCCCTGCTGAATCGTTATTTGATTCACATCCGTGGATGCGCTGGGCAGTATGGGGCATATCACTGTACTTCCCATTCTTTTTGCTTATGCAGCGCTCTTCCTTGTTTGCAAAATGGTTCCATAAGGGAGAGGGCAAGCTACCGTGGAATGTAGTCGTTGCTTCAGTGATCGCCTCCTTTTTAGAGTGGGCGTGTGCGGCGGTGCTATTCTGGCTCATCGTGTATCATGATCTGGAGCATCTGCCGTTTGCATCGGTTATCGGTGTGTATATCGTTGCTGCCATCGCCGGTATCATTAGTATGGCTCCGGGCGGCATCGGTGCATTTGATCTGACCGCACTGCTCGGTCTGCAAGCGCTTGGAATTGATGCAACCCCTGCGATCACAGCGCTGCTGCTGTTCCGCATTTTTTACTTCTTGATTCCATGGCTGATCGGACTTGTACTGGCTGCATTTGAGATTAGTCCGAACCGTCGTCAAATGAAAGATATGATCACAAACGGGGTCGATTCATCACGTAATGCCTGGATCAAGTTCTGGGGCTGGCCGTCGCAGTTTGGCTTGCTTGGTGATCTGGGTGCGTGGGCACTTGGTAAGCTCGTTCTGGCGAGCGGAATCATCCTGCTGCTATCTGCTGCAACGCCGGGGCTTATCAACCGTCTTCGTTTTATGGAAAATATACTGTCCCTGCCATTGATGCGCTTCTCAGAGCAACTGTCCGTCGTGATTGGGATTATGTTGATTATCGTATCACGGGGAATTTCACTGCGCATCCGGCGTGCATTTATATGGACAGCCGGTCTGCTTGTAGCGGGTGCTGTGTTTACGTTTGCTAAAGGGTTTGATTATGAAGAAGCGATCATTTTGCTTGTCGTTGCCGTTATTTTATGGATATCGCGTGCTCGCTTTAATCGGGAAAGTGCGCTTCTGTCATCACGCAGTGTTGGAATCTGGGTCATACTCGCGTTTATCTCATCGCTATCGTACTATCTCGTTGGTGCGCAGATTCATCCAAAACTGCTTCGTCATCTGCCAGCACGAGCGCAGGAGTGGTTTCTTAATCCGCATGAATATGCCGTAACTGCAGTGATTGCTTTTATTAGTGCGCTGGTTCTGCTTGCCGCTATTTTCGCCTTACGACCGAATCGTCATGTGGAGCATTTGCCGGATACAGCCGAGCTGGAGAAGCTACGTGAATTTTTGAAGCAGGAGCAGGGTAATCTGCTTTCGCATTTGCTCTATCTAGGGGATAAATGCTTTTACTGGGCGCTGGAAGATCGGGTGCTTATTCCGTATTCGCGTGTACGTGATAAGCTCGTTGTGCTCGGTGATCCGATTGGAGACAAAGCACTGGTCGGTGAGGCTATTCAGGAGTTCCAGCGCTATGCCGATCACTTTGCGTTGACTGCTGTATTTTATCAGGCATCACCAGAGTATCTGTCGATCTATCATGAGAATGGTTATAACTTCTTCAAGCTTGGTGAAGAAGCGCTCGTGCCGCTTGATAAATTCACATTGTCTGGCAAGAGTAATCAGGGTCTACGAACCGCTAAAAACAAATCTGAGCGCGAAGGACAGCAGTTTGAAGTGTTGCAGCCTCCTTTCTCTAATGAGCTGTTAAACGAGCTGCGTACGATTTCAAACGAATGGCTTGGCGATCGGAAGGAAAAGGCCTATTCACTCGGCTGGTTCAAAGAATCGTATCTTCAGCAGGCTCCTATCGCTCTGCTGCGTGAAGCCGAAGGACGTATTCTTGCCTTTGCTACACTCGCACCCGCTTATGATAATAACCAGATCATTTCAATCGATCTGATGCGTCACCTGAATGAAACACCGAATGGTACGATGGATGTATTGTTTGTCCGCCTGATCGAATGGGCAAAAGAAAACGGCTATGCATTCTTTAATCTGGGTATGTCGCCGTTATCCAGCGTTGGCGAAAATGCGAATGCTCACCGTGAAGAAAAGCTAGCACGGCTTGTATTCCAATATGGTGGACACTGGTATGGATTCGAAGGGCTGCGACGCTACAAAGAAAAGTTTTCACCGGAATGGGAGGCCCGCTATCTCGCCTACCCTGCCGGTATGCCGTTGCCGATTCTTACGATCGATCTGGTACGTCTCGTATCGCGTCGTCCAGCTACAGTGGAAGTGCCGAACTGATTGTCTAATTGTTGAGTTAAAGGATACTATCTCTATAACATCAGCCCCTCACATTATGATAGAGGGGCTGATGTTGTATGGACATGGCATATCGCTATCTTTATTCATTTTCAAACGTTAAAAAGCCCCGTATACCGTCATCAAGACGAATATACGGGGCTTTGTCGTTTATCATACAGTGTAGAGTGAACACGCATGTATCAAGCCTTTAAAGCAGTTATCGCTACTTTTAAACTAGCTCTTGAACACGTCACTCTGTGTAGCTTACTTCGTTTGCATTTCTACGATGGTTCTAACCATAGTAGAAGCATCATCAGGAACCGGCTTCTCTGTATACTTAAATGTAATCTCAGAGCCTTCTTTCAGCTTACCTGCTGCATCTGCGATGCTGTCAGTCAACTGATATACAACCGGTTTGCCATCTACCATAACCTCAGCGGAATGCTCATCCGCCAGACCGGAGAATGTACCGCTGGCAACATGAGTCGCTGCTGCGTCATCCCCTGTGGAGGTGTCCGTTGTACCTTTTGTCGTTCCTTCACTTGTCGTACCTGTGCTTGTCTCAGGAGATGCTGTGCTCTCTTCTCCGGTTCCAGCAGAGCTGTTATCTGCAGGAGTTGTCTCGTTCGTATCCTGTGGCGTTGTCATCTCGGTGTCTGTGCTGCCGTTCGTATCGGCAGGCGCTGCTGCGGGTTGCTGCTGTGCCTGATTACCACAGGCTGCAAGCAACAGAATTCCCATCAATAGCAGCAATGCAAGCGGACTCCGTCTGATCCATGGTTGAATATTTCGTTGCATCATAAATGCACCTCCTCAATAGTGTAACGCATCATGCCTACAAAAGTTGCTGTTTAATTTGGCAACCAGGCAAAAGAACATCCATTAGCATCATACCAGATTATATGCGGCGAATAAAATGTTGCGTAAGGGCAAATACATCAGCCATATAAAAAGGGACCGCTCGCCCGGCATTGCAATACAGCCGGAACGACGATCCCTGAAATGGATATAGTCAGTACATACGATGAAAGCCTGAATCCGGCATCATGCCTTAAAGCTTATGGAATAAACTGCTGTACAATCTTCACGATTTCACCGTTTTTTACAGTGATGTGGTACGGGAATACGGTTGGATCAAGCATATCTGGTTTTTGGAAAATAGCTCTCAGCTTCGACATGC
This sequence comes from Paenibacillus sp., assembly GCA_039595515.1. Taxonomy (GTDB): domain Bacteria; phylum Bacillota; class Bacilli; order Paenibacillales; family Paenibacillaceae; genus Saccharibacillus. The sequence continues at coordinate 55,385 of JBCNLJ010000029.1, read as the reverse complement.
TGACAGGCTCGTTCCAGTTGGTGTCGATATCTTCCCAGCGACCCGTGTGATCATAAATCTGCATCAGCACTTCTGCACTGGCTGGTGCGGTATAGTTGTACGTATGGGTATCGTCATTAACGATGTAATAACCATCTGGCGCTCCCATATCGGCATTTTCAGGGTTATCTTTGGCAAACATTTTATTCGCTGCTGCGCCAGTATACCAGTTGATCGGATCAATCTTCAGCTTGTAGCTTCCATTGTCATCGCGGTCGATCTGATTAATAAATACAGTGAATGTTCCATCAGTAGGTGTTGTATCACTGTAAGTATCCTTGGCTACAGTTGTTGTTACGGAAGCTGCGTGCACCGTTTGAGCTTTTGTGATTCCTCCTGGTGTAGCTGTACCCACACTGGCCGACGTCAAAAAGATCAAAGAAGCAGCACCTGCTCCCAGTATTCCCATCATTGTTTTCATCATCGCTGCATCTCCCCTTCTCTCAATGGTCGATCAGTCTGGCACCTGCCAGGAAACCTCATTACCATTTTCGATCTGTTATGATTTAAAAGTCTTCATTGTTACTAACGTATGATAAGCGCTAAATGTTGCACCGCTTGCCATCTATCTTGTGTTTAACTGCTGTAGCACTTATTAACCACAACATTCCGCACAAGAACCATTCAAAATTTTCCAGTTACCCTTTACTGGCAACCTTTTTCCTTGATTGCTAGCCATCCGTAAACGAAACGTCTTTACCATTTGCAAACTGGAAAATCTTTGAACGAATAGCTGCTGATCAACTTGCTTCATGCTCTCACTATACACCCCGAAATCTGATAATTGGTTGCAATAATGTAAATTCTGATTTACAAAATTAATACCAGGTTCTAAAACCACCCTCTATATGCCGATTCAGGCTGATTTTTGCTGGTATTTACGGATATAAAAATTTATTTTTAACTTTTTATCTTTATATTTTATTTTGAAATTCGGCAACTAATAGGTTCGGGTGAAGTTATTGTGTTTGAAGTTTCTATAGTTTTTGGAGGTCTTAAAGATCTTAAAACTTTTAAAGCTCTTGAAGCTCTTGAAGCTCTTGAAGCTCTTAAAATTCTTGAAGTTCTTGAAGTTCTTGAAGTTCTTGAAGTTCTTGAAGTTCTTGAAGTTCTTGAAGTTCTTGAAGTTCTTGAAGTTCTTGAAGTTCTCAAAATTGTTAGAGTTATTTAGCATAAAATCATCATTAAATTCTTTTAACAAGGTATTAATGATTTTTTGATAAACATTATTCTCTAACCCGATTAGCCCCCGTCGTTAAGGTTAATATACTAATGGCAATGACCACACCGATAACGATAGAGGAGGACGAACAACATGACAGAACAACCGCATATCGTAAACAAGTCTGGAGAAGTGGCAACTGAGAAGGTCGAACCGGTGATGAATCGGATCAGCGACGAGCGTAAGCAGCAAATTTTGGATGATTTTGAGAACTTCCGTAGCTATCTGGGCAAAAGAATCCATATGGCTGAAAGCATTGGCTTGAGCGAGGAAAGCATCGCGAAAGTAGCACAAAAGATTGCCGATTATCTCGCCAAACACGAAGAACCACAAAACAACGAGGAGCAGCTATTGTATGAGCTGTGGAAGGTCGGTAATGATGAGGAACGCCATAAACTGGCACATATGCTGGTGAAAATGGTAAAGGACAAAGAAGACAAGTAATTGAACGGCGAGCATCGTTGAACCATTATAGGATGGTAGGTAATTCATCATCCTGTAGCCGTTCCGTGAACATAATATGTATAACAACAAACACGCCTTCCTGCTGAACTGGAGGCGTGTTTGTTGTTGGTTTGTTGTTAATTACATTTAAAAGATAGCTTCAAATACAATAAAGCAACAGCCCGGAGCAGCTCGAAGATAAAATATACGCGCAACATATCCATCTTATACGGTATAGCTCCAGCTAATCCGCTATTACGAAGTTGAATCGCACTTCACCGGTGCACCTGTTTGCCGATGCACATACCATTTATGAATCAATACCAGCTACCGATTCCGATACCCTGCACGCCGCCAGACCTTCATTTCAATACGCTCATACCAGTAGATGCCCAGCTCCAGCAAATTGCTTGCCAGTGAAATACGTGTAAACAAACGATGAACCAGTACCGAAGTCAAAATACCGATCAATGCGCCTGCCAGCACATCACCCGGATAATGAACTCCCGTCCATACACGTCCTAGCGCGATACCAGATGCCAGTACAAGCCACACCCAGCCAGCGCGGCGGCGGAATTGCCAGATCGTCATCGCAATCACAAAAGCGCCCAGCGCGTGATTACTCGGAAAAGAAGCATTCGCCTCATGCGACACAAGCTGAATGGCGTCCAGCGTGACAAAAGGACGATCCCTATACACAAGATGTCCCAGTATCCAGCTTGCCGTAAAGCCAATTAAAGCAGATAAAAGTGCCTCACCGATCATGCGACGATCCGCACGAGCTCTCGTAAACCAGTATACAATCGCTCCAATTACAAAAAATAACACTGCATATTTGGATAAAAACACCATAAACGGATTGAGAAAAGCGAATCGCTGCGCGCCGCTGTTAATCCACAAAAATAGCAGTTCATCCATATGTTCCACAGAATGCCTCCTTCTGCCGATCGATTTATCGACTGATGTACTGAGTGTGCATATGTAATGCCCTGTAAAATTGTAAAACAGTCCGGCGCGTATATCAACTTTACGTAAACTCACTGTAAATTTAATGTAAATAGAACTACATAAAGGGTATAAACAAGCTAGCTTATTTAAGACAGCCTGTTAATGTAATCAATCAGTTGAAAATTGAATGACCTGTATTAAGTTTTTAGTTTTTTAGCTTAGTTTTACTGTAGCCCTAATATCCAGGGCTTTATATACCTTCTACCAGACGCTTCGAGCGCTTCTTTCCTTCCTCCAGTACCTGCTGTTCATTCAGAGTAATCAGCTCACGATTATCCATTAGCACCTGTCCATTCACTATGGTCGTATGCACATCTGCTCCATGTACCGCATAAGCAATAGCGGAGATCACATGATGCAATGGCTGCAGATGCGGCTTGTTCAGATCAAGCAGGATCAGGTCTGCTTTTTTACCAGCTTCAAGCGTGCCAACTTCATGATCAAGCTGCAATAGACGTGCACTGTCAATCGTAGCCATTTGCAGGAAGCGATAAGCAGACTCTACAGCAGGGTCGGCATAATGAAGCTTTTGCATCAAGGAGGCTGCGCGTATCCCCGCGAACATATCGAGTGTGCTGGCGCTACCAGCACCATCTGTTCCTAGCCCTACCGTAATCCCCCGACGCTGTAGCTCCAATACAGGCGCAATACCACAGCCTAGCTTCAAATTGCTCAGCGGGTTATGAGCAATTCCACCTCGCATGCCTTGTAGATAGCTCATATCATGCTCATTTATATGCACCCCGTGCGCGAGCAGCACATGTAAATGTTCAAATAAACCAAGCTCATATAAATACTGTGTAGGTGTCTGACCGTAACGTTCATCGATCTGTGCCGTTTCTTCGCGTGTCTCCGCCAGATGAATATGCACGGGAAGCTGGTAACTCTCCGCCAATTGAATAACTTCGCGCAACCGCTCCGGTGGACATGTATACGGTGCATGTGGACCGAACATCGTCGTGATACGCCCATCTGCGCCGCCTTGCCAGCGCTCTACTAGCTCTACAGCTTCCTGCATACGCTGCGCTCCATGTTCATCGCCAAACACTAATCCTCGCGTCAATGAAGTACGCATACCGCTCTCCTCCACCGCATGAGCGATCTCGTTCATATGAATGTACATATCCGCAAATGTAGTTGTACCTGAGCGAAGCATCTCTGCCATCGACAACTTGCTGCCCCAGTAAATATCCTCAGGCGTCATTCTTGCTTCCGCAGGGAACATTTTCTGCTCCAGCCATTCCATCAGCTTCAGATCATCTGAAAAGCATTTGAGCAGGTTCATCGGGCTATGCTGATGCGCATTAATCAAGCCTGGCATCACCGCCATACCGGAGGCATGGATCGTGCGATCGATGTGACCCAGACGCTTTAGCTCCTGCTTCAGCTCGTGTCGTTCCCCATTAGATTGACCATATACACCGATGATACGATCCTGTTCAATTAAAATATCCCCTTCAAAAATATCCTGCTCTCCGCGCATCGTGATAATCATCGCTTGCTTAATCCATAGCTTTGTACTCATCTATTGTTGCCTCCCTTATTCCGCAGCTACTCCGAGCCGTATGCGGTGATAAGGACAGCATATACATTGACGTTACGTTAAGGTCAACAATGAAAAATAGGCATTGAATGAAGCATTAAAGATACAATTGAAGATATACAGCAAAAAGCCTCTGCGCCAAAACTCGGAACAGAGGCTTTTAACATTATTCTGAATAAGTAACGATTTCAAATTAAGTGAGCATGGCGAGATTATCGAGATTATTGAGTATGGTAAGATCATCAAGTATTACAAAGTCATTACGTATTTCAGGCTCAAACGTATTAGATTGCGCTTCGACAGTGATGAAATACATGTATTAAAACCTGCAACTAAATAATCAAGACACAGTAATACTAGCATTCGAGAATCACATTATTCATTCGAGGTATTACACAGCCCATTTAGGCATATATGTGGAACATAGATTTGTACGTACCAGCAACATAATATAATGAGCAGCCGTTGGTCTGCCTTCTTTTATTTCACTTCTACAGGCTGTTGCTCCAATTGCTTGTTCTTTTCCTTGAACTTCTGATTGTGTGAAGATACGTAAGCCTGGCTATGCGCTTCAGGGTCAAGGTAGCGTTTGGCGCTGTTGACGGCTGTACCGCCATCCACCAGTGCTCCACTGATCAGGCGCAGCTTGCCATCATATTGAATGAGATCACCCGCTGCAAAGACGCCCGGAATATTGGTCTGACGTGCTGCATCAACAATCGGCATATTGTACTCACCCAGCTCCAATCCCCACGCAAGCATCGGGCTCAGATCCGTCGTTAGACCATGATTGACAATGAGTGCATCCAGTTCCAGCATCCGGATTTCTCCTGTCTCCACATGCTTCACCGTCACCCCTTCAACGAGCGCTCCGCTGCCATGCAGACCGGTCAACTCAAAGGAGGTTAGTATTTCATGGCAGTTCTCCTTCATACGCAGCACATTGCGTTCATGACCGCCGAACTCTTCACGACGATGGACAACTGTTACACTGGCTGCAAGTGGCTGTAGCGCATTTGCCCAATCGACTGCCGAGTCACCACCACCGGAAATAACGATATGCTTGTCACGGAATACAGCCAATTCTTGTACCGTATAGTGCAGATTGGTCACCTCATAGCGATCTGCCCCTTCAATCTCAAGCTTGCGCATTTTCGGAATACCATGTCCCATTGCCAGGATAACTGTACGTGTATGATGCTGTTCCCGTGTATTGGACGTCAGCAGCAAGGTGCCATCCGTCAGACGATCCAGATTCATAATTTGCTGATTCAGCACGATCGTCGGCTCAAATACCATCGCCTGCTCGGTCAGATTGCGAATCAATCCTTCACCGCTAATCGGTGGTACGCCGCCTACATCCCAGATGATTTTTTCTGGATACAGCAAAATTTTCCCGCCCAATGTCGGGTTATATTCAATGATCTTGGTTTTCATATCACGCATACCACTGTAGAAGGCGCTGTACAGTCCTGCCGGACCGCCGCCAATAATTGTCACATCGTATAGCTCCAGTTCCTGCTTGCCTGCCATCCGCAAAGCCCCCTATATCGTTACCGTCCTCAGGACAGCTCATTTATACTTCATCTTTATTTTAAATGATAATGATTATCATTATAAATTATGATCGGTTGGGATGCAATGCTTATGTGCATTGTTTTGGGTATGAATAGGTATGTAGTGTGCAATTGCATTATTTTTGATATGCTGATAGTATCGTGTATTTGCGCATAGATAACTCTTATAAGGTGGGAAGCTGGGAATGTTGAACTTTTATTCGCATTTTTCCTGGATTTTGCTCGTAATCAACTTATTTCTGGCATTATTCATTGTTTTTCTGGAGCGGCGTAACATCGGAGCAACCTGGGCCTGGCTTATGGTGCTGCTATTCATCCCGATCGTTGGCTTCATCGTATATCTATTCCTCGGACAAAACCTGAGCCGGGTCAAACGCTTCCGGCTACGCAAGGAATTTCGCTCGATCATCGAATCGGTTGTGAACGATCAACGCGCCGAATTCGAGGACAAAAAGTTTCGCTTTAACGATGCCGCGATCAGTCAGTATCATGAGCTGGTACATCTTCATCTGATCAGCAACTACTCCCTCTACACCCAGGACAATGAAGTACAAATTTTCTCCGATGGTGTGAAAAAGTTTGAAGCGCTATTCCGTGACATTGCCGCAGCAAAGGAATACATTCACATGCAGTATTACATTATCCAGCGTGATGATCTCGGTCGACAGCTCATGGAAGCATTAACGGAAAAAGCGAAGCAAGGCGTAACGGTTCGGCTTGTATATGATGCGTGGGGCAGCTCCAAAATCAACAAAAAATTTCTCAAGGCATTCCGTGATGCTGGAGGACATGCAGCCGCCTTCTTCCCACCTAGCATTCCGCTCATTAACTTCAAGGTCAATTACCGCAATCATCGCAAAGTCGTCATTATCGATGGCGAGTGTGCCTATATCGGTGGCTTTAACGTAGGCGATGAATACCTCGGTCATGTGAAGAAATTCGGCTACTGGCGTGATACTCATCTGCGTGTTGAAGGCTCGGCTATATTACAGCTACAGACTCATTTCCTGCGCGACTGGCATCTGGCGCTTAACACACCGATGGATCGGGATTATTCGTTGTTCGCCGTATCGAAGCCATTTGAAGGTAATATCGGTATGCAGATCGTATCCAGTGGACCGGATAGCAGCCTGGAAACGATCAAATATTCGTATATCAAAATGATCTATGAAGCTAAAAAAAGCGTTATGATCCAAACGCCGTACTTTATTCCGGATGAAAGTATGATCACGGCGCTCAAATCCGCCATTTTATCCGGTGTACAGGTATCTCTGATGATTCCAAAGCGTCCCGATCATCCGATGGTATACTGGGCATCGTATTCCTATCTGCAGGAGCTGTTAGAGCTGGATGTGCATTGCTATCTGTATAACAAAGGCTTCCTGCATGCTAAAACGATGGTGATCGACGGCAAAATCGCTTCAGTCGGAACTGCCAATATGGATATTCGTAGCTACAAGCTTAACTTTGAGATTAATGCGGTTGTATATGATTCCAAAACAGCAACCGAGCTGCAAAATCTATTCCTGAGTGATATTAAGGACAGCGATGTGCTGACACTGGAGGGCTACCGAACACGCCCGTGGTATCGCAAGGTAATTGAATCCTTTGCTCGCTTGTTATCTCCGATTTTGTAAGTTTAAACGTTGTTGAGACGTGGAATAAATAGGTGCTAGATTTCAGAACAGAACAATGCCGCACGCTGATAATAGGGTGCGGCATTATTCTATTTACTATTATGAATTTTTCATGTAGTGAAATTATAAAATCAGAATATATATTATTGTTTGTATGGATGTTTATTGGTTAGGTGGGTAATTTTAAATACGGCTGGCGTATCTATAGATCCTGTGCTTGCTCACTTGTATCGTTTTCTACCGTATTTATTCTCCAAGCACCCGCACAGGCTCCCCTTTTAAAAATTGTACAATATCCTCCACCGCATCCTCATAAAAAGAACGATAATTATCGTCTGCCACATAGCCGATATGCGGCGTTGCCAGCACATTCGGTAGCGAGCGTAGCGGATGATCGACAGGCAGCGGCTCCTGTGCAAACACATCCAGCCCTGCACCAGCAATGCGATGATGCTGTAATGCCTCGATCATCGCGCTCTGGTCGATCAAGTCTGCACGCGAGGTATTGATCAAATAAGCCCCTGGCCGCATATGTGAAAGTTGTTCTGCACCGATCAGATGACGCGTCCGCTCGCTCAGTACCATATGAACAGAGACGATATCACTTTGCCCCATAAGCTCGTTTAAAGTAGCGGTTGCCTCCACTTCTGCTTCCTCTGCACGCTCAGCCGTTAGGTTAGGGCTCCATGCGATGACGCGCATATCCATCGCCTGTGCAATACGCACCATGCGCTTACCAATCTGACCTAAGCCGACCAGACCAAGCGTTTTGCCATGTAAACCGGTGCCGATCGTGGTCTGCCACGGACCGCCGCTACGAAAATTTTCATTTTCGGTAACCAGATGGCGTGTCAGTCCGAGAATAAGCGCCCAGGTTAACTCTGTCGGTGCGGCACCTCTCCCTCTAGCTCCACAGACAGTAATACCAAGTCGCTTGGCAGCCGCAATATCGACCGAAGCGTTACGCATGCCCGTCGTCACAAGCAGTCGCAGCTTGGGCAGTCGCTCCAGCACCTCGGCTGGAAATGGTGTACGCTCACGCATAATGACCAGAACTTCACAGTCTTTTACTGCGTTTACCAGCTCATCTGCTGTAGCCATAGCGTGTGAGTACATGCGAATATGTACCTTTCCATCCAATACAGACCAGTCTGCCATTCGCAAAGCGACCTGCTGGTAATCGTCCAAAATCGCACATTGAAGTGTCATCAAGATCCACCCTTTCGATGTCATAAATGTAAATGAAATGAGATAACGCCGTCAGTTCAATCGTTGTACTCACATCCTACTATTTATTATACCCTTAAACGATTGGTAAGCTGATCGATCATAATTAAGGATATGTTAGCTGGACCGGACATGTATTATGCTATATCGCTGTTCATACATAACAAAATACGGCTCCTTTCCGTATAGGAAGGAACCGTATTCGTATCTATTCGTATCTGGATGAAATTGTACGGATCAGGAAGTGAATGCAGGCAACCAGTGGCCATGAGCTTCAATCAGGTCATCACACATCGCTACAATATCGTCCATCGACAGCTCAGCCGCCGTATGCGGATCAAGCATAGCCGCATGATAAATATGCTCTTTCTTGCCTGTCATTGCAGCTTCAATCGTCAGTAACTGCGTGTTGATATTCGTCCGATTCAGCGCAGCTAGCTGTGGTGGCAGATCACCGATATACGTTGGGCTAATGCCTGAACCATCAACCAGACACGGTACTTCCACACAGGCCTCGCGTGGCAGATTCGTAATGAGTCCTGTGTTCATCACATTACCACCGATTTTGTAAGGACGGTTGGTTTCCATCGCTTCCATAATGTGCGATGCATATTCACGACTGCGCGTATGCTGGATGCTTTCACTGGCAAATAGCTTCTCTCGCATCTCTTTCCAGTCTGCAATCTGATTCACACAGCGACGTGGATACTCATCCAGTGGGATGTTGAAGCGTTCGATCAGCTCTGGATAATGGCGCTTGATAAAATAAGGATGATATTCCGCATTATGTTCAGATGATTCGGTCACATAATAGCCAAACCGATGCATCAGCTCATAACGAACCATATCGTCATGCTGCTCCTTCTGCTTCTCCCGTGCCAGACGTTTGATCTCTGGATACAGATCCTGTCCATCTCGCGTCACTTCCAGTAGCCATGCCATATGGTTAATACCAGCAATTTTGGCTACCACACCAGTCTGATCCATGCCAAGCGCTTCAAATAGATGCGGTACACACACCTGTACACTATGACAGAGACCAACGGTTTGGATACCACCGTGTACATTCATGACATTGGTCAGCACCGCCATCGGGTTGGTGTAATTGAGGAACCAGGCATCCGGACAAACCTCCTGCATATCGCGTGCAAAATCGAGCATCACTGGAATCGTACGCAGATTGCGGAAGATACCACCGATACCGAGTGTATCTGCAATCGTCTGGCGCAGGCCATACTTTTTCGGAATTTCAAAATCTGTAATAGTGCAAGGATCATAACCGCCGACCTGAATCGCATTGATCACGTATTTCGCCCCGCGCAGCGCTTCTTTTCGATCATGATATACCTTTACAGCAGAGCGGCTGCCAAGCGAGCTTGCCATACTCGTCAGCAGGCGCTCCGAATCACGCAGACGCTCTACATCGATATCAAATAACGCTAATTCGAAGTCCTGTAAGGCCTCCGTCATCATCACGTCACCCAACACATTTTTCACAAACACCGTACTACCCGCACCGAGGAATGTAATTTTGTTCATTTTACTTTCAGCCTCCCTGAACATTGGTATATTTTAACTATAGGCTGAAAGGATGGTTTGTACTATGGCTCAAAGCGTTTTAAAAATGGCATAATGCGAGATTTATTCGTGCTGATTTCAGATCAGTTTCTTTGATTTTATAACTCAAATATGTAGATCAAATATATAAATCAAAGAGATCATAACCCGTATACGTTTCTCTCGCCTTTATTCCTAGCCACTTACCGGACAAATGCAAAAAATTCCATTCCCCCTCTTGACCTTTTCCCAAATGGCTCCTATAATCGAAAACCAATAACACATTTTAGCGATGACCAGAGACAAGATTCCCTATCTGCGCTGCCCAGAGAGAAGAGCGATTGCTGTGAGCTTTTCCAGTCCACGATTGAGGAATTACCACTCTGTAGCTGTAATCCCGAACATGGGACGGATCGTTTGACGGTAGGATCGTACGCTGAATAGATTAGTGATTGTCGCTGTTTGCAAAAGGATGGCTGATGGTGTCTGGTCCCAGACATGAGTATCCTTTGCCCACTGCATCATGATCTATTCCAGGCTGCAACTACTGCTTGATGTTGCGATTCAGTCTGCATCATTAGGAATTACCGACTCATCTTCGTTACCGGATGCCAATGAGGGCCTACAGTCCCGTGTGAACACTGCGTTGCAGATTCGCCGGAACAGTCAGGCTGAACTAGGGTGGAACCACGAGCCAAGCGCACTCGTCCCTGCTGGGACCTGTGTGCTTTTTTGCGCTTTCCATTCACTTTACATCATTGGAGGTTTTATCTATGTCTAATCTGCATCCATCTGTTAACGCGAAAGTTAATGCTCCCGCTCCTTCTGCCGTTTCACCTCATGATGCTAACGCGTCAATCGCTTCTCAGTCCCCATCCAACCTAAATGCCGCTTCCGATGCAGCACTCATCCACGTAGAGCTGCCTAACGGCTCGATACGCTCGTACCCTGCTGGTGAATCGGTCGCAGCCATTGCACGCTCGATCAGTCCGGCGCTTGGCAAAAGTGCCATTGCTGGTCTGCTAAATGGACAGCTTGTCGATATGAGCACTCCCATCCTTGCCGATGCGCAATTGGAATTGATTACTTCTGCACATGAAGCCAGTCTGGACATCTACCGCAGCAGTGCTGCACATCTACTCGCTCAGGCGGTGCAACGTTTGTATGGCGCCGAACACGTTAAGCTCGGTGGTGGGGCCGCAACAGAGCAAGGCTTTTATTACGATGTGGAGCTGGAGCATTCATTGTCCGAATCGGATCTACCCGCGCTTGAGCATATGATGAAACAGATTGCTGCGGAACAGCAGCCCCTGCAACGGCATGTACTGGCGCAAGCTGACGCCGAGCAGCTTTTTCATTCGCAGCAGCAGCCCTATCAAACACAACGATTGAATGAGCTGATTGCTGCACAGGTGCAACCGATTGTCGTCTACGAACAGGGCGACTATATCGATCTAGAAAAGGGACCGCTATTGCCATCCGCGGGGCGTCTGCAAGCCTTTCGCTTGATGAGTGTAGCAGGTGCGTACTGGCGCGGCGATTCCTCCGGCGCTGTATTGCAACGTATTCAAGGTGTGGCATTTGCAGATCGCGCGGAGCTGGAAGAGCATTTGCAATGGTTACAGGAAGCACGTAGACGAGATCATCGCCGACTTGGACGCGAGCTGAAGCTGTTTATGTTTTCGGAGGAAGCACCCGGGATGCCCTTTTACCTGCCGAAAGGCATGCTGCTTCGCACAGAGCTGGAGCAGTTCTCTCGTAAGCAGCAGCTCCAGCGCGGCTATGAGGAAGTTCGCACTCCATTTATGATGAACCAGCAGCTATGGGAGCAATCCGGGCACTGGGATCATTACAAAGACAATATGTATTTTTCCGAGGTGGATAACGAGCACTTCGCCTTGAAGCCGATGAACTGTCCGGGGCATATGTTGATTTACAAAAATGAACTTCGTTCCTATCGTGATCTGCCGATGCGGATGATGGAATTTGGACAGGTGCACCGACATGAATTTTCAGGCGCATTGAATGGTTTGATGCGTGTGCGGACATTTTGTCAGGATGATGCCCACATCTATGCACGACCGCAGCAGATCGAAGCCGAGATTGCACGCGCTATGGAGCTTATCGATGATATGTATAAGGTGTTTGGCTTTGAATATGAGATTGAGCTATCGACAAGACCGGATGATTATATGGGCTCGGAGGAGCTGTGGGATCAGGCAGAGCAAGCCTTGCAAAATGTGTTGGAAGCGCGTGGTGTGAATTACCGGATCAATGCAGGAGACGGTGCCTTTTACGGGCCGAAGATTGATTTTCATATTCTGGATGCGCTGCGCCGAAGCTGGCAATGTGGGACAATCCAGCTCGATTTTCAAATGCCAGAGAAGTTTGATCTGTGGTACGTTGGCGAGGATAGTGTGAAATATCGTCCTGTTGTCATTCACCGGGCGATTTACGGCTCGATTGACCGCTTCCTCGGTATTTTAACTGAGCATTATGCCGGTGCATTCCCACTCTGGCTTGCTCCCGTACAGGTCAAGGTATTGCCAGTATCGGCTCATTATGAGGATTATGCATGGAAGGTCAAATCGATGCTCGCCCAGGCTGGTCTGCGTGCTGAAGTCGATAGCTCCAGCAATAAGCTCGGTTATAAAATGCGTGAAGCGCAGCAGCAAAAAGTACCCTATATTGTTGTCGTTGGCGAACAGGAGCAGCAAGCCAGCTCCGTCAATGTCCGTCAGCATAGCGCGAGTGAACAGCAGCAGCTTCCACTTGCCGAACTGATTCCGATGCTACAGGCAGCGGTACAGGATGGTCAGTTCATCAAGGCAGCAGCGGAGTAAGGCGTAGCGATAGGAGCTTCAACGAGAGATGCATAGAAAATCATGCTTTAATGATAGCTTCTGAACTGTACCCTGCTCGATCCGAATGCATCTGTTATGCTAACGATGAAAGATTCATATGTCGACTATATATGTCGGCTATGATTAATATTCATCATACACGGTTAACGGTGAATGAAGCGCATCGATCCAGTATGGAGTACAATCAACTCTATCCATGCTCTATATACATGTTTTGAGCGAACAGGTTACCTGATGAAAGGAGCGAATAACAGATGTCAGATCAGCATAACGCAACCACCGTGCTTATCAATGAAGTTTCTTTGGAGGCTTTAAGCTATGAGCTTACACAGCAATTGTCTGATGAGGGTAAGCAACGCCCGTTACTTTCGATCGACTTTGTAATTACAGGTGGAGAACAATATCATGACGTTACGTCAACGTTGTACCAGCCTGTGGTGGAAGTACGGGTACCCGAGCATGATGTGCATTTTCAAGCGAGTGTGCACCGTTATTTTACATCGATTCCCCGTTTGGAAAAGGAAACGGATACGGTTGATGTGCATCTGGAGTTAATTGAAGTAAAGTCTTAATGGAGATGAATATTCAAACAATAAAACGGACACCTCCTGTGGATGGATGATACCATCTTCCACACGTAAGGTGTCCGTTTTGTTGTTTATATTGATTCTGTATCGTTGTTCTGCATATGTGTAGAAATCCACTCAGCGATGGTAGATTCCTACTTAGAATGATCTTTTATATGATGATCATTTATATATCGTTTATATATAGAAGCAATCCTGCTTGATGATTGTTTCTACTTACTGATTGTTTCCATTATAAATGGAAGTGCTGAGCCAGTCACGATGCACATAGCTTGGCATATTATCGATCGTTCCGTACCAGCGTCCATTGCGATTTTCTGTGTATTCGGTGTATTGTGACCACGGATAACCCTGCTCTTGATAGAAACGGGATACCTGTACATTTTCGTAGCGCTGGTTCATCGTACTGCCTACGATGTCATAGCCGGTGAATGCCTTTTTCGCAATCGACGTGACGCGCTTCACAGAGGTAGAATTAGAATCGCTATCTGTCCATTTGGTCGGTGCGATCAGAATTTGTGTGTTATCCACGACAAAATAGGCATTGTAGTACGTATCCGTGCTTACCGTTTTAGCCAGATAGAACTTTACGTTTTTCACCTGGTTTGTATCATACTTTTGCACACTGGAATCGCCATAGTAAAAGCCGTTGGAACGAATATATGGCAGCCAGCGATGTGTGCCTGTCTGATACGAATAGCCTGCCTCGATCGCTTTACCGCTCTCCGCATCAAATCCATAATACACCCACGGCTGCTCGCCTGGTCCAAGACCGCTTACTGTCGGCAGTGTGATATCAGACGTAATGCTGTCAAAGCCTTCAAAGCCAAGCTGTCTGCGCTCAAATGCACCGGTATTGCCACCATTTACTTGCTCTACCGGAATCGGATTGTTGGGATCAAATTGCGTCACACTTGTCGTGTTGTCCGGCTCATTATCATTATCGCGCTTTGCTGCTCCGAGATAACCACGCTTTGAGCTATACACTTCTCCGGTAACCGTCATATACGTATAATCCGCTTGCTGTAGCTGATCGGCAGACGTTTCACTGGCCGCCGCATTGCTTACAGGCTCGCTACCTGTCAGATCGCGCAGCACAGCCGATTTTTGCTGATCGAAAAACTGCTTGTTTACCTCAGGCTGCTGTGTGTTCGTTTCACTGGTTGCCGAGTCTGGTGTACTTGATGTCGTGTTTGCTGTAGCTGATGAGCTGGACGCTATCGTCGTAGCAGGACTGGCTGCATGTACGGCAACCGCTGGTGCCAGAGCTGTCAATAATAAGCTCATCGATAAAAGGGTTTTGAATGTCTTCATGGTGTCTTCCTTTCTGTCTTAAAATAATCTGGGATTCAATCCATTCAGTGACCAAAAGCCATTCCCATCGTTCACTGTTTTCTTTATGTATGCAGCGAGCCAGCTTGTATTGAATGGCAAAAAAGGGTAATGACAATTACAGGTCTTTCTATACATTAACATGAACAGCCAGCAATTTAAAATTTTGCCTGTTGCTGGTGTGCATATCGTTGTTTTTGGAAGCCATATTATGGTTTTCGATCTATTTTGACGATAAAGCAAAACTTTTTTCAAATTTATCGTCTTTTTTTCGAAAATTGTGCAACCTTTTTTGATTAGCTTACGTAATATATAGCATACCTAATAAAAAAGCGTAAAATAGTTTGAAATTAAGGTTGTCGTCTGCCAAATGGCTGAATTTGCAGTATTTATTATGTTTTGCTGTCAACGTCGCTGTTTGTCGTGCTTGCACGTCGCTATCGTTCATCCTTTATTCATACTATAATGGTAAAGTTGCAAAAAAACTGAGCAACGACACCACACAGTTACATCCGGATTCAAACTTCATATGTACAACGAAAGGATCGAGATTATTATGAAAAAAATCGCTTATTCGCTCTCCGCTGCCCTGCTGGCAGTATCCCTGCTTCCTTGGCAATCCACACACGCTGCCACTCCGGAAGCTCCTGTTGCCGTAACACCAATCGCTAATGAAATTACCGTACAAACGGAAGCTAATTTCAAAAATGCTGATGATGTTCACTCCTTCATTATAAATGCGGCACGCAATCATGTATCGGTTATCAATATGAGTGTGAAACAAGATAGCGATGTGGACGGATCTTCCGGTTACGCATTTTACGACAGCAAAATTGTAAAAGAAGCTCCTGGTTATGATGGCTTCGATGCACTGTCGACTGTAATTGAACAGGCTCATCAATATGGCATGAAGGTTCGTGCATGGATTCCACAATTCCAGGACAAAGCAGCAATCGATCGCAATTCCACCTGGCAAATGCGTAGTATCGACGATAAAGGTCGCATTAGCCCCTATACCGGTCAAAATGGTAGTCAATACTATGTAAGCCCATTTGAGCAGGATGTGCAAAACTATGAACGTTCGATCGTCAAAGAAGTGGTAACCAACTACAATATTGACGGTGTCGTACTGAGCGGTATGGACTTTGACACTAACCGTGTTGATATGAATACCAATACGATCACAAGCTTCCGCGCTACGAACAGCTTTGATCCGAAAAAAATAGACTTTACAAAAAGTACAGATGCCGACAAAGTAGCTACGTGGAATAGCTGGAAAGCCGATCAACTGGCAGCTTACATTAAAGAAACAAGCAATGAGATTCGTGCCATCAAGCCTGCACTGCCAATCGGTGTCCAAACTGATGTAACGAATACAGACGGTACAACTCCAAATGTAGCTGTATTTAGCCCTTCGGTTGATTTCATTATGCCAGTCGTTTCGTCCGATCTGACTGCTGAAGCGGTATACGGAAAAGACGGTATCGTAGCTACGACTGAAGCACAGGCAAATGGTAAAACTGTAATTCCTGTACTGAATCCAGACCTGAGCACCAGTCAGGTAATGGAGCTGTACAACGGTCTGCGTACAGAACAACCAGAAATTACTACAGTGAACTATACAACAGTAGGTCAATATACCAATGCTTTGCTGGGTAATGTAGGTCTGAACGCGGGATACTAATCCCGCCTGCATTTCCATACTAGCTATACAATAACACCTGTAAACCTCTACCTTCCTATCGTGGAAGCGTAGAGGTTTTTTATGTGCTTCTCGCTATATTCCACCCTGGCTAATCGGCTGTACAATTGGATTTGCATAGTTAGGAATGTTACGATACATATAAATCACATGTACAGACACGGAGGTGGACAAGCTTGAAAAAGTGGATCTGGATCGGGCTATTTGGAACAGTAGTATTAGGATTAGCCGCTTTTACAAAGGATACGCTGCAGCTTGGTAATCCGCCTCAGAATCAAGCATACGAGCAGGATTGGAAGCTTAGTGCGGGCACGATGAAGCAGCTAGATATTCAGTCGGATTATGAAATCGCAGTTCAGTTTATGCCGAGTACCGATGGACAGGATCATGTGACGATCAAAGGAGCTGTTATACCTGGTATTCGCCAGCAGCTTGGACAAACTAATGTACAAGGCGGGGCATTACAGTTGAACCTCGGTAGACAGCAGCAGCGCTGGCAACTGGTAAAGCCGCGCGTTCAGCCTCATGTGCAGTATATTACGGTGCAGCTTGCTCATCCAGACAGTTTGAAGCTGGCGAATTTTCGATTAAGCTCTGCCCAGACGAATCTGAATCATGTTCAGGCAGATCAGATTCGCGTTCAATCCGGTTCCGGTCGCATTAAGGCGCAGCGACTTCAGGGCAACACAGACATGACCACATCCAGTGGGGATATATCTATTCAAGCATGGAATGGAGCCAGGCTTTCGATATACACCGGTTCGGGACAATTACAGCTTGGGCAAGCAACGGGGAATGTGCATACCTCGACAGGTTCAGGCGCATTACAGATTGATCAGCTACGCGGGATTGCAGCCATTACGTCTCATTCAGGTAATGTACAGCTAGCGCTAACAGGCTCTCATAATATCGATGTGAGCGTGCGCTCTGCCGATGTTCATATTACTGCTGATTCTACCTTTGCTGGAACATACAAAGCACATTCAGCAACCGGGCAAACAGAATTACCTGATGCATCGACAGCAGGCTCCGCTCATATTGATGCCTATTCCGATTCAGGACATATTACTATTAAACAAAGCGGCTAAAAACTGGATATACTGCATTATTCATTGTTTATTACAAAAATATAGTCAGGATGGCTGGATTTTTTTGGTTTTTTGGTATACAACAGAATTAGGATATATTTAATCTCTTATATAAGCGGCTTAACTATATAAGAGTTTTTCATCAATGATCTTTCCTTTTCTGTGAACGTCCATTAATCGATTATGCTTCCTTTACGGTGAAGCGGTCGTCTGGAGTGAATAATGACCAAGCAACCTCTGAATCAGACACCAAACGGGCACGAAGCAAGTCCTGCCACACTCTATGTCTATGAAAGCCATCCTATCTATATTCAGCATATGATTACTTATCTGCTATCTTTGTTGCGACATAGTAAAGATAGCCAATTGATCATCATCGATCATAAGCATGTACTCCATACCCTTCAGCAGGAGCTGAAACGTATCGACCTCTCATCGGAACGGCTTGAGCGCATTCAATATATCCCTGCTGATGGATCTGCTTTAAACTCTCACAATGATACAGCGATATTATCTGCCTCTGAATTACCTCAAGCTCCATCAATGTCTGTTGCTTCAATAGATGTTCCACTCTCTGTACATTCGCCGCTCCAACCAGCAACACCTCATTCAGCTCATCATGCAACCCAGCGTATATTTGCTCCTTTACCCGTGGAAGCACTGCAATCGATTCAGCCTGCACTTGCAGAAGATAAAACGATCCACGTATGGCAGCAGCTTAGCTCAGAGGCATTACAAAGCTGGACACCGATAACGTCCCCCACTGCTCAGCCGGAGGTCTCTTCCATTTATCATTCACCGCTTGTGCACTATGTATACACCTGTGATGGTACACAGCTATCTGCTGCCGCCTTACTGCGTCTTATGCAGCAGTTTCCTGTACAGGATGATCACAGTATGAATAAGCTCATCCATGCTGAAGCTATATCTTCTTTGCCTTCTGGCTCTGATACTCCTTCTATAGCGGATACTCTCGCCCTGCTGGCGGATTCGGCTTCACATTCAGGGACTACACAAGAAACCGGATTACAGGAAGTGCCTCCTGCCAGACTGTATAGAGAGCTGGATTTTCTATCGGTCATGAGTCATGAATTGCGCACACCGATGAATGGCATACTCGGTATGTCTCAGCTTTTGCTTGATCTGGACGGTATGGGTGAGCAGCAGCTAGCCTATGTACGCATTATCGATAAGAGCACACGCACATTGCTGCTTATGCTGAATGATATTTTAGATTATGCCAAAATGGATGCAGGCAAAATGGAGATGGTGTACGAGCCATTGCATGTTGGCGCAATGATGGGCGAAGTGCTGGATGTGATGCTTGTGCGCGCCAGTGAGAAAGGGCTAGCTGTATCACTATCGATTCATCCGCAGGTACCTGAAATGATTCAGGGCGATAGCAAGCGGCTACGGCAGGTGCTGTTAAATCTACTGAGCAATGCGATCAAGTTTACCCTGCAGGGAAGTATTCATATTGCCGTCACCCCGCACTCGGTATCACCAGAGGGCGGTCTGCTGCAATTTAATGTGACCGATAGCGGCATCGGTATTCCTCAGGAACAGATCGAATACTTATTTCAGCCCTTTCATCAGCTTCATAATCCGATTACCCGCAATGAAGACGGGACAGGGCTTGGGCTTGCGATTAGCAAATGTCTCGTAGAGCTGATGGGCGGCACAATCTGGATTGAGCCACAGCCTGCTGGCGGAACGCGCTTTTCGTTTACGGTTCGCTGGCTTGCTCTGGATCACAACAACGAGCATGACGATCATCACCCTACAGCCAATCATACGGATACAGCGCTGCGCTTTAGACGTGAATTCACATAATCGATGATCTGTTATCTTATGGTATCTCTAGCCGCTCGGTTATGTATTGCAGCTTTTATCCAGCGTACAGTATCCTCATACGAATTGACTTATAATGAACAAAAAAGCTGTAGCTACAGGGCGGCAACGCCTGCCTCAATCCCTGTCAGCTACGACCAGTACGTCCATATTCCTCGCTTCTCGCAATACTTTTTTCAAAATCGATTCACGTCCCCAGCGTTTCCAGCGCGGTGTGCTGGATTGTCCGATAACCATCTGGGTTGCTCCGTGACGTGTAGCTTCCTCATTAATATAGTGTGCCAGCTCCTTCATACTCATCCGACCGGTTCGATATTCAATATAAAATTCCCCACCTAATCGCTGTGTCAGCTTCATAAATCGCTCTGCCTTACCACGTTCATCTTCCGTCATTGTGCTCTCATCGCCACCGTGAATATACGTCACCACAAGCTTTGCCTTCAACCGATAGGCTGTACGGAAGCCGCGCCGAATCAGACGTTCTGCTTCGTGATCCAGCTTTACTCCGACAAAGATCACTTCTTCTCTACGCCACGGGCCGCGTAGTGATGTATTGCGCTCCCATGATTCCAGTCGCTCATCCACATCATCCGCAACCTCTCGCAGTGCAAGCTCGCGTAGTGCAATCAGATTACCAAGCTTGAAAAAATGATTCAATGACTGCTCGATTTTGGCGGCTGCATAAATTTTGCCTTCACTTAGTCGCTGACGTAATGTCTGCGGTGTCACATCAATCAATTCCACTTCATCAGCCAGATGTAAAATCGAATCCGGCACCGTTTCGCGCACGCGAATACCGGTAATCTGCTCTACCGCATCATTCAAGCTTTCCAGATGCTGAATATTGACCGTGGAAATGACCGAAATTCCCGCTTCCAGCAGCTCGCGAATATCCTCATAACGCTTCGCATTGCGACTCCCCGGCACATTCGTATGCGCCAGCTCATCGACCAGTACCACCTCTGGGTTCCGGGCAATGATCGCATCCAGATCCATTTCCTCTAGCTGTCGCTCACTGTATATAATACGCTGTCGTGGAATGAGCGGTAGCTCCTGCGCCTGCTCTGCCGTTTCTTTGCGTCCATGCGTTTCGAGTAAGCCGATAACCACATCGATGCCTTGACGCAGTAGCTCTCTACCTTCGCGCAGCATCGTGTACGTTTTGCCCACACCGGGTGCTGCACCTACATATACTTTAAATGTACCGCGTTTAATGCTCTCAATCTGACGTTTAATTTCATCGGACGGCAGGCGGCGATAGGTCTCCGGCTTCTTCACCGCTGCTGTGCGTGCTGGTAAAATGCGCTCCCCTTCCTGCTCAGCACGATCTGCCATCAAGAAAATATCGATATGCCGTGTGTGCAGCAGCAGTCCATTCACAATGGAGCTATTAATCATCTCCTGCCAGCGCTTTTGCCGGGAATGTCCGAGCACAATTCGCGTCACCTGATGCTCGCGCGCGTAATTAACCATTTGCCGGGATAGCGAGAAGCGTGAGCGAATTAGAATTTCCTCAAACACACCGCCAATCTGCTCGGTCAGCTCTCGAAAAGCACGCTTAAACGTACGCTCCTCCGTGGACAGCTTAACGCCGCGATTGCGAAATGAAGCGACGAGCAGATCACCGCTCAAACGGCGAGCAATCTGCTGACCACGGCGAATATAGATTGAGCCATTCCAATGATACTGTACCAGCACCATAATGCGCTCGGCTGTACCGCTCGGTCCTGTTAACCCCTGTTCTGCACGATGCTTTTCCAGCAGATCACCCACGCCTTCAGCAACGGTTCGCAGTGCCAGCTCACGCAATACAGCCAGATTACCACGTTCAAAATAAGCCCGATCCGTACTGCCATTTAAATGCCCTGCCAGATTGCGCTGCAAAATCACTTCAGGTGTCACATCAATTAGCCGTACCTCATCTGCCTGTACAAGCACATCCTCCGGCACGGTGCATTCCACCTCACGCCCGAGGTAATGACGAGCAAGCTGGGCTGCGCCCTGAAGCTCATACACATTGACCGTGACCATAATGCTGATCCCTTTGCTCAGCAAATACTGAATGTCCTCCCAGCGCGTTGCATGCTCTGCCCCAGGGCGATTGCGATGAGCTAGATGGTCGACGAGTAGTACTTCCGGGTTACGATGCAGAATCTGCTCCAGATTCAGATCCTTTTGCTCGCATGCCTGTCCCTCCGCATCCTGCTTCGTCCAATGAATACTCGGAATACGCTCCAGATCGCCAAGCTGCTGCACCGTTTCCGGACGCTGCAAGGTGGAGACAGCACATAATGCTACGTCCAGTCCCTCCTGCTTGAGCAGTTGACCGTCACGTAGCATATGATAGGTTTTACCGGAGCCGCTAACGGCTCCGATATAGATTTTTAGTTTGCCCTGTTTGAGACGAGTAATCATCTCCAGCAGCTCTTCAGGCGATTTGCGTCTGAATGTACTCATGATCCAGAACCTGCTTTCAATTGCTCCAGACCGATGTTTAGCTTCAGTACATTGACTGCCGGATCACCCAGCATACCGAGCTGCGGCGGTGTTGTTGTTTGTGTGATCAGTGCTTGCAGCTTGTCCTGAGATACACCGGTTAGCTTGCTAATACGCGGCACTTGAGCCATTGCTGCTGCCGGGCTAATGTCTGGATCCAGACCGGAGCCAGAGTTTGTAATCAGATCCATCGGCAGTGACGATACCGGAACATCCGAATTTTGCTTTTTCCATTCTTCGATGGAAGCTTTCATTCGCTCCATCAGCGCTGGATTGGATGGAGCCAGGTTCGAGGAGCCGGAGCCGTTCGCGTTATAGTCTACGCTGGATACCCGTCCCTGGAAAAATTGCGGGTCTTTGAACTCCTGACCGATCAATTCAGAACCAATCACCTGATGTTGACTGTTATAGATCAAGCTGCCTGATGCCTGGTGAGGCATAATAAGCTTGGCGATGCCTGTAATGGCAAGCTGATAAATGACACAGCATACGATAAATAAGACTGCACTCGTTCTAAGGGTTATCCATACCATTTTAATAGGCATAATCTGTCTTCTCCCGTTCCTTATTGTGAATGGGGTACGCCTGCCCTATCCATTCCATAGACGGCAGGCTACACATCCATTCAACGTTTTGATAGCGTGTAGGATTGTTATTGACTTGCATGTTGTTGTACGTACTGATCTTATGGATTCATTTCATCGCTTCCTATCACTCATAGGCATAGCGCTCTATCACTCGTGCTCATGGAACTGCTTATGATAGCGATCAGATCATAACCTGAATCAGCATATCGATCAGCTTGATCCCGATAAACGGAACAATGACACCGCCCAGACCATAAATGAACAGGTTACGACGCAGCAGGCGGGTCGAGCTCATCGGACGGTAAGCAACACCCTTCATCGCCAGTGGAATCAGAATCGGGATGATAATCGCGTTAAAGATCAGCGCGGACATAATAGCCGACGTTGGCGAATGCAGATTCATTACGTTCAACACTTGCATTTGCGGAATCGCAACCATGAACATCGCCGGGATAATCGCAAAATATTTGGCAATATCGTTAGCGATACTGAATGTGGTCAGACTGCCACGGGTCATCAGTAGCTGCTTACCGATTGCGACAACTTCGATAATTTTGGAAGGGTCGGAATCCAGATCGATCATATTGGCCGCTTCCTTCGCGGCTACTGTACCACTGTTCATCGCAATCCCGACATCAGCTTGAGCAAGTGCAGGCGCATCGTTCGTACCGTCACCTGTCATTGCAACAAGCTTACCCTGTGCCTGCTCACGGCGAATAACAGCGATTTTATCCTCCGGTGTGCTTTCGGCAATATAGTCGTCGACCCCTGCTTCGCGAGCAATTGTTGCTGCGGTAAGCGGGTTATCCCCGGTACACATAATCGTTTTGATCCCCATGCTGCGCATCTGTTCAAATCGTTCGCGCATGCCCGCTTTGACCGTATCCTTCAAATAAATCAAACCATAGATCACGTCATCGACGGCTACTGCCAGCGGTGTGCCACCCGCTGTAGCGATGCGATCGCTGCTTGCTTGTAGTGAAGCGGGTACATGACCACCCTGTTCGATGACCCAATTTTTCACAGCGTCAACGGCACCTTTACGTACTTTGCGTCCATCCTTCAAATTCAGACCGCTCATTCGTGTCTCTGCTCGGAATTCGACCACCTCTGCTCCGTAAGGCAGCTCCTGATCAATGGTCCAGCCTTGCTTTTTCATCAGTTCCAGTACCGAACGTCCTTCCGGTGTCTCATCCTGCGCCGAGCTAACGGCTGCCCAGTGACCTACCTCTTCGGCTGTATGGCCTTCGGTCGGTACGAATTCGCTCGCCATCCGGTTACCGTATGTGATTGTACCGGTTTTATCGAGAATGATCGTATTGATATCACCAGATGCTTCAACCGCTTTACCTGACATGGCAAGCACGTTAAAACGAGTTACACGGTCCATCCCGGCAATACCGATTGCGGACAGCAGACCACCAATCGTCGTTGGAATGAGACAGACTAGCAACGAGATCAGCACAGGAATCGGAATATGGATGCCAAGATACTGCGCCATAAATGGTAACGTCACGACAACCATCAGGAAAATAATCGTTAAGCTAATCAATACGGTATTGAGTGCAATTTCATTCGGCGTTTTTTGACGTTCTGCGCCTTCGACCAGACTGATCATACGATCCATAAACGATTCGCCCGGATCACTTGTAATACGTACAGTAATCTCGTCACTGATGACCATCGTACCGCCTGTAACGGAGCTAAAGTCACCGCCTGCTTCCTTGATGACTGGAGCGGATTCACCGGTAATCGCCGATTCATCCACCGATGCGAGTCCTTTGATCACTTCACCGTCACCAGGGATCATCTCACCCTGACGAACGACGACCAGATCTCCTTTACGGAGCGAGGTGGAGGGAACTTCGGTGATGCGTTCGCCTTCCAGCTTGCGTGCGGTAATTTCCTTTTTCGTCTTTTTCAATGAATCTGCCTGTGCTTTACCGCGTCCTTCTGCAAGTGCCTCAGCAAAGTTAGCAAATAAGATCGTAAGTAGCAAAATAACCGCTACGGCAATGTTAAAGCCTGCCGATACAGAATCACCAAATGCGCCCGGTACAAAAATAAGCAGCAAGCTGATGAACAGGCCAACCTCGACCACGAACATAACCGGATTTTTCATCATTAAAAGCGGGTTTAATTTTACAA
Source organism: Paenibacillus sp. (assembly GCA_039595515.1). Taxonomy (GTDB): domain Bacteria; phylum Bacillota; class Bacilli; order Paenibacillales; family Paenibacillaceae; genus Saccharibacillus. Next base: position 30,476 of record JBCNLJ010000029.1, on the reverse strand, counting down.
ATGATTGCTGTAATGCTTTCGTTATCAGATCCCGGTTCATCACGGAAGCTTGATTTTTCATTGCTGATTCCTCCACCTAATTATCCTCAAATAATAATGCTTCATCATCTGTATGCATACGACCCTCTACTTTAAAGGGTTAACTGTTCGGCAATCGGACCAAGTACAAGCGCCGGGAAGAAGGTTAATGCACCCACAACCACGACAACAACGATAAATACACTGCCAAACAGTGCCTGATCGGTACGCAGCGTACCACTGCTCTCCGGCACAGGTGTCTTCGCCAGCATCGAGCCGGCAACGGCAAGCAATGTGACCATGGAGAAGAAGCGAGCCACCATCATGACAATCCCGGTCGATATATTCCAAAACATCGTATTATCTCCCAATCCCTCGAACCCTGATCCGTTGTTAGCCGCAGACGATGTGAATTCGTACAGAGCCTGGGTCAGACCATGGAAGCCTGGATTGGATATGGTGTTTGGAAATACCATCAATGCAATCGTCGTTGGTGCAAGTACAAGCAGCGGCTGAATGAGTAACGTTACCGCAATTAGCTTCATCTCCTTGCCCTCTACCTTACGACCGAGGAATTCAGGTGTACGCCCAACCATCAGACCGGATAGGAATACCGAGATCATCGCATACATGAGCACGTTCATCATACCGACACCCGAACCGCCGAACACCGTGTTGAGCATCATATTACTCAAGGCGATCATACCGCCGATCGGTGTTAATGTATCATGCATCGTATTCACTGCGCCTGTCTCCGACGCGGTCGTTACGACTGAATACAGAGAGGATTCTTCAATGCCGAATCGCACTTCTTTACCTTCCATCGAACCAGCAGCTTGCTGTAAGCCGAGTCCATTGATCAGCGGGTTCCCTTGATGCTCCGCATATAGTGAGGAGCTCAGCATAATCAGGAACATAATCGCCATCGATACAAACAGGACACGTCCCTGCTTCGGATTACCGACGATACGCCCATACGTAAATGGAAGCGAGATCGGAACAAGCAGCATTAGAATCATTTGTAGCATATTGCTGATCGCATCTGGATTCTCAAATGGATGCGCCGAGTTTGCGCCAAAGAATCCGCCGCCATTATTACCCATTTCCTTAATTGCGATAAAGCTTCCAAGCGGTCCCATACCGATCTGCTGCTGTGTACCCTGCAGCGTCGTTGCAGTCACAGAGGTTTGCAGCGTCTGCGGAACGCCCTGACTAATAAAGATCAGTGCAGCGACAACGCACAGCGGAAGCAAAATACGTGTAATCGCCCGTACCAGATCGACGAAAAAGTTCCCCATCGGCTTCCCGGCGAGACCGCGCATAAAGGCAATGGCTGCTGCAATCCCTGTAGCCGGTGACACAAACATCATGAAGATGATCGCAGACATTTGTGAGAATAGTGACAAGCCACTTTCACCGCTATAATGCTGTAAGTTGGTATTGGTCAAAAAGCTAATCGCTGTGTTGAAGGCCAGCTCCGGGCTCATCGCTGGAATGCCTGCCGGGTTCAGCGGCAGCTTGTCCTGTAAGCGGAAAATGACATACACGATCAATGCCATCACCGTATTGCTTACAAGTAGAGCCACAACGTACTGCTTCCAGGTCTGGTTATTTTGCCGGATGCCACCCAGCTTATACATGATCTTTTCCAGTGGACCAAAGAAGCGATCCAGCTTTCCCGGTGTATAATCAAATGCTCGGGCAATGTAAGCTCCCATTGGACGCGCCAGCAATAGCGCAATTAGTAAGGTTAATGCAACTCCGATATATGCGAACATACTCACTCACTCTCTCCTGCCTGTTTAAAATTTTTCCGGATAGATCAGGGCATAACACAAGTACACCAGCAAGCCTGCAATAATAAGCCATAATAGCCAGATCATTGTTCTTTCCCTCGCTCCCCGATCACTCTGGATGACCAGATGCCCAGTCCGCCAAGCGCGAATGCAATGAGTAAAATCAGCACAATCATCAAAATATCCAACATGATTTCTTTCCCCTTCAGCATCAACATGCGTAAGATTAAATTTGATTTTCAGATGACGTTCGAGTTGCCTATCGAACGATTTTTCGTCCATTTTTCGTCAAAAAGAGCGAAATTAGGCGCAAAAAAAGAAGCCTCGGTAAAAATCGAACTTTTCACCGGGCTTCTTCCGTGCGTAACCGGACTGACACATATGAATGTGCAGCCGAGATGACGTAAGCCGGATATAAGTTCTTCCTGAATCGCTGACGAGGTTAGCTGTCGGGTTCGGGCTGGAAGATTGCCCGTTCCGGCGATGCCGGAATTCACCCCGTGTCAGTTGCCCTGCTGGAAGCATGGTTTGACGAATGGTTCCCCCGCTCTCCTGTAGCTGTCTCGCAAGCACGAGTCGACAGGAGATTAAGCGTATATCATGTAAAAGAGCTACGATCGATGATCATAATGATCGTATTAAGGTTCAAACTGGCCTTAATTCTCTACGCTGCCTGAATGAGCGAGTATATCGCTCTTTTCAACACAGGTAGTTCAGCACAACCACAGTCCAGTGCGTCTGGCTTCAGAAGCTTATGAGCGTTAGCAAGGCATAAGAAAACACAGAGCGTCTATACCCTGTGTCATGATGGCACAAGTTCCACACTCCTCTCCCGACTTCCGCTTACGAGGTTAGCTGTCGGATTCGGGCGGTGAGAGTCGCCCTACCATCAGCGCCGGTCCCATGGTTACCGGTGCTGACGGATTCACCCCATGCAGACGGTCATCGGCTCTCACACCTTTGATATACTGCGAATTGGTTCCCCCGTTTTCCGGCAAGCACCGGAAACTCAGCAATAAGAACAAGAAACTTCTGAAATTCAGTTGTTTGATCTGGACAAATACCGATTCGCATCTTCACGCTTCCTGCTGCACCGATCGTCTGGACAGTCTGGCTTAGCACGGCTGTGCTTTCCTGCTGTGGTGCGCTTCTGGCAGCATGGGAGAAGTCGTTGCAATCGCGAATCTCTAAATCCTGAAATGTATATTACTCCTGTAATTCTGAAGTGTAAAGCAGATCAAAAAGGCAAAAAAAGCCGTGGTTTCCCACAGCTTTCTTTTTTGAAAATGCAGTAAAAGGTTACCTCTCGCAAGCTCCTTTTTACTCTCTGTAACGCTCATTATCTTGAATTTTACATTACATTTCAGCGTTTTCAGCTTACTTTTCATCACGTTGCGCAAATCGATATGTCATTATTCACACTTGCAAAATGAATAGACTGAACTTGCTTCGTTCTTCACTCGCGCATTCGAGAGCGATACGTCTCTTATGTATACGTTAACGTATAAAAACCCGTCCGTGGATATGCCGGACGGGCTGTGATTTACGTATTGTAGCGTCGATCGTATTGGATAGAGAAGCTTACAGGCTGCTTAAATGTTGCCTGTAACAGCTCGACATCCGCTTCATTTCCTGTAAACGAAGACAATGCCTCACATCTGGCAATCGTTTCAGGATTAGCGATCACATTATCGCCTGCGAGCTTGAGCTTTTGCAGAGCGGGCAATGCAGCAAGTCCGGAAATATCGTTCACTTCGATATTAGCCAGCGTCAAGCTTTTCAGACTAGAAAAATGACTTAAATAGCGCATATCGCTCCATTGAATTCCCGTAATGGTTAGCGAAACGAGTGATAGATTAGCGAGTGCTGCCCACTCCTGTTCTCCCCATTGCCGGGCATCCATCACAGTCAACTGCTTGAGCTGCTTCATTTGTCCAATCGTGACTGCCTGCTCCGCCTGAGGAGCTGAAATGGTCAGACACTCCAGCGTTGGGATATGCAGCAGTGGTGTGTAATCCGTTGCCGGAATGCGCTCACATTCCAGTTCAACCAGACGCTTCAGATCGGCAAGTGGCTCCAGTGTGGCGACACGGGTGTCACTAATATTTAGCTGACGCAGATAAGGCAATTGCGATAACGGGGTTAGATCCTCGACTGGATTGTTCAGCACATACAGCTTTTTCAGCTCGTGACAATGGGCAAGCGGCCTTAGATCATGAATCGCATTATGAGACAGGCTTAGTTCACGTACATGCGTACACGCAGCAAGCGGACGAATATCGCTGATCTGTTCATTCGGCAAATACAGTTGATATAGGCCTGTAAATTGCTGAGCAGAACCATAATCCCGGCGAATCCGTTCTTGCCATGGCTGCGGTAATCCGGCTTCCCAGGCTGCCAGCTCCTCCGCTGACACTCCTTTTCTCACCTTATCCCATTCTGCACCAAACGCATATTGCTGGGCATCACGCAGCAAACGAGCCTGTTCGCTTCGCCCATATATCCAGAAGCTGACTCCTTCTTCCTGCACCACGGTGTAATTGTCACATGCAATCGTATGATGCATAAAATGAATAAACTGTCCGATATCGCGCGCAATGACGAATTTCGTCTCCTCATCACGTCCAAAATTGATCACCTGACCTACAATACCGTCTGGCCCCGGGTCTAGATCAATGCCAAGATGATTCCCACCGCCATCATGGCAAAATGGAATCCACTGACGGTTAATATATTGCTCCTTGATCCAATCGGAGGGAATCGAATAATGATCGCCCATATCCGCATATTCATCCTGCAGATCCGACCAGATTTTCCATTCGTTCACCATCTCTCCCAGCGTCAAAAACTGCAGCCCAAAAAACAAGCCCGGACCACTATGCAATTCTCCATTATGGATGGCATAAAGCTGCTTTAGCTCGGCTGGGAACGTAACATTCATCGCCTGCTCGGCCTGCGAAATATCCGCATCGCTAGCTGGAGGCAGTAAGGATGATTCCAGGCTGCCAAGCCTGCCACGCAGCATGGATTTGATTTCTTCGAGCCATGTTCCAATCATGCGGTTGCCTCCTTTGTCTGTTTATGCAAAGATGATACTTGTTGGACAGCAAACCATCATTGTACGTATACTATGTACGTAATCGATGCGGTCTATTCCAGCAAAGCGCTGCGTTTGAAAATAAGCACAATTTCACGGGAAGCTCCCTGCGACATCGCCGTATCAAAGCTGGATACGAGCTCCCAGCCTTCAAAGCCGAGCGCATTCAATGTTTCCTGCAATTGATGCTCATCTACCTTGCCGCCGAGAAAGCCGCCGGCTGTTAATTTTACTGTTTTATATTCCCACTGAATCATGGTATGATCTTCCTTTCCGAAACAATAATACATCTCAGCCCATTTCAGCAGTTGCATGATCACTGTCTATAAATGGGTATAATCAATATTGTAGCATATTAAATATAAGGAGTTACACCACACTGCTGATGAAGACTATTGGACTTGTGCGCCATTTTAAAGTGAATAAAGAATTTCCGATTCGCCAGATGGTGACTGTGAATGAGCTGGTCACCTGGCTGGAAGAATACGATGTGGCCGATATTGAAGAAGGCACAACCGATCTGCGCGGTCTGAACTGGGAGATATGCTTTACAAGCGATCTGCCTCGTGCGATCAAAACGGCACAGTTCATTTATCCCGGTGAAATTGTAATTATGCCAGAGCTGCGCGAGATTACGCCGCCGACCTTCAATACAGGCTTACGCTTTCCTTTTATCGGCTGGGCAGTCTTTGCACGCATCGCTCCATTGCTCAGCAGACGCTATAAGCGCATGGTTGCTGAGGCAAATGCACGTATCGATCGTGCGCTCGATATTATTCTGTCTTCTGACGCCGAGCATATTCTGATCGTCAGTCACTGGGCGCTTATGCTGTATATGCGTAAGCAGCTAATCCGCCGCGGCTTTATCGGTCCACGTATGCGTATGGTGGAGAATGGCAAGCTGCATCTGTTCCGCGATGCAGAATCAAGTGCAACATTGCACGCAGAAATGTCCGGCAAAAAGTCGGACTAGCTCATCCGGCTTAGCCTACATATCCCTTATCGAGCTGTGCTGAATTCGAATCCAGCAAGCGCTACAGCTCGCCTTCGGTTACTGGCTCCATCGTCTGCTGACGACGGCGTCCATTTATGAAGAACGTAATGATCTCACGCTCATATTCATCCAGCTCGCGCTCATAATGCTGCTCTAGCTGCTGAGCAATCGTCTGCTCCTCCTGCTCCGGCTGCTGTACAAGGCGAGCGACCTGCTCCAGCAAATTCAGCTCCTGCTCATAACGCTCCCTGTCCCATATGTCTGCATGATGGGACAGTACGACCGTCTCTGCATCATAATGACGCAGCATGCTCACCAGCTTCAGCGTCGCTTCTGCTGTATATTCATGCGGCTCCACATGGATATTCGGATAAAGGGCGTCGCCAACAAATAAGACCTTATCCTCCTGTACATAAACGACTGTCGAATCATCCGAATGATCCCCACCTACATGCTCGATCACACAATGAACCCGCCCCAGATCAAGTTCCAGCTTGCGCTCAAAGGTAATATCCGGCGTTGGCAGTATAATATCCCGTTCGCTACCGAGCTCCTTCTTCATCGCACTGGCACAAAATTCGATTTCAGTGCCCTCGGCTACACGCCGATCCAGCGACTCATCATCCCACGACCAGCCCTGCATACGACGAATATATTCGGTCGTTAGCGTCTGTGCAATAATCGTCGTATTCGCTTGAATCATGCCAAATACATGATCCCAATGCCAGTGAGTCAATACGACCCAGCGCGGCGAAATATCCAGCTTGACCAGTTGATCGATAAAAAACTGAATATGTGCAGACGAATTGCCCGCATCCACAAGCAACGTAGAACGTGTACCTGTAATGGCACCTAGAATCGGCCGATCGGTTTCCTGATAAGGTGTTAAATAGTGAATATGTGAAGATAGCTGTTGCATGATTTGCATGATTCCAATACTCCTTATGGTCAATTTATAAAATTAAAATAGCGCATAGATCAGGCAGATGAATCAGGACAACTTTATCAAATAAGCATCTGCGATATCGTCTGTTCCTTATCTCTACACACGGTGGGAACCAGCTTAGCTAAACCCCATCCAGTATCGCTATCTCGCTTTCTGTATTCATATATTGTACTACACGTAAACACCCCCTCCCAAATCATCTAGTAAAACAGATTAGTGCAAACGTTTGTATAGATGTACATATAGTGTGCTCGAATCGCTATAAAAAGTAAGAAATCATCCGAAATCAAGCGTAAAACAGAGCATTTTAAAGCCTGTTATTCTTTATCTTGCTAAAACCTCCCATAAACCATATTTTACATTATATAGCACCCACGTTATGATTAGCGAGGTTAAAGAAAACGTTTACAAAAATGGATAGCCTTATCATTTCGGACATGTTGGATTGTACATTATATAAGCTTATCCATATGTATTTATGCTGGCTAGCCGATCACTGTGTACTATCCTTCATTTTTTCCTTCATTGCTGTCATTCATGCAAACGTTTGCTTTGATGCGTTATCACCTTACTATTAATTAAGAAATGGAGGGCTACTATATCCTAAACGGCTTGAATCGTGCTTACGTACACACGCCACATCACAGGGGTTAAAGGCGATTTCTTATTTTACATTCATCTACTTATCAGGGAGGGTCTTATGATTACATACCGCAAATGGGCCGCTTGGCTACTGCTTACCTGCCTTTTGTTCACGACGGTTACACCGGTGGGATCGCCTACCGCTCAGGCAGCGAGTCCGTCTGATCCATTTACATGGGATAATGCAAATGTCTATTTTGTTATGACTGACCGCTTTTATGATGGCAATTCAAGTAACAATAATTCCTATGATCGTCCAGCAACCGATGCGACAGGAAGCCGAATCGGTACCTTTCACGGCGGCGATATTAAAGGCTTAACCAAAAAGCTGCAGGATGGGTATTTTACCAAGCTCGGAACGAATGCCATCTGGATTACCGCACCGTATGAGCAGGTGCATGGTTTTGTAGGCGGTGGCAGTGGCGGTGATTTTGCTCATTATGCTTATCACGGCTATTATGCACTCGATTACACATCAATGGATAAAAATATGGGTACGGTTGAGGAAATGCGTGAATTTGTCGATCAGGCACATGAAAAAGGAATTCGTGTCGTGCTGGATGTGGTGATGAACCATCCCGGCTATAGCACGCTGAAGGATATGGAGGATTACAATTTCGGCAAAAGATTGAATGGGCTAAGCAGTAGCTGGAAGCCTGCCTCCGGTCAAACCTGGCATAGCTACCATGACAATATCGATTATACAGATAGCGCAGCATGGGCAGGCTGGTGGAGTGGCGGCTGGGTGCGTGCAGGCATCAGCGGCTATCCGGCTGGTGGCAATAGTGATCTGACTCTCACACTGTCTGGACTGCCAGACTTCCGCACCGAAGTAACAACGAATCAGGGGCTCGCTCCTGTCCTGCAAACGAAATGGAACAAGGAAAGCAATAGCAATGCATGGGTTGTACCAGCCGCTGCCCCGCTGCGTAAAGACCTCGGCATCTCGCCAACTGATTACAATATTCGCTGGCTGTCCGCATGGGTAGAGGAATTCGGCATTGACGGCTTCCGTGTCGATACTGCCAAGCATGTGGACCCATTCCGCTGGAAGCAACTGAAAAGTGAAGCGAACACTGCATTGCAAAAGTGGAGACAAAATAACCCGACCAAAGCAGGCGCTAGCTGGACCGATTCATTCTGGATGACTGGCGAGGTCTGGGGGCAGGGTGTAAGCCGCAACAGCTATTATGATAATGGCTTTGACTCACTGATCAACTTCTCGTTTCAGGAATCCAATCTGAACGATCTGGAAGGCTTGTTCAGTAATTATGCGAGCAAAATCAACAATGATCCGGGCTTTAACGTACTCAGCTATATCTCTTCTCACGATACCAAGCTGTATGATCGTAGCACATTGTTCCAGGCAGGAACGGCTCTGCTGCTGGCACCGGGCGGTATTCAGACGTATTATGGTGATGAAAGCGCACGTCCAGTTGGCCCTGCCGGTTCGGATGCACAGCAAGGCACTCGTTCCGATATGAACTGGAGCAGCACGAATGCCGATCTGCTGACACACTGGCAGAAGCTGGGGCAATTCCGCTACAATCATCCTGCCATTGGCGCAGGTGCACATAAGCAGCTTGCTTCTGCACCGTACACGTTTAGCCGTACCTATACGAATACAGTAAAAGGAATGAACGATAGCGTTGTTGTGGCTACCGGTGCTTCTGGCAGCACAGCAGTAACGGTCAGTCCGGTATTTGCAGACGGGACGACCGTTCGCGATGCCTATACAGGCGCAACTGCTGTCGTTAGCAACGGCAAAGCGACCTTTACCGCCCATTCCCGCGGCGTCATTCTGATCGAAAAAGCGGGGGCAGCCTCTACAGAACCGACCGTGTCCGCTTCTCCAGCAGGCGGTAGCTTCACAACAGATGGCGTTAAAGTTACACTGAGCGCAAGCAACAGCACCGTTAATCGTTATACGGTCGATGGCACAACACCTACAGCGACTGCAGGTACAGCTTTTACAAGCGGTGATGTCGTCACAATTGGCAGCGGTCTGGCGACCGGACAATCGGTCATACTCAAGCTGTTCGCTGGCAATAGCGATAAAGGCGCTACCGCTTCGTATACATTCACACGAGCGGAACAACCAGCAGAGCCGACAGGCTTAACGATCCATTTTAAAAAGCCTGCCGATTGGGGTACACCGCAGCTCTATTATTATGAAACGACACCGGTTGTCACCGGACCAGGCTGGGCATCAGCTCCGGCGATGGTCGATGAAGGTGACGGATGGTATCGCTATACGATTCCGTCTGTGACGAGCGCACGCGTTATTTTCAAGGATGCGACGCATCAGCTTCCCGGTGCAAGTCAGTCCGGCTTGCTACGGAATAAGGAAGGCTGGTATGATGGCACTACCTGGTATGATCAGAAGCCAGCTACCGCTGCACAGCAGGTTACATTTAAAGTAACGGTTCCTTCCAACACTACCGCAGCGGATACCGTATATGTAGCGAGCAGTCTGAACAACTGGAATCCAGCCGATGCATCAAGCAAGCTAACCCGCCAGTCCGATGGTACGTATACACTGACATTAACACCTGCTCCCGGCACAGCGATCAGCTACAAGCTGACACGCGGCTCATGGAATAGTGTAGAAACCGCGGCCAATGGTTCGGATATTACGAATCGCACGTATACCGTTACCCAGGGCAGTCAAACGGTGAATGCAATTGTCGCTCGCTGGAAGGATCGTTGATAAGCGTTCCACAGATCGTGAATAGACCGCTTATATTATAATACATTGTCTATATGAAGTAGAGTTGATACCACCGGAGGCATCCAGTGCTAATGAGCAGGATGCCTCCGGTGGTGTTTTTGATGTGTCCAATTATTGTTGCTTCTTGTTTGCATCTTTATTTTGTTTTTTGTTTTGTTTACATCGTTGCTTTATTTACAGCTTTATTAATGCTTGTTTACTAATTACTTGCTTCTCACATGTCCACTTCGTTATCTACGTATTTCCATCTATTTTGAAGCCCTCCTGTGCATACTATGCATTCTGCATTCTGTGTGTGATACGATACGTCCTCAATTCCCCTATATGCTCACTTTTGGCTCCTCCTATTTATTCCTTCATGCTTCGCTCCCTTTGACTCCTCATACTTGTTCCTGCATACTTCGATCCCTTTGATTCCTTCCCCTCTACTCTTTCGTCCGCTCCATCAATGCCATTAGCTTAACCTCTGTCGCCGAATCCTGCACCGGTGTATAAATGCTACATCGCAGCTCCGTACTTCCCTGCACAATCAATGAACTCAGCTCAAATAGCATCTTGCCACCGCGCGCATGTCGAAATTCCAGCACGACCTGCGGTGCAGAGCTGACCTTGCTCTCCTCCCACAGCGGATTAAAATCCGGATACGTACTCTTCATCTCCCGCAAAAAAGTTTCGTACCAGTCATCCTCCATATACTGCCCGTAATAAGCGCGGAAAATCGCCAGAAAATCGGCGGCGAAGTCCTTCCAATTGATCGCGAGTCTCCGAAATTCTTTGCGGTCAAATAAGAGTGCGATCATATTGCGCTGATGCTCCGGTATTTGCTCAAAATCAAGAAATACATGTCGCGCTGCCTCATTCCAGCCAACAATATTACAATGCCGATCTGAGATGATCGTTGGACAATAACGAAGCTGCTCCAAAATTTTCGCCAGTGAAGGGCTGATCTGCGGCTGTTCCTCCACGCTGGCAGCGGGTAGCATATTGGAGCTTTTATCGAGTGCGAGCGAAAATAAATATTTACGCTCATCCGGGGTCATTTGCAGTGCAGCAGCTACATTTTCCAGCACTGAAGCGGATGCCTGTATATCTCTCCCCTGCTCCAGCCATGTGTACCAGGTAGTGCTTACGCCAGCGAGCTGCGCAACTTCCTCTCTGCGTAAGCCGGGCGTACGCCGACGTAGCCCTCCATTCAAGCCGACTGCCTGCGGCGCGATACGCGCACGCTTTCCTTTTAAAAAATCCGATAATACGTGTAATCTTGTCTGATTGTTCATATCTATTCCTTTCCAGACCATAGGCAATGCAAGCCTATAGTTCTCTGCTCTAAAATTGTTCAAAAGAAAGCACATCGTAGCCTGTTATAATTTATACCAGGATAAACGGTAACTTGTAATAGGATATTTCTCATGCCAAAATGATAGCATCAGCCCGATAGTTATACAATGGCTGGACTAGATCACATAGGCAAACCTGCTTTTTTGTATCCGGCTGTGTGCGCATGATAAGCTGTTACACAGGTACGTATACAGCAGATTGTTTGCACCTTAGAACGATGAATCCTACAGCTATAAGTTATATTTTGATGAGGAGACACATAAGGAGGAAGCAAGATGGAACGGGTCGTTATTACAGGTATGGGCGTGATTTCGCCAATCGGCAACGATGTAGATACATTTTGGAGCAATTTGAGTCAGGGACAATCCGGTATTGGTCCGATTGATACATTTGACACAGAGCGTTATAAAACGAAATTCGCCGGTCTGGTGCGTGATTTCGATGGAGATGCTATGTTTGGACGTAAGGAAGCACGACGTATGGATCGCTTTGCCCAGTTTGCAGTAGCTGCTGCGGAACAGGCTGTGCAGGATGCAGAACTCGATATGGAAAAGGTAGATCGGGAGCGGGTCGGTGTCTATGTAGGCTCCGGCATCGGAGGAATCGATACATTGATCGAGCAGCAAACGAATCTGTTCAAGCGCGGGCCGGAACGCATCAGTCCGCTGCTCGTACCGGTTATGATTGCTAACAGTGCTGCGGCAACGATTAGCATTCGATTGGGCACATGGGGCCCGACACTTTGTCCGGTTACAGCTTGCTCGATCGGTAACACGGCGATTGGTGAAGCGATGCGTTTGATTCGCTCTGGCGATGCGGATGTAATCATTGCCGGTGGCTCGGAAGCGGCGATCAATGAAGTATCGCTGGCTGGCTTTAGCAATTCAACAGCAATCTCCGCCCGTAACGATGATCCAACCGCAGCCAGTCGCCCTTTTGATACGGATCGGGATGGGTTTGTCATGGCAGAAGGTGCAGGAATTGTTGTACTGGAATCTCTTCGCCATGCACAGGCGCGCGGTGCACATATCTATGCCGAAGTGATTGGATATGGAGCAAGCTCAGATGCCCATCATATGGTGGCAAGTCATCCAGAAGGTCGCGGAGCATCCCAGGCGATGCGGCAGGCACTGCGCAATGCAGGCATCATGACAGAGGATGTGGATGTGATCAGCGCGCATGCTACAAGTACAGGCGTTGGCGACATTTCTGAAACGCTGGCGATCAAGCAACTGTTCGGCGAGCGTGCATACGATATTCCCGTAACAGCCAACAAATCAATTACAGGGCATATGCTAGGTGCAGCCGGCGGTGCAGAGGCGATTGCACTTGTCCAGACGCTGCGTAAAGGCTTGATTCCGCCTACGCTTAATTTGCAGCATCCTGATCCGTTGTGCGATCTGGACTATGTGCCTAACACTGCACGCACCGCTGATGTGAAGATTGGCCTGTCCAATTCATTCGGATTTGGCGGTCATAATGCGGTTATTGTGCTGAAGAGGTTTGATGAGGAGTAATTCCTCTCTATTTATAAGATATAGCGCCTTTGGATGAAGTTACCCGCCTGTCTATTTCGTTAAAATCAAGTAATAAGGCGCATATAAACATATTGCGCACGCCAAAGTAAATCATCGTTGAACATACAATACGTAAAAGCCGGACAGGCATGGGGAAGATATCCTTCTGCTTGCTGTCCGGCTTTTCGCTTTTACATGCTCATTGGTATTTTGGATGTCCATCTATGTGCCTGTTACAATGCATATGAAGCTTTTTTATGCAATGACGGTATGCCTGTTGCTTACCAATTAGGATCAGTACAGCGCACTGATCTGTATCTACTTCCATTGCATATATGCCCATGTAACGAAAAGCGGGCAGCTCATAGCGTAATACATAACCCTTTCCCTATTCCACCTGCCTCGTCACAATCAGCTTATGCTTGTACGGTTCTGCAATACGCAAAATGGCAGGCTTCGATTCTCGCTCAAATCGATGATTCCAATAGAGTCGGTCCATTAATCCGAGCAGGCTAAGACGCTCATTATCAGGATCGGTGCCGATCTTTTGCCTTAGAAAGCGCTGTAGCATACGCCCGTCACGTACATAGGGAGATGGTGTCAAAAATATAATTTGATCTGCCAGCGCAAAGCTTGGCAATAACCATTCCATCAGATTGCCCTCGACAATCCACGCGTCCTGTCCAATAATATCCAACAGCATCCGCTGGCGCTCTGCTGGTGTATTACGTCGCTTTCGCTTGCCTTCTCGTGTCCACAATAATGTTTCCAGCGAATAACTGGGAATTCCCAGTCTGCTGGACAGCCTTGCTGCCAGCTCCGTTTTGCCGCTACCCGGCGCACCAACAATATGTATCTTTTTTGCTGACGGCATCGCGATACCCTCCCCATCATTCCCAGCTTCGTTGGTAGCCAGATCATCTGATATAATACTACCAGAACGTGAATACGGATGAAACCAGCCACCAGGCATGCTTCATAATCCCATCCGCTGCACTTTTATAGCACGATGAAACTATTTTCTACACTTGCGTATCCTTTCGCGTTGCTTATTCGTTTACATCATATCAGCAACTGATCAACACGCTACGATACAGGCATTATAGGTGTTCGTACGCTCGTTGATAACAGAGTGCTGCACATAACGTTATGTACTATTAACGCGATTTTACTTACGGATAAACAAAGGAGGGCCCCCAATATGGCCTTTGTGAACTCCCCATCGGATATGACGAACGTTCGTACAAACGATCCAATTCAACCGTTGTCCTATTCCAACGTATACATGATAGCCAGAACGTCACCGGAGACAGCTATACAGCCGCAGGCTACAGCGCTATTCGATGATGAGCATCTCAACAGATGGATGCCGACATTGTATCGATATTGCCGCAGTCTGACTGCGAATCAGTGGGATGCACAGGATCTGATGCAAAATACGCTGCTCAAAGCACTCAGCTTGCCTGACCAGCACGGGCAACGTTCGATAAACGATCAACAAGCCTATCTGCTGCGAATCGCCCGTAATCTGCGAATCGATGAAGCGAGGCGTGCAGTTCGTTTGCAGCAGCGATTACCTCTGTTGCAGGAGCAGATCAAAGAGCAGCAGGCTCAGCATGGCACTACAACGGAGCACACGATACAGGCAGAAGCTGCAATCAAGCTACTGCTTGATACGTTATCACCGTGGCAACATGCTGTGTATGCACTACGCGAGTTGTTCGGTTATACGGCAAGCGAAGCAGCGAGTTTACTGAATACAACGGAGGGTGCGGTCAAATCCGCTCTACGCCGCGCGCGAGAAGCATTGTTACAGCAGCCTAGTCCTGATGAGGATGATGCATTCCTACCGTTACCAGCGCGTCAGGAGCACGAGCTGCTGGCTACGTATCTCGCCGCCTTCCGTAATGGCAATGCCGCTCATCTTGTTCAGCTTATTCTAAACCATGCTGCTGATCCAGCCGGACTTGCCCCTCAGATTGTCGGTCATCTGCATGCTCATGCTTCCGGACAAGCTATGTCGAAGCACAAACACGGCAGTCATTCTCGCTCACAGCGATATGCGTATGATGCAAGCTTGAGCTTGAGAAGCAACTCCGTGCAAGGTATAGCTATAGCTGCTTGACGCTTCCTTGTGTTCACTAGTGTTTATTAGTGTTTACTAATATTTTCTTGTGCTGTGTATCGCCATGTAATACGGTATAGCGCTATTTCATACTGTTTAATATTAGCTATCCCTGTCCAATAATCGTAGCTAATCCGAGCGTCTGGCTATCGTGACCTATTCCTGAACGAGCGAAAGGATGATTCACGATGACTACTATTCCTTATGTGATTGAACAAACCGATCGCGGCGAACGTAGCTATGATATTTATTCCCGCCTGCTTAAAGATCGGATCATTATGATCAATGGTGAGATTGAAGATCAAATGGCAAATCTGATCGTCGCTCAGCTACTCCATCTGGCTGCCGAAGATAGTGAAAAGGATATCAGTATGTATATTAACTCCCCCGGCGGCTCGGTCAGTGCAGGCTTTGCCATTTATGACACGATGCAGTTTATTAAGCCCGATATCGTTACGATCTGTACGGGCATGGCAGCGAGCTTTGGTACCGTTCTGCTTGTGGGTGGCACTAAGGGCAAGCGAATGGCATTACCGAATAGCGAGATTATGATTCATCAGCCGCTGGGCGGGGCAAAAGGTCAGGCAGCCGATGTGATCATTTATGCCGAACGCCTGATTCGCAGTCGTCAAAAGCTAAATCAACTGCTGGCTGATCGTACCGGACAGCCATTGGAACGTCTGGAAAAAGATACGGATCGCGATTTCTTTTTCAGCGCTGAAGAAGCACTGGAGTATGGTCTGATCGATAAGATCGTGAGCCAGTGCTAATGAACAATGTTATTACGGTGAGCTTAACAGGTAGCCATTATCGGTTGAACTGCTCGATCGGTAGTCTATGCTATAGCTATAAGCGACCTTGATCTACACTGTAATGTAAAATAAGCCTGCTATCGTACGCGTCATTTCCTATGGAGCGCGTCTCGATTCGCAGGCTTATTTCATTATGATTATTTTACGTTTATAACTGTGTCAGAACTTAATCATACACCCCATACCGTTATTATCCCTTCGTCGCTCCCGCCGTCAATCCATGCACAAGGAAGCGTTGCAGGAACATATACAAAATGGTGATCGGCAGGGCAACAAGCACCGAGCCAGCAGCAAATAGCGTAAATTCTGTACTGGAATAGCTATTCACCAGCTCATACAAGCCTACTGCCAGTGTCCAATTCTCGCGCGAGCGCAGGATCAGACGGGCGAAAATAAAATCAACCCATGCCCCTGTAAACGTCGTAATTGCAATATACGTAATGATCGGCGTCGACAATGGCAAAATAATACGTCGGAAAATCTGGAAATGACTCGCCCCATCCAGCAATGCCGATTCCTCCAGCGCACGCGGAATCGTATCAAAAAATCCCTTCGCAACGAACATCCCCAGCGCCGCACCGGACGTGTAGACAAGCACGAGTGCCCACGGCGAGTTCAGCAAATTCATTTGCAGCAAAATGACATAAACTGCGATCATACTCATAAAGCCCGGGAACATACCGAGAATCAAAATGACCGACATCATCGTCTGTCTGCCCTTGAACCGGAAGCGCGACATCGCATACGCCGTCAAAATCTGCACCAGCGTACCGAGCACCATACTGCTAACCGCTACCTTGAGCGTATTCCAGTACCATTTTACATACGGCAGATCTTTATCTGACTGCGAGCGGAACAGATCAGCATAATGCTGTAACGTCAGCTTTTGCGGAATTAACGTCTCGCTATACAGTGAATCGCCTACTTTAAAGGAGGATAGAATAATCCAGAGCGCCGGATAAATACAGGCGAGCGCGATCAGCATCAGTAGCACATAGCTGATCGTAAGCTTGATGCGTCTTTTCTTCTTCATTGGATCATATCCTCCTCTTTAAAGGAGCGGCTGCGTCGATAATTATAGAGCGAGAATGCCGCAATAATAATGAAAATAATAATCCCGATCGCAGAAGCGAAGTTATAGCGCTGATTATCCAGCGTCAGCTTATATAGCCAGGTGACGAGCAGATCGGTACTGCCTGCATATGCATAATCTCCATTCGCCGGTAGACCATTCGTCAGCAGGAAGATCACGTTAAAGTTATTAATATTACCAGCAAACTGCATAATCAGAATCGGCGCCGTCTGGAATAGCACGAACGGCATCGTAATATTGCGGAACTTCTGGAAGCCTGTCGCTCCATCCACTTCTGCCGCTTCGTACAGATCACGCGGAATCGCCGTTAATACGCCGAGCACGAGAATCATCGATACTGGAATCCCGATCCACATGTTTACAAGAATAACGGTGACTTTCGCCCAGAATGGATCATTCAGCCACGGTACACCGCCAAGTCCCATCATACGCAAATACTGATTCACCGGCCCAAACTGATAATTGAGCAGGTTACGCATCACGAGCAGGGAAATAAACTGCGGAATCGCATACGGTAAAATAAACAGCGTCCGCCAGAAGCCTTTAAATCGAATGCCCTGCTGCTCAATTAGCAGCGCGACGAGAATACCACCAAAATACGTTGTAATCGTCGCTACAACCGCCCAGATAATCGTCCAGGTGAGCACGCCGATAAACGTATGACTCCATGCTTCAAGTGTGGCAAGATTCGTAAATGTACGGAAGCCGACCCAATCGACCAGATTTTTCGGTGGAATATGATCCGGTGCTGAATAGTTCGTAAATGCCATCAACACCATAAATACAATTGGTAAAATCGTAAATACGAGCACTCCGATAGCCGGTAATGCCAGCAGCACATACGGAAAGCCTTTGTCACCCAGCAAACGCCATGTGTCGCGGAAGCCGTTCACCCTGGCACCGCGCTCACGCTGCTTGCCAATGCGATAGGCATCTTTAATATTCGCTACATAAAAGCAAGCGAGCAAAATAATGTACAGCAGTGCAACCAATCCATAGATCATCATAAAGATTGAATGATCGCCTGGCACGTTACGATACAGCCGTCCTACCTTTTCCATATGCGCAGGCTGCTCACCCAGCGTGACCAGTCCCCATACATTGCTAAAAAGACCATTCAAAATCAGATACAGACTGACCAGGCCAGCAAGCAGAAATAGCACACCCTTCGCCCACTGACGGTTATACATTTGGCCTGATCCCATCACAATAGCGGAGAGCACAGCAGCAATTGCTGCGCTCCCCA
Organism: Paenibacillus sp.; assembly: GCA_039595515.1. Lineage (GTDB taxonomy): Bacteria > Bacillota > Bacilli > Paenibacillales > Paenibacillaceae > Saccharibacillus. The sequence goes on along the minus strand of JBCNLJ010000029.1, from coordinate 12,121 downwards.
TTCCGGCAGTTCGTTTAGGATGAATAGCTGCTTTGTTCATCGTTATTGCCCTGTCGCGATATTGCTCTTCATCTGGTTGACCAGATTATCAAGCGCCTGCTTCGGATCTTTGTTATCGTTCCAGATTGACGACATGGCCGCTTCCATTGGAGACCAGAATTGCGCCATTGCCGGAATCGAAGGCATCGGAACTGAATTTTCAAACTGCTTCAGGAATACGGATGCGATCGGGTTCTTTTGTACCGTTTCGCTAGCTGCTGCATTTTTGTTAGATGGCAATGCACCGTTCATTTCGAAGTTTTTCAATTGCCATTCTTCCGATGTGATAAAGTCTGCAAACAGCTTGGACGCATTCGGATATTTCGTATACGCATTAACAAAGTAGGCTTTAATACCCGAGAATGGAGTCATTGGTTTACCGTTTGGCAGATTCGGATACATGCCTACACCAAGATTTTTCACCGACTCTTTCAGTGAACCTGTATCCCACGGACCGCTGATGTTCATCGCCAGCTTGTTGGAGGAGAACAGGGACTTTTTGATATCTGCGTTAATGTCCGATGTTTTCAGTGGCAAAATTTTGTTCAGACTTTGGATAAAGGTTGCGCCTTCTACCGCTTGCTCACTGTTCAGACCGAGATCCTGCGGATCGGTGCCATCTTTACCAAATACGTACGCGCCATAGCCGCCGAGGAATGGGAATACATAATAGCCATTGCCCACTTCCCACATGATCGCAAATTTATTCGCTTTCGTATCGTTGAATTTGTCAGCAAACTGGATCACACCGTTCCAATCTGCTGGTACCGCATCGATCAGATCTTTGTTATAAAATACCGCTGTTGTCTCAACCGACTTTGGATAGCCGTACAAAATATTGTCGTAGGTCAGTGCCTTGATCGCCAGCTCGCTATTGCGGGAGCGTGTATCTTCTTCAAACCAGTCATTAGGCATCAGCACACCAGCCGATACACCCTGTCCAATCTGATCATGCACACCGGCAAATACATCGGCGCCAACGCCCGCAGGTCCATCTGTTACGATCTGACCCATGGACTTATCCGGTCCCAGCTCAGCAAACGTTACGTCAACATTGTACTTCTCTTTAAACGCCTTGGCTGCTGCTTCAATAAATGTTTTCTGATCGCCGCTATCCCATACTGTCAGCTTCGCGCCTTCCTCCGGTAACAGTTCCTGCATTTCCTCACTTGCGGCTGGATCAGCAGCAGGCTGATTCGCCGTTCCGCCACCTGCTCCCCCTCCACTGCATGCTGACAGAAGCAGCAGCATGATCATAAGCACACTTACCAGCGCACTGTACTTTTGACGTAACATAGTCATTCATCCTTCCATTATGTAATTCAAATTGTGCGCTTCCATTATACAGTTATGTCAGTCAGAGTAACGGCGAATAGAGGAGTGTTAGATAACACCCTTTGTAAATATTTGCGCAAACGTTTGTTCATTTTCGCGCGAATTATGATTCATTCACCAGTTAAATTCCATTTATGACAATAATATTATGTAAACGGTTTATGGAAGCGCTTAATTCAACGTTTCCATCATAACTCATATTTCCTTTTTGTTAAAACGTTTGCACAAATCATTTACGCTGATTTTGGGCGATTTTTACAATATAACCACCATTATGCTTGTTGTATCTACTCCACAGGCAATATATTTTCATTTTACGCCTTTGCGGTTATTATTAAATCAAGGTTTACACTTCTGTAAGAGTTCGATTAACATAGAGACACAACCTCGGGCATGCTGATTCGGATACAGTTTGCACGCTTCTGAATTCGATTGCACAAAATTAGATCACTTCATTCAACATAAACTCAAGGAGGTACATATGTCAGTAACCATTAAAGATGTTGCCAAACGGGCGGGCGTATCTCCTTCTACCGTCTCGCGCGTGCTGTCCAATCACCCTCGTATTAGTCATGCTACCTCTGAGAAGGTGAGAGCGATCATGGAGGACATGGGCTATCACCCTAATATTATGGCGAAAAGTCTTGTTTCCAAAACGACGCAGAGCCTTGGCGTTATTTTGCCCAAGCCAGCAGAAGAGCTATTTTTGAATACATTTTTTATGGAATTGATTCGTGGTATTGTCGCTCAAGCGAATCGGAGTGGCTATGATGTGGTGCTCAGCTCCGGTTCCAGTGAGCAGGAAGAAGTGGATGCGGTATCCCGTCTTGTGTATGGCGGGCGTATCGATGGAGCCATTTTACTGTATTCACGCAAAAACGACCCGGTCGTCGACTTTTTGAGCCGCAATCAGTTCCCTGCTGTGCTTGTAGGACGTAGTGAGCAGCACAGCAATATGATTACGGTCGATACCGATAATATTCAGGCCGCAGCCGATGCGACGCGTCATCTCATTCAGATGGGACATCGCCGGATTGGCTTTGTGAGCGGCCCGCCAGAGCTGGTCGTATCGGTCGACCGGATGGCAGGCTTTAAGCGTGCGCTGCAAGAAGCAGGGCTGGAGTATCGTAAGGACTGGATTGTGGAGGGTGAATTTTTGCAAGAAAGCGGCTATCGGGCGATGTCGTTCTTTATGAATTTGCCAGAGCGCCCTACTGCACTTGTCGTTGTTGATGATATGGTCAGCTTTGGCATTTTACGCGGTTTGCATGAGCTTGGCTATCGTGTGCCTGAAGATATTGCAATTGTCAGCTTTAACAATATCGCTCTGTCCGAGCTATCCACACCTCCGCTGACGAGTATTGATATTGGCATTTATCATCTTGGTTATACTGCGTCACAAGCGCTCATTCAAGCGATTCAGGATAAAAATAAAGAGGATGAGACGATTCATTACCAGCGTCATATCGTTCCACACCGTCTTGTACTGCGTGAATCGTCGATGTTCTCGCCATCTGCGCCAAAGTCTCCTCCGACGCCTTAGATGGCTTAGTGTAAGTAAAAGGAGCTATAATAAGCCAGTAACCAGATCATCAATATATAAACTCTGATTGATATTCGTCGTGCTTTCCTTTAGCGAAATGCGAACCAGATTTAACGATCTTCATATTAGCTCGCTCTCATTTTTTCTGCATCTGCATTTGTCATATGTAGAAGAAGTGAGAGCTTTTTTGTGTTTTTATTTTAAATATTGAGTAATAATTCCGTTTCATTGCTTAACGAATCATTTTCAACAAATATTTAATGCAATTTTAAGGAACACATCACGTTTCTTTAACGAACAGGCGCTACAATACTAATAAGTCAAGCAGACACCTTAACTCTTGAACTTCTAAACGGAAATAGCAAGACCGATAGCTTCCAAACTATGTCTGTCTGGACGAAGCAAGCCGATCACTTTCGATCTTCTTATCACTTATCTCGTGTTATATGGATCAGTCATTGCACTGGACATCAACACTCACTTTATGTTTAGGGAGGGCTTCATCATGAAAAAGGACACCGATCTGTCCATGTGGATGACTCAATTTTTATGCAGCCCCGATTCCATCAAGGAAGAACGTTTGGCTGAAGCAGAGGAAGAGCATGATCCAATCCTGCTTGAAAGCATTCGTTTCCATCTTGAATTGCGCAATCGTTATGATTTGCTTGAACATCATTCTTTGAAGTAGGTCTCACTTCTGATTTTATATGGTATGCATGAAACGGTTCATTGCATAGCAAAGCCTCCATTCTTTTATACGGAATGGAGGCTTTGTTGTGTAGCTCGATTTATGGCTGACCAGGCTAGTATGATGCTAGCTCTACTATTCAGCTTTACGCGGCTTCACTTCACGCTATGGTAGCTCGCATTAATCATCATCGTGATCGTCATCATAAGCATCGTAGTCCTTGTCTACTTTGGTCACTTTACCTGTAGCTGCGTCGATTTCGACTTTGGCTTCACCGCCAGTGAAGCGAAGCTCAACTTCATACTGGATGCGTCCTTTTTCACGCTCACGTTCTACGTCAGTCACTGTACCATTTACAGCCTTTTTAGCAATAGCGATCGCTTGATCGACGGTTTTCACCTTCAGGTTGCTGGTTGCAGCATTGTTGCTATTACCAGGCACAACATACGCGTCGTCATCATCGTTATCGTCATTTACGGTACGAACCACCGCACCACTTACAGCATCAATATGCACATCTACATCGCTTCCGTTGCTGCGATTAACGTCTACTTCATAGTAGAGCTTACCGCGTTCGCGATCCAGTTCAATACTTTCTACCGTTCCACCAGGGACTTTTTGCAGTGCGATCGTCTCTGCACGCTGAATACCAATCACATTCGCATTGTTCTGGCTTGCACTATTATTATTGCTTGAGGCCGCGGCTACGACTGTACCCGCAGTTCCTACCGTCAATGCTGCCGCCAGTACACCGATTCCTGCTTTGCGATTCATCCATTTCTTCGTCATGTGTAATATCCTCCTTGGTTGTTATGTTCGATGATCATGAATGGAATACAGAATATTTATTCGATTCAGTAGTCTGTTTCCTGCCCCATGCAGCCAGTTATTCATACACTCTACGATGTGAACCCGATTCACAATGGTTTCGTGTGACTTGCCTGCCGGGCTATGATATCAATATAAAGCAGCCAAATGAGATGACTCTGATAACAAGATTAGAAATTGATGAGAACGAAGGAGATCATGTATTTCTCCCCTACGATCCTATCGCAGTGAACTGTACTAACAGCGTATGATCAAATAAGAACGGATTAATGATCATTATCTTTTTTGTCCGCATCATCTTCATCGTCCCATGTCACAGACATGACAGCACCTGAAATCGCATTGATCTGCACGGCTGCTTCACGATCATCCGGGGTGTCAATTTCCACCAGATAATATTGCTGTCCTGTTTTACCACTATGCTTAAATTTTATATCATCGACCTCACCTTTTACCTGACCCAATGCGATCTGCTCTGCTTGCTTTTCGGTAATTGAGGTCGCAGGAGAAGGCGGTCTTTTGCCCGGACCTGCTTTAGCTGGCTTATCATTCGTATCCGGTGGAACCGGGCCACTATCTGGAGCAGGTGGGTTATTTGTATTCATTCCTGTACTGCTTGAATGATCGGAACCGGTAGTACCGCTTGGTTGATCCGAAGCAGGCGCGCCGTTCTGTGAAGTGCCAGCAGGAGCGGAACCGGTTGAATCGTTTGATGAGGATGGAGCAGAGACAGAGCTTGTATTACTTGACGCTCCATTTAAATTAGACGAAGGCGTCGTACTTGAAGTGCTATCGTTTCCAGAAGCTGCATTCGAATCTGCCGGGTTACTTGTCGTTTCGCTACCTGTGCCGGATGTGGCAGCAGTAGAGTCTGTAGCAGACGTGCTGTCTGAAGCACTCGCTGTGCTGCTTTCCGATGGATTGGCTTGTGCTCTGAGAACGCCCTGTAGCTGACGAATGGACTGAATTTCACCACTTGCAGCACTCATCGTAATTTCATACACGCCTGTCTCCGATTCTAGCTTTACTTGATAGGCATCGTGATCCTGCACAATACTCGTAACGTTTCCGGGATACTTGCCTTCTACCCGTTCAGCGATCTGAGCAGCAGTGAGCAACGGCTGTGCCTGTCCGTTCGTTTTCCAGATCAGGATTGATGCACATAGAATAATCAGAATCGCTCCCGCGCCGCCTGCTATCCATAGACGTTTATTTGACATGATATTCATCCTTCCTGTTGGTCATACTGATTGATCCATTCAGCGGCACAGAACAAATAACGCCTGTATACCGTCTATAACAATCTCCATGACAGTATACAGGCGTTTAATTAGAATTCGCTGAGAAACCAGACATATGCTTTGCGGTAGCAGGCAAAGTAACAATCGCTGTTGTCCCCTGCCCTTCTTCACTCTGGAGACGTACCGAAGCACCAAGCGCCTCTGCAATACGCTGGGCCAGCGTCAGACCGAGACCCGAGCCACCGCTATCCTGTCTCGTTCGCGCCTGATCAACCCGGTAAAATCGGTCAAATACTCTGGGTAATTCCTTTTCCGGTATACCGATACCCTGATCGATCACACGGATACAGCGATGGCGCTCTGCTATGGACGAAGCTCCCGCGCTAGAATACGACGCTCCTGCCGGGGCATGATCCAGCCCAAGCTCAATTGTAATCTCATCGCTGCTATACTTACGTGCATTGTCCAGCAAAATAAACAATAGCTGACGCAGCTTGCCTGCATCGGTCCATATCGTTGTCAGCGATGGCATCTGTATCAGTTCTTCTGATAAGACCACCTTCACCCGTCGGCTATACGCCTGCCAGAATTCACGCGATAGCTGCTCGGCCTGACTGCTCAAATCTACCGCTTCGAGCTTAAGATTCCACTGCTCCTCATGGCGTGCAAGCAGTAGCAGTTGCTCCGTCATCTCCTTCATTCGCACCGCTTCCGAATGGATCGCTTCCACTGATTCCATGAACAGATCAGGACGCTCCATTCCACGACGCTTGAGCAGGCTCGCATAGCTCTCAATAATCGTTAGCGGTGTTCGTAGCTCGTGTGAGGCATTGGACACGAATTGCTTTTGCTTATCGTAGTTGTTTTCCAACAGATCGATCATCTGGTTAAACGTATCCCCCATCTTATACAGCTCATCTTTGGAACGTTCCTCCAGCCCAATCCGTTTAAACTGTCCACTACGACGAATCTCACTCATCGTTGAAGTGAGCGCAGCAATCGGACGAATAACAATTCTGCCGATCAGTTGCCCGGATAAAAAGACCGGAATCATGGCGATCCCCGTAACAATAAGCAGGACAAGCTGTAAGACGTTCAGATAGCTTTCCGTTTGCTTTAGACTTTCGGTCACCTGCACATTCACGACACGTCCATCATTCCAGATGACCGGAACCGATACAAATACGTACCGATGTCCACTATCCTTGATGACCTGCGATACGAGACTCGGCTCGTACGAAACCGGACGCTCGGACAATAGCTGCTCATCCGGCGATGTAACGAGCAGGCTATTACTGCTCTGCTCGGCTACGATGCGAATCATGCCCTCCAGCGGGACATAGGCACGCAGCAGATCGGCAACCGACAGATCGCCCGCAGAAAGGCGGATGTTATCTGCTGTTTTCTCCGTCTGGGAGACGATCCGATTCTGCTGCTCCCGAATCGTTAGTGAGCTGAACACAATATAGACAAGCACATTTGTAATAATCAATACAAGCGCAAACAGCACCGACGAATACAGATGAATCCGCCGATTGAGTCTCATGAAGGCTCCCTGAGCACATAACCTACGCCGCGAACGGTATGTATCAGCTCTTGCTCATGACCGTGATCGATCTTCTTACGTACATAGCGAATATATACATCAACCACATTCGTATCGCCAAAATAATCATAGCCCCACACTGCCGCCAGAATCTGATCCCGATTCAGCACCTGACGTTTATTTTTGAGCAAATACGCCAGCAGATCAAATTCGCGTGGCGTCAGTTCCACCGACTGCCCGGCACGCTCCACCTCATGGGTGCTTTCATTCAAACGCAAATCACCCGCTGTAAGCCAGCTCCCCGTCTCTATCGTTTCCGCACCGCGTGTCTGCTGCTCCTTGAGGCGAATCGCCGCACGAATACGCGCCAGCAATTCTTCGATCTGAAACGGCTTGGTCACATAATCATTAGCGCCCAGATCAAGCCCTGCGACTTTATCCTCGACCGAATCGCGCGCGGTTAGTAAAATGACCATCGTAGACGGGTCTGTAGCACGAATTCGGCGCAAAATCTCGATCCCACTCATCTCAGGCAGCATCACATCCAGCAGTACCAGATCCCAGACGCCTTCACGATAAATATCCCATGCCTGCGCACCATTATACGCCTGACTAACCTCATAGCCTTCGGCTTCCAGCTCAATTTGCAGCAAGCGCGAAATCTTATGTTCGTCCTCTACAATTAGTATGCTAGCCATCCACACCCTCCCGTCTGCCGATGATTTTCTGATAGCTTACAATATCCAGCCACCGGTCGAACTTACGACCGACCTCACGGAAATGAGCACATTTCTCATAACCATAGCGCTCAAACAATCGAATGCTGCTCGTATTATCCGCACAAACCGTCGCCACAAGCACATGGAAGCCATGCTGCTGCGCCGCCTGCTCGATAAAGACGAGCGCCCGGCTACCGATCCCTTTACCCGCTTGCTCCGGCTTCAAATAGATCGTAATCTCAGCCGTTGTATCGTACGCTTGCTTGGCTTTGTGGCGAGTTAGCAAAATATAGCCAAGCAGTGAAGCTTCATTATGGGCATCACTTACCACATTTACCTGCTGATCCTCCAGCGTTGACTTATCTGTGCGCTCGATAATTGCATAGGAGCAATAATGGGCAGGCAGATCGAATAGCTGCGCGCGCATGTCCTCTAAGGTCAGCGGCTCAGTATGAAAAGAAACCGTCGTATGGAGCACATAATAATTATAAATATCTACAATCTGTTCAAGATGCTGCTCTTGAACAGGCACAAATTGCAACGTCGTTTGCATCCTGAGCTCCCCCGTCTATTCCATATCATCCTATAACATAATGCATAATCCACTGCATCCCGACTGCCCCTGGACGCCGAATACCGCGATCTTCAAAGCCGGTACGCAAATAAAGCTTTTGCGCAGGCTCATTACGCACATTTACAGCAAGCACGATTTCACGAATATGCGGAAACTGCTCTTTGACAAAAGCACGTAGCGCCTCCATCCCCAGTCGAGCATATCCATGCCCCTGCTGCCTGTGATCAACCAACAGCGCACGTAGCAGCATAAGCTGCTCCGAAGGAGTTGAGGTGTAGGAAAGATACGTGGATACTCCTGCACCTTCATGTAATACAAAAAAGCCGACAGCCGTTCCGTTTGCTGTAATGACAATCGGATGCCGCTCCGGATCACGGATTGAAATTTCTAGCACTTCAATCGGCAAAGCTGTAAAGTGATGCTGATCCTCCGGCAACTCAAACGATAGCAGTTCCTCCAGATGATGGGGTTGCAGTAGCTCCAACTGTACAGACTGCGTTAGCCTTTCCGAGATCGGCAAATGCACATTCGGTTCCGCATCAGAACTCATGAACGATTCTCCCCTCTTGCGATCTACAGATCCAATCTATATCTGCAACATATGTTTCACCAGTTCAATAGATATGGAAACTATAGCATGCTATTTTCGCTACCGTTTCCATATCGTTGAACGGATGAGAGGTGGATATGACTATAATGCAAAACTTGAATCGGCTTCAACATTTACATCCATCAGGGTCAAGCTAGCCTATGACCGCGTTGTCAACCTATTCCACCGAACGGATAGCTGCATAGATTTTGGCATCACGGAAGCTACCTTTTGTATACAGATGCTTGCGCAGCAGGCCTTCGTATTGCATACCCAGCTTTTCCATTACACGAGCAGAGCCGATATTTTCCGGTATACAGCGAGACTCAATACGAATAAGCTTCATTTCGTCCCAACCAAACTGCATAACCGGCCCCATCGCTTCGGTTACAATCCCACGATTCCAGTATGGGCGTGCCAGTGCATAACCAACCTCACCGCGGAAATGACGTATATTCCAGCCTAAATAGCCTGCTGTACCGATCATCTTGCCGGATTCCCGCTCTTCAATCGCCCATGGTGCAAGCTGTCCTTCGGCATAGCTTTTCAGCACATGATTGATAAATTCATCTGTATCGTCTAATGTCTGGTGCGTGTACCAGCTCACATAACGCGTAACTTCGGGGTCGGAGGCATAAGCAAACATGTCTTCGCGATCCTCTGCTCGAAGCGGACGTAAAATCACCCGCTCCGTTTCCAATACCGGTATCTGTCCAAATACATCTGCTACTTTCATTTGTGACGCTCCCTCCAATTATGTACCTGTTTGAATGAATGGCTGTACTTAACGTATTTTATCATATCTTGTGCCGGGGTGTCGGATACCAAGATATCTCTGTTTTTTATGTAATATATGCGTTTTAAATGAGGTTTGAGTTTATAAATAAAATACAATAATTCAGTTTAATATTGTCTAAAAGATAAAATCTATAATTTCTTATATTAAAAGTTATTTAAAAAATTATTAAACTTGAGTAAAAATAATTTAATCTTTGCGCAGGTATACAGTATTATTTTCCTAGTTATTTTATATACTTCATGTTATTATTCCCCTAAATTAACGTTAGAGGATTAAAATGCAAAAACTAAATAATGATTCCACAAAAAGAAATTTAATTGGCCGAAAAACTTAGAGTTTCAAGAGTACATTTATAATTATTGAAGAGCTAAAGGTTCTTGAGAATAACAGAAATGTGTCTTTGCAATCACGTTTCAGAGCTTGGAAAACAAATAATTGTGAAAGAGCGCCTAAGGAATCTCATTTCATAGATACGAGAAAAATCAATTGCATGTATATGAAGATTATTTCAAAGAACTTTTAACAATATTTGATATGGCGAGTCTAAAAGTATTCGTTTTAAAATAATATAAATAAACCCATGGGTAGAATGATATACGATCTCTAATATCAACATGTACATTATGGCATTAAGCATGAAGAGAAAACTGGAAGAATATCATTGCTTGTAGTAATTAACTTTTGGAAAGATGAAAAAGAAAGAAATGATGCTTTATTTATGGATAAACTTAAAAAAACATTAGTCAAAATTTTAAATGTTATTTCGGTAGAAAATTAAGTTTAAACATATTTAGTACAATTGCTTCTTTTACAAGTCGCTTAATGCAAATAGCAGACTTATATAGGGTGTATAAATAGAATCTTAAACTCAGATAAGAGTTTGTCAAAAAATAATTAACATGAATTGGCTGAGTATGTTATAGATTTGTTGGATATAAATTTAAACGATTTTAAAAATTAGGATTAAGACATAGCAATTATACACTTTATTAAATAAACATTTAGTATAAAAAATTTTGAAGATAATATTTTCAAGAAAGAGGGATATTTATGCATTCTATTCAAAGTATACGGAATGTTTTTGATGTTGTAAAAGCTGCTCGAGATAACAACACACCTTTCTCAGAAGAAGTAATTCAAATGTTGTTAAATCAAACTGTTACTGACAAAGAAACTAGTGAAAGATTCAGTAATTTTAGTAGAGGCTATTATGCTGAAGAACTTTTTAAAAGAGTATATTCACTTTTACCTTGGGTAAAATTGATTATTCCTTTAGGCCAAGAACAATTTCCTGAGAACTCTAAAGAAACTACTCAAACTCCCGATTATGAAATTATAATTGAAACAGGAGCAATTAATAATTTCTCCAAAGTATTGGTTGAAGTTAAATTGGTAGATGGAGAAAAAGAATCTTTAAAATTATTAAAAAATTCATATAATGTACTAAAAGATTATGAAGATAAAAGTGAACACCCTTTACTATTTGCGATATTTTGGAAGAAATATATGGTATGGACTATTAACTGTATAGAGTCTTTTCGTGAAGTCTCTTCCTCGTATAAATTAAATATTAAAGAGGCTTTAATCGATGATTTATCATGTACTTTTGGTGACTATACCTATATTTTCAAAGAGAAAGTTTTTAGAAAGTCTTTATATAATCAAATTGAAAATATAAAAACTGATAATTATTTGCATACCAATGAGAAGTATGGCTTTCCAAATTATGAAGGAATATCTTTAAATAATAAAGACTACAAAAAATTATCCTCATTTGAAACAGCAGTTCTCGATTGCGGTCTCTTTAGATTTGATACTTATACATCTAAGCATATAGGAAATGATATCGAAATTATTGAGACTTTTAATCAAAATATAACATGTAAATTGTCTCGTTTAATTCTCTTGTACTTATTAACTTTATCTTTTTATAGTCAAGAAGATATGTATTATACAAATAATATAATAACAGAAAAATCATTTGATATTATCGATACAATACGTAGGGATTTAGGAGGAGAAAAATATTATGCTCTTCCTTTAAACAAAAAAAATAATACTGAAAAACTGATGAAAATTCAATTCGGAAAAACTCATATTTATAAAAATTATATACTTAGAGATGGTTCTCTCAAGGGAATTGTTTTGTGTAGTCACAACGCTTAGTTTTTACTTTCGTGCTTTAAAATATTTATTTTTTCTTTTATTACTAAATTAGTA
>JBCNLJ010000028.1:0-60077 GCA_039595515.1 Paenibacillus sp. | reverse complement strand
TGGAATACAGCTTGTACTGGATGAAACGATTGTGAGCACGCTGATCTATAGTCTAATCCAAAATCAATATATTGATCGCGAATATCGATTGACCGAGCAATATCGATGGGCTGTGGAACAGCAACAGCTTGCTTTACCGGATGAATTGCAGCAGCATACGGCTGAAATGCAGGATTTGTTACACATGATCTATACAGCAGGTCAGGAAAATGTGATGACAAATGAGAGAAACGTAAACATTCCGCATGTGCAGGTTAACGCTAACTTCAATAGAAAAGAGTTCAAAGAGTTCTGGAATCGTATCAATCGTAAAACGCTATATACCGTTCGATTTGATTCGGATGAATTAATACGTCAGTGTATACAAGCTATCGACCAAGAATTATACGTACCCCAGCTCCGTTATCGTACAACAGCAGCCGTCATGAACAGAATCGAATCTGTCCAACACTTGCAAACGAATGAAACATTCACTGTTCAAGAAAAGCGAGTCGAATTCGTGGAGAGTCCTATCGATCATCGGATTAAATATGATCTTATCGGCAAATTGATGGACCAGACGCAGCTAACACGAAAAACCATTGTGTCTATCCTGATACAGATCAAAAAAGAAAAGTTCGAATTGTTTAACCTAAATCCAGAAGAGTTCATTATCCGAACAGCTCGCTTGATCAATGATAAAAAGGCAGCTCGAATCATAGAATCGGTAACCTATGATGTATTGAATGAGCGCTTTGAGTCTGAGATTTTCACGATGAACACGTTGAATGGACAACTCGGCGAAAATGCGATACCTGCGAATAAGCATATTTATGATTATGTCATTACGGATTCAATGGTTGAGCGAAGATTTGCGAAAGATCTGGATGTTAGTCAGGAGGTTCAGGTTTTTGCTAAATTGCCGAGGGGATTTTATATTCCAACACCGTTAGGACAATACAACCCGGACTGGGCGATTGTATTCAAGGAAGGCACAGTAAAACATATTTATTTTATCGCTGAAACCAAAGGTACAATGAACTCAATGGAATTACGCGGTGTGGAAAATGCTAAAATCGCTTGCGCGCGTAAACATTTCGAGAAGATTAGTACAGAGAAGCTGAAATACGAAGTGGTGCACACGTATGAGGAATTGCTTACTATCGTAAAATCATAAAGAGATGTATCGCGTGAGAACAGTCTTTTTTAAATTCTATTTATCAGAGCGCGTATGCAAGTGTGACCGGTGTAAGCTGCAAGTAACGGAGGGTGGAAAGAAGGGGAAAGGACGACTTTTGAGCACGGGAATCTACTATTTACTCCTAATTCGTAGATTCCTGTGCGATACGGGAGTCCGTCCCCTTCTTTCTTCCCGCAGTGGTTGATGCTCTATCATTTAAGTTGGTGTACACCTTTTAGGAAGAAACAGCAATCATCCGAATAAGCGAGTATATCATGGATCTCTTTCTCAAGATGGATGCGGTACATGCTCATAATATCAGGCAACACGGCTATGAAAATATGAAAAATAGCCTTGAAAGCCAGCATGAATACGTGTAGTATACATATATAATTTCATAAAGCGGCGCGATATAACGGCAAACAAGCCGATCACTGGCTGACCGCTACACTCATATAATACTTGGGAATAGGGCCCAGAAGTTTCTACCGGATAACCATTGCAATTATCCGACTATGAGTGAAGAACGTGCTGGCTGCGGTGCTGCCCGAAGAAGGGAAGCCGCAGACGGGAATGTGTATACTGCACATTCTGTATTGGAACAACTATACAGACAGGCTTCACTTGAGTAAACGAACTCAAGGAGCCTGTCTTTTTTGTTTTTTACGGCATTTTTTCACTTGGAAACAGGCGCTACCCGTACGATCCAGAACAATACAGGGGGAAAGCGAAATGAAAATACTGGAACAACGCATACAGGCGGAGGGCAATATTTTATCTGACCGTGTGCTCAAAGTGGACTCGTTCCTTAATCATCAGGTGGATACGCAGCTTGCGGTGGCGATCGGACAGGAGTTTGCGCGTCTGTTCGCGCATGAACAGATTACAAAGGTGCTGACGATTGAAGCGAGCGGGATTCAGTTTGCGATGGCAGCAGGCATTGCGCTGAATGTACCTTTTGTCTATGCGAAAAAGAAAAAGGCGATCACGCAGGGAGACAAGGTATATTCCGCATCCGTGCATTCATTCACACGCGGGGAAACGTATCAGGTAACGATCGTACAGGATTATTTGCAGCCCGGTGAACGCGTGCTGATCGTGGATGATTTCCTTGCAACAGGTGCTGCGCTGGTTGGACTGGCAGACATTGTGGAGCAAGCAGGTGCTACGCTGGTAGGTGTCGGTTGTGTGATTGAGAAGACGTTCCAGGAGGGACGTGGCTTGCTGGAGGAACGTGGTATTGCGGTTCAGTCGCTGGCGCGTATCTCGGCAATGTCTCCAGGTCAGGTTGAATTCATTCCAGAGCAGCCGCTGGTCGCATCGGGTCTCACTAGAACAGGAGCGGGTGTATGATGCTAGCTAAACATAAAGTATTTGCGCTTGGATTACAGCATGTGATGGCAATGTACGCCGGTGCGATTGCGGTGCCGCTCATTATCGGTAATGCACTGCATTTGACGCCAGAGCAGCTTGCGTATCTGATCGCTGCGGATATGTTCACCTGCGGTCTGGCAACGCTGCTTCAGGTGCTGAGCACACGCTATTTTGGTAGCGGCTTGCCAGTGGTGCTCGGTTGTACGTTTACGGCGGTGGGGCCGATCATTGCGATTGCCTCGACGAGTAATTTGCCGACCGCTTATGGGGCGATTATCATATCCGGTCTGTTTGTCGTGCTGGCCGCACCGTTATATGGTAAACTATTGCGCTTTTTCCCGAAAATCGTGACCGGCTCTGTCGTAACGATCATCGGTCTGTCTCTGATTCCGGTCGCGATGAATAATGTCGCTGGCGGTCAGGGCAGTGCGGACTTCGGCGCACTGCACAATTTGCTGCTGGCACTTGTGACGTTGATCGTTATTTTGCTCGTTAATCGCTTTGCTACGGGCTTCCTGCGTTCAATCTCCGTTCTGATCGGTCTGGCTGTCGGAACCGTGCTGGCGTATATGATGGGCATGGTGCATCTGGGGGCGGTCGGTGAAGCATCCTGGCTGCGCGTCGCTCAGCCGTTTTATTTTGGTACGCCGCAGTTTAGCTGGATCGCCATTACAACGATGATCATCGTGAACATTGTGAGTATGGTCGAGTCAACCGGGGTTTATATCGCAGTCGGCAAAGCGACCGAGCAAAAGGTCGAGCAACGCCGCATCGTGAGCGGTTTGCGCTCGGAAGGTCTGGCGATTATGCTGGGTGGTATTTTCAATGCATTTCCGTATACGGCCTTCTCGCAAAATGTCGGCTTGATCTCGCTCACTCGTGTCAAAACACGCAACGTTATCTTTGCCGCTGGTGGTATCATGGTCGTGCTCGGTCTGCTGCCTAAGCTTGCCGCACTCACAACCGTTATCCCAAGCGCTGTACTGGGTGGCGCGATGGTCGTCATGTTCGGTTCCGTAGCGGCTTCCGGTATGTCCATTCTGGCGGAAGTGAATCTGCGCAATGATCGCAACCTGATGATCGTTGCATGCAGCATCGCCATCGGCGTCGGCTCAGCCGTATTGCCAGCGATTTTCGGACAGATGCCAAGTTTCCTGCAACCATTGCTGCAAAACGGCATCGTAACCGGCTCCGTCGCCGCCGTTGTCCTGAATCTGCTGCTCTCTGATCAACGGACAGCAGAAACAGAGGACGAAGACGGCTCCGTATCTGGACTCGGCATGGATGCAGGCGAAAGCGCTCCGGTCGCCGCAGGCGCGAAGCAGTCATAGAGCATTGGTGTATACAATAAAGGGATGAATACGATTAGACGCATCGACAGACAGGAGTCTGGAGGATGCGTCTTTTTGTGATTTATGAGATAAGCAGGCTTGTTCGGATCACCAAATGAGTAAGCTATCAAACGATTAAATTAAGTCGTTACACCATTACACTATAAAACCAAAAAACTATAAAACCACAAAACCACTGAATGTCCAGGCGTTCGAGTGTCTTACAGCACGATTCATTTAAGTTGATCCAGCAGGTTTGAACGAAGACAATCAAGCTTGATTTGTATACAAAAAAGGAAGACTTAACATAGTAAGGTATCTGCATACTGCCCACATAACAAAACGGTAAAAAATAAAGTTTAAAAGCAATATACCTTCATTTATATCGTATTTCTCAGAAATATTGTAATTATTAACGTTAAATCTATAATTGACCTTACAACATAAAGTTTATCGACTTCAAAGCTACTCCTCCCCTAACTTCGAATGAAAAGAGGCTTATGTATGGACGAGATGGATCGGCGAATTGTAGAGTTGCTGCGTCATAATGGGCGCATGAGCAGCTCGGATATCGGTAAAAATGTTCATTTATCGATTCCTGCTGTTACGGAGCGTATCCGCAAGCTGGAGCAGCAAGGGGTGATTCAGCAATTTACAGTACGGCTGAATCCGAAGGCGCTGGGGCGTTACTGTACCGTGTTTATCTTTGTCATCGTGCAGGGATATGAGGAGACAGAGCAATTTCGCCAGTTGATTTTACAGTCAGAATATGTGCTCGAATGTCATCACATTGCGGGAGAATACGATTATTTGCTAAAGGTCGCTTTGCCCGATATCGAGGCGCTGGAGCAATTCATCAGTCAGACGTTAAAGGCGACCTATGGAGTGACCAAGACGAATACGATATTCAGCCTGTCACAACTGAAAAATGATCTGTAAGGAGCTGTAAGCGATGGGGATAGCGGGCTGGCTTATTAGTGAAATGTATAGTGTTGGGAAAGGGATGCTGCTCGGTCTGCTGGTAGCGGCTCCGGTGGGGCCAATTGGTATTTTATGCATTCAACGTACGATGCTGTATGGCTGGCGGATTGGACTACTGACCGGGCTGGGGGCAGCCAGTGCAGACGGCTTGTATGCTACCATAGCGGCTTTTGGCTTGACCTCGATCGTCAGTTCTCTGTCAGCCGTGGAGCCGATTATTCGCGTGCTGGGTGGAATATTCGTATTGTGGATCGGTATCAGGCTATGGCGCAGTCCACCCGCCACGCAGCCAGCACAGAGTAAGCATAGTGATCTCCGAGCGTATAGCTCCACCTTGTTACTTACTCTGGCGAATCCGCTCACTATCGTCTCATTTATCGGTTTGTTTGGAGCAGCGGGTATGGTTATCTCGAACAGCAATACAGCAAATACAGCTCATAACAGCGTGTCAACAATCATGATCCTATCACCTGGAGCGCTTGCCCTGGGCGTGCTTATTGGCTCCGCGTGCTGGTGGCTACTACTAAGCGGAAGTGTACAGCTTCTGCATTTACGTAAGCTGCCGTTACGCTGGCTCCAGCGCATCAATCGGCTGGCGGGTGTGCTGTTAGTGCTGCTTGGTCTGCTGGCAATAATGCAAACATTCATTTATTAAGAAGGGCTAAGCAGGAATAAGCAGGAATAAATAAGGCTACGTAAAACTACGTAAAGCTGAATGAAGTTAAGCAGGGCTGCTGCCGTGCAACCAGAACCCAGTACGAATGAGCACGCCTGAAATTCCCTTCTTTTCGCCGGATACTAATTTACACCACCACGTAAAAGTGTTACATTAAATTGTTGTCAGGCATACGATACGGAGGGAAGACGGGCGATGAAAAATATTTTGTTTATTAATACAGGCGGTACGATTTCTTCTTCGGCAGAAGGTCATGGTTTGACGCCGACTCAATCGGCAGAAAATATCGTGGCGGCTGTGCCGGAGCTGGCAGGAATTTGCCAGATTGCAGCGATGAATCTGATGAGTGTAGACAGTACCAATATTCAGCCAGAAGAATGGGTAACGATCGCACGTACCGTGCATGAGCAGTTGCCGAGCTACGATGGTATCGTTATTGCGCATGGTACAGACACGATGGCGTATACGGCGTCAGCGCTAAGCTTTATGCTGGGCAAGCTCGATAAGCCGGTTGTCATTACAGGCTCACAGGTTTCCGTACTGGCGGAGTATAGCGATTCCCGTAAAAATATCAAGGATGCCTTCCGCACTGCATCCAGCGAACTGACTGGCGTATTCGTCGTATTTAATGGCAAAATTATCAATGGTGCCCGTGCGTCCAAGGTGAAAACGAAAAGCTATGATGCCTTTGAAAGCATCAATCACCCGTATATCGGCTATCTGGAGAATGATCGTATCGTCTATAGCGATATTCCGCATACGCGTCAGAGTGAAGGGCATGTCTATAATGATGGCTATTCACCCGATGTATTCCTGATCAAGCTGATTCCCGGCATGCGTCCGGACATTTTCGATGCGGTTCATAAGCTCGGTTATCGCGGGATTATTGTTGAAGGCTTCGGTATGGGCGGTGTACCATTCAAGGAGATCAATCTGATCGATAAGATTGAGGAGCTGGTACAGGAGGGCGTGAGTATTGTCGTCACGACCCAATGTCTGTACGAGGGCGGCGATCTGACGATCTATGAGGTAGGTCAGCGTGCGCTGGAGAAAGGTGTTATTCCTTGCTATGACATGACAACCGAGGCACTGACCACCAAAATGATGTGGGTACTCGGACAAACCTCTGATCCAGCACAGGTTGCGCGTATGATGGCAACAAATTACGTCGACGAGATTACACTTCCGAATCAATAAATGTATACCTCCATCTATAGCCATGTATATAAAAAGCTGTGAACAGACGGGATACTATCCGCTGATGGCACAGCATCGCTTATCACCTGAATCGGTCGGTTTCATCATCGATTCAGGTGATTTTTTGTGACTATTTTTGTAACTGTATAACTTGGATTATGACATATTTAATTAGCGGTGATAATAGATGATTACATGGCTTTTTGGGTGAAATTGAATTGTTTTATCGTCATTAATGGACAGTTAAAATGAGGCAATGGGTATTGCTGTTCATTCGATAGTGCTCAACATAATTATCCAAATCAACTTAGTTAGTTGGCCTGTTGAATTCTTGAGGTGAAGTAAGGTATTGGCCTGCCAAAGTGATACGAAGGATACATGAAGTGGAGCCAAACTATCTATAGCAAGCTAGAGCGCACCATAATATAACGGAGCAAATCAGAACACACCAAAAAGGAGAACTCCTATGCGGAATTCTCCTTTTTACGTTCATCCATTATACACTCCCGAAGTTGAATACAATGGAACTCTTACGCTCACAGCGCTTCCCAGCGCGGAAAGCTGCGGATCAGTCTTTATTGTTATTATTGTTGTTGGAACGCGCCTGACCGCCTTTACGTCCTGCTTCCTCGCGGCTCATACCATCAGAGTCGCTGCGTGCTTTGCCGCCTTCACTACCGATCTCTTGATAGAATTCCTTGCCGTGGGACTCGGATGTAGCTTCGCCGCCCTTTTGCCCGATTTCTTGATAGAACTCTTTGTCATGAGACTCGGACGTAGCCTGTCCGCCCTTCTGACCGATTTCCTGATAAAATTCTTTGTCGTGATTTTTAGAAGTGGCTTCTCCACCCAGGCGACCAGCTTCTTCTCTGCTCATTTTGCCGTTGTTGTTGTCATTACTGTTGTTGTTTGCCATTTTCTATTCACTCCTCGTAAGAATTTTTCTTGATTTCGGTGCGCCGTGTTAGCGTCACGATATGTTATTACCCTTCACCCAATAGAATAAACATTTATCCGTAAATAAATATTGCATAATGACATTTAAATTCCGCTATATCGATAGTGCCGATAATTAACAAGCCATGAAAACAATAGAACGTGCACACCTTATGTTATTACCCGATGGGATTCAAGATTTGGCAACTGGGTCGGCACAAAAGAGGAACTATCTTTGCAGGCTTGCAGGCATGTCTTTGTACCTTCTGTTCTGACCATAGACTGCATCCTCCGACACAGAGAAACTGAGATACACAAGAGTTAGACGTATTGGACTCCTAAAGTACTTATCTCTATACCTGAAAAATACCTGAACATCTAAAAAGCATTTCTCTCGATAGACGCTTCACATGAAGAGGCGCTGCATTTCGAAGTTGTTTCATTCAAAATGGTGCATTGCCCGGTGGCAGCCAGATATGACGCAGGTCGACCCAGCCCTGACTGTTGAAGGTAATACCGCGCATGCTGGGCAGATACGTCGTTTGCACGGGTTTTTCGTACAGCACATGAAGCTGGTAACCCTGCACCAGCCGCTGCTCAATCTCATCGAATAGCGTTTGCCTGGTCGTGGCATCCGGTTGCCGCAATATATCCTGTAGTCGATACATAATATCCGTAGTCACATGGGGCTCCACATGTCCCGCCATCGTCTGATACAGATCGAATAAACGTAGCTGCTCATCCTGATCGCGGATGAGCGAGAAGACGAGCAGATCGGACTCCATACGCACATCGCCTTTGAACTGTTCGATTGGAACGGAGCGGACTTCGCATATGTAACCCCACTGCCGCAGCCGCTCCGCGATCTTCGTTGCATCACGGCGATACTGTGGAATGGTCAAAATACGCAGCGACCGTTCACTGTCTGCATTCTCGCTACCGTCAGTTGCTGCGCGCATGGAAGCGTGCTGCGGATCGTTTAGCCAGAAAGCTTCAGCATCTGTTCGATCTGACAGCGAAGCATCGTGTTCCGCATCCCTTTGCAAGCAATGACAAATATGGCTGCGCACCTCTGGCTGTTGAAGCAAGCCGGGCTTCTGCGTGTTAAAGGTGACAAATTTGCGTACTGATACCGGCGAAGGTAGCTGACTCCAGCTTTCTCCCTGTGCCCCCTCGACCGGACCCGGAATAACCTGAAAGGGCGACGCTGTCTCACTCTCGCTACGTGTGCGCCGCTCATCGTCTGCCCGGCGCACACGCCACGGAATATGAATAATCTCTGCACGATCCAGATGGGGTCTGCCGCGAAAATACGGCTTGAATGCCTCCAATACAACCCGATCTGGATCACGTTCCACCAGGCGAAAAGGGCCTGTCCCGCTAGGGCGATGCCCGAATTCCTCCTCACTCGTGCGATTCAACCCTTCCGGCACAATCCCAGCGCGACTTGTACAAAGAAACGGCAAAAACAGTTCACACGGCTGAAGCAGCCGAATCACCACTGCTCCGGTATGCAGCGCCTGCACCGAGGCAATCTGTTTGAAAATGAATCGGTACAGCGCAGGTCGAGCGCTCTGCATCAAGCGCTCAAACGTATACACCACATCATCGGCAGTCAGCGTCTGTCCATGATGAAACAGCACATCCTTGCGCAAATAAAAGGTCCACTGTGTGCGTGTCGTATCCGTTTCCCATGCATGAGCAAGATGAGGCACAATCCGTCCGCTCTCACTTTCCTTCCGCACCAGTCCATCGAAAATATGGCTCGATACAAACGATTCTGCCAGCAGATTCATATACAGTGGGTCAACGGTATGAATCTGTTGCCGAATCGGCAGGCGTAGCTGGTCAATTTGCCGATCCTGCCTCATCTCTGAATGCGGGCCAAAATACGTCAGCAGCCATTGCTGTAGCTGATCGTCCAATTCCGGTGAACGTGCCTGCTCGCGAATCTGTTCAATGCTGGTGCGAATATCTCCACGCCGAATCGTCTGCATCATCGATTCCAGCGCGATCTGCTCGGCGGTCACCAGAAAGCGTAGCAACGAGCGTTTGCCCCGTCCGCGCTGTGCTTGCCAGTCAATCCAGCCCGCCTTGCGCATACTGCCGATAATATTAAGCGCACTGCGATGCGTCCGCTCCAGCACCGTTGCAATCTCATCCAGCGTAACCCAGCGTCCATCTGGATCGGCATACTGTCCGTGCAGTAGTAAAAATTGGCGATGTAGCTTCATCCGTTTATCTTCCCTTCCTAAAATACGAAATTAATCATTCGAATTCTTCTATTTATTTTCCTATTTTAACATCTACAATGAGACTTGTACGACACAGCGCATGGAGACTACATAGAAGCAGCATAAACGATGAGAAACGACAACAGGGAGGTTCCGCAATGTATCAAAAGCTAATAGTCGCTCCGCAGCGCGCATGGATTGCGCTTTTGACAGCGTTCGTACTGGCGGTTATTCATCAATATTTATTTTATGGACATGCGATGGGTGTATCTTATCCGGTATTTGTTATTTTATTTTACTTCTATATGTACACGTACGGAGGCGATCGGTTGCGGCAAGGCTCAGGGATGAGTCGATTGTTGATGACAGCCGTCGTATTACTTTCGCTCACCTATGGGCTATTTGCGAATCCATTATTTTATGTGCTCAATCTGCTTGTTGTACCTGTGTTGGTTCTGCTGCATACGACATATATGCTGAGCGAGCGTCGACCGTCATGGAGCAGCACAGCATTAGTGTGGGCAACCGTAGAGCAGGTGCTGGTGCATATGTTTGCCCATCTGCCAACGCCAATCCGAATGCTGTATGGTCAGCTTGCCAAACGGATGGAGAATGAACGCAGACGAACACTGGGACGTATTATGATCGGCGTAGTCGTGGCGTTACCGTTACTGGTTATCGTCCTGCTGCTACTTACCTCGGCAGATCGTATGTTTGATGAGTTGCTATCCAATCTGCCCTCCTGGTTCGTAGGAGTGTCGCCGGGTCCGCTGCTATTCCGCATCGCATGGATCGTTGTGATGATGCTGGTGCTGTTCGCCTATCTAT
Organism: Paenibacillus sp.; assembly: GCA_039595515.1. GTDB lineage: Bacteria > Bacillota > Bacilli > Paenibacillales > Paenibacillaceae > Saccharibacillus. The sequence goes on along the minus strand of JBCNLJ010000028.1, from coordinate 49,361 downwards.
GGGGCTTCGTCCGTCCGCTGCAGCGTGATCCGCAGAGTGGACGATATATGTCGGAAAAAGAAGCGGCTGACCATGCGGCAGCACAGGCAGGATATGAAGGACAGGGAGGATATGAAAAACAGACGACAAAAGCAGCACATACAGCGTCCGCCACATCAACGCCATCGATAATCAGGGATGTCCCAATCGAACCGATGCGCCCTATTCGACTTGATCCACTTGTAGCGGCGACGGTACTCGTGCTCGTTAATCTGGTATATATGCTATTCGTATGGTTGCAGTTCTCGTATTTATTTGGTGCAGGGCATGGTCGATTGCCGGATGGAAGTACGTATGCGGAATATGCGCGTAGCGGGTTTGGCGAGCTGGTGGTCGTAACGGCGATTAACTTTACTTTATTGTTATCTGTGTTATATAAATGCGCACCTGCCAGTCCTTTGCTCATGAAGGTCAATCGCTGGCTGCTATACATTCTGGTCATTTGCTCGGCGGTGATGTTAAGCTCTGCTTTTACTCGTCTTATGCTGTATGAGCAGGCGTATGGCTATACCGTTACACGTTATCTGGTGCATGTGTTTATGCTATTTCTGGGTGTCCTGCTTCTACTGGCTGGCTTACGTATCGGCTTTAGCCGTTTGCCTCTGTATCAATGCTTTTTAATTCTGGGGCTGAGTACGTATGTTGTGCTGAACTATGCTGACATGGAAAGCTTTATTGCTGAGCGCAATATCGAACGTTATGCCGAGAGTGGACAGCTTGATCAGGACTATCTGATCAGCCTATCGGCAGATGCTGTGCCGATCCTGTTAGCGTTTGCCGAGGAGCATCCGCAGCTTGGTCTGAACGAGCTTGTACGACAGAGCAAGCAGGATATATTGGAGCAGGATCGAAGCTGGCAGGCATTTAACTGGTCGACGTATCGCGCTGCACGCGAGCTTCGTTAGGTCATGGTTGGATTATTGTGCTAGATCAGCGTTGTGCTAGTTAGTAATTCCTTTGCCGTGCTACACGTAAGCTTGTTATGTTACGAGTTGGCTCATCGCGTTGTACGTGAGTGAGCTTTGTTAGTTCATAAGTTAGCTTACTACGCTGCACGTTGGCTTTGTTAGTTCAAGATTCGGCTCAGCGTACTGGACGCGAATTTTGCTAGTTAAATGTACCGCTCTATACGAATGCTTCATGAAGGATCTATTTCTAAACGATTTGTAAAACTTTGAAATATAGTAACGACGTCAATCGTCTTTTGTATACCCTATTCTAATTTAGAGGAGAGATAAATGATGATTATACCTGTGTATATACAGTGGGAGATCGATCCGGCACGGCTTCCGTATCAACAGTGGTTTAGCACAACCGGACTGAGGGAGCAGCTAATCGAGGGGAAGAACGCGATTCATGCAGCAAGCACAAGCTTGATAGAGAATGAATATAGTGAACATAATGAACCGTCAGCCAATCGCCAACATAACTCATTCCAGTCATTTGCAGGTATTGATGAGCATGACGTACGCCTGTATATTGCCAGCCTTAGTGCAGAACATTGGGATACGGTCGGCAGCATGTGGCTACCGGATGATGATGCAATGGAGGCGATGGAGCAGGGAAGTCGCTTCTGGCTGTGGGAAGAGGAAGTGCTTGCGGTGGTGACGGTAATGGAGCGTACTATGGATCATGTACATCACCCATTCTCCATGCGCTCGGCGGGATACTGGAATTATGAAGCAGCTCCTGTAGCCGACGTTGCCGCTGATTGTATGAAGCAGTATAGCTTTTGAGACAGAACGATCCGCCCGTCACTATGTCGGGCGGATTGTTTGCTGTACGGTAGGGTACGTTATTCTTTTCCGCAGTGTCGCCTACCTCGCCGTCTACATTTGTATAAATAACAGCATCGATCTACAGGCTCTTTTGCAACATACGCTCCAGCGACTCTGTATCAATCAACAGCCCTTTGCGTACCTTCAAATACTGATATTCCCCATCGATATGCAGCTTGAGCAAGCCATTTTCAAAATCAGTATGCATTTCCTTGAAAAATACACCTTCAGCCACAACCGGCTGGTCAGTTTCATAGCGGATCTGGTAGCCTTTTGGCGTATGGATCACATCGACCTCGACTCCATCCTCGTGCGTTTCCTCCAGATTTGCCTTCATACGCTGGACAGCGACGATATGCAGATCAATCGCGCCCAGATGCTCCAGCAGATCATTTACGAGCGAACCACGCGTGATTTCCTCCCAGAACGAACGAACCGATTGTCCGATAATGAGCTGGGTGACATCATGCTGATGCGCGACATCAGCAATGACCTCGGCGATATCACGATCCTCGTTGAGCTTCACCAGGAATGTACCGCCTGCTTCTTCCGTCAGCTTTTTCCAGGCATTGTAGTATTGTTGCCTGTTCATATCGAGTTCACTTACCGGCTCGTTTAGCACGCTCAGTACAATCAATGGCGCATTCAGCAATTGCGCCAGACGAATACCGCGCCGAATCAGACGCTCACCATTGAGACTGTAATGAACACCAACCATGATTTTTTCTCCGCTCATTGCAATAACAACGCTCCTTTAATCGGTAATACAGGCTTCCAACATGCGATAACGTGCAGATAGCCGATGCTGCTGGATAGATGAGTATTTTTTGCTTACTGCCAGTCGCCCTTTATAGACACTTAACCAGCATGACTCAAAAAGAATAATAAGATTGACAATAATAACTGAGAAATTCCCGTTCCATCGGTAAGCCTGTCAATCCTGTCATATAAGATGAAGGCTCTACCGTATCCTTCGTACGTGAGACACTTTCCGCCAGTGCCTTTTGCCATGCTACCATTGCCTCTGCTGCAAGATGAGTACGTGTGAAGCCCCATTGCTGCTGATATTGACGAATGAATGCCATTGCTTCTGCTGCATCCAGCCGTTTCAGACGACGGAACGCTTGCCCCCACTTTACCAGATCAAGATGGGTCGATCCATCGGAAAACTCAAACTCTGCCCAGCCTGTAGCCCCGCTGCCGGATATGCGCAGCAAGCCGCAATGCAGAGGGCGGTACGATTCCGGTAAGGCAAGCTTTGCCTGATCATACAGGAACAGCTCCAGCCGGTGAATACGCGCCTCACCGATGAGAGACTCCGGGCGGATAGCAGGCTGAATCAGTGGAGCAACAGCAGATAACATACGTACATACACTCCTTTGGATGTAAGGTTTAGTTGTGAGCCATCATAGGGCATTTTGCAGCGAACGTAAATGTCCTGCAAAGACGGTGGGCTGTCATATAAGCCAGCCGCTATGCATGTAATCGGATTCATTCTATCCATTCGTGTCGTTATATCGATAATGCTCCGTTTTGCTTCGGTTTATACGAAAAACTAGTATTCCTGCATAATATGGCGTAAGGGAGCGAAAATGAAAGGAAAGTGATTGCTGTATTTATTGTAATAGGGAAATTGACATGAAATGAGAAATGGCTCGTCTTTACTTTGCCAGGGTAGGAGAGTATGATTCGTCTCAAGTTCATAAATTACGGTGTACGACAATCTATATTGGCGCCGTAACCAGCTTAATGTCCGAGCCACAGAGCAGATATTCTGTAGCCGGGGAGCGGGGGAACCAGCGAACAGTGAGTGCGATGAGTACAGACTGTTCAGGGGTGAATCGGGTTCGTAGCCTTTAACAAAAGGCTGCTATCCGTAGGGAGACTCTTACTTCCGAATCCGTCAGCTAACCTCGTAAGCTGAATATAAGAGAGGCGACAATGATCATGACATCCGGTAAGCGCAGCTATGTCTGTGTACGGAATGCCTGAGAAGCTGGCGAGGAAACCTCTTGTGCAGCTTCTTTTTTGTTTGCCTTCACACAATTGGAGGAGAAAGAGATGGAGTTGGAGCAGGAATCGGAGTTGCCTAAGGAGTATGTGCTGGTATCTCCAGCGACGCGTGCAGGAGAGCAGTTTATGCAACTGCTCAAAGTCAAAGGAATTGAGTTTGCCGCGATCGTAAATAGTTATGCAGAAAAGGTAAAACTGGAACGAATGGGTGTGGCGCATGTGCTGCTGCTCGATACACAGCGTCAGGAGGAATGGACGATTCCGCAGCTTGCTGTAGGCAAAGTGTATCTGTTTGAACGCAGTCTGCCGCTCTGCTGTCGGTATATCCAGATGTGCCGGACATGGACGAGTGAACCGATCTATGTTATTACCGAAAGCAGTAATTCACGCATGATCTACAGAGGACTCGGTGCCGATCATATTGTGCACACGAATGGCGGCAGTGTCGCCTTTTTGCTCTGAGCAGCACCACAGCCTGACGCCCGAATGACGCAGCCTTTGCGCATTCGGGTATACAAGTTCATAGGATAAGCAGGTACGTATACACATAGAGGAATACAGTAGTACAAATACAGGTGGAGCATTATAAATCGATAACAGATAGAGGATCATTGGTTTCAAATAGGGCGTGATAAAGCAGCAGGCTGCGAAGTCTTCACGCTACATCATGTGCGAGCCATCATACGATCTAAGCATAGCTCCGCGATCTTCAGTACAACGAAGCAGGACGAAAGGAGGGAAAGCACGATGGCAGAACGCATAGCACTCATCGCAGGCGCCACAGGTCTGGTTGGACGTTCATTAGTCGACATCCTCGTCCATGAACAGACGTACGACCGCATCAAAGTACTCGTACGTCAGACTGTACCCGACTGGCAGCCCTATGCGCAAATCGAGCAGCTCATAACCGACTACGATCACCTGGAGCAGCAGGCGGACACATGGCATGCAACCGATGTGTATTGCTGCCTCGGCACCACTATTAAAAAAGCAGGCAGCCAGGAGCGCATGTACAAGATCGATGTGACCTACCCACTCCGTCTGGCTGAACTTGCACGCCAAAGAGGAGCCGAACACTTCCTGCTGATCAGCGCCATGGGAGCCGATGCCAGCTCACGCATCTTTTACTCCCGCATCAAAGGCGAATTGCAGCAGCAACTGTCCCGTCTCGGCTACCCATCCCTATCCATCGTCCAGCCTTCCTTGCTGCTAGGAGAACGCCAGGAATTCCGCCCCGGCGAACACGCCGCCGCTGTCGCTTCGCGTATCTTCTCCCCCTTGCTAAAAGGTGGCCTGGCCAAATACAAACCAATCCAGTCCACCACCGTCGCCAGGGCGATGTACAAGCTCGCACTGAAGCGCGAAGCAGGAGCAAAGATCTACCGTTCCCACGAATTGCAGCAGCTCGGTTCATCGTGACGATGGATCATTAACTGAGTCGGAAGGAGCTTCGACGTTAAAGGAACTTGAAGTTGCTGCCACAGAGGTAGAACGTGAATGACGGGATTCAAAGAATAGATCTATTCAAGGAATTGATCTATTTATAATAATCTTTGGTAGCTTCAACTAAAGGTTCTATAGTAGTCGAATATATTGTCTACTATCTATAAATGGATGACTGAAGCTTCATCTTTAGTGCATGTCAGTGCTTAGAAGTTAATAAAGAAGCTTTGTCTTTAATTTCCTTTAAGTCTAAGCGGAAAGCTCCTTACGGTGCTTTATATGTATTTATGGTTTACGTTTTTATTGCGTCTCATGTGGCGATCAGCACAGAACGGAGGGGAGGAAATAAGGGAAAAGGACGCCTTTGGAGCCCGGGAATCTACATTCCATCCTAATCCAGTAGATTCCTGGGCTCCACCGAAGGACGTTCCCTTATTCCTTCCCGCAGTGGATGATGCATCGGGCGCTTAAAGTTTGCGCACAAGCAGGTGATATTCTGGATCGGAGGTATCTGCCAAGACAGTACCGCAGCTAACCCACTGTACGCCAACAACCATAGCCGCTACAATGGTAGCATATAACCGGATGCCCATCTCAGGCGGCATGCCGGATAATTAACATGTGCAGCTATGTCTGCAATGAAACGGAGAATGAATATGCCACAGATGGAAGCGAAGCAGGCTGCTTCATTGATTGAGAAATGGATCGCCTTTTACGATATGGATAATTCGGAGGCATGGGATCGGGATGACTATAAGTTCATCCAGCAGTCCTGCCGCACCATGCGCGCAGCGATTCAGGTGCTGCGAGGGAAGAGTGCGCCAGATCAGCGCAAGCTTGCCGATGGACTGGAGGAATTTATCGAGGATTCGTTTATGGATGATCCGCATGAATGGGAACCGGAAAATCGTGCTTTTGTAAAACAGGCAATGGAAGCATTGCAATACACAGCAGCTCAATTACGCAAGTCATCGACGGCTACCAATAAGCCAGTCACAGGTGCACCGCAGCAGCGTGGCAACAGAGCCAATCAGGGCAAATCAGCAGCAAGCAGCACGAACCCGGGTAAAGGCGCAGCAAACAGAGGCAACACAGGCAAACCGACAAACGCCAAAAATGCTAGCAACCAGAGCACCAGCAAAACCGCTTCAAGCCAAAGCAACACTGGCAAAACGAACAAGCACAGCACAAACAAGACACATGCAGGCAAAAGCAATACAACCCCATCCACTTCAAGCAGCAGAAATGACCGCAATAGTGGACGCGGGAAAAATGGAGGACATTAAGTCCTCGGCTAAACAGGAGGCTGATATGAACATCAATCCGAATATCGAGCCAGCAGTAATGGAGCATGAACAACAGGTACAGGTTGAGCTTTGTCCCGTAGCGGACAAGCATATTATTTGTAATATGTACCCTTTCTATTTATATGATCTGTCCGAAATCTGGGAGCGCCTGCCGAATCGATATGGTGTATTCGAGGAGGACGATAGCTGCGCGACGCTCGCACAACAAAGCGAAGTGTTCAAAATCTGGTGGCGTCATCCCGGCATCTTATTCCCTTTTCTCATTCGCGTAAATGGTATTCCAGCGGGCTTTGCGCTCGTATCGACACCACCCTATGTACCAGCAGGGGAGCAGGTCGAATACTTCCTGCATGAATTTTTCCTGATGCGACCTTTTCGCGGAAAAGGTATTGCACAGCAGGCGGCAAAGCACGTCTTTGGCAGCTTTTCCGGACGCTGGGCGCTGCATACCAACCCTACAGGACGCAACACGCACACCCGCCGTTTCTGGCGCCACCTGCTGGCGGATTACACCAGCTACAAATACGATGAAGAACCATTCGAATCGGATGAGCAGGAGCAGTTTCTTACCTTCCGCTTTGTCAGTCATACACCGTCAGCATCGGTGTGAAGATATGGAAAAGATGATGTGTAAGAGAAGCGGCATCGCTCAAGCACGTCAAAACAAAATGGAAACCAGCGCGACATGCCCTGACCTTCAGCCGCTCAGGTTGAAATTCATAGATGAATGGGATACATTAAGCTAGAAATCGTAAGTGATCTGGCGATTGCCCGGATCACTTTGTATCGAACCGATGCTGGATATTCACCAGCACTAGAAATGGAGCGAAATACACATGAGTGATACAGCAGAACAAGCCTTTTCCAGAGCATTAGTACAATCTCTGGTCGGCGAACGGGGGCATTTACCGATTGCTCGCGCGCTGTCAGATATCGATCTACAACTGGCAGGCAAGCAAGTCGAAGGACTTCCGTATACGATCTATCAGCTCGTTAGCCATATGAGCTACTGGCAGGATTTCATGCTGGCTCATGTACGCGGCGAGCAACCTGCACGTCCGCCTGCTGTAGCAGATAGCTGGCCGGAGCAAACCAACGCCGCAGACGAAGCAAGCTGGCAAGTCGTACTGGACGATTTTCTACAGGGTATCGACACCGCCTGCGAACTCGCTCGCACCTTGGAGCTTGCTCAGCCTCTGGCACTCATCCCAACCGAAAGCGTCGCCGGCTTCCTGCGTAATATCGCTTCACATAATACGTACCACCTCGGTGAAATCGTTATCATCCGCCGCTTACTCGGATCATGGCCCCCACCAGGAGGAGGCTATCCAGCCTAAAAGCTGGATGGTCTTTTTTTGTTTTTAAGGGATTAAAGAATGGCGCATGGCTGTTAGCTTGTTAGTTAGTAAAGGAGAAGATGCAGAGTCATTGAAACCGATGAAATTGAAATTAATGAAATGAAGTTAAAATTAATGAAAGCACCGTTCATTGACCGTTCATTGTATATGCAGTACAGTGTATGAATTTCAAAGGATGCAAGTAAAGGTTCAAATGCCCTTTATGAGTTAGATATTAATAATGAATGAAGAAAGAAAAGTGACATAGATACCTGTATAAGATAGTTACGTATAGCCTGTATGAGATAGTTATGTATAGAGATAGAAGTGAATAATATACATACATAATAGGTGTATAAAGATGTTTTTTAGATATTGTTAGTGAGGGCAGCATGAAGCCATTAAGTGCGTGTAGATATAAAGGGCAAAACTGATTACTAAAGGTGCATTCTTTTTCTGATATTTCATATTGTAGTTCTAACTTGGTGCTGTAGTTCTAACATAGCAATTAAAAGTATGGAAATAGAAGTAAAAATATATAGGTGGGGATACAGTTTTTAAAGTTTAGATTTGAGACTTTAATTCTATAACGAAAGATTAGTACGTTAATTTAAAATGGTGTAATCAGTACGAGCATTTCTAGCGCAAATTTATGCAAATAGCACAGAACGGAGGGAAGGAAATAAGGGAAAAGGACGACTTTTGAGCCCGGGAATCTACATTCATTCCTACTCCGTAGATTCCTGGGCTCAACCCGAGGACGTTCCCTTATTCCTTACCGAAAGTGGATGATGCAGCACCACCCCAGTTTGCTCACAACTCCATTTACAGATGTACCCAATCAACCACAAACAAACGAACAGCAAGCAAACCATGTCAAAAAAAACAGCACCCGGACAACGCAACCCGCGCCATCCAGATGCTGCAACTCCAATCGTTAGAGCATTACGCCCCACCATTCAACACAGTCAGGCAAAAATATGATCAATCTGCTCAATCTCCTGCGGCGTCAATTGCACATCAAGCGTCTTGAGATTATCAAGCACCTGCTCCGCACGCTTTGCCCCCGGAATGATCGCATCCAGTGAGTCGCGTGTGAGATACCATGCGAGCACCAGATGAGCCACTTCGATTCCTTTCGCCTGAGCGATCGGACGCAGCATATCCACCTTTTGCAGATTGTGCTGGAATGCTTCGCCTGCAAACAGCGGATCCTTCGCACGCAGATCGTCAAAGCGCGTATCCGCATTATATTTACCAGCCAGCAGACCGGATGCGAGCGGGAAGTACGGAATAAAGCTGATTTTATTTGCTGCGGTGTACGGCAGCAATTCTTTTTCTGCGGAGCGCTTGAACAGATTGTATTCGGATTGCAGTACGTCAACATAGCCGTCTTTGTTCGCTTCCTTCAATTGATCGATCGAGAAGTTAGACACGCCGATTGCGCGAATTTTACCTTCGTCCTTAAGCTTTTTCAGCTCGCCAACCGCTTCATCCTTCGGTGTGTGCTCATCCGGGAAGTGGATGTAGAACAGATCGATATAATCGGTTTGCAATCGCTGCAAGCTGCCTTCTACGCTCGCGCGTAGGAAAGCTGGCGAGTTGTCGAAGGTGACGTCGCCTTGTTCGGTGAACTTGTGCGCGCCTTTGGTAGCGATGACCAGCTTGTCGCGGTTACCGACCTCTTTCAGCACTTCACCGATCAGCTCCTCGGAGCGTTTAGGTCCATAAATGAATGCTGTATCAATAAAGTTCAGTCCGTGCGCAATTGCCGTACGCACGACCTCTTTGCCTGCTTCCTCATCGAGATTCGGATACAGATTATGACCGCCAACCGCATTCGCACCAAGCCCGATCGGATTCACCAGCAGGTCACTTTTACCAAGTCGTTTATGTTGTGTCATCTTCATTCATCTCCCTTTCCTGTAACATAAGGCCATAATGACATATTAGACGTTGGGAGCGCTCTCTGAAACGCTATTTAGGAATAAAGCATATTCCGTGGTAGTTACCCATCAACAAAATGACTTTATCACATCATAAAAGGAGCATAACATCGCATTTTCGCTCCCTGTCTAATTGGCGCTAAATGAACACGATGAATCAAGAAATTGTTATTTTTGTTTAACCCCTCTGTTGTATGGTCAAATTCATCATCCGGTATGCACCTGTGAACGGCTCTGATCGGACATAAATGAGTCTTGTATTGAGGTCATCTCGATGTAAACAAGCCGCTTTTGCTTCCAAATTCTGATGCTCAACCCCGCCTGAGAAATAAGGAAAAGTAATTTGTTGTGTAATGATTTGTGCGTACGATTGCACAAACTGCTCTAATAAAAATGGAATTGGTTCCACAATTGCTAAAATGTACGAAAAAGGAATCACATCAATCTGGATGATTCATGATTCAAATCAACTGTAAAAATCGCTGAAAAACCGCAGTATCACAAGCTTTTTTCAATTTCCAAATTTTATATATTCGCTCCTCCAAAATGAACGGATAATCACTTTCTTACATCGTTTTTAAATATGCTTATTATTAATGATTTTGCTTATGAAAGATAAGGGCAAAAAATATTATTTTCATTTGTGAAAAAAGGATTGCTTATCTGTAAGCGATATCATAAAATGTTCTTGCGAACAACTGTAAACGCTTACAGATAGATAATCCATTCTCCTATCCGTTGCAAAATATCAGGATAATTAAACAAACGCAAGAATTTGATAAAATTTTGTAATCGCTATTAAATTGTTGTTTACTTTTCCCGATAAAAATAAGAAAATGGGATAAAAGTAAAAATTATCTATTTGTAACCAGATGTTTTGTACTTATCAGGCTGAAAAAGGGATCATATCAAAAGAGAGGGTTGAGTCCATGAAACAGAGTAAACTGAAAAGAAATGGTTCTTTAAGTTTAATGCTGGTGCTGCTGTTCTCAGTAGTGCTGACTGCATGTTCCGGAGGTAACAGCGCGGGGACAACTGGCAGTACGCAGACTGGCAGCGAAGGCACAACCGGTACAACAGCAACAACAAGCGGTTCAGATTTGATCAAAACAGCACAGGTTCCTGCCGGCTCCGATCTGGAAAAGGCGCTGAATGGTGAATACAAAGGCAAAAAAGTAACGATGTACGGTCCATTCGTAGACGCGGATGAGCAGAAGTTCAATGCAAGCATCAAAGCATTTGAAGATGCAACAGGGATCGACATCGCTTACGAAGGCTCCAAAGAATTTGAAGCGACAATCAACGTTCGTGTAAATGGTGGTAATGCACCGGATATCGCGGACTTCCCACAACCAGGTCTGCTGGAAACATTCGCAAAAGCAGGCAAAGTGGTTGACGTATCCACATTCATGGATGCGGACTATATGAAGAAACAATACAAACAAAGCTGGCTGGATATGGCGCAAATGGCTGGTCCAGACAAAGACATCACTGCTGGCGTGTGGGCGCGTAGCAGCGTGAAAAGCCTTGTATGGTACAACAAAAAAGCCTTCGACGAAGCAGGCTACACTGTACCAAAAACATGGGATGAAATGATGAAGCTGACCGAGCAAATTGCTGCGGATGGCGACCCTGCTTGGAGTATCGGTATTGAGAGTGGCGCGGCAACAGGCTGGCCTGCTACCGACTGGGTAGAAGACATCATGCTGCGTACAACAACACCTGAAAACTACGATAAATGGGTGAAAGGCGAGCTGCCATTCACAGATCCAATCGTGAAAAACGCCGTTGAGAAAATGTCCGAAATCTGGTTCAACAAAGATTATGTATACGGTGGTCGTAGCTCTATCGCAACAACGAACTTCGGTGATGCGATTGCTCCACTGTTCACTAATCCTCCAAAAGCATGGCTGCACCGTCAAGCTGGATTTATCACTTCCTTCATTCCTGAAGGCGTGAAGCCAGAAGATTACGACTGGTTCCCGTTCCCATCGATCGATTCACAATACGGTACACCAGCACTGATCTCCGGTGATATCTATGCCATGTTCAACGATCGTCCTGAAGTACGTGCCGTAATGGAATTCTTTACAACAGCAGAATCTCTGCAAAGCTGGATCAAATCCGGCGGTGTAACGCCTCCAATGAACGGTACACCGGATGATTGGTTCGCGAACGAGCAAGAGCGTCGTATGTCCGAGTTCGTACAAACAGCAAAAACAATCCGCTTCGATGGTTCTGACCTGATGCCTGGTTCTGTTGGTGCAGGTACGTTCTGGAAAGGGATGACTGACTACGTGAGTGGCACAGCCAACCTGGATCAAGCGATGCAAGAAATTCAAGCCGGCTGGAAAAAATAAACCGGTGAATACCAATTGAGACCAACCGCCAAAACGGACCGGGATTAATTCGGTCCGCTTTGGTTTGATTAGAGCGAATTTTTTCTGGCTTGTTTGCAAATTGCTGAAGGGGGAAAGCCAATGGACGTAAGCAAAACAATGGATGCGCGTCGTAATCAACGATTCACGCCCAGACTGATCCTGTTATCCATCCTTGTCCCGTTACTGAATCTGGGTCTGCACACGCTGATCTTCCTGTTTTTCAGAAGCTCGGATCTGCCGCCAATGGTCAATGCATTGCTTGCGGTAATCTGGGGGATATTCGGGATTTATTCCATTTACTTTTCATTGAACTGGGTCGTTGAGCAGTATCCAGATAAGTGGAAAGATCGCATCATTCCATATGTGTTCGTTGGTCCAGCGGTATTGCTGCTTGGCTGGCTGCTATTCCTGCCAACGCTGCGTACGCTGTATTTAAGCTTTTTCAATGCGGATTCCACTCAGTTTGTCGGGTTTGCCAACTTTGCGGCGGTCTTTACCGATCGGCTGCTTGTAACGGCACTCCGCAACAACCTGATGTGGGTCGTATTCGGTACACTGGCCTGCGTTATTCTCGGTCTGTTGATCGCTGTACTGGCGGATCGCAGTAGCTTTGAACGTCTGGCGAAGGCCGTTGTATTTATGCCGATGGCGATCTCCTTCGTTGCGGCGGGCGTGATCTGGAAGTTCATTTACTACTACCAGCCAGGTGCCGATCAGATCGGTCTGCTGAATGCGATTATCGTCAATATGGGCTTTCAGCCGCAGGGCTGGCTCAGTATGGTGCAGCCGTGGAATAACCTGTTCCTGATCGTCATCCTCGTCTGGATGCAGACCGGATTCGCGATGGTTATTTTCTCGGCTGCGATCAAAGGCATCCCGGAGGATATGCTGGAAGCAGCACGGATGGACGGTGCGGGTGAGATTCGCATCTTCTTCAAAATCATGCTGCCGGTGATCTCCAGCACGGTACTGGCGGTTACGACAACCATTATCGTATTCACCCTGAAAATATTTGACGTCGTTATGATTATGACAGGCGGTCAATACGGCACCGAAGTTGTAGCCACCGAGTTCTATCGTCAGTTGTTCATGTATCAGAATGCAGGCTACGGCTCGACGCTGGCGATTGTGCTGCTCATTGCCGTTATTCCAGTCATCATCCTGAACGTGCGTCAGTTGAAGAAGGGAGGAAGCCTGTAATGCGCAAATCCAAAGCCAAAGGACAAAAACGCAAAGGCAACTGGATCGTCAATCTGGTGCTGGGCATTATCTGTATCGTCTGGTTCATCCCGACGCTGGGTCTGCTCATCTCCTCGGTACGTCCAGCAGCAGACATTCTGCAAAGCGGCTGGTGGACTGTATTCCCACATCGTCAGTGGGATACCGTCAGTCAGCTCAAGCTGGATCGCGATACCGATCTGCGTCAGCCGATTACGGTAAATGGCAAAACGTTCTCCGACGATCAGCTCAAGGCTGGCGTCGAAGTGGACGGTCAACGTCTGATCTGGGAAAATCGCCGTGCACGTACACTGGATGTGCAGGAGAAGAAATGGGGTGCTTCCGCCAACTTCACCCTGCAAAACTATGAAACCGTTCTGGGCGGTAAAGAATACAAAATTACGCAGCCGGACGGTACGATCAAGACGGAGCAGGGCAGCGGGATGGGACGCTCGTTCTGGAATACGATTGCAGTCGTTATTCCATCCACGGTGATTCCGATCTTTATCGCTTCCTTTGCCGCCTATGCGTTTGCATGGCTGAAGTTCAGAGGACGTAATATTTTCTTCATCGTCATTATCGCGCTGCTTGTTGTACCGCTTCAGGTCGCACTCATTCCGATTTTGCGCGATTATACGACACTCGGCTTGAACGGGACGTACTTCGGGATATGGATGGCGCATACGGCGTTTGGTTTGCCGCTGATCACGTACTTTATGTACAACTCGATCAGTCAGTTGCCAAAGGATCTGTTTGAGTCGGCATTTATGGATGGTGCAACGAACTTTACCATCTTCTCGAAGCTGATTTTGCCACTGTCTGTACCGGCGCTGGCATCGATCTCGATCTTCCAGTTCCTGTGGGTGTGGAACGATTACCTCGTTTCCCTCATCTTCCTCGGCTCCCAGCCGGAAGTACAGGTGCTGTCAATGAGTATCGCCAACCTGGTCGGCTCGCGTGGTAACGACTGGCATCTGCTCACATCGGCTGCATTTGTATCGATGCTGACGCCGCTGGCTGTATTCTTCGCACTGCAAAAGTACTTTGTACGCGGTTTGCTGGGCGGTTCGGTCAAAGGCTGATGGTGCAATTGTGCACGGAGCAGACAGCAAGACAGACACATCCGGGTTCGGAGCGTCACGCATTCCCCCTTCTGCTGCGCCCCGCTCGGTAATCTGTCCAGCGTCTATGCTGTGCATAGCTTGGTTGATGTTGATGTAGTGCAGGATGTAGTAAATAAAGGATGTCATAAAAGAGTGTTGTCGATTTCTTCGGCGGCACTCTTTTTTGCGGGGAAAGGGTAGTATTGTATAAGAGCGTGGCGTACCATTGGCACGGATTACGGATTACGGATTACGGATTACGGATTACGGATTACGGATTACGGATTACGGATTACGGATTACGGATTACGGATTACGGATTACGGATTACGGATTACAAAATATATGAAAACTCATGTGGGTATAAGCGGAAGTGGTTAATATCCCATCATACAAACGGTATACATACCCTGATGTAAGAGGAGGGAGAAGCTTGGGGCTATACGGAATAGTGGCGTTATGCATTGTTGTTATACTGGCGGTTCCAGCGCTTCTTTGGCTTGTATATTATAGCTGGCGCAACGGAATTTCGCCGATGCCTACCTCTGCCAGAGTGCGCCACATCGTCAGCGAACAGGTAAAGATTGCAGCGGTGCAGGTTGTCCGTTTGAGACAGCAGTCTGTAATGGTTGCTACGGAGCTACCGGAATCAGACATCATTCCAGCGCCACAGGAACAAGTCCTTTATAAAAGTCAGAATCAGAGTCAGCAGGAACTCAAGCTGTCCAAGTCCATACAGGTCGTTGAGGCAGGCTCTGGCTGGGGAACACTGGCACTACGAATTGCACAGGACAATCCAGGTGCTCGTATAACTGGAATTGAAAATTCACCGTTACCACTGTATTGCTCACGTCTACTCGCCAGATTAAAGGGTGCAAATATTCATTTTCAACAGGGCGATCTGTATCATTATCCGTATGAGCAAGCGGATATTATCGTCTGCTATCTGTTTCCGGGTGCGATGAGCAGGCTTAGCTCCATACTGGAGCAGCAATGCCAAGCCCATACGTATGTGATCAGCGTCTATTTTGCATTGCCGGAATGGGAGCCGGAGCAGGTTATTGTTTGCTCGGATTGGTATCGTACACCGGTGTATGTATACCGATGCGGACATCGGAGCTATCTTGCCTGAGCGACAACTTAAATGCATGGCATTGCAGCATAATGTTACTCCTTCCAGCCTACCTTGAAGAAATACCAGCGAAGAAATAAAAGCGCTGCTCCAATTAGCAGCACAGTCTATATATCCGATACACAACAGATAACCTGCATGACTACTGTACGCAAGTTAATCAGCAAGCTAGAGTCAGCTACTTAGTAGCTGGCTTATTTTTTCGTTGACACTGCATATTTATTCATGCTAAATTCATTGCAATATTTTAATTCGCATCGGAATTATAAGAATTGGAATATCCTGTGTTTTTGCCATGATTACCCTATCTGAGGAGGCGTTCCCTTGAAAAAGATGACCCGTTTCACGCTGGCAGCACTCGTTGCTGCACCCGCTGTATTAGGAGGAGGTGTTTTGCCCGCTACATCCACATTGGCTGCTGTAGCTCAGGCATCGGTAAAGGCACCACCGGTGAAATCATCAACGACAGCTCCAGCCAGTACACATAGCATCACCGCACATCAGGAATCTGCAGCAGATTACGCTCAATTTTTGCAAGCGAAATACAATGTTCAGCTTCCTAAGCAGGTGAAACGGGGCGACTTTTTGCGCGCACTTGCCGCTATTGTACCGGCTTCGACCTCATCGACAGACGAAGCACAGACACCGACATTTACCGACCTCCAGTCGGGTGATGCTGCATATGAGGCAGCAGTGAAGCTGTCGCAACAGGGCATTCTGTCGGATAAAACGGTTCATGCAGACCAGGCGCTGACCGTGTATGCAGCCGTATTTGTGGCAGTGAAGGCCGCAGGCTTCAAGGAACTCGCCTATACCTATCCGCAGACGAAGGTGGATGCGGCATTGACCAGAGCAGGTATTGCCACAAATCGCGTACAGGGACAGGCAGCACAGGAGCTGGCGGCAGCGATTGATACCGGATTAGTGCCGGAGAGTCTGTATCCTGCACTGCGCAAAGGCGGAACGATCGACCGCAATACCGCCAATGTGCTGCTCGGTCAAACGCTGACCAGTCTGGGCAAATATAAAAATGAGATCGGACGCACAAGCGACAGCGATATTTACGAGAAGCTGTATTCTGCTTATCGTACTGCTGACCTGATCGAAGCGCCAGAGCTGCGTACGATCGTCGATGGGGCGCTGCGCAGCAATCTGGTCACTGGCTACAACCTGAAGGATAGTCGCTATGATTCTAATTTTATCGATAGCCTGACGCTTACGTACGGACACGACGATATCAAGCACGCGGTACAGCTAATCGGCTTGCTGCGCAGTGAAGGTATCGATGCGGATGTACAATTCCAGCCGAAAACGTCAGCATTTATCTACCTCAAGGAATGGGGTACGCCAAAGGAAACACCGGATTATAAAGTAACTCAGATTGAAAATGGTAACTATATCGCTTACGCGAAAGAATACGATATTCAGTTCGAGTTCAATAACACCGCCGATAAAGAACGGTTTAACAAGATCATTTCCACCTATGCGAAAAAGAACAGCGATACCAAAACACCGCTGATCTATAATTCCTGGTGGCAGCCGCTCTACTATTCACCAACCGAGCTGTCCGGTTATCCGGTCATCTCCAACACGAAGATCACACTGGGTAATTACTATGCTCAATCCTTCTCCCTAAAAGACAAGGCACAATCGATCCGCGACGGCTTCCGCAAGCTAGCCCCAGACGCGACGATCAGCGGCTACGACTTCTGGGTGGATCAGCCGTTCTTTAATTATTTGAATGGTGAGTCGGAGTAAAGGCGAAAAGAGTAATCAAGTACATTAATTTAAGTAATAAATACAGACAATTATAATAAACAACTCGAATTCATATTTCATTATGAATTCGAGTTGTTTTAGTTTCTTCTACATATTGTCTAGCTAGTGCTGTATGGAATAGAGGATAGTAGTATAGTTGTGCTTCTCTACTTCTTAAATTACAAATCGAAGGAGGTTGTTCAATTGAACGAACTCCTTTTAAAAGTTTTCTTTTACTATTACTTTTTCTTGTTTATTTAAAAACTCAATTGTCATCTGTGGAACTGGATTCCATATTCTGTTATCCTGCACAACTATATACCTCTCACGATTATAATCGTATGTTTTACTTTCCCCATCAATAATCAATCTATAATAGCTTGCGTTTTGAAGAATATCATTGTTGCGAATAATCAAGCCAAAAGAACCTACTTCTCGTCCCCCAAAAATGATCCCATCTCTGGGAACACCATGACTGGTATGTGAATTTTCATTTCCTTCATACACATATATTGTGTTCGTTTCATCAGAAAATAAATAGTATTTCGAATCACTGACACGTATAATATGAGGGCTTTGTATGTTCTGTTTTTCAATAAAAGTATTTAAATTTTCTGGTTGTACAGGTTGAGTAGGAGTGTCAAAGTCATTAAATAAAAGAATTATGCCTAGAATGATTACACCTGCGATGGTTATAAGTTTCAAAATCGTAAACAGCCTCATTTTTTTCATTCCCATATTTTAACTGAGATTGTCCATCATGAACAGGAGCTGTTCCAATTTCACACCACTCAAAGCATATAATTATAAAAGACGATTTATAAAACGCTTACATGAAAAGCTTTACATTTCCAAATGAGAGTAGTAAGATAAAAATCAAAGTTTTAAAGTTGTATACAAGTACACAACAAACATATCTTTTATCACACATCCATCTTCTAATGCGGTTGTTTATTTCTCAAAAAGTACACACTAAATACCGCACACATACGATTCCATTTCATATCCAAAGGAGGCGTTACAGAGCAATCAGACACAGGCGGAATACCGTACAGGATTCCTTCCGCGGCAGTTTCCAGATATGACCCATCATTGAGAACGTTATATTTAGATTGCCGGATTGTGCTAAAATCGAACTACATGGCAAGCAATGGCGCTGTAACCTATCACTTGCAGCAAGGAATAAAGCAGCTTATGCCCTCTATTCCTGTATCACCTTTGCCTGCTCACCAGCGACTATGCACAAAGGGGGACGTTAACGATGCAATATCCATCTGCCTGGCTACAGGGAGCTTCTCGCGGAGAAGCGATTGCCTGCGAGCTCAGACTGCAAATTATAAATGAAACGATCAAGCCCGGAGAGATCATTTCAGAGAATCGAATCGCCGCGGATTTTGGTAGCAGCCGTTCGCCTGTACGCGATGCACTCAAAGCCCTATCAGGCGAAGGCTTGATTCGCCTGGAACGGATGGGCGCTGTTGTACTGGGATTGAATCTGGAGGATGTCAAGGAGCTATACGATGTGCGTTACCTGATCGAAAGCTTTGTCCAGCATCGACTGGCAGAGGGAGATCATGAAACATTGCTCGTCCAGCTCGACCGTACGATCGACAAAATGAAGCTGGCAGTCAAACACGGCGATTATGTCGATTTTGCCTATCAGGACTTCATGTTCCACGAAATGATCGTCATGCAAGCACAGCACAAACGCATGATCCACCTCTGGAACAGTATCCGCCAGATCGTAATGACCGTCATCCTGATCACAACCGAAAAAGGCTTCCAATCCGGCGAAGAACGCATGAACTGGGTCGCTGACAAGCATTACAAAATCCTAAACGGCCTCCGTTCTCAAGACGCCGAAGTCATCCGCCGCGCCGTCAACGACTACTTCACCGATTCCGCCCAAACGCTGACTCGCACCCTGCCTTAATGATGAGGCAGGGCAGGTTATCCATTGCTCGCTTTAACTTGTCGACAAGTATACATTAAACTGGATGATACGGAACAATCCATAACATGGTTTACAGCAAAAGAAACTGAATATCGTAGCCCTTTACTATTGCAGTCATTGAAGCAGTTATGAAAGTAAAACACAAAACTATTCTTGTAAGCGCTCTATTCGTTTACGGAAAATATTTCAAATTTGCAAAAAAAGACTTTGAAAATTTTCATAGGGAGGTCATTTCCTTGGATCAACTGTTTGGACTTAGTCATAATGCCACACTGCTTGTGTGGACGCTGATTGCGATCGTCTTCCTCATCGTGCTGATCGCCAAATTTAAATGGAACCCGTTTGTCACACTGTTACTGTCCGCATTAATGCTTGGCCTGCTCGCGGGTATGAATCCGCAGGACCTGATCAAATCCGTTACCGGTGGATTGGGCGGTACGCTCGGTACGATTGCGATCGTTATCGGTCTGGGTACGATGCTCGGTAAGATGATGGCAGAATCCGGTGGTGCGGAACGCATTGCCACGACGCTTATTGATCGCTTTGGCGAAAAGCGTGTGCACTGGGCGATGATGCTTGTCGGCTTTATCGTCGGGATTCCGGTCTTTTTTGAAGTCGGACTGATTTTGCTGATTCCGATTATCTTTCTGGTTGCACGTAAAACCGGCTTGTCCCTGCTCAAAATCGGTATTCCGATTCTAGCAGGTCTATCTACGGTACACGGTCTGGTGCCACCGCATCCGGCGCCAATGATTGCAATTGATGCGTATAATGCCAATCTGGGACGCACCATTCTGTACTCGCTGATCGTTGGCTTGCCAACAGCGATTATCGCAGGCCCGATCTTCGGTAAATTTATCGGTAATCGCATTGAAGTGCAGCCGCCCAAAGAGCTGGCTGAGCAATTTGCCTCCAGCGGAGAACGCAAGCTGCCAGGCTTCGGGATTACACTCTTTACAATTTTGCTGCCGGTGATTTTGATGCTGACCGGATCGATTGCTTCGATCGTTGATCCGCAAGCGGTAAGCGGCTTTACCCATGTGGCTGAATTTATCGGTCATGAGATTATTGCATTGCTGATCTCGGCGGTGTTTGCCTTCTTCTCACTCGGCTTTGCGCGCGGTTTCAGCAAGGAGGACATCTCGAAGTTTACGAGTGAATGTCTGGCGCCAACCGCTGGTATTATTCTGATCATTGGTGGTGGCGGTGCATTCAAGCAGGTGCTGATCGACAGCGGTGTCGGCAAAGCGATTGCGGATATCGCCAGCCACAGTCATATTAACGTGATTCTGTTCGCATGGCTGGTAGCAGCGCTGATCCGTATTGCGACAGGCTCGGCTACGGTCGCGATGACGACTGCCGCTGGTATCGTTGCTCCGGTGCTCGCTGTGAGTACAGGGGTCAACGTAGAGCTGGTTGTGCTGGCAACGGGTGCTGGATCGCTCATTCTGTCCCATGTGAATGACGCAGGCTTCTGGATGATCAAGGAATTTTTCGGTATGACGGTCGGGCAGACGCTCAAGTCATGGACAGCCATGGAAACGATTTTGTCGGTTGTCGGCTTGATCTTCATTATGATTTTGAGCGTGTTTGTGTAAAAGTGAATAAGCAGAGCGGGAATGTATTTCTTTCCCGTTCTGCTTTGCTTTGTTTATCGAGCTAGATGTAAGCAAACCTGTGCCAGAGTATATCCACCACTATGGTAAGGAATACAAGGAATAAGTGGACGGATTCCCCTCTCGCACAGGAATCTACAGAATCGATGAGAAAAATGTTTATTTTACGAAAGAAGGTTATGACGATGAATCATATAGCTAATCGAACAGGATCATTCCCACGCGCGGAGGCACAGCAGAGCGCTATGCGCATGATTGGGGTTGATATTGGAACGACGAGCACGAAGGCGGTTTTATTTCAGGAAAATGGTACGGTTGTGACCACGTCCAATATAGGCTATCCACTCTATACGCCAACGCCTTCGACGGCGGAGCAGGACCCGGATGAGATTTTGCGGGCGGTGACTGACACGATTGCGAGCGTGATGAAGGACAGCGGCACCTCGCCGGAGCAGGTGCTATTCGTATCGTTTAGCTCGGCGATGCATAGCTTGATCGCGGTCGACGAACAGGGTAAGCCGCTTACACGCTGTATTACCTGGGCGGATAATCGTAGTGCAGCATATGCGCGTAAGCTCAAGCATGAGCTGAATGGACAGGAAATCTACATGCGCACAGGTACGCCGATTCACCCGATGTCCCCGTTAACGAAGCTGATGTGGCTGAGCGATGAGCAGCCGGATCTGGTAGCGCGTACGTACAAGTTTATCTCGATTAAAGAATATGTATTTGCCCGTCTATTCGGCGAATATGTGGCTGACCATTCGATTGCCTCCTGTACCGGATTGTTCAACCTGCGGGAGCTGGACTGGGATGCTGAGGCACTGAAGATTGCCGGAATATCGTCAGCCAAGCTATCCCGTCCGGTACCGACAACGTACCAGCTAGCAGGGATGAATCCAGAAGCCGCTCTGCTGATGGGACTGTCTGTTCAGACTCCATTTATCGTGGGTGCAAGTGATGGTGTATTATCCAATCTGGGCGTAGGCGCGATTGAGCCCGGGGTCGTAGCGGTAACGATTGGCACGAGTGGAGCGATTCGCACGGTCGTTAACGAACCGATTACCGATCCGAAAGGTCGTATTTTCTGTTATGCACTTACCGAGGATAAGTGGGTTATCGGTGGTCCGGTAAACAATGGCGGCATGCTGTTCCGCTGGGTACGCGATGAATTTGCCGCGTCTGAGGTTGAAACGGCAAAACGGCTGGGCATCGATTCTTACGATGTGCTTACCCGGATCGCTGAACAGGTGCCTGCGGGATCGGAGGGACTGCTGTTCCATCCGTATCTGACCGGCGAGCGTGCGCCGCTGTGGAACCCGGATGCGCGTGGTTCCTTTATCGGACTGACGATGAAGCATCGGAAGGAGCATATGATCCGCTCAGTGCTGGAAGGGGTTATTTTCAATCTGTATACGGTCATGCTGGCGATGAAGGAGCAGATCGGACATCCTGCCAAAATTCATGCGACCGGCGGCTTTGCACGTTCGTCGTTATGGCGGCAAATGATGGCAGATATCTTCGATCAGGAGGTCATCGTGCCGGAAAGTATCGAAAGCTCCTGTCTGGGTGCGGTTGTGCTCGGTTTATACGGAATGGGTCGCATCGATTCGCTGGATATCGTATCCAGTATGATCGGTTCTACCCACGCGCATGAGCCAAAGCCGGAGCATACACATGTGTATCATCAGCTACTACCGATCTATGTATCGATCTTCCGCAGTCTGGAACAGCAATACACTGCGCTTGCACAATTTCAAAATCGAGAGCAATGATAGTAAAAATTTTATGAATTGTGCTTATAACTGTGCGCTTTACCGTTGATAAAGGTGGTATACTGTTTGCACAGTCATCCATTTAGGCTGGCAAGTACGTATTGCTGCGCCTGCTCAACAGCTTTAACCTTGAGGCGCCGTGCAAAACACGGAGTTGTGAGATCAGCCATGATTTTTAATCTGGATATGAAGACGATTTTTATATCGCTTGTCTTTGGTCATATCTTTACAGTTATTCTGATTAGTGCCTACCGCAAGCACACTACGGCGGATCGCTCGTTCAATGCATTTTTCTTAGCCAAAATTCTTCAGGCGATTTGCTGGGCATTACTGATTGTACGTGGTGTGCTACCAGAGCTGTTATCGATTGTCCTGGCCAATACGTTGCTATTTGTTGCAGCAGGACTGGAGACGAGTGCGTTGCTTATTTTGCAGCAGGTCTTTACTAAAAGGCTAAAAAGACTGTATATTATCGGCACTATGCTGTGTATTGCAGGGTTCATCCTGATCTATGAACTGGGTGTATCCGAGGCAACCAGAATTGTGTATGCCTCGGTTGGTACGGCGTTATTTTTGATTTATCCGGTCTATTATATGAGTACAGATCGTAAGGCTTCGACATTGAAGCGACTGATGGGCGTATTGTATGGTATCGTATCGCTAAGTTTGCTCCTGCGTGCTGGAGCAGCGCTACAGCTAGGTAATCAGGTAGGCTTGTTCACCGCAGGTATGTATCAGAGCTTTTCCTTTATCGCGCTGTATATGATCATGATTCTGGGCAATACGGGCTATGTATTATTGTCCAAGGAAAAGGCGGATGCGGAGCTGCTGCATATCGCTAGCTATGATGAGATGACAGGTGTGCTTAATCGGCGTACATTCATGGTAGAGAGCCGCAATATGATTCACCAGCTAGCGATGAGACAAAGTCAGGTGTCGTTTATTTTGTTCGATATTGATTCGTATAAGACGATCAATGATACGTACGGGCATTTTACCGGCGATCGTGTGCTTCAGGATATGGCGGATCGGTTGAAGGAACGGTTGACGGAGCTGACGGGTGAACATTATATTTTCGGTCGTTATGGCGGCGATGAATTTGCTGTATTGCTGCCGGATACAGATGAGGTGAAGGCAGGTCGTATTGCCGAGCAGCTTCGTGTGACGGTAGCTCATAGTGACTCGCATGTTCTGCCTGTACCGTATACGATTAGTCTTGGTGTCGTTTCGGTACCAGCCCAGCGGAATATTCAGCTTAACACACTGTATGAGCTGAGTGATCATGCGCTCTATAATGCCAAACGCGCGGGCAAAAATCAGGTGGCCATCTACAATCACGATCATGCTGAAGAAGCGATCAAATAGCTGTTATTTCGCTCTGAACAGATGCTCCTTTATCGATATATTCCCTTCGTCATCGGCGATGCTGCTGAGGCGAAGGGTTATTTTTATACAATAAAATGTATTGGAGCTATTTCCAGCGCATAGTCATATGCGATAAGCTAGAATAAACAACGAGCTTGTCTGGCGGCTATGGCCTGATCTAAAGTAGTATCCGTCTGGCAGCTCGATTTTGATTTTGGTTAAGGAGAGAAGAGAAGGATGGATTATAAATTTGCAGAACGGATGACCGCGATGAAGCCATCGATCATTCGTGAAATTTTAAAATCAAGCGCTGGCGGCTCTGTGATCCCATTAGCAGCAGGCAATCCGGCAGCAGAGACCTTCCCACTTGAAGCGATTCGTTCGTTTACCGAGTCAATTCTGGCTGAGAATCCGGTTGCTGCGCTCCAGTACGGTGTAACCGAAGGCTATGAGCCGCTACGTGAGCGTCTGCTGGGACATTTGCAGCAGCGTTTTAATGTGGATACGACAGATAACTCGCTTATGGTCGTTTCCGGGGCACAGCAGGGAATTGAACTGGCGTGTAAAGTATTTTGCAGCGAGGGTGATACGATCATCTGCGAAAGCCCGAGCTTTATCGGTTCACTGAACACATTCCGTTCTGCGGGTATTCGTCTGGCTGGCGTACCGATGGAGGAGGACGGCATTGATCTTGAACAGCTCGAAGCAGCGCTGAAGCGCGAACCGAACGTGAAGATGATCTACCTGATTCCAAGCTTCCAGAATCCAACCGGTATCACGACATCGCTTGAAAAGCGTAAAGGCATCTACGCCCTCGCACGCCAGTATGATGTGATGATCCTTGAAGACAATCCCTATGGCGAGCTGCGCTTCCAGGGCGAGGATGTGCCTGTCCTAAAATCGCTTGATACCGATCAGCGCGTGATCTATGTTGGTTCCTTTTCCAAAGTGCTGTCTGCCGGTTTACGTGTAGGCTATGTGCTTGCACCGGATGCCGTCATTCAGAAAATGGCTGTAGCCAAGCAGGGTGAAGACGTACATACCGCTACCCTGCCGCAAATGATCGCTCACCGTTTTATGACCGAATATGATTACGACAGCCATATTGCACTCGTATGTAATGTTTATCGCCGTAAAAGCGAGCTGATGCTGCAAGCACTGGAGCAGCACATGGACGCTGCCGTAACCTTTACCCGTCCAGATGGCGGTCTGTTCCTCTGGTGCGAATTGCCTGCATCCGTACCGATGCTCGATTACTGCAAGCAAGCCGCAGCGAGCGGCGTCGCTGTCGTACCTGGGAATGCCTTCCTCGTAGACGAATCCGAGCCATGTCAGGCACTGCGTCTGAACTTCTCCACGCCATCCGATGAGCAAATCGTGCGCGGAGTAGAGATTCTGGCACAGGTATTCGCGCAGCAAAAATCACGTATATAAACGATCATTAATTGCCGATCACCCATTACTAAGATCAATCATCAATCCCAATCCAAAAAAACAGTACAAAAACCGCCATCATATGCAGTAGAATGCGGAAGCTTATATGAACAAATAGGAGACGTGTATTGGCTCACCTGCTTGTTCAACTGCTTCCGTATTGCTCCGCATATCGATGGCGGTTTTTTGATCACTTATGTCGGGATTCTAAACGTTATCTAATGTTAGATAACGTTATCTTAGAGTTAATCAATCCATGTAATCGTCCGTATACAAAATGTAGCTAGTTTTCTTGCATATAAAGTAAGGCAGTGCTGAAAACTATATCCACGTATACAGCTATATTACTTATTTTTGGCAGGCAGTGAATTGTAGTAATACATATTATCCGCAATATCCTGCATAGACGCGCTAGCATTTTGTAGACGATCGATCACATCGGTAAATGAGCTGACCAGCAGTGCTTGTTCTTTGGACGACGAAGTGATTTGTTCAATTTCACGTTCCATTTTTCGAATCGAATCCTGTACATCACGCAGTGCGCTTTCAATATCGCCAGTTGCCTGTTTGGCATTGACGGACAGCTTGCGCACTTCAGTAGCAACAACGCCAAAACCGGCACCTAGTTCACCAACACGCGCCGCTTCAATCGCTGCATTCAGACCGAGCAAGTTCGTTTGCTCGGAAATTTCTTTGATCAATGTAGCAACTTCATTGATTTTGGACGACTTTTCAACGGTAATGCGACTGTTATCCAAAATTTGTTCACTTGTTGCTTGAAGTTGTTGAGCATGAGAAGCGATATGTTGCACCATGTCGACCAGGTTTTGCGCGATTGAGTGGCTATCGGAAACGAGTTGATTCAAGTTTTGCTCATTGGTTTGCTCATAATAAATACCGAATACAGCGACCAATTCACCATTTTCATGAACAGGTACAACGATTCCTTCAAGCGGAACACCAAACATTTCGGCAGGTAAGTCAATGCTAGATGGGTTGCGTTTGTCAGCGACCATAGCAAAGTTTTCAAAGCCCGGTGCAACAGGATCACCTGTTTTAAAACCAAGATCAAAATTACCAATTTGTTGATAAAAAATAATATGCGACTTATCATAAAGCGAAATTGTTACGGATTCACGCAAAGCTTTTGTAAAAAAAGGAATCGTTTGAACCAATGCTTCAATCATACTCATATCGTTATCCACCCTTATTTTGAAATTACAGTACCTTGTATATGTATCGGCAGTGCAGAATAAAAGTGTAGTAGCCTAATAATAGTGAATATTTTGTAAAAAAGTTATTTTTATGTATATTATGAAATATAAGCGTTATTATATGGGATATATATACATAATTAACGGTGAAAGTAGTGAAAACAGAACATGATTCCACTACTGAATCATTTGAATCAGATGAGAAAATTTTTATTTTTTTTTCAAATTGATTAATGAGAGGGCGTATTTGGGGTAGTCAGACGCTCCAGTTCTTCCAGATAAGCAAAAGCATAGGCATCAGTCGTTCCGCACATGTCGAGTGAAGCAGGCAATTCGCCACATACAGTCGGGCGCTC
Organism: Paenibacillus sp.; assembly: GCA_039595515.1. GTDB lineage: Bacteria > Bacillota > Bacilli > Paenibacillales > Paenibacillaceae > Saccharibacillus. Next base: position 22,191 of record JBCNLJ010000028.1, on the reverse strand, counting down.
GGGCTGTCCGAATAATGCACAGCGGCGTTCCGCAGTTAGATGGGGGCATGGCATTCCAGCAGGCTTACCCTGTGGTAAACCGGGCAGTGGAGAAGATATTGAAATTACGATACAGCAGGCAGCGCAACCAGCGCGACATTCCATAGATGAAGCCTCCTTACGATTCAACCGTTCCCCTTTTTATAGCGCAATGCATAGATCGCTGTATAAGATGTAGGTAGCAGGATCGAAAACGATCTCCCTTCGGTGTAGCTCGTGCAGTGGCTACAATAACTACAATGGTATACGGTCGCCGTTTAGCATACCGTTAATCGATGGGTGTGTCCAGATACGGATTGCCTATGTTCCATCTATTTTATAATCGAATACATGATCTATTTCGCAATTCAGACGCTAAAAACGCTTCGAATCATACATTCTAAAGCTGCATGATGAAGTCCAAAAAAGAGCCAGCCGTACATTCTCTATTTAAGAGAAGTATCGGCTGGCTCCTGTTGTACGATTCAGCTATCGATTAGGACCAGACGTCGTCCGCAATCTCGATCACATGACGAAGCTTATCCCATTGCTGTTCTTCGGTCAGCAGATTGCCTTCTTCCGTAGAAGCGAAGCCGCATTGCGGGCTCAGGCATAGCTGATCCAGACTGACAAAGCGCGCAGCTTCATCGATCCGGCGTTTGATATCGTCTTTGCTTTCCAGTTCACCTGTTTTGGAGGTGACCAGACCGAGCACGATTTGCAGGTCTTTACGTTTCACATGACTCAATACATCCAGTGAGCCGGAACGCTCATCATCGAATTCCATAAATAGACCGTTCAAATTCAGTTGATCCAGAATCGCATCGGCTGCACCATCATAGCCGCCAGATGCCGTCCAGGTGGAGCGGAAGTTACCACGGCAGATGTGCATTGTGATGATCATATCATCTGGACGATCTGCGATCGACAGATTCAGCAGTTTTACCGCATCCGCGACCATACGATCCGGGTCTTTACCATCCGCACGCAGCTTTTGCTTTGCTTCGTCCGAGAAGAAGGATGCCCAGGACGTATCATCGAGCTGCAAATAGCGGCAGCCTGCATCATAGAAGGCACGCAATGCTTTTTGATAAGCCAGACCGAGATCCTGTAGCAAGGCATCGCTGTCCCCATAGCGCTCGGTTGCGATTTTACCGCGGAATTGCAGCATATTCGGGCTTGGAATCGTCATTTTCGGTGTGCGATCTGCGCTCACGATGCTATGCAGGAATTTGTAGTCGTCCAGATGCGGATGACTTGTAAAATCAATCCGGTCGGTCACCTGAATGCCGCGCGGCTTCGTGGTCACACCGTGGAACTTAATGCCCTGCTCGGCTTCATACGCTTCTACACCGTCCAGACCTTCGAGGAAGTCGAAATGCCACCAGGCACGGCGGAATTCGCCATCTGTAATCGACTGCAGACCAATCTCTTCTTGCTTGGCAACGATGCGACGAATTTCTTCATTTTCCAGCTCGCGAAGCTGCTCGGCTGTAATCACACCAGCCGTATGCTGCAAACGGGCTTTTTTGATCTTTTCAGTACGAAGCAGACTGCCTACATGATCAGCACGAAAAGGTGCAGTTGTACGCAGCAAAGAGGATGAAGATGGCATAAACAATAACCTACTTTCTTTATAGGAATAAACTGTTATGTTGCATCGTAGCAGAGATTACTTTCTTTGTAAATCAGATTATGCAGTTTGGATGTATATCTAATGTATAAATAAAGACTTTTATGCGTATAACAACCCTGTATTCAAACGCTACGTATCTCCTTTGAAAGCTAAAGCAGCAGGGGATGGGAGTGATCCCCGCTCTACCTTATGCCTGCTCTTCAAACAATCTAGCGATCTCCACAATAACTTTTGTTGCTTTCACCATCGTATCGACCGATGCATATTCATACTTACCGTGGAAGTTCTCCCCACCTGTAAAAATATTCGGTGTAGGCAGTCCCATATAAGATAGTTGAGCACCATCTGTACCGCCACGTACCGGAATAATATGCGGCTCGATATCGAGGTTCTTCATCGCCTGACCTGCGATATCCACGATATGCATGACTGGCTCGATCTTCTCGCGCATATTGTAGTACTGGTCACGCAGCTCTAGCTCGATCTGATCCTCACCATATGTCTGGCGGAATTCGTTCACGATACTGGTGATCGTATTTTTGCGATGCTCGAATGCTTCGCGGTCAAAGTCGCGAATAATGTACGACAGCTCCGCACGCTCGACATCACCATGGAAGGAGCTCAGATGGTAGAACCCATCATAGCCATCGGTAAATTCAGGGGCTTCATCAACAGGCAGACGACGATGCAGCTCCATCGCAATTTTGGAGGCGTTGATCATTTTGCCTTTGGCTGTACCTGGATGTACATTTGTTCCTTTGCATACAACGCGAGCAGCGGCAGCGTTAAAGGTTTCGTATTCCAGCTCACCCAGTGGCCCGCCATCAACCGTGTAGGCGTATTTCGCACCATAAGCGGCAACGTCGAACAGATGCGGTCCACGACCGATCTCTTCATCCGGGGTAAAGGCAACGCGAATTTTACCGTGTTTAATCTCAGGATGATCGAGCAGATAGTGCATCGCTGTCATAATTTCCGCAATACCCGCTTTGTTATCTGCGCCCAGCAGTGTTGTGCCATCGGTTGTGATCAGCGTATGACCGTGATAGCGCTCCAGCTCTGGAAAATCAGACGGCGACAGCACGATACGCTGTGCTTCATTCAGCACGATATCACCGCCTGTATATTCCACAAGCTGCGGCTTTACACCTTTGCCGGTAAAATCGGTCGCTGTATCCACATGCGCCATAAAGCCGATAACAGGTACGTCTTTATCGGTGTTTGCAGGCAGCGTAGCCATCAGGTAGCCATTTTCGTTTAACGTGATCTCTTGCATACCGAGTGCGTGTAGCTCCTGCTCCAACTGGCGCAGCAAGTCCCATTGTCCGGGAGTGGAAGGGCAAGTATCGCTCTCCTCATTGGACTGGGTATCGATCTGTACGTAGGAGGTCAAGCGTTCAATCAGTTCTTGTTTCATCAGGGGTCAGACTCCTCTCTCTATACGGGGAGCGCAGGATCGCACTCCAGCTCATGCTGTTATTGTAGCACAAACGATAACGCTTCTAAAAAAGGAACTCAGTCGATGTACACGGCATCATCGTTCTCTATACACAGCATAAAAAAAAGCCCGGGGGACGCGCAATTGCGCGTCATCCGGGACGATGAGATGAAACGGTGGTGGAGCTTGAGCCGGGCTGATTTCGCCGATCGCGAGCAATCAGCCGCAGCAGGTGACGACGGAAGGCATGCATAACGATCAGATGCACCTTTGCCTGCGTATATTTATACAGGAACCACGGTAAGGATGGCATATAGTCATGAATCGCGATGACGCATTCCTGCGTACCGGGAATTTGCTGGAACTCCAGTCTGCCCTCATGCGTTTCCTTGATACGGGCAAAGACACCACCGGTAATATGGTAGACTGCACTTTCTTCATCACTGCGCTCAGGTGAGAACGTCAGCTCGAGTAGCGGCTTCTCGATAAAGCGTAGAAACACCTGGTACCGATCCTCGCCGATACGCCGGGTACGTACAAGCGCTGGCATAAAGCGTCCCAGCCACTCCATATAATAATCGCCTGCCCAGCGTGCATTTTTGCCTTCCGGCAGTAAAACGCGCTGGATAGAGCGTACATCCGATACTTTGGGATCGGTGGAATCGGAAGCACGAGTGCTCTGGCTGGCTTCACTTTTTTTGCTAGCTTCCTGCTCCAGTGCAGTACGCGCCGCTTCCTCAAATGGAATCTTCCCATCGCTAATGCCTTTAACGATTCGATCCTCATGAGCGACCATCGGATGCGCCAGACTTTCGACGAGCGGATAGACCATTTCACGCGGCATACGGGTCACCAGCGTCACCCATAAGCGTGATAGATGGATCGTCAGCAGCGGCAGATCGATGAAAAGGCGTCGTTTGCCCATAACCTCAGCGGTCTTTTCCATCATCTGCTTGTAGGTCATAATATCCGGCCCGCCCACATCGATCGCGCGTCCGTATAATTGCGGCGAGCCAATGCTATGCTGCAAGGCATGCAGCACGTCTGAGAGCGCAATTGGATGCGTCAGGGTGCGTGTCCATTCCGGTAATGTCATCACCGGCAGACGCTGCACCAGACGTGCCAGAATCGGGAAGGATGAGCCCTGCGGCCCAACGATTAGCCCGGCACGAATGGTCGTGACTGGAATGCCGCATGAGCCGAGCACCTGCTCCACCTCTAAGCGGCTGCGCAGATGGCGAGATAGCTTCTCGCGTGGAACATTTTCTGGAATAATCCCGCTCAGGTATACGATCTGCTTGATGCCATGTTTGCAGGCAGCACGGGTAAAGTGATCTGCCAGAATAATATCCATATCCTCGAACTTCGCCTGCGTTAGCTTGGCGGTCGGCATCATGGAGTGCACCAGATAAATGGCGTAATCTGCCCCTTCCAGTGCCTTATCCGCGGCTGACATTGAAAATAAATCACATGCGCGCCATTCCACATGCTCATTATTATGCTCAGAGCGATCGTGACGGGACAGGGCGATCACATCATAGTCGCGGACTAGCTGGCGCAGTAGATTTTTGCCAATATAGCCGGTAGCGCCCGTCAGTACAATGCGCGGACGACGCGTTGTAAATTCAGAGTGCTGATTGTCTTCCGTAGACGTGGAAGTCTGCACCTCTGTACTCACGGTAGCTGTAGAAGCGTCGGTGGATGTTACCGAATCGTTACCGACTCCCTGACGATCTGACGGTGTATGCTCAAATGGGGAATTGCTGGATGTCTCGTTCATCGTTTCACCTCATCCAATCTTTGAATATTCGTTCTACCTGCTCTATACCTGCCCTTTAGATCGAGCCGGGTCATAATTGTGTATCGGACTACGGACAATAGATAGCGTATGTTTTTCCAATACCCTGTTTGCGGCTGTTTCAACCTTTTATTGGTGGCTAACCGCCCAGTTTGAAGCATTTATAATGCTGGCTGCTCGAAATGTAGACGCTGGCAACTACATTGTTACCGGATTGTGATATGGCGGTAACTTACGCGCTAAGGCACAGCAGTATACTTATAGCTGATCAGGATAAGCAGCAGGTCTTCCAGTGAAGAATGGATAGCAGGGTAATGTAAATGAAGAACCAGTAGGGCATGAGGCATAACGAACAGACAAACCGAAGTAGCTGACGAAGGAAATACAGGAGGAATGAACATGAATAGATGGACAGCACATATACGTAAAGTCGTGCTTGCAGCGACACTGACAGGCGTCGCCTTAGCAGGCACTATCGGCGCGAGCACCGCTTTTACAACGCAGGCAGTAGCTTCAGCCAGCAGTGACGCTGCTTATCAGCATCAGCTTGCGGTCGATACATTGAACGGCTTTTATAAGCCAGCTCTAAAAGGGAAGTTCCCCGGTGATGTGAGTAGCTTTATAATCGGTAAAACAAAACGCAGCGATGTACTCAATCGCTTCGGTCCAGCAGAAGAACCGCGCTCCAGCGTCAATGGCTATGACAATTACACCGCAGATATGGGGCATCCCGGTTATGCCTTTCACTATACGAATAATGTATTGGACGAAATGCGCTACTTTGGTACCAATGTAGAGCGGCAGACCAATATCGGCGGCATCACGATGAAGCTGCTGCGGCAGAAATGGTATGCTCCATCCTCGGTAGCTACGATTGGCAAAGGCAAATCCAAGCAAACCAAAGTCACCTACATGCGCGGCAAGTACAAGCTGGAATTCATCTTCAACAGCAGCACCGATCTGGATCATATCAATCTGCTCAAAGCTTAAGTGAAAGCATGTCTTGGCCGCATAGTTCCCTCAGTACATGGGGATATTGTGATACAGCGACAAGCTCAGGATGTGGTGCAGATATCCTGTTCATAAGATCGATTAGCTCCAATATTGACTTGGAATGGGCAGGATACCGACGTATATAACAAAAATATTTTTATTTTGCGGGGCTGTATAATGGGCAGCTCGAGTCCGCAAAATACTGACGTGTATAACAAAAACATGCCGGAGGCGTACATCGCCTGCGGCATGTTTTTGGTTACAGCGTACTTTTTAATCTTATCTCATTGCCAGCTCTATTTAATTCCCAGTCGCATCCGGTAGCTGAACAGTACATTGATCATGCCGCCCCGGAAGAAGTCATCCGCCATCGCCTTAAGCACACCGATCTCGGATTCCAGATGTGCCGCAGGTGCGCCTAGCTTCAGTGCGGCTTGAATACCGCCCTGACTGAGCAATAGACCTGTATAACGCTCTGCACTGCATGGCTCGGTATGATGAAATACAAGCTCACGGACAAAGCGAAAATGTCCGCTATTTTGCAATGTTTGCAGATGCGTCGACTTGTCTCGTTTGACCGCCATCTGCTCTGGATCTCCGTACTGCTCTAGCAGTCGCTCGGACAGGTCAAGCAGGTGCTCATACTCGCGCTCTAGCTGCCAGTTCAGTACAGGAGGCCAGTCGCAATCATAGGCAGCAAAGATGCCGCCTTCGCTTAGCACACGCTTCACCTCTTGCAGCGTACTAAGCGGCTCCATCCAGTGAAAGGACTGCGAGCATGTTACGATGTCTACCGTGGCAGAAGCGGCAGGCAGCTCATTGGAATAGCCATGCTGGAAGGACATGCCAGCTACCGGCTGTTGCTCCAGCTTCATCATGGCACGTCCCAGCATATCATGATTGGCATCGACCCCGATGATTTTGCCTGTCTTGCCTGCCCAGATCATCGTGGATAGCCCGGTTCCACAGCCGACATCAAGCACTAGCTTCGGACGCTTTTGCAAATAGTTCACCAGCAGATCGGCTACTAGCTGCGGCGGCTGTGGACGATTACGATCATACAGCTCATCAAACCCATTAAAACGATTAATGTTAGACACCGAATTGTTTTCAGGAATATTCATATGGACATTCTCCCTTCGATGGAACCAACAGTCCACGTCCACCTCTATTTTCGTGTGCTGCTGGTTTTTTATGCTGTTGTTGCGTTCTTACACTTTGTCCGTACACGCTATTCTTACAATCTGTTCTTTCGATCTGTACCTGGTATGTTTGCGTTCGATCTGTTCTGTGCCGAGTATAGCATATTTCCATTATCGCATCGTCAACGTAACGTATGCAGGAGATGTAGTCTATTTAAGACATACAAACTATACGCTGCACACGATATACAAAGCATGTGGATTGGAGAGTATCCGATTAGAGTGGAGAGTATGCGATGCATGAGCGGTATGTTTTGTTATTTTCAAATGGGAATATACAAAATCCAGATTTTTCATTTCAGACAAATTCAGCAGTGTTCATTGCTCTAAACGAGTAGTTTGGTGAACAGTATTAGCATATAAAGCGGTTACAGTATCTCCTGATTATGCTTAAAGCACAAACCATAGCGGCATCTGTTCTATTTTGCTATTTTCGCAAAAGGGTTAAAAGTGATATGATTTAATGAAATCATAATTAATTAGGAATATCCGTAAGGAGACATGGCGATGAGTATCGAGATCAAGATCGAAAAGACAACCACACCGAAAGAGAAGCCTGCTACACAGGGGCTCGTATTCGGAAGCAAATTTACGGATCATATGTTCATTCTGGATTATGAGCAGGGCAAAGGCTGGCACGATGCACGCATCGTTCCTTACCAGAACATTAGCCTGGATCCGGCAGCAAAAGTATTCCATTACGGTCAGACCATTTTCGAAGGTCTGAAAGCCTATCTTGCCGAAGACGGACGTATCCTCATGTTCCGTCCAACGAAAAACATTGAGCGTCTGAACCTGTCCAATGAGCGCCTGAGTATTCCGGAGCTTGATCCAGAGGTAGCACTGGAAGCACTGCGTCAGTTGATTCTGCTCGACAAGGACTGGATTCCAGAGGGAGAAGGCACGTCTCTGTATGTACGCCCATTCGTGATTGCGACGGAGCCTGCGCTGGGCGTTGCCCCATCGCTGAAATACAAATTCATGATCATCCTGTCCCCGGTCGCTGCCTACTACGCAGAAGGCATCAACCCGGTCAAAATCTACGTAGAGTCCAAGTACGTACGCGCCGTTCCCGGTGGCGTAGGGATGGCGAAAACCGCTGGTAACTACGCAGCAGGTCTGAAAGCACAGGAAGGCGCAACCGAGCTGGGCTACTCTCAAGTGCTCTGGCTGGATGGCGTACATCGCAAATATATCGAGGAAGTCGGCAGCATGAACGTCTTCTTCAAAATCGACGGTACAGTCGTAACGCCTGCACTGAACGGCAGCATCCTGAACGGAATCACACGCGATTCCATCATTCAACTGCTCAAGCACTGGAATATCCCGGTGGAGGAGCGCCTGCTGTCGATCGACGAGCTGGAGGAAGCACACAAAGCAGGTACACTGGAAGAAGCATTCGGCACAGGCACCGCAGCCGTCATCTCCCCAATGGGCGAGCTGAACTGGCAGGGTGAGAAAATGCTGATCAACGAAGGCAAAACCGGCGAGCTGTCCGCGAAGCTGTACGAGACATTGACTGGCATCCAGAAGGGTGTAGAGGAAGATCCGTTTGGCTGGACGCTGGAAGTGAAGTAAGGCTGCGTTTTCTATTTATTTTCGTTTAACTAGTACGATATATAGTCATAAAAAAATGGACTCCTTATTATAAGGAGTCCATTTTTTTGTGTTATCGATAATTGTGTATATGCTATGATAAGCAAGTAAGCTAGCTCTATGAAATAATGTTATAACGAATATTAATTAAGAAAAGAGGAGAACAAAATGAGAATTGTTCTTTTATCTGGAAATGGAATTATTGCTCCTCATGTTATTGACGACTACAAACAAGCATTTGAAGCATTACAGCATGATGTTCTTTTGGTAAAAATACATAAGGGCTTTAACAACACAGACTACCAAAATATGCTCGATTTCAAACCGGATATCGTGTTGGGATATGGATTTGTCGGAATTTTAAAAAGCTCAGACGGCCATTTTTTACTCAGAGAAAGTAATATTACCGTAGTATGCCTGCATTATGATAATCCATTGTTTGTATTGGATGAGCAATTTGAACAGGAATTTATACAATATCCTGAATATTATTATCATTTTGTATGGGATAAGCATTGTCAGGAGCTACTACAGGGTCGTGGTGTACTGAATGTGCATCCTATTATGCTGGCTACGAATGAGAGGAAGTTTTACGTGCATCCTTATGCACTGCAAGAGGAAGGAACGCTTGCCTTTGTAGGTAGTCTGGGTGAAAGCCAATTTAGGAAAGAAGAGTCTCTGGAGCAAATGTTTATTAATTATGTAATTAAGGAGAAGCTGAATGAATTCGACAAGCCATTACATGAAATCTGTCAGGCTGCCGAGCAATGTGCTCCATTCAAAGCTATCCAAATCGTTCGCGAACAACAGCCCTTACTATTTTATAAGTATATTTACTACTCCATTCATGCACAGGGAAGCTCGATCTATAGAAATAATATTTTAAGTAATCTGTCCGGTGTAGATTTGCATGTGTATGGTGCTTCTCAGCTAGCAGGGCATACATCCAGCATTATTTATCATGAACCAGTTCCTTATGCGCATTTATCAGCAACGTATCAGCAATATGCAGTTAATTTAAATATTTCGTCATTACAGCTTGAAACTTCCGTAAACAATCGTGTATTTGATGCCTTTGCTTCAGGAGCATTTGTGCTGAGCGATTATAAAGCAGATATGGACATTGTCTTTCCAGGTGTTAGCGAGGAAATCAGCTTCCACGATCTTGAAGATCTTGTTATTAAAGCAGACTATTTCTTAACCCATCCAGAGCAAAGAATTGAGCTGACGATGGCGATTCGGGAGCATATTTTGAATCATCATACGTATGTTCATCGTGCTCAGGAAATTATGAGTTGCTTGCAGCTCGTAGCGATATAAGTGATAAGGACATACGTGTCGTTGTAGAGCTTTTTTATATATACGAAAGACCCGATCTATCCACACAAGGATTGATGTGGCGGGTCTTTTTGTATGTATAGTATATTGAGAATGAAGTAGTGGGAAGCAGATATTTTTGTTTTTTTTACTCGATCCAATCTAATGAAAGGAGAGTCTGCTGAATAGGATAAGCTTAAACCTGTTCATTAAAGCAGCATACATTTCATATGCGTGGACAAAAAGAAACAATCCGCAAGCAGTTCTACACTCAATTGGGAGCATTGATTGCAGAGCATGGTTACATACCAGCCCAAAGTCATTCGGCTACAGATTATACCTTTATGAAAAAAGCTTCTCCTGATGTGGATTGGTATCTGGATAGTCACCTTAGTCATGCGCAGCCGCCCTATGCGGTTTTTTCAGTATTAGGCTGTCGTTATGTCGCGGCAACGGAAAGACTGAATGAGTTTTTGAGTAAGCATGGGATTACTGCACTCTCTCATCCTACGGTTGGTTTCGGTTCCTGGGTGAATAAGTATGCCCCGACAGAGAAACTTTCAACCGTTACAGATGACAGGAAACAAGTGAATGTTACCGCTGACAATACAGAAGAAGCCGCTAGACAAGCCTATGAGCAAATTATGATGGCGGAAAGCGCATATTTGCTACCGCGTATAGAGCAGAGTAAGGTGGTGGAAGAATATCTGACTAAACGACCGCATCAATGGCCGATTGGTGATCTATTCAACTGCTGTGTGACGATTGTAAGCTATGGATTGCTTACTGAAGATCCGGTATTAATTAAAAGAGGCATTGAGCGTACATTTGAGATTTTGAATAAGCCGAATTATAGCCAGCGGAATCGGGAGTTTTTTGAAGCGATGCGAGATGCAGTACATATGGAGTTTGGATGAGGTCAACCATTGGTATAACTGAGATGGAGTAATAGTGAAGCTGGATATATGTATTTTGGACGTATGGACGATATGAAAGAGAACACAAAAAAGAGTCAGTCCCTATCGGTGACTGACTCTTTTTTAGTGTAATACAATAATGGTAAAGCGATAACTGGAAGGGGATAACCTGTGTCATGGTGGTACAGACGGTTACCCAATTTCCATTATGCGCCAATAAAATTATTGACGAAGCTAGTCTAAAGTCTAACTCATTGGTTAGGTGTGTATTCTTTGTTTTTCAGAATCTGATCAACGATGTACGTCAGGTCATCATCGCCGACTTTATTATCTTCGGTTTGATCGGCATCATACAGGTCTTTGTTTGTATCGTCAGCACTCAGACCGAAGTAGAACGCATCCAGCGATAGATCCAGCAGTGTATATTGACCAGATCTATCTACGTCCAAAAAACGAGGTTTCTCGATCAGGATCGTATCTTCCAATACATTAGCTGTTTCCAGATCATATTCTTTGGTTGTATCAGCAACACGAGCTTTCAGCGCATCGATCTTGGCGCTACCTGCTGCGATTGCTTTGAATTTCAGTTTTACAATTGTTGTATCGCTGTTAATCACGTACGATTTACCCTGACTTGCTATGATGAAGCGCAGTGCGCCCGGTGTATCTTTTGTTTCGTTGTACACTTTGTAGCCTGTAACTGCTTCGTAGCCTACGTATTCAACGAGTGTTGGATCGTAGCTCAGAGAGAAATCTTCCGCATAGATATCCTGTACGTTTTTCAGTGCGATATCGGCAGTGAACGTTTCACCAACTGTGGTACTTTCTGGTTTGATGATCACATCCAGGGAAGAACGTGGAGCTTCCAGCGTTACGCTTGCTGTGTTGGAAGCAGGGCTTGTACCGGATTCATTTGAAGCTTTGACTACGTAGTAGTAGGTGTTGCCTGCTTTAGCAGAAGCGTCTGTGTAGTTAACGTCTTTGATATTTTGAGCGATATCTGTAAATGGACCGTTTGCGTATACAGAACGGGATACGGTGTAACTTGTTGCTTTGTCAGAAGCACTCCATGTGAGGACAGGTGTGTTGTTCTGAGTTGTTGCTGTAAGGGTTGCTGGTGCTGCCGGAGCGGTAGCAGTATTATCTGTGATACGGATGTAACCAATATTTGCAGTTAAGTAATATATCATACTCTCAATGTCAAATGTTTGACTATTAGGAAGAGCATTTACTTTACCAGTAATAATAGCAGAACCATTTTTATACAAAATGAAATTTTTATCTGCTTTGTATACTAGTCTCCATTCAGCATTATCACTTGTTGTAATTGCTTTTTTATTATCATCGACACTAAATTTTTGCCAGGTTGAACCATCTTTGATTGCAACGCCTGTTTGAAGCCAGTCATTTTTGGGATTGAAAGCAATTTTTAGAAGACCAAGATCCAATTGTGCAGCGTTCTTTGCATCACCGGAAGGATACAGTACATAATTTGTACTGATATCATAGTCTTTTGTATTATCGTACGCCCAAGCTTTTCTCCACCATGCTGATTGAGTACCGGTGCTAGAATAGTCATCAATCCACACGTTGTTTGAAATTTTTCCTCTGTCAAATGGATTCGTCTTATCCATTTCGTTAATCAACACATCTTTCGCCGATGCCGTGTGAAAAGCAAGCGTCATGCTAACGAGCAGCATACTAAACAAGCCTAAAATAAACTTCATTTTCATGCTAAATAAAACCCCTTTTATTTATATTTGAGCCATGCTACGCATGGGTACTCACGATGTGAAGGAACTGCATGTAAACTGTGTACTGTTTAATTCTGAATGTTATAAATCTCTTGTTAGCCTACTTAATGGTAGGTGTTCTAATAGATAAATCGTTCGCTAGACTACGATCTACGACAGTCAACACAGCTATTTCACGTTGATCCTACTATGTAGCTTATCTTGCTAAGTGGCTTCCCTTTTATTCTATCGGATGTAAGATTGCATAAGTTAATACTAGATGATGTTTTGCATTTCAAATTTATGAGATTTTGGGTTCTTGTTGATGGATTTGAAGGAAAAGGAATCATTAGGTGAGATAAAGGAGATGTATCAGGACGCTATGCCGAACAGTTGAGTTGCACGACTCTATACTATTAGCCTCTGATCGGAATGCATCGCATCTACATCACCACCCAGCCACCTCCCAAACCCCCACATGTACTATCTGTATAAACATTTGGTGTAAATATCATCGATCAATTGCGAGGGGTCTTCAATATGTGCTATAAAGGATGTAGCTTCGAAGCTGGAGCTAACTGTGTCCGTACATTCGGTTATGACCTTCACGGTCATACGGTTGAATAGAGCACACCGCCCCGAGCAGGATGCGGTGATATTACGATGAAAAAGGAGCTGTCATCTACATATGTCTACTGAGATGAACACGCATGAAATTATTAACCTGATCAAAACAAGCAAAAAGAAAACCCCGGTTAAGGTACACCTGAAAGGTGATCTGGACGGTCTGACATTCCCTGAGGATGTAAAAACATTCATCAACGGCAACACAGGCGTGATCTTTGGTGACTGGGCAGATATTCAGGGCGTACTGGCTGAAAACAGTGCCAAAATCGAAGACCATGTGGTAGAAAGCGACCGTCGTAACTCGGCGATCCCACTGCTGGACATGAAAAACATCAACGCACGTATCGAGCCGGGCGCATTTATCCGTGAAATGGTATCGATCGGTGACAACGCGGTTATTATGATGGGCGCAGTGATCAACATCGGTGTTGTCATCGGTGAAGGTACGATGATCGATATGGGCGCTGTACTGGGCGGTCGTGTACAGGTCGGTAAAATGTGCCATATCGGCGCAGGCTCCGTACTGGCAGGCGTCATCGAGCCACCAAGTGCACAGCCGGTTGTCGTTGAAGACGATGTACTGATCGGTGCAAACGTTGTTGTACTGGAAGGCGTACGCATCGGTGAAGGTGCGGTTGTTGCCGCAGGCGCAGTTGTAACGCAAGATGTGCCTCCATTCTCCGTTGTTGCAGGTACACCTGCACGCGTGATCAAACAGGTGGACGACAAAACAAAGTCCAAAACCGAAATCCTGCAAGACCTGCGCACCCTGTAAGCAAAATCATACGCTTTTCCATAAAGAAGGCTGTCACAGTAAAACGGTGACAGCCTTCTTATGATCTAAATGAAGAGTAATAGGAGCGATTAACTCAGTCTTCATTCGTCAAATTGTTACGCTCATATTCCCAGTTAAAATGATGAAGCAGCTTATCTAACGAATCTTGTCGATCAAGGACAATAATGGAGTCGAGAACAGATTCAATTCGAGCCACTACCTTTTCCCATGCGTAGTGATCCAGTACGATCATACGCGTACGACTAGTTGACTTGAGCGAGCCATGTCTCTGCCGAACCTCAGCAATTCCAGTTGGAGTAGCGATGATGACAAAATACAGATCAGCCCTTTGTTCATCCTGCAAGCCAATCGCCATCTCCAGATGATAATAGACATTTTCATTATCGGGCACCCATTGCTCAATATGATCGATATCGGGCGAGTCATAATATTTAACCTGAAGCTTTAGCGTTGTCGCCTTCTTTTTCTTCATCTCAAAGCCTCCGTGTCCTAAAATGTATCTGTAAGTCGCTGACGCATCCGTGACAGTTTGTTCATATGATTTACTTGCGATTATTGTTATTTATTTTACCAGAGTTAAAGGAGTACATGTGATGACTAACCTTAATCTGATCGACATTCGCCGCGATCTCCACCGGATTCCGGAAGCGGGATTTCAGGAGTTTAAAACGCAGCGTTATTTGCTAGACTATATTGCAAGCTTGCCACAGGAGCATATCGAGGTACGGACGTGGAAAACAGGCATTCTCGTCTATGTGCATGGCACTGCGCCGAAGTGCCGCTTTGGCTACCGTGCGGATATGGATGGGCTGCCGATTGTGGAAGAAACAGGCTATGATTTTAAAAGCGAGCATCCCGGCTATATGCATGCCTGCGGACATGATCTGCATATGACGATCGGACTCGGTGTGCTGACCGCGATGGTGCAGCAGCGGATGGAGGATGATCTGGTCGTTATTTTCCAACCGGCAGAGGAAGGGCCTGGTGGTGCGCAGCCGATGCTGGCAAGCGATGAGCTGGCAGACTGGATGCCGGATCAAATGATCGGTCTGCACGTAGCGCCGGAATATCCGGTCGGTACGATTGCGGTCAGACAGGGGATTTTATTTGCCAACACTTCCGAGCTGTTCATCGATCTGATCGGTACGGGTGGGCATGCGGCGTATCCGCATCGTGCTAACGATATGGTCGTGGCTGGCTGCCAGCTAGTTGGACAATTGCAAAGTATTGTCGCTCGCAATGTGAATCCACTTGATTCGGCAGTGATTACAATCGGTAAGATCGAAGGCGGGACGAAGCAAAATATTATCGCAGAGCGCGCGCGACTGGAGGGCACGATTCGTACGCTGTCAGCAGAGACGATGGTGCTGATCAAGTCCCGGATTGAAGCACTGGTGAAGGGGATCGAGGCTGGCTTCGATTGCCGTGCCGAGATCGACTGGGGCGCTAACTATATGCAGGTGTACAATGAGGAGAAGCTAACGGCTGAGTTTATGGACTGGTTAGCGAAGCGTGACGATGTGACATTGTTTGAATGTACTGAAGCGATGACCGGTGAGGATTTTGGTTATTTTCTGGAGCAAATTCCGGGCTTTATGTTCTGGCTCGGTGTGGACACGCCATATGGATTACATCATGCTAAGCTGGAGCCCAGTGAAGGCGCGATCGATGTGGCTGTGCGTACAGTGACCGATTATTTGCGCTGGAAAAACGAGAAGTAAAGCACGATGTTTTGTAGCTACTGTGACAGCGGAAGATGTCGGCAAAGGTTGGATTAAGGAATTAAAGAACTGTGTCTGACACCTGCACCGGACATCTGTCGATTCGTACTGATATATTCTTGTTTGCTGTTATGAAGCATACTCGTGCCAGCGTATACAGACATTGAACAGTTAGTAATATAACTACAATAAAATTCCTTTGATTAAAAGGGGACTTGTGCATGCCTTCGGCAATGAAACGAGTTCTCTTTCGGATCAAAGGTTTTTGTTTTTTTATGCAAAATGAAGGTTCGGTTGGCTATAAAGGGATTGGATTACATACGTTAGCTCATATTCATGAAGCGGTCTGCATGTTCATGTAACAGCGTGCTTTTTCACGTTAATCAGGCAACGAAATGAATAGGCAAAGGATAGTAAAAAAGCTTTGACTTGCTGCAAGGCGGGGCTTAAAATACTCATTTGGCGGGTAAGGATGGAAATGAGGCGATTTTGCCGTGTTTCTTGCCGAATTCGCTGATTTTTGGCGTTTGGCGTTATTTTCTCGCGCTTTACAACGGCTTCATCTTCTCGTGATATAGAGCAGGCATACTGAATCAGATACTGTATATATGCTGTATGACAGTAGATGAGCGATGCTATCGCTATACATGAAGTGAATGATACCGATGCTCAGATTAGATCGCTTAAAGTATACGCTACATGCAGGTAAACCATGCGGAATAGCCGTAAAAAGATAGATAGAAGGAAATACAGGTTTTGAACAAACACTCCCATAGGGAAGGTAAATATAGAAGGAGTATGGGCGAATGAAAAAACGTATTTACGATATGATATTGCTAACTGTAGGCGCCTTCCTGTTCGCGCTGGCAGTAAATCTATTCATTATTCCAAACAATCTCGGTGAAGGCGGAGTCACCGGGGTTACGATCATACTGTACTATTTGTTTCAATGGTCACCGGGACTTGTCAACCTGATCATTAACTCATTCCTGATTCTGGTTGGGTACAAATTTCTGGATAAAACGAGCATCCTCTACACGATTATCGCGGTAGCCCTGAACTCGCTGTTTCTGCATCTGACGGAAAGCTGGCGCATCGATTCCCATGAGATTGTTGTGAATGCTATATTCGCAGGTGTGCTCGTGGGCGTCGGTCTCGGTCTGATCATCCGTGCAGGCGGCACAACCGCAGGTACAGCCATTCTGGCACGCATTACGCATAAATATCTGGACTGGAACATCAGCTACGGCTTACTGTTCTTCGACCTGATCGTAGCCTTCTCCTCCCTGTTCATCATCGGACCGGAGCGCCTGATGCTGACCATCATCGCCCTGTACATCGGTACAAAGGTGATGGACTTTATTATCGAAGGCTTGAACCCGAAAAAAGCAGTGACGATCATCTCCTCTCATCAGGATGCGATCGCCGAAAAAGTCATCACCATCATGGATCGCGGCGTTACCGTACTATCCGGTCACGGCTATTACACCAAGACCCCTAAGGAAGTACTGTACATCGTCATCAGCAAGCAAGAAGTATCCGTCCTCAAAAAGATCGTACGCAAAGAGGACCCTAACGCCTTCATCACGATCCACGACGTCCGCGACGTATTCGGCGAAGGCTTCCTGGAGCTGTCGAAGTAACAAGGCTTGTAGGCAAGGTATGCGTTTTAATTGGCGCGGGTTTCTTCGTATCACACTCGAAAAGCTAATCCAAATATCTCAACAGATAAAAGCCGGATCACTCAAATGGAGCGATCCGGCTTTTTATGTGCAATTAGAGCAGTATTCGATATTGGATAACAGTGAAACATTACAGAGTAAACTAACTTGAGCAACGAATGTAAGTAATCTCATATGCTGCCACAAGCACTTCACTGCGGGAAGGAAATAAGGGAAAAGGACGATTTAAAGTGTTAGCGATATCCTAACACGTTGTTCAATGAAAAGGGATTTTTGCGAAGCAAAATATCTTACTACTGTAGAGGGGCGGGAATCTTCGTTCACTCCTAATCCAAAAGATTCCCGCGGCTCCACCTGAGTCCGTTCCCTTATTCCTTCCCGGAGTGGTAGTCGCCCCAGCACAATATGAATTTACGCACATCTTAAGCACAAGTCCATGCTTACGATGAGCACCACCCAGCACAATCAGGACTTACTCTTAATCAACTCCAACGCCGTATCCGCCTTCTCCAGATCATGCTTCACCTGCTCCTCAATATTGTAAGCATGATACATTTCATTCTCAATCATATACGTAGCGATCTTCTCATGCAGATCAAGCGCCTTTTGCAGTTGGGCTTTCAGCGTACGGCGCACTCCTGGTGTAGCCGTCTCGGTCAGTGCAACCGCATAGTTGCGCACGCCTGCCTTCGCAGACATGAGCAGATCAGTAGCGATCGCCAGATCGTCCAGCGGTGCTGTTGCATTAACGAGCATTTCTTTAGTCATGTTGTTTGCAGCCATCGTGAACCCCTCCTTATTGTTGTTTTTCCAAAATCGAACGCAGGTCTTCAATCGCTTTGGTGGATTCCTGAATATCCTCGTCGATAATTTTTCGTAGCTCGTCATCCTTGACCAGTTCGCGCATAGCCATTGCTTTGGTCACACATGATGTTTTGAAAATAAGTAGTTCGTGAACTTCCAGCATTTCGTGAGTTGCTAACGCTTTTGCCATGATGTTCGCTCCTTTGTAACCAGTATTTAACAGCTTTCGTTGTGTATATAACCCGAAAGGTTGTTGCTGCAACAGATAGCGAGCTACCTTAAACGGAGCGATTGAGCGATAACTTTGAAATACAAAATTTTGCATATGCTGCTCTCGTCATAATCGGTTTCCGCTGACATGTCATTGACAATGGGCAGCAAAAAAACAGCCTTCCCGGCAGCCGCACATCAGGCAGCACAGAAAGGCTGAAAAAAATTTTATGAGCGATGCTGGTTTAGGAAGTATGTGAAGAATAATAGCTGCATGAGAAAGTCGCATCGAATGTATGGGGCTATCTATATATCAGGTTATACCCTTGCACGTTCACCATCGATATGAAGCATTCCGTCATGAAGTATTCCGTCGTATAGGATCCTGCCCATTCCATCAGCCGATCCGCTCTGTTGTAGATGGAATAGGAGAGATAAGCGCATGAGCGTAATACGCGTTACTCACCGATTTTGAAATGCTCAATCTCTTTTTGCAAATCCTCTGCCAGCTTGGACAGGGATTGAGCGGAGGAACTGATCTCTTCCATCGATGCGAGCTGTTCCTCGGCGGATGCGGCAATATCGTGCATATTACCAGCATTTTTGACTGCGATGCCGTTTACTTCAGCTACCGATTGTGCCACATCATCCGCATTGCTGCTCACATCGCTGATCAATGTGTTGATTTCTTGCAAACTGGATGAGATATGATGAGCGTTGGACTTGAGCTGCTGGAACTGATCTGCCGATTGTTGGGCACCACTTAACCCTTCCTTTACCGATTGGTGAATCTGGTCAAAGGTAGCGATAGATTCATTTATTTCGCTAATAATATTCTGTAGCAGGCCTTCGATATGTCCTGCGGATTGATGCGATTGTTCTGCCAGCTTTTTCACTTCGCCCGCGACGACGCTAAAGCCTTTGCCAGCTTCGCCAGCACGAGCGGCTTCAATCGCTGCATTCAGGGACAGCAGATTGGTCTGCTCGGCAATCGTATTGATCGTTTTCAGAATATCGCTAATCTGTGAGGATTTATGAGACAGTCCATTCACAACACCATACGCCTCGTTTACCGCATGATCGATCTGCTCGATCTGGGAGACAGTGCGACGTACAAGCTGATCCCCGTTATCTGCCATCTGAGTCGACGTTTGCGACAGACTGAGCAGGGAACCGGAATGCTGCTGTACTTGATTCAGGAAACCAGCCACTTCGCTCAATTGCTGAGCACTCTGGCTAATGTGTGCATTTTGAAGATCACTACCGCCGGAGAATTGTTCAATCGCCTCGTTAATCTGTTCTGTCGCACGACTCGTCTGCTCGGAGCTGGCAGTAAGCTGTTCGGAGCTTGCCACCACATCGCTTGCCGTATCTTGAATCGAGCCAACGAGCGAGCCAAGCGAACGATTCATATCGTTAAAAGCAACTGACAGCTTGCCCAGCTCATCGCCACTACGATCCTGCACGGAGCGGGTCAGATCGCCCTGACTGATCGCATGCGCAACCTCGACGATGCGATTCATACGTTTGCTGATGGAACGTGTGATCAGCCATACGATCATCGCACCGACAATCAGTGCAATGATGAGCACGATTAGCGTTTGGTATAGTACTGGATTGGCTTTTTCTTCAATCTCACTCTGATTAAAATTACTGACAAGTATCCATCCGGTGAGCGGACTTTTTACATAGCTGAGTTGTTTTCTTATTCCCTCATATACGTAACTGAAATGCCCTTTCTCTTTATTTTCCGAAATAATACGCTGGGCAATATCATTCGTTTGTCCGGCTGGAATTGTAGGGTGAGAGATATATGTACCATCTGGAGCGATAACAAAGGCATAGCCAGTTTCACCGATTTTGACGGTAGAGGTCGTCTTGAGCAGGGAAGCGATCGTAATATTAATACCGACGACTCCGCTATTATCCTTCGTTTGTTTGGCTACCGTTACTGTCATTTGTTTACTCAGGGATGAGATATAAGGAGATGTAATAACCGCCTGGCCAGGATTAGCTTCAGCAAGTGTGTACCATGGACGCTCGCGAGGATCATAGTTAGCTGGAATAGGGTGATTGGAAGACTTATAGAATGCGCCTTGATTTGTACCCACATAGACACCTTCTACATTTGAGCTAGCTAGATTATAGGTTTGAAATTGTTTCAGCAATTCATCGCTATCGCTGTAGCTTTGCTGATTGACCATTTTGGCAAAATAATCGACTGCATCTATACTGCGCTGCATATCATTGTCTAAGATAGAGCTGAGTGTGTTGGAGCTAAGTGTAGCGCTCCCGATCAATTCATTGCTAAGTGCGCGCTTGGTGATGGCATACGATACAAGTGTAGATGCAAGGAGTGCTGCAATAAGAACAGCGCAGAAGGATAACATGAGCTTGCTTCCGAACGAGGGGTTAAACCATACATTTTTCAATTTTTTCATTAGATGCCTCCAATTTGTTTGCTATATAGTAGTTGTATACAAGTGTTATCGGCAATATGTGATAGCAATTTAGAGAGCAATTACAAAAGTTAATTAAATAAATATGTATTTAATTAAAATATGTTCAGAAAATAAGAAAAATGAAATATAGCATCACTATACATATGGAAATGCATGATGTGGTATGGGGCGGCATAAACAGACAGAAAGACTATGGCGCACAATAAATATCATGCACCATAGCCTTCTGGATGATGTAACGAGAGCATACAATTCTTATGCCACAGTTTACTTTTTACTCACCGATTTTGAAGTGCTCGATCTCTTTCTGCAAATCCTCTGCCAGCTTGGACAGGGATTGAGCAGATGAGCTGATCTCTTCCATCGATGCAAGCTGTTCTTCGGCAGATGCGGCAATATCGTGCATATTACCAGCATTTTTGACTGCAATGTCGCTGACTTCGGCTACAGATTGTGCAACATCGTCAGCGTTGCTGCTCACATCGCTGATCAATGTGTTCATTTCCTGCAGACTGGATGAGATCTGGTGAGCATTCGATTTGAGCTGCTGGAACTGATCTGCTGATTGCTGCACACCGCTCAGACCTTCGCCTACCGATTGGTGAATCCGGTCAAAGGTAGCGATGGATTCGTTAATTTCACTAATAATATCCTGCAGCAGGCCTTCGATATGACCTGCGGATTGATGCGATTGTTCTGCCAGCTTTTTCACTTCGCCCGCGACGACGCTAAAGCCTTTGCCGGCTTCGCCAGCACGAGCGGCTTCAATCGCTGCATTCAGGGACAGCAGATTGGTCTGCTCGGCAATCGTATTGATTGTTTTCAGAATATCGCTAATCTGTGAGGATTTATGAGACAGTCCATTCACAACACCATACGCCTCGTTTACCGCATGATCGATCTGCTCGATCTGGGAAACGGTGCGACGTACAAGCTGATCTCCGCTGTCTGCCATCTGGGTCGACGTTTGCGACAGACCGAGCAAGGAGCCGGAATGCTGCTGTACTTGATTCAGGAAGCCAGCCACTTCGCTCAATTGCTGAGCACTCTGACCGATATGCGTATTTTGACGATCGCTACCGCCGGAGAATTGTTCAATCGCCTCGGTGATCTGCTCTGTCGCACGACTCGTCTGCTCGGAGCTGGCAGTGAGCTCTTCGGAGCTTGCCACCACATCACTTACCGTATCCTGAATCGAGCCAACAAACAAACCAACCGAACGATTCATATCGATAAAAGCA
>JBCNLJ010000027.1:0-60114 GCA_039595515.1 Paenibacillus sp. | reverse complement strand
TTGCCTACGTGTTACTCACCCGTCCGCCGCTAAGTCTCAAAGAAGCAAGCTTCTTATCAACTCCGCTCGACTTGCATGTATTAGGCACGCCGCCAGCGTTCGTCCTGAGCCAGGATCAAACTCTCCATAAAAGTGTTTGACTTGCTCATTTTGTTGCTGGCGAGAACATTGCTGTTCTCTATATTTTGAAGAACCGAAATTCTTCACTCACTCGTTGTTCAGTTTTCAAAGATCAAGCTCTTCCGTCGCTGCTCAGTGTCTCTCGCAGCAACTCTTATATCATATCATCTCTTCAACCATCTGTCAACAACTTTTTTTGAAGTTATTTTCAAGCTCATTTTGACGTGAGTTTGAAAAGCAGATTTATAAAAGATGTAAGCCAGTGCTCAGCGAAAGTCGCAATCAACACTAGATTTATAGATTAACACATATTCAATAAGTACGCAACCCTTTTTATAAACTTTTTTTATAGCCCTCAAACTTTATTTGATCAGATTGTGTTAACGAGGTCTATATAAAGACTGTAAAGCCGCCATACATGTATATCATATCTATAGTATTTTGAACTACGTCTCTAACATAGATAGCTTATGAATGCTAGAACTTATACTTTCAAGACTAACGGATGAAATCGATATTAGTGTTTAAAAAGGAAGTGTATAGAGTGTATGGATTATTGATTTATAAGTCGATATAGAATGGATGAAGGCAACAAGGATATTGGCTTCATAACTATAGATAAGATAGCATCATTGCATCTTTTATTCCCACTGGCTCTTTATGTACTCACTCTTATGTAATACTCATTCTCAGGTTGGGTTTATGTAATAGACTGTTTGTAGGATATGTTATTAATCCTACTTCTGGAGAAATTATATAAGGAATAATAGAGAATATTGATGCTGGGTCATATGCAGCTTTTATATAGATTTCATATAGCTTCTGTATAGCCTCTATATGGCTTTTAGCTAGTTACTGCATCTATAGAGTCTATTTCATCTATAGAGTTTATTTAGTGTACGCAAAGATTTTATTCAGTTCGTGTGTAGAGCTTACATATACTAATCAATATTCATTCATACATCTATATGGATATAAGAGGATATGGAGATTTGCGAAATACAATAATAGGCTTATTGGTAAAGTGTTAGTAGTTTAGACATGGTGAGATAGTAGATAAACGATATGCTGAAATCTATACCTACCCCCATACCTTTACCTTTATCTTTCGCTATTCAGCTACATAATGAATAAAAGCCCGTATCCAGTCTTCAAACCGGATACGGGCTTTTGTTGTGAATAGCTACTATCCGCTGCATCGTTATATGATTGCCTTGACGATGACAGCTATAGAACGGATTTCATGTATCGATTGGACGATGATCTTTTACGTGAGACGATGATCCTCTACGTAAGACTCTGATCTTCGCCAGCTTATTCGCCAGACTGGTGACGCATATGAGGGAACAGCAGAACGTCACGGATCGAAGCTGCATTTGTCAGCAGCATAACGAGACGGTCAATACCGATACCCAGTCCACCTGTTGGTGGCATACCGTATTCCAGCGCACGGATAAAGTCGTCATCCATCTCGTGAGCTTCATCATTACCGTGCTCACGCTCTACCAGTTGTGCTTCAAAGCGTTGACGCTGATCGATCGGATCGTTCAGCTCGGTAAATGCATTCGCATGCTCACGCGCTACGATAAACAGCTCGAAGCGATCGGTGAAGCGAGGGTCTTCTTCATTTCTTTTCGCAAGTGGGGAAATCTCCACCGGGTGACCGGTAATAAATGTCGGCTGAATCAATGTCTCCTCAACAAACTCCTCGAAGAAGGCATTCAGGATATGGCCGAATGTCATATGCGGCTCCACTTTTACACCATGCTCTTTGGCAAGCTGCTGTGCTTGCTCATCCGTCATGTGTACGCTGAAGTCTACACCTTTCACTTCTTTCACCGCATCAACCATCGATACACGGCGCCATTGTGGTGTCAGGTCTACCTGATGTCCCTGGTACTCGATCTGTGTTGTACCGAGCACTTCCTGAGCGATATGAGCAACCATGTTTTCAGTCAGGCTCATGATATCCTTGTAATCTGCATATGCTTCATACAGCTCGATCATAGTGAACTCCGGATTGTGACGAGTCGAGATACCTTCGTTACGATATACGCGACCGATCTCGTATACCCTTTCGAGACCACCAACGATCAGACGCTTCAAATGAAGCTCAATCGCAATACGCATGTATAGCTGCATATCAAGCGCATTGTGGTGAGTGATAAACGGCTTCGCTGCCGCACCACCAGCGATGCTATGCAATGTTGGTGTTTCGACTTCCAGATAGCCGAGCGAATCCAGATAACGACGCATCGATTGAATGATACGGGAACGTGTAATAAATGTACGCTGTACTTCCGGGTTGACGATCAGGTCGACATAACGCTGGCGATAGCGCAGCTCTACGTCTTTGATACCATGATATTTGTCCGGCAGTGGCAGCAGGGACTTGGTGAGCACTTCCAGTTCAAGCACTTTGATGGACGTCTCGCCTGTTTTTGTTTTGAACACGGTTCCTTTAACCCCTACGATATCGCCCAGATCAAGAATCGTGAACGCTTCGTACTGTGCTTCGGAAACGGTATCTTTACGCACGTAGATCTGGATGCGTCCGCTCAGATCCTGAATATGTGCAAAACTAGCTTTACCCATGACACGCTTGGTCATGATGCGACCAGCCAGACTTACGGTCACTTCTTTTTCTTCCAGCTCTTCTTTGGTGAGCGTATCGTACGTGCTCAGCACGTCGTTTGCAGTAGAGGTACGAACGTACTTTTTGCCAAATGGATCAATGCCCAGTCCGCGTAGCTCATCCAGCTTCGCCCGGCGCACCTTGAGCAGTTCGTTCATTTCGCTTTCGCTTATTACGGTTTCTTCCTGTTGACCAGGATTCAATGTTTCATCAGACATCGCTGAATTTCAACTCCTTCAATAAAATACATATGCGTCATGATCTTCAAACCGTGTTTCATCTTGCCTGCTTTCGCATGAATCGAATGCAAGGCGCTGCTGTATCCGTACCAGCAGTGATGATGAATCATTCAAAGGGTCGTTTCCCCGTTCAATCTATATGGCACATAGTTATAGTTTACTTGATTTGAACTGAAACTGAAATCCGCAAAACGGTAATTGTACGGAATTTCAGTATAATTTCAAGAAAAAAGCTCCCTTAACGGAAGCTTTTTCATACATGGAGCATTTTAGACTATACATGATCAAGACAGTTCAAGCAGGCTGTATGCGTTCTTATGTAGAACGAATAGAGTATAAACGCTACAGTATGGACGGGACATGATATTGTGCGTGCACTACAAGTGGATATCCCGATCAAATGATCGCTTGATCGAAGCTTATTTCTTGATTTCGACGATTTTGTACTGAATGACACCAGCAGGTACGCTTACGTCTACAACTGTACCTCTTTTTTTGCCCAGAATTGCTTTGCCTACCGGGCTTTCATTGGAGATTTTATTTTGAGAAGGATCGGATTCTGCGGAACCGACGATTGTATATTCCATCGTGTCACCGAATTCCAGGTCTTCTACAATTACAGTTGCACCGATGCTAACTGCATCTGTATCAATCTCATCACTGTTAATGATACGTGCGTTACGCAGCATTTTTTCCAGTGTAATAATGCGTCCTTCGATGAATGCCTGTTCGTTCTTGGCATCTTCATACTCGGAGTTCTCACTGATATCGCCATATCCGATGGCAACTTTGATACGTTCTGCAACCTCGCGACGTTTGACGGACTTGAGGTTTTCGAGTTCATCTTCCAGCTTCTTCAGACCGTCCTGTGTCAAAATGACTTCTTTATCGCTCATCTTAACCAAATCTCCTGTCATGTGAATAATTTTCAATCATTTCAAAAATTCGCTCTCGGGGCTTCCCGCATGAATATTAGCCGGTCATTCGAAAGCAGCGAAGATTCATACAAGATCTCAAAAACGGTAGTTGTAACGGGAAATCTCCCAGAAGCTATATCAAATCTAACCATTAGCTCAGGCAAATTTATACTGCAAAAGTATATGGGAATGATTATGAAATGTCAATAAAAAGGGACCTGCCCGACGCGACGGCGCCAAACAGGTCTTTTTCAACGTTTTGTATATCCCATTTTAAGCTGTATCCGTCTCCCCAGCCCACTTCATTCAAACAGGAGGCTTCCTCCACAACGCTTATACGGATGCTTGCGCTGGTGTGGCGCATTGCACCTGAACAAACGGGACGGCTTCATGATCGGCGTCAGAGCCAACGTGACTTGGCAGGTCTTCGAGGAACTGATGCAAAATCCGCACCATTTCGTCACGCTTCGTGCCTTCCATAATGCAATTCTTGATGCTTGCGGAGCCTTTCAGCCCTTTGAGATACCAGGACAGATGCTTACGCATCTCACGCACAGCTACGACCTCACCCTTGAGTGCAATGAGACGATCCATGTGCAAGATGGCAATACGAATCTTCTCTTCCGCCGCCGGGTCAGGCATCAGCGTACCAGTGTTCAGATACTCTACGGTACGATACAGCATCCACGGATTACCGAGTGCACCGCGTCCGATCATGACGCCATCGCAGCCTGTCGTTTCCAGCATACGTCTGGCATCTTCGGGGGTAACCACATCGCCATTACCGATAACTGGAATCGATACGGCTTCCTTCGCTTGCTTGATGTATGACCAGTCTGCGAATCCGGTATACAGTTGCTCGCGTGTACGTCCGTGTACACTGATCGCTTTGCCGCCAGCCGCTTCTACGGCCTTTGCATTGTCGACCACATAGATATGATCATGATCCCAGCCAATCCGCATTTTCACGGTAACGGGTTTGCTCACATTGGCAACGACCGCAGCGACCATTTCGTTGATTTTATTCGGATCGAGCAGCCAGCGTGCACCGGCATCGATCTTATTCACTTTGGGTGCAGGGCAGCCCATATTGATGTCGATAATATCGGCATTTGTATCCTGATCGACAACTTTCGCTGCTTCCACCAGGGAATGACGATCTCCGCCAAAAATTTGCAGGCTTAGCGGCTTTTCGCGCTCATCGACAAACAGCATCTCATGCGTACGCTTGTTACCGCTCAAGATGGCTTTATCACTCACCATCTCGGCACAAACAAGACCTGTACCGAATTCTTTGGCAATCAAACGAAAGGCAGGATTGCACACGCCTGCCATCGGGGCGAGCACAACGCGATTTTTTAATTCAATATCACCGATTGTTAACATCGGAGGGTTCACTCCTTTTACTTCTGCTTCGGTCTGAGGAGAGATAGAGAAGACAGCCGCCGAAGGCAGGAGGTTCATACAACGCTAAAATAACAATGCTAAAACAGGACTTACATTTACCATTATCGTAAATGCATGACGACGATGATGCTGGTTGTTTACATGTATAGTTTATCCATAAGAACGGCGGTATATCCATTCCAAAGACAGATGGCGCCGATTATTTCAATTTTGAAGGAAACGGCAGTTCACAGGCATGTACGTACTGAATATCCTGATCCTGTACATGCTGGAGTGCAGTGGTGACCCATTCGTATAGCTCAGGTGCTTCTGCTTGCTCCACGATTTCTTGCAGTGGCACGAGTACAAAGGCACGCTCATGCATGCGTGGATGTGGCAATTGCAAGCGCTCGGTATCCATGTGCACCCCATCGATCCAGAGCAGATCGAGATCAACGGTGCGTGGACCCCAGCGGATATCACGTACACGTCCAAGCTGATTTTCGATGTCCAGCATCGTTTGCAGCAATTCCAGCGGCTGCAGCACGGTCGAAACTTTGATCGCCATATTGTAAAAGGCAGGCTGATCAGTATAACCTACAGGCGCTGTATCGTAAACACCTGAGCAGCGCTGTACTTCAATATGAGGGTGATGATTCAGCAGCTCAATCGCATCATATAATGTTTGCTCTCTGTTGCCCAGATTGGCGCCCAAAGCAATATAAGCCTCTGACGAATCAGAGGAATGGACAGAATTCATGGCTTATCTACGCTCACTTTCGTGTACGCCGCAGCTCCACGGTTACGCCTTGAAAGTGAATATCAAACGGTGGATGCGGCTTGGTGACTCGAACGGTCAATACATGTACCCCAGTATAAGCGTCCAGCAAAACCGATGCAATACATTCCGCAAGAGCTTCGATCAATTGAAATGATTTCTTTTCAACGACTTCTTTCACTTTCTCATGAATCTCGGCATAGTTAATCGTCGTCTCCAATTGATCGGTACGACCGGCTTCCGACAGATCAAGCTCCAGCTCCAGATCAACATAGAAGCGCTGACCCAGCTTGCGCTCTTCTTCAAACACGCCGTGGTAGCCGTAATACTCCATACGAGTCAGTATCATTTTATCCATAACGCTCATTCCCTTCGGTTTACTTACGGTAGCCTTTATACGCCTTGCTGTAGCATCGCATCGCACATCATTGCCAGCTTCTTATTCGCACGCACATCGTGTACGCGAATAATCTGACACCCTTGAGCGATACCAAGAGCGGTTGTTGCCAGTGTGCCTTCTACTACATCATCAGGCGCTGCATCCAGCACGCTGCGAATGAATCGTTTGCGAGAGGTGCCAAGCAGTAACGGATAGCCTAATGGATGAAGCTCATCCAGACGACGCATAAGCTCCAGATTATGCTCGCCAGTCTTAGCAAAGCCGATGCCCGGGTCCAAAATAATCTGCTGTGGCGCAATGCCTGCTGCCAGCGCATGCTGAATACGCTGCTCCAGATCATTACGCACATCTGTAGCCAGATCGTTGTAATCCATATTGTAGCGGTTATGCATTAAAATATACGGACAGCCCAGCGTAGCGACCACGTCAAACATACGCTCATCTGCCATGCCGCCCCATACATCATTAATGATATGAGCCCCGGCTTCAATCGCTTGACGCGCGACCTCTGCCTTGTACGTATCGATGGATAGTGGCAGATGCGGCATCTGCTGTTGGAGTGCCTGGATTACTGGCAATACCCGATTCAGCTCCTCTTCCTCGGATACAGGCTCATGCCCCGGTCGGGTCGACTCGCCGCCAATATCGATCATGTCCGCGCCTTCTTCTACCATCTGCATCGCATGAGCAACAGCGCGCTCAACAGATGTATAGCTTCCCCCATCGGAAAAAGAGTCCGGGGTAATATTCAAAATGCCCATGATTCGTGTCGTCTGATCCAGTCGCAGACTGGCTGTACCCAGATCATACTCACGAATGGGATATACAGGTTGCTTCACGTCCGATAAGCCTCTCTTTCATAAGCGGTGCAAAGGGTAGCGGTATGCCTGCCGATCTGCCCATTGCCAACGATCACTTCGCGATCATCTTCCAGCAGACGTACAACCGGTACGATCTCCTGCACCGAATTTGTTACAAATACTTCTTCTGCCTGAGTAAGCTGCTCCCATGTATACAGACCCTTTTCGACAGCTAAGCCCTCCTGCTCGGCTAGCTCGATCACCCATGCTCGCGTAATCCCCGGCAATATGCCTGTATCTACAGAAGGCGTGTACAGACAGCCATCATGGATGAAAAAGACATTGCTCACAATGCCTTCAGCAAGATGTCCTTCTGCGGTCAGCATCAGCCCCTCGACTGATCCCGCTGGCTCATCTGCATACAAAGACAGCTCACGCTTGCCAAGAATACTGTTCATATAATGAAGCGATTTGAGACGAATATCGCCCTCCGGTGTGTTGCGAACGGTATGCAGTTTGCGTAGCGACCGGGTTGCACGAGTTAAGATCGAAGCAGACACGGCATCAGCATTACCATCGATAGCCGAAGCTGGATTCACGGTATCGTGCTCTACTTGCTCTATTTGTACAGATGCAATATCCGATACGGCTGATCGAATGGAGGCAGGTGGTAATGCCTTTGCATACATGATGACATTCGGCTCGGTATATGGACCAGCAGGCAGACCAAGAATGTCCTCACCTGCCGATACGGTATATCTCAGGTACGCCTCCTGCAAATCATTCGCTTCCATCAGCTCTCGCATCTGCTGCTCTACCTGCTCTACGGTCATCGACCATTGAATACCAAGCGAAGCGCAGCTTGTCTGCAAACGCTGAAGATGGCGATCCAGCAAAAATGGACGTCCATTGTACGTGCGCATCGTTTCAAATAAACCCATTCCATACAAGAAGCCGTGATCCATGACGGATACCACGGCTTGCTCGATTGGTGTAATAACACCATTTATACTAATATACTTCATACGCTGGCTGCTTTATCCACTTTACGGCTTAAGAAATTGCGCAAAATCGTATGTCCATGATCGGTCACGATCGACTCGGGATGGAATTGTACGCCTTCCACTGCATATTCCTTGTGGCGTAGACCCATGATCTCACCCTCAGCAGTCTCGGCAGTAATTTCCAGGCAATCTGGCAAGCTGTCGCGTTCTACGATCAGGGAATGATAACGTGTTGCTGTAAATGGAGACGGCAGATTTTCGAATACGGAATTGGCCTCGTGGATAATAGGCGACGTTTTGCCATGCATTAATCGTTCTGCACGAATAACGTTACCACCAAATGCCTGTCCAATCGCCTGATGTCCCAGGCATACGCCAAAGATCGGAATTTCACCTTTGAACGTCTGGATCACATCAATCGTAATGCCTGCTTCTGTCGGTGTACATGGTCCCGGCGATAGCAAAATATGATCCGGGTTCATTTCACGAATGCCATCCATATCGATCTCATCATTACGGCGTACGACAACCTCCTCACCCAGTTCACCCAGGTATTGCACCAGATTGTACGTAAAGGAATCGTAGTTATCAATTACAAGTATCATCGCTGATCCTCCCTCTCCTGCCGAAGACGCTCCTGCTGTTCACTCAGCATGACCGCTCTGGCTAAAGCTCTCGATTTGTTAAAGCATTCACGGTATTCACGATACGGGTCAGAATCGATCACGATTCCTGCCCCGGCCTGCATATAAGCGATATCGTCTTTGACGGTTAATGTTCGGATAATAATATTTAATTCCATATTGCCGCTATAGTCAATCCAGCCCATAGAGCCGGTGTACGCACCGCGTCTTGTTTGCTCCAGTTCTTCGATAATTTCCATCGTGCGAATTTTCGGTGCTCCGGTAATCGTTCCGCCAGGAAAAGTCGCCGCGATCACATCGTACACATCCTTGTTGTCAGCAAGCTCGGCTTCAACACCTGATACGAGATGCATAACATGCGAATAGCGCTCAATCGTCATTAGCTCTGGCACACGCACACTGCCGTAACGAGCAATTCTGCCCAGATCATTACGCTGCAAATCGACGAGCATAATGTGCTCGGCACGTTCCTTCTCCGTTTGCAGCAGCTCCTGCTCCATCGCTATATCTTCCTGCTCGGTCGTGCCGCGCCGCCTTGTGCCAGCAATGGGACGGGCAGCTACCGCACCATCTCGTACCGATACAAGCAGCTCCGGTGAAGCGGAAACAAGCTGGAAGCCCGGCAATCGCAATAATCCCATGTAAGGAGACGGATTGGTCAAACGCAGCCATTCATAGATCGATTCCGGCGTTCCTTCAATCGCTCGTTCACTGCGCAGGGACAGATTCACCTGAAAGACATCGCCCTGTCCGATATAGCGCTGCACCGATTGCACCGCCTGCTGGAAGGCTTGCTGTTCAAAGCCAGTCGTAAACCCGTACCCTTCCGTACGCGAATCCGTTACAGCAGCCGGATGCTGCTCCAATAGCCCACGACGCTCTGTATCCGTCTCACTTACAGTCGTCAGCCATTGCTGCCACTGCTGTGCCATCTGCTCAGCCATCACAGCAGCCTGCTCATACGATGTCGAGCAATCTATCGTTGCTTGATCTGCGTGCGTATCGGTAGCTGTACCTAATGGTACATGTACGCAGCAGTACAGTGCCTTTTCCAGATGATCGACTACCCATAGCTGATCAAAACGTAGCCATACGTATTCAGGCAAGCCAAGCTCATTAGGCAGGCGATCCGGCAAACGCTCCAGTGAGCGTGCAATATCATAGCTAAGAAATCCAGCACAGCCACCGATAAAGGGCGGTGCTTCTTGTACGCGCGGAGCATGGTAGCTCGACATCCACTGGCGCAATACGTCCAGCGGCTTGCCCTGATAACGTTGAACTTGATGTGTTGCTAACGTTGATTCACTATGCTGAACTGCCGTACCAGCAAGCGATAATGTATCGGCTCCTGCCCAATGAACAGACAGCTCCTGCTGCTCGCCATGCTCCAGATTGCCGCTTAATATACTGGAGGGCTGCAAACCAAGATACGTATAGCGCCCACCTTTTCCATTTTCCAGCAATACGGAATGAGGAAATTGTTCACTCCACAGCACCTCCCAGCTAGCGGGCAGCAACTGTTCATCCAGCGGGATGTGTAGCAAATAAGGCAAATGCGTATAGCCTTCCGCGCTCCATTGCTCCCACTGCTGTAAAGATATACATACTCTGGTCAACCCTTGTTCCTCCAACCTGATCATGTGTAGTTTTTCGTTAGTATACTAAAGCGCAGTGGAATTGAGAAGGGTATTCCTTCCTTATGTTGATCTCTATAGCAAAAAGCCTCTGGCACCTATCCGAAGATCGGTGCAGAGGCTTATTATAGGCGAGTTCAAAAGGGATTACGCTTCGAAGTTGTACAGTGGTGTACTCAGGTAACGCTCCCCATTACTTGGAATGATGACAACGATACGTTTGCCTTTACCGAGTTCTTTTGCCACTTTTAATGCAGCATGTACAACTGCGCCGGAAGAAATACCGGACAGCACGCCCTCTTCCTTCGCAACACGACGTGCCACTTCAAATGCTTCCTCGTTCTCAACGTGAATGATCTCATCATAGATATCACGGTTCAAAATTTCAGGGATGAAGTTCGCACCGATCCCTTGAATTTTGTGAGGACCTGGTTGTCCACCTGCCAAAATTGGCGATGCAGCAGGTTCTACCGCATAAATTTTGATATCCGGGAAACGTGCTTTCAGCACTTCACCAGCACCTGTAATCGTACCACCTGTACCGATACCTGCGATAAATGCATCCAGCGAGCCGTCGATCGATTCGATCGCTTCCACGATCTCTGGACCTGTCGTTTCGCGGTGAATTTTCACATTGGCTTTGTTTTTGAATTGCTCAGCCATAAAGTAGTCAGGGTTCTCCTGTACGATACTTTCAGCTTTTTTAACCGCACCGTTCATACCTTCCGAGCCCGGAGTCAACACCAGTTCAGCGCCGTAAGCACGCAGCAGATTGCGACGCTCTAAGCTCATCGTCTCCGGCATAACGATCACGCATTTGTAGCCTTTAGCTGCAGCGACCATGGCCAGACCGATACCTGTGTTACCGCTCGTTGCTTCAACGATGGTGCCGCCTGGTTTCAGCGTGCCTTGCTTTTCCGCTTCTTCCACGATGCTGATCGCAATACGATCTTTTACGCTGGAGCCCGGGTTTTGATATTCCAGCTTCAGATAAATTTCTGCACTATCCTCCGGCACGATACGGTTCAAACGAACGAGTGGAGTTCCTCCGATCAATTCTGTCACATTGTTTACGACTTTTGCCATGCCTGTTGCCCTCCTTCAAATAATAGAACGTAGCGATGATATGATGCTATATGTGTAATCTATGCTAATCCGAGTAAAACAGTAGGTATTAATATAATTAATATTATCAATACACTAAGGCATTGTCAATGTCACAGTGCCAGAATCCTAAGGTTTGGCAGACAAAATATAGGCACTGTATTTCTTCCGCAGCTCCTGCTCAATCTCGCTCAGTGGTCTTGCCTGTTCCAGAGCGATTTTGCGGCGTGCAGTTTCCGGGCTTATTTCCAGACGCGAAGATTGCGGCTGACGAATATCAAGCACCTGCACCACAGCATAACTACCGGTACTGAGCTTGATCGGCCCTACAATATCGCCGGGCTGCATCGTTTGGATCGCCTTCATCACTTCGGGCGGTTGAAAAGGATCATCATCGTCGATCCAACCGAGTGCGCCGCCTTTCGCAGAGGAAAAGCCATCGGTTGACATCTGCTTGGCGATATCGGCAAAGGCATCCCCCTTCTCGATACGTTGTACCGCTTCGCTGGCGCTTTCTTCATCATCCGTTTTGATCCATGCCAGATCATATTGGCGTTTTTCTTCGCTCTTTTGCTCATTTTGCTGAATGTACTGATTGACCTGCTCGTCCGTTACACTGATATTCACGGTCGCGATCTTTTCCAGCTCGATCTGATATTTCGATTCGTCGCGCAAATCCTGACGACTGAGCCCAAACTGGTTGCTCATTTCCTTGTAAAAGGCATCCGGTGAACTGTAGCCGCTCATTCGCTCCTGCAGGTTATCATCAATCTCCTGCTCGCTGACTCCGATATGCAGTGTCTGTGCTTCCATGCTTACGACACGCCGATTCAGCATTTGGAGTAAAATCTCCTGTCCGTACCTTTTCTTCAATTCGGCGGTCCATTGGTCGTCACTGATCGTGTCGTCGCCTACGACAGCTACAGCTACGCTATTGCTGCCAGAATGCTGAACTGCCCGGATGACCCAAAAGGCTCCGAGCAGCATAATAATGACTATGATCAAGACCATGACGGCTGTCCGTAAAGGTGATTTATCCTTCGTCATATGTCTTGGCTTCCCTTAGTTTTTCGCTTCAGCCAGAAGCTTTTCCAGATCAGCGCGTTGGAATTGGTACTTCTCATTACAGAAATGGCATACCACTTCTGCCTGACCATCTTCTTCAATCAACTGGGTCAATTCCGTTTCACCCAGGCTGACCAGTGTCTGCTCGACACGCTCGCGGGAACAGGAGCATTTGAACACGATGTCCATCTGATCCATAATCTCTACATCCGGCAGCAGACGCTTCAGCATATCCTCCAGCTCCAGCCCTTGCTCCAGCAACGTAGTTACTGGCGGCATCTCAGACAGTGCCTTCTCAATCGCATCAATCTCTTTATCTGACAGGCCCGGCAGCAGTTGCAAAATAAAGCCACCTGCTACAATGACCGAATTATCGTTTTCAACCAGTACACCGACACCAACCGCAGATGGCGTCTGCTCTGATGTAGCAAAATAGTACGTAAAGTCTTCGCCAAGCTCTCCAGAAACAATCGGTACACTACCGCGGTAAGGCTCCTTCAAGCCAAGATCTTTGATCACATAAATAAAACCTTCGGTGCCAACAACACCGGCAACATCCAGCTTACCCAGCGCATTGCTTGGCAGATGTGCATGTGGATTATCCACGTAGCCGCGTACTTCACCTTTGGCATTTGCATCGGCAACAATTTGTCCGATTGGTCCATTTCCTTTAACCTGAATCGTTAGTTTTTCCTCACCTTTGAGCATTGCACCCATCATCGCTGCTGTACTCAGCGTACGACCCATTGCAGCCGTTGCAGTTGGCCATGTATCATGACGGCGACGCAGCTCCTCTACCAGCTCTGTCGAGCGCACAGCAAATGCGCGAACCTTACCTTCCATGGCGATACCACGAATCAAACGATCCGCTTTATGATTATGTTGTTCCATCTATATAAACTCCTCTCGATTGTACATCGCTTGATCCTGTTAGTGATACATAAAGGACATGTTCTATTATATTGCACTTTACCCAATAATTCGAATACGATTGCATGTTCAATGCTCAAACCGTCCAGGTTCAGCAACTTCTATTGTAATTAGACGACAAACTGTCGTCAAAAGTTTTGCATATACTAGCTTTTAATGATCTGTACGCGGGGCGGCATGACGATGCGCAGGACGATTGCGCTCATAGATCAGACGTAGCCCTTCGAGTGTGAGCAGCGGATTCACTTCGCTGACGGTTTCCGTTTCATCGGCGATCAAGGCTGCCAGTCCACCGGTAGCGATAACACGCGCCTCCTCGCCCAGTTCACTGCGAATACGCTTGACGATCCCGTCCACCTGACCGGCATAACCGTAAATGATACCCGACTGCATCGCATGAATCGTATTACGTCCAATCACACGGCGCGGCTTCTCCAGCTCAATATTCGGCAGCTTGGAGGCACGCTGATATAAGGCTTCGGTCGAAATGCCGATTCCAGGAACAATCGCTCCACCGAGGTAATTGGAGCCAGCATCAATACAGTCAAACGTAGTCGCTGTACCAAAATCGACTACGATCACAGGACTGCCATAAATCGCAATCGCTGCTACGGCATTGGCAATTCGATCTGCGCCCACCTCACGCGGATTCTCATAACGCAAATTCAGACCGGTGCGTATGCCCGGTCCGACAATGATAGGGGTATGGTGCAAATATTTCTGACACATCTCCTCAAGCGTATGCATAATCGAGGGCACAACGGACGAAATGATAATGCCCTCCAGTTCCTCTGCTGACACACCGGACATATGAAATAGCTGATGAATCGTCACGCCATATTCATCCGGTGTCGCCTGGCGATTGGTGCTGATACGAAAATGGTGCAGCAGGCTCTCTCCTCTATACATGCCAAATACGATATTCGTATTGCCAATATCAATCACCAGTATCAATAGGGGTCACTCCTTCTTTTTCGCTCCCAGGTCGAGGCTGATATCCAGATTATCAAACGAATACGTCAGCCTTCCAACCGATATGATATCTATACCCGTTTCGGCAAGTCCGCGAATAGTTTCCAGTGATACATTACCGGATGCTTCAATACGCACATGCGGACGCGCCTGACGAATGCGTGCCACCGCTTCTCGCATCATCGATGGCTCCATATTGTCCAGCATAATAATGTCAGCGCCACTGTCCAGCGCCTCATCCACCTGCTGTAGCGATTCAGTCTCTACCTCAATTGTCATCGTATGTGGAATAACAGCGCGCGCAGCGGATACAGCTTCGGTAATACCACCCGCAGCTTTAATATGATTATCCTTGATCATGACGGCATCGTACAATCCAAAGCGGTGATTGGAGCCGCCGCCTACACGTACCGCATACTTTTCCAGCATCCGGTGGCCTGGTGTTGTCTTGCGTGTATCCACCAGACGAACCGGCAGCCCTTCGATCCGGCTGACATATTCAGCGGTACGCGTCGCAATGCCGGACATCCGCTGTAGCAGATTTAAGGCAAGTCGCTCTCCCGTTAAAAGAGAGTGGGTACTCCCTTCCACTTCTGCTATAATATCACCTTTTTGCAGCGTTTGTCCCTCTGTGGCGATAGCCTGAAAATGAAGCGCTGGATCAACGGTACGAAACACATGCTCGACTACAGGCAAACCAGCCAGCACACCCGCTTGCTTCGCATGAATAACTGCACGGCTCTGATGTCCCTGTGGCACCGTCACCGCTGTCGTCACATCGCCTGATCCTACATCTTCCTGCAGCCATAGCTTGATCCATGAAGTAAGTCCTTCCTGATATCCGTTAAACATGATCCATTGTCTCCTCCATTAGCCCGTTATGAATATGCTGAATCGTATGCTTATGCCAGTTCAGATCATCTCGTTGCGGAAAATCTTCCCGATAATGCCCGCCCCGGCTTTCCTGTCGATGCAGTGCAGCCTGCATGATCAACAATCCGGTAATGACCATATTGTTCAGTTCTAAATATTCGCGTGTATTCGAGTGCGCTGTTGCCTGAAGGGTTTGCAATTGCTCGTACATTTGCTGCAAATGCTCAATCCCTTGTTGTAACGAATGGGCATGACGACGAATGCCTGCATGAGCAGTCATCCAGCGCTGAAGCTGTAGCCGTAGTTCTGCAAAGGGATAAGCATCCGTGATGGCTACAGGCCCGGTCGCTCGTGTCTCCGATAATCCGCTATCCGCCATATCCAGCGCTGGCGAATAAGCAGACGCTGGTTTAGCCTGTGCAGACGTTGCTGCAAAGGCAACTTCGCCCACCAGAGTAGGCTGCTCCGCGA
This sequence comes from Paenibacillus sp., assembly GCA_039595515.1. Lineage (GTDB taxonomy): Bacteria > Bacillota > Bacilli > Paenibacillales > Paenibacillaceae > Saccharibacillus. The sequence goes on along the minus strand of JBCNLJ010000027.1, from coordinate 44,142 downwards.
TTGTGAATTTATTTACATTTATAGGGTCAGCAAAAGTAGCAGTAGTGCTTACCAGACTTCTATTGTCATGCTGCCACTGTGCAGCAATTGGCTGTAGCTGCATGATCCGCTGTGCAATACGGCTTCCATACACAATCGCTTCGGATAACGAGTTACTTGCCAGTCGATTCGCTCCATGAATACCGGTGGACGATACTTCACCACATGCAAACAGGCGCGACAGGGTGCTCTCGCCATCATAGTCGGTACGAATACCGCCCATCATATAGTGCGCTGCCGGAGCAACCGGAATCCAATCCTCCGCCAGATTTATGCCATATTGCAGACATGTCCGATAAATGGTCGGAAAGCGCTCTGCTAGCTGTTCTTCTGGCTCATGCGTAATATCCAGATAGACAAAGTTACTTTGTTCTCGTTCCATCTCACTCACAATCGCACGAGCAACAATATCACGCGGTGCCAGATCGCGCAGCGGGTGATATTGCTCCATAAATGCTTCACCCTGACGATTACGCAAAATCGCTCCTTCACCACGCACAGCCTCCGATATTAGAAAGCACGGTGCATCTGGATGACAGAGGGCAGTAGGATGAAATTGAATAAATTCCATATCGCGTACTACCGCTCCAGCCCGATAAGCTAGCGCAATGCCATCCGCTGTCGCTACCTCTGGATTGGTCGTATGCTCATAGAGCTGTCCGCTCCCACCTGTACACAGTATAGTCGCATCCGCATAGACGGTAACCATCTGCCCATCCGGTCGCTGTACGAGCGCGCCCACGCACTCCCCTGCTACGGTAATCAGCTCCATCGTAAAATGATGCTCCCATGCATCAATACGCGGCTGCTGACGTACCTGATCGGATAACGCACGCACAATCTCATAGCCGGTCGAATCTCCATTTGCATGTAAAATACGGCGGTGGCTATGGGCACCCTCCCGGGTTAGCTCCAATTGTCCATCCCGGGCATCAAATGCCGTACCGAGCCGAATCAGATTCTGCACCCGTTTCGGCCCCTCCTGTACTAATAGCTCTACTGCCTGACGATCACATAGACCTGCACCAGCGAGCAACGTATCCTCAAGATGGAATGACGGTGCATCATCCTCCGCCATTACCGCTGCGATACCACCCTGCGCATAGCGCGTATTGCTCTCCATCAGCTTATCCTTTGTGATTAAGAGCACGTTCTTAGATTCACTTACTTCAATAGCGGTAAATAATCCGGCAATTCCTGTCCCAATAATCAGCACATCGGTATGAATGACCGAATGACCGTCTGTAACGGCTGGTTGTAGCTCTGGCATGGTCACGCCTGCCTTTCTCTGGTCGAAATAACGACAATCACAACATAACGAACGAGATTAAGACGAGGAAACTTCCAGCATGCGCTCCAGTGAGATCCGCGCACGATCCGCTACTGCTGGTGGTACATAGATTTGCGGCTTCATCGTTTCCAGGCAGTTCACCAGCTTTTTCAAATTGTTCACCTTCATATTCGGGCAAACGAGATACTTACTGGCAAAATGGAAGCTTTTATCCGGGCTGTCCTTACGAAGCTGGTAGCCTGTGCCATCCTCCGTACCGACGATAAACTCCTGACACTCGGACTCTTTGCAATATTTAATAATCGCAGTTGTACTGCCGACAAAGTCACCCAGTGCAACTACCTCAGGACGACATTCTGGGTGAACCACAAACTGCGCATTAGGATACTTCGCTCTCATTTCAAACACGTCTTTAACAGTCAGCATATCGTGGGTATTGCAGTAGCCTTCCCAGATGATCATCTTCTTATCGGTATGCTGCTGTACATAGTGACCTAGATTTTTGTCCGGCACCCAGATGATCTCATCAGAATCAACAGATTGAATGACTTTGACAGCGTTGGCAGACGTACAGCAAATATCCGTTTCTGCCTTCACATCAGCAGAGGAATTAATATACGTGACCACTTTGGCATTAGGATGCTTTTCCTTCAAACGGCGCAATCCGTCCACATTGACCATATCTGCCATCGGACAGCCAGCACGCTCGTCGGGAATGATGACCGTTTTGTTAGGTGCGAGAATTTTGGCGCTCTCCCCCATAAAATGCACACCGCAAAATACAATCGTATCCGCATCAGTCTGAGCGGCTTTTTGCGCAAGCAAAAACGAATCTCCACGGAAATCAGCTACTTCTTGAATCTCGTCACGCTGATAATAATGTGCCAGAATAATAGCATTACGCTCTTTCTTTAGCTGTAGCAGACGTTCACGAAGCTCCGCATCACGCTCTGCTTTTTTTTTCAAGTGCCAACGCTTCCATCATTTCATCTCCCTGTTGTTTGAGACACTTTTCACAATGTTGCTTGCCCACGTTTCTCGTCTGCCGTTAAAAATAAAGTGATTGCTATGCAAACCAGATTCAGTAATCTGTTATACGTATTAGAGATCAACGGAATGCTTCACTTCGCATGCAAAAGTATAAACAGATGCACTACCGATCAAGCTGCTTTCACTTTCGATATCATTTCATCTAGCAGAACAAAGATTGTGAAAAAAATTGCGTACTCCTGTGTAAAATGTGTCTAATTTGTGATGAACTTCCCCAATAATGTACACAATGTAGCGGTAGCTTGTCAATCTTCAAATGATGGAAAATGATTAAAATTTTAGACAGTAATTTTGGAGGTACATCACTCCCTTCACGAATGACAGAACGTTGTCAGGTGAAACCCAGGAATATACGAACCTGAGTGCAGGTTGCCCAGACTAGAAAAAGATTAGCCTTAACCTATACATTACTTATAACCAACATAAAATATCCATAAAAAAAACCTCCAAAGGAACACGTCCTTCGGAGGTTTATCATATTAATCCATATGGGATATTGCCATTACCTACATTACAGGCTGTTCACCAATACCGATTGAAGCGATGAATCAGATCGTCGGTGTTCCGCCGCCTGGTCCACGGTTATTGCCAGAATCGTCATTTGGATTGTTCGGAATGTTGCCGCCCGCTTCCGGAGAAGTCGAAGGGGTATCATCCTTATCCAGACGAACCTGAGAATCACCGATGCTATCGAATGTTGGCTCACCAGCTTCGTTAGGCGTGCCATCGTTGCCGCCATCTGTACCTTCGCCAGTGCCTTCCAGAGAACCTGTTTCGATCAGTTGTTTGATCTGTTCGAAGTCCAGTGTCTCTACTTCAAGCAGCGTTTGAGCGATCAGGTGCATTTCGCGGGAATGCTTTTGCAGCAATTCGCGGCAACGCTCATACGAGTCCGTAATGAAACGGTGCATTTCCTGATCAATCTCGTGCGCAATCGCATCACTGTAGTTTTGCTCATGGCCGAAGTCACGACCCAGGAATACCTGACCCTGAGAATTACCGAACTGCATCGGTCCAAGCTTTTCACTCATACCGTATTCGACGATCATGCTACGTACGATGCTGGTCGCTTGCTGGAAGTCACTGTATGCACCGGTACCAATTTCCCCGATGTACAATTCTTCCGCTACACGTCCGCCGAGCAAACCGGTTACTTTATCCAGCAGCTCTTGCTTCGTTACGAGTGTACGATCTTCCTTCGGCATCATGATCACGTATCCGCCTGCACGACCACGCGGTACGATCGTTACTTTGTGTACCATATCCGCATGCTCCAGGAAGTAACCGACAACGGTATGACCTGCTTCGTGGTAAGCCACGATGCGTTTCTCGCGGTCGCTGATCACGCGGCTGCGTTTCTCTGTACCAACGATAACGCGGTCAATCGCTTCGTCTACTTCTCTCATGGAAATGTCACGACGGTTACGGCGCGCTGCCAGCAGAGCAGCCTCGTTCAGCAGGTTCTCCAGATCCGCTCCGGTGAAGCCTGTTGTACGTTTTGCGATAATATCGAGTTTGACGTCCTTCGTCAGCGGCTTGTTGCGAGCGTGTACTTTGAGTACCGCTTCACGGCCTTTAACGTCTGGACGATCAACAGTAATTTGACGGTCAAAACGGCCTGGACGCAGAAGCGCCGGGTCGAGAATGTCCGGACGGTTCGTTGCAGCTACGATAATAATACCTTCGTTCGCGCCAAAACCATCCATTTCAACGAGCAATTGGTTGAGCGTCTGCTCACGTTCGTCATGGCCGCCACCCAAACCGGCGCCACGTTGACGACCTACCGCATCAATCTCGTCAATGAAGATAATACATGGTGCATTCTTCTTCGCATTTTCAAACAGGTCACGCACACGGGATGCGCCGACACCGACGAACATTTCGACGAAGTCAGAACCGGAAATGCTGAAGAACGGTACGCCAGCTTCCCCTGCTACTGCACGGGCAAGGAGCGTTTTACCAGTACCTGGAGGACCTACGAGCAGAACGCCCTTAGGAATACGCGCGCCGACGGTGTTGAATTTACGCGGATCTTTGAGGAAATCAACGACTTCCACAAGCTCCTGCTTCTCTTCGTCCGCACCGGCTACGTCCTCAAATGTAATTTTTTTCTTCTCTTCGTTGTACAGACGAGCACGGCTTTTGCCAAAGTTCATCACTTTGCCGCCGCCACCTTGTGCCTGATTGAACAGGAAGAAAAAGAGGATAAACATAATAACGAGCGGGATCATTGAAGTGATAAAGGACAGCCAGATACTGTCGCCCTCCATCGGCTTCACAGTCACCTGCGTTCCCGAATTCGCCATCGCAGCATCTACTTCGTCCAACGCTGCATCGGTGGCAGGGATGTAACTTGTAAATTGCTTGGATTTGGCGTCAGCAGGCTGAGTTTTGTACTCACCGGTCACCAGATAAGCGTAGTTGTCGAATTGAAGCGTCACCGACGACACGTTACCGGCAGCCAGCGCTGCTTTGAGCTGGTCATATCTTGGATTATCGGTAGTTTCGCTTCCGTCACTGACGTAACGGACGATGCCCACCACGACTAAGAAAAGTATTAAATAGAAACCAGAATTCCGGATGAACCGATTCATCCCCTACCTCCTCTCAAGACACTTAAATTATTTTACCATAGCCCGTCTGGCGTTCTCAATAGATGCCAGAGCACAATAACAGATATTGTCAGCTTAGACAGCAAAATCGCTATCATCGCTGGCCCTCTGTCCATGAGATTCAGAATACCAGGTATTCTCAGGCAAGGTAATTAGCTCGAATAAACTTCCGGTTTTAAAATCCCGATGTAGGGGAGATTCCGGTAATGCTCGGCATAATCCAGACCGTAGCCTACGATGAAAGCATCCGGAATGTTGAATCCGGTATAATCCGCTTCAAGGTTAACCGTACGACCAGATGGCTTGTCGAACAGTGTTACGACGCGTACGCTTTTCGCGTTGCGGCCATGCAAAATTTCGATAAGGTAGCTAAGTGTAAGCCCGCTATCGATAATATCTTCAACGATCAGAACATCCCGATCTTCAACGGAAACGTCCAGATCTTTGACGATTTTGACTACGCCGGATGATTTGGTGGAAGCACCATAGCTGGATACTGCCATAAAATCGATCTCAAGCGGTACTTCGATCCGTTTTACGAGATCAGCCATAAATACGAATGCGCCTTTCAAAACGCAGATAACGAGTGGGTTGCGGCCTTTGTAATCTTCACTGAGCGTAGCCCCCAGCTCCAAAATCTTCTGTTGAATCTCTTCTTCGCTGATGAGCACTTCTTTAATATCGTTGTGCAACTTGGATGAACCTCCTACATTATACTTATCAAGCTAAATCGATGGAAATCAAACATTAATCTTCAGACTTTACGATTTTCATATAAAGACAGCGATCACTCTCGGGTCGAACCAGCGCCTCCCGTGCGCGCCGTAGCCCCGGAATCCATAATACGCGTCCGCTGGCATCGACCAGCAGCGGCATATGATCGCGCTGAGATAATGGAATCTTGGCATCGATAAAAAGATTTTTTACTTTTTTTGTTCCGCCTCCGATCAGGGTGATCGTATCGCCCGGATGGCGGGAACGCAAATAAAGCGGAAAATCCAATTCATCCGCATCGAAAAACGCTTCGTCCGACGAAAGCCATAGCGCATCGGGGGAACGATCCTTCCACTCCAGTGTGTGTACTTCTATTTGCATAGAAGCAACAGGTATGGATAGGACAGCATTAGTATGCTGTACAGGAATGCAGAAAGGCTCTGCTTTCTGCTCGGAAGCCCCTATCAAGCGAATCTCATCATATTCCCTGAGGCAGATGATCCGACTTCCAACGTCCAGACTCCAGCTTGCGAGATCGCTTCGTTCAATCTGACAACGAATGATTTCAATTTTGTTGAAATCAAAGGTCTCGTTCGCCGATGACAGATAATTTAATATTAGTTTAATCAACCTCCGTTGTAAAGCGACATGCACTGTACAAAAGGAAGCTGCGGAAAATGAAAATGATCCTGCTTTCTCTTTAACCAGTTTGGCGTAGAGCGCCTCGGTCTGTTGCTGGATATAATCATTTTCTGTACCTGCGATTTCAGCCAGCCTTGTCAATGTAGGAACCAGTTGCCCGTTGAACTGCTCTAAGAAAGGAAGAGCATCCAGCCGAATGCGGTTACGTGTGTACTTGCGCTGCATATTACTGCTGTCCAGCCGATATGCTAAATCGCGTTGCTGACACACATATACAAGGTCTGCCTTGTATATACGTAAAAAAGGACGAATAAGTTCCAGATTTTTTTCAACACGGTAGATTTTCATTCCGCCGAGTCCTTCCGGCCCTGTTCCGCGCAAAATACGCATGAGTACCGTCTCTGCCTGATCGTCCATATGATGAGCAAGAGCAAGCGTTGTCGCTCCATACCGCTGCGCTGTACGCTGCAAAAAATGATAGCGTAGCTCCCGTGCAGCCTCCTGCGGTCCCTGTCCGGTACGCTCCATATGAGCGGGCGTATCAACGGTCGCCAGCTCAAAAGGGATGCCCAGCTCCGAAGCAATCGATCGTACGAACTCTGCTTCCTCTGCCGACTCGTCCGGACGAAAGCCGTGATTCATATGCGCACAGATGAGCGTCCAGTTATACTCACCGGACAGAGCATGCAGTACATGCAGCAGTGCGATGGAATCCGGACCGCCGGATACCGCCACAATGATGGTGCTGCCATCCGCTCCAAATCCAAACTCGCGGCGTAGCTCGCGTACCTGCTCCAGCATACCTTGCCATGTCTGTGATCTCATCCGTTGCTCTCTCCTATCCTCTCGTGTTGCCTATGCGCTGCATAAACAGGCAGCGCACATTGTTCCACATTGTGCAGCATGATTGCATTCATTATATGCTAGCCGCCTAACCGCGAAAATAAATAGCCAGCAGCACAATGCCCAATCCGAACAGTGACCACAGAAAAGCGCGGCGCAAGCGAACGGTCATCATATCGTTCATATTACGGCTTGCAGGCAAGCCAGAGCGACTGATAGTTCTCCAGCCATAATAGGCTTCACGCGTACTGCGGAACTCGCCGCGAACGGCTTTTTTCAGCCACTCACTGTATAATCGCAATCCGGGTGTGCTATCAATCAGTTGCACCAGATCGGCTTCTCCGCGCACCTGAGGCAGCCGGGTAGCGATAATATGCTGAAGCCCGGGTTCATTGAACAGCTTCAGACAGATCACGGCAAAGGCGAACAGATCATAAGCATAATCTCCGACCCGATCACCGGCATTCCAGTATTTGCGATCATACCATTCAGTAAACTGGTGTATACTCTGCCCCTGCGGACGCGCACCTCCATAATCGATCAGATCGATCCCACCATCGTCACTGACAATGACATGCTCCGCTTTCAGGTCACCGAATACCCAGCCTGATTCATGCAGCTCTGCGAGCAGCTCCAGCACGCCGGTGCCTGCCATGCCGATTCGGTCTGCTCCGCGTGCACGCAGGAAGGCGCTAAGTGGCTGACCCTTTACATATTTCATCACATAAAAGGGAATAACCCCGGCATCCTGCTCATAATCATCCACATCGTACAAATAACGGTTGGAATCGTTGCGACCGGTTATTTTCCAATGCTTATGTAAAGAAAAAAGGAGCTTGATCTCCGGCTGCAGATTATGGTTGACGGTCGCCATCTTGAGTGCATATTGCTGTCCCTGCACCGTACTCACCAGATAGACAATCCCATTGGTGCCTTTACCGAGTGTACGCTGAATGACATACTGCTGCCCTCTTGATCTTCCCGTGACCGTTGTGCCTGCCGGCAGTTCGGAATATTCCATTGTCGACAACCGAGTCTCTCCTTCCTTCCAGATATGCTTTTCCCAGTGTACCATATTCAGTTACATTATTTGCGATTCATGGTCATTTTGACACGGATGCAAAAAACCGCAGACGCTACTGCGTCCGCGGTCGTTATTTATATACTGTATGCCAGGTGAGGATTAGCTTCGCTTGGCACCACGGCCTCCACGCTTGGATTCCGTATTTTTTTTCAATGATGAAATACGTTCTTCGCTATCCTTGAGGAAACGAGTCAATTTATCATCGAATGAAGCTTTAGGAGAAGAAGGCTTGTTAAAAGAACGACCTCCACGATCGCGGTTAAATCCACCGCCACCACCAGGACGATCTCCTCCATCTCTACCACCGCCACGCGATTCCGGACGAGGTGGTCTGGATGATGGTGGTCTTGAAGATGGTGCTGCTTCTGCCGGCTTGTCTACTGCTTGTTTAATTGAAAGTCCAATCTTTCCATCCTTGTCGACATTGATTACTTTGACTGTAACGACATCGCCCAGCTTGAGGTGGTCGTTAACATCCTTGACGTAATTGTCGGCAATTTCCGAGATGTGAACAAGACCAGTGACACCTCCAGACAGATCTACAAATGCTCCAAAGTGCGTAATGCCTGTCACTTTGCCTTCTAACTTGGTGCCCACTTCAATTGCCATAGAGTAAAATGATCCTCCCTTAAAATGTACAGTAAAATCCTACTTGGATTGCTACCTGCGGTGATTAAATTATACCGGAAGCCCCTAACAAGGTCAACCGATAAACCCCCGTCTTACGGCTCATTTCGCGTCAATATTTACTTATTTGCTGGTGGTTCGGTCGCCCAGATCGGTTTCTCACCCGGTAAATACATGCCATATTGCTTGCGCGCAATCTGGCCGATGTATTCTGGATCCTCCAAACGCTTCACCTCAAGTTGTGATTGATTAAGCGCTGCCTGTGTCTCAGCTTGCTTCTGCTGCTGCTCAGCAAGCTGCTCATGCTTTGCAGATAATTGTAGCGATTGGTTGATAAATGAATAAACAGCCCAGGCCAGGAACAGCACCATGAACACCATCCAGAGCCGAAGACGCTTGCGCGCGCCAGGATTCGGTGACGGGGACGGTGATGACTGCCTTCTTTGTGGCTGCGGGCGACTGTTATGTACGGTGGCCGGTTTTGGTATCATCGGGGGGTTCCTCCTTGAACAGTATGTTATATTGAGTGATCTGACCGTTCCTTCGGACAAATCGATCGTATCGTAGTCTGCAAGTCCATTACCGCGAATTAAGTGTGATTAACATAACTACTGATATTTATTTTTAACATTACCACAAAAAAAGAGAAATGTAACACTTTGCAGTTAAAGAAAATGACAAAAAGCTACTTTAATGTCGAAACCGACGTCAAAGTAGCTTTTTGATATGTGATAGAACAAATCCGTTACAAGAAATGTATATCCGGAGTAAGCTTTCCATGAAATGACCGCCTGATCGCTATCGCGCTCAGAACAGATCGTTATTCCGTGGAATCGCTTCTTCCTTGGTCAAAGTGTACATCGTTGCCGCTTCGTCTTTGCGCGTGGTATCTGCCAGACGTTCAACGCGAACGGTAACGAGCTTTTGACCGAATTGAACGGTGATCTCATCGCCGACCTTAACCGTAGCGCTCGGTTTGGCCTCACGCCCGTTTAACAGGACTCTTCCCTGTTCAGACACATCTTTGGCCACGGTACGGCGCTTGATCAGTCTGGATACTTTCAGGAATTTGTCCAGACGCATTAGTTAACTGCTTCTTTAAGCTTGTTACCAGCTTTGAAAGCAGGTACGTTAGATTCAGGGATGTTGATTTCTGCGCCAGTTTGCGGGTTGCGACCTGTACGTGCAGCACGCTTACGAGTTTCGAAAGTTCCGAAGCCGATCAGTTGAACTTTGTCACCTTTGGACAGTGCGCCGGAGATTTCATCCAGAAAACCGTTCAGTACAACTTCTACGTCTCTTTTAGTCAAACCGCTATTGTTCGAAATGTTGTTAATCAGATCTGTTTTGTTCATTATTAAAAGCCTCCCAAATTTTCAGAAAAATTCAACTGGGTCACATGTGCTGTCCCATGAACAGCATGTTAACACACAGCCGCTCTCTAAGTATAGTACATTCTTGGCTCAAGCCCAAATTCCTGCAAAATATTTACTTGTTTTGCGCTTTTGCCTCGTCCCAGAGCCGATCCATTTCCTTTAAGTCGGCATCCTTCAGCGTCAAACCGCAACTACGTAACGATTGCTCGATATGGCCGAAGCGGCGCTTGAACTTGAGATTGACGAGCGCCAGCGCCTGTTCTGGATCAGCTCGCATGAAGCGCGCCACATTCACTGTGCAGAACAGCAGATCGCCCAGCTCCAATAGCTGCTCCTCAGCCGTTTGTCCATCGCGAATCGCTTCCTTCAGCTCCGCCAGCTCCTCATCAAGCTTGCCGAGCGCGCCTTCAACATCCTCCCAGTCAAAACCAACCTTTGCCGCTTTCTTTTGCAGCTTATAAGCGGTCAGCAATGCTGGCAGATCGCGTGGAATACCATCCAGTGCGGAAGCTTCGTCGGGATTCTGACCTTTTAGCCGCTTTTCCTCCGCCTTCATTGCATCCCAATTTTGCAGCGCTGCCTGTGCATCATTGGCCTGACGATCACCGAACACATGCGGATGACGGAAAATGAGCTTTCGGTTCAATCCTTCGATCACATCATACACATTGAACGTACCGGTCTCCTCTTCGATCTGAGCATGTAGCATAATCTGCAATAGCACATCGCCTAGCTCTTCCTGCATATGATCAGGATCATCCTCATCAATCGTCTCCAGCACTTCATACGTTTCTTCAATAAAGTTCTGACGAAGCGATTGGTGGGTCTGCTCGCGATCCCATGGACAGCCACCCGGACTGCGCAAAATCTCCACAATCTCATGCAAACGGTCAAACGTACGATTACGCACAGCCTCATCGTCGGTACGCGGCACATAGATCAGCGACAGATTGCCGTAATCCTGCACATGATCCAGCTCGTGCAATGGCACCTGACGAATCTGCTCCTGTCCCTGTACACCAAGCGCATGAGCGACTGTGACCTCATAATCGTCTGGATACAGCTCCATTAAGCTGAGCTTCACATCCGAGGCGGTAAACGTATCATATACCTGTCCGATCACCGTATGCAAACTCGGCTGTAGCAGACGCGCATTCAGCCCGGATGCATCCAGTAGCTGAAAGCCTTCGATCGGATCAAATCCAAGACGGGTAAACGCCGCATCCAGGAAGCTCTCGCCACCGAGCACCTGTACATCAATCCCCTGTGCTTTGCCCTTTTCCCGCAAAATCTGTACCGTGCGCTCCGCTACCATCGGGTGACCGGGAACCGCATAAACGATCTCGTCACCTGCACTGCTTGCTGCCTGTAGCAGACGCTCAGCGATCTCAGCATACACCTCTGGAAAGGAATCCCGTGATTCGTACACATCATCAAACGTGATAAATTCAGCCGTAACCGCCGACAATGCCGGGTGATCCTTCGTGCGCACATATAACCGCTTAGCTGCCTGTAGCTTATTAAAAATGCCCACAGTGAGCTGATCGGTATCGCCGGAGCCAAGTCCGACGATTGTAATTACAGCACTCATCGCTTCTCCTCCTATCCATTATCTATTTATAATTTTCATTCGCTTCAATAAGGGTACCAGACGGCTGCCGATTTTGGGAAGGGCGGCTGCCTGCTGCTCGGTCATAAGCTGGGTACGGAATAAACCGATCAGGAACAGCGCACCGCCGATGATCACGCCGCCGCCAGCAATGACCAGCGACTCCAGCCGTTCATGCATACCCAGTCGGGTTAGCACAAGCTGCATCGATATTAGCCATACCAGCACGCCTGCACACATCACAGCAGTCACAAGCACCGGCTTGCCGAGCATCTCGCGCCACGAAACCGGGAAGCGCGTAATCCGAATAAGCAACAGTACATTGAGTAGAGCAGCGACACTATACGCCACAATACCAGCGATAGCTGCGCCATTGATGCCATAATGCGGCACAAGCACAATATTAAGTATCGCCTTCACTACGGTGGACAACAGCAAATGTACCGCTGGAGCGCGTACAGAGCCAAGCCCTTGCAGTAGCGCTGCTGTGACAATGGATAATGTAGCTCCAACCCCGGTAAAAGCCAGCCAGCGGATCGTATCGCTGCCTATCGAATCCTCATATAGCATCACATCAATAGGCACCGCAAGCACGGCAATACCCGCCGAGGATGCCAGTCCAAGCAGCCAGAACCAGTTTACCGTCTGCTTCGTCTGACTGCGAATCAGTTCATGCTGCTCGCGCACACGCGCATCGGTCAGCGCCGGGATAAACAATACCGACATCGAAGTCGCCAGCATCGCCATCAACTGTACAAGCGGAATCCCCCGATTATAAATACCAAAGCGCACCATCGCTTCTGCTTCCGTCCAGCCATTCGCCTTGAGCAAACGCGGTACGGTGAAGGTGTCCACCAGGCTGATCAGCGGCGCTGACAGCGAGCCCAGACAAATCGGCAAGGCATAGAGCAATAACGCCTTGAGCAGCGGCCACAGAGGCTGCTGTCCCTCTTCCAGCGTTGTAACAGCTACGTCGCGCGTCCGGCGCCGATGCAGCCACCAGTAGATCAGCATCACTAGCAAGCCTGCTGCACCGCCCGCTGCCGAGCCAAATGTGGCTCCTGCCGCAATCCAATCGTCCGAGGCGCTCAGACTATGTAGCCAGAGCAGCAGTATCACCATAGCAGCTACACGCACCGTCTGCTCGGCTACCTGGGACACTGCGGTTGGCATCATATCATGCATACCCTGAAAATAACCGCGTAAGCCCGCCATAATGGGCACGAGCGGTAATGCCAGCGCTGCACTGCGAATGGCAGGCTCCGTATGCATATTATCGATCCAGGCTGCTAATAGCGGCGCAGCCGCATACATCACCGCTCCGCATAGTAATCCAAGCACAATGAGCATCCATGAGGATACACGCAGCACACGCCGTGCGCCGCCTGTTCGTCCTGCCGCCATCTCCTCTGCCACAAAGCGCGATACCGCAGCCGGAAAGCCCGCTGTCGCGATTAATAGCACAAGTGTATAAAACGGGTATACCGCATTATAAATGCCGAATACACCGTCACCGCCAATATTTTGCAGCGGAATTTTCTGAACCGTTCCAATCAGCTTGGACAATACCGCTGCCAGTACGAGAATAAATGCGCCGCGTAACAGTCGCGATGACGGTGATGCTGTGTCTTTCATTCATTCGGCCCTCCTTATGGCGGCATATACATGTCGCCGTGTTGCTTACCGTATCTCTACTCTATTCCCATTAATAAATCACACAAAAATAGCGCGGATATCCGCGCTATTTTCGGTCGTTCGATTGCATGCAGTCCTTCTCAAATGGAATGGACTTATTTGCTGCTAGAGCTACCTTCTGTTGCTGTACCTTCCGTTGCATTGCTACCGCCGGAAGCATCTGTGCCTGTACCTGTGGAAGCGCCAGTTCCTGCGCCTGCTCCATCAGTAGCACCGTCTGCTGCGCCTTCAACTTTCGGCAAGTTTTTGCTTTTAATCATTTTTGGAATATCGTTAGCCATGTAGTTGCTGAAGTTTTCCGAAGCGAGCTTGGACTTGATGTTGTCCTTCTCTTCAGCGGTCAGATCAGCAAACGATTTTTCCGTACGGGATTCTACTTTGATGATGTGGTAGCCGTAATCCGATTTCACCGGATCACCGATCACACCGATTTTTTGTTTCAGTGTTGCTTCCTTAAACGATTCTACCCAGTTGCTGACAGGCTGGTTCTCGTACAAACCGCCTTTGTCCTTGGAGCCTGGATCGTCGGAGTATTTTTTCGCGATTGTAGCAAAGTCAGCACCAGCATCCAGCTTCGCTTTGATTTCTTTCGCGAGCTTCAGTGCTTCTGCATCAGTACGTTTTGTTTTGCCATCTGCGCTTTGCAGACCGATCAGTACATGACGCACGTTAGCTGTAGTGTACTCATCTTTGTGAGCGTCAAAATATTTTTGCACATCTGCATCGGTAACCTTTTCCTTCATCACTTCGGAAGCGGTCAGTGCGCGTGTCATATAATCTTTTACATCCTGCTCTGTCAGGTTGGATGCTTTCAGCATTTCTTGCAACTGTTCAGGGTCAACGCTGGATGTGAGCTGCTTGATCTGCTCATCCGCTTGCTTCGCGCCTGCATCCTTGGCAGTCTGGCTCGCCTGACTTGCCAGCGATTTATAAGCGACTTCCTGTTGAAGCAGAAGGTCTCTATATTGATCCTGATCAAATGCTTGTGCATATTGTGGGGTCAAAAATTTCATCATACTAACTTCTTTGTTGAACTCATTTTCAGTGATGGTGCCACCATCGTATTGAGCAACAACCGGGCTGTTGTCCTTTTGCTGTTCTGCGGTGTCTGTTGCCTTCCCGTTGGTGCAAGCTGCTAACAGACTGATGCTAAGTACAGCTCCTGCTGTCAAAACCGCTGTTTTGCGAGCAGCTTTTTTAATTGGCCACATTCTGTAGTTCCCCCTTTAATTTGTATGATTCCATCACGGCTTCAAGGAAACTGCATAGCAGCTCAAGCAGCTCGCGGTCGGTCAGGCCTTTACCTTTGACCTGAATGACCATTGTGGAACCCTGATTAAATTGTACACGCCTTTCGAAGCGATTGCCAACATCGGATAATGTCGGCATATCGAACGCCTTCTCTTGCCCTTCGTGGAACTTCAGTTTCACATCGTCCCCCTGACGTGAAATCTGCTCAATTCCATAACGCTTGCCATACAGCTTCAGACGCGCAACCTGCATCAATTGAATGACTGCCTCAGGCAATTCACCAAAGCGATCCAGCAGCTCGTCCTCCAGCTCGGCAATATCGTCGAACGAAGATACGGCAGCAACCTTTTTGTAAATTTCTATTTTTTGGATACTATCATAAATGTAATCTGATGGCAAATATGCATCGATTGACAGATCAATCGTCGTATTCCAATCATTCGCCTTCAGATCCTGCTCGCCCAGCATGGTGACTTTACGCTTCTGAATCTCCTCCGCCAGCATCTGTGAATACAGATCAAAACCGACCGAGGCGATAAAGCCAGATTGCTCCGCGCCAAGCAGATTACCTGCACCACGAATCGACAGGTCACGCATCGCGATTTTGAAGCCGGAACCCAGCTCGGTGAACTCCTTGATCGATTGCAGACGCTTCTCCGCCACCTCAGTTAACACTTTGTCACGCTGATACGTAAAGTAGGCGTATGCGATCCGATTGGAACGTCCCACCCGTCCTCTGAGTTGATACAACTGCGACAGACCCATTTTGTCCGCGTCATGCACGATGAGTGTATTCACGTTTGGAATATCGACGCCTGTCTCGATAATGCTCGTGCTGACGAGTACATCGAATTCGCCGTCAAGGAAATCCAAAATCGTCTTTTCCAGCTCCTGCTCTGACATCTGTCCGTGTCCTACAGCCACACGCGCCTCTGGCACCAGCTCGGAAATGTGAGCTGCCATCTCATGAATACCCTGTACTTTATTGTACAGATAGTAGACCTGACCACCACGATTCAGCTCACGCTCCACCGCTTCGCGCACAAGTGTTGGACTATGCTCCACCACATACGTTTGTACCGGGAAACGGTTTTCCGGCGGTGTCTCGATAACAGATAGATCGCGTACGCCAAGCATCGACATGTGCAGCGTACGTGGAATTGGCGTCGCTGTTAGCGTCAACACGTCCACATTCGTTTTCAGACGTTTGAGCTTTTCCTTATGTGATACACCGAAGCGCTGCTCTTCATCGACGATAAGCAAGCCCAGATCTTTGAAGATCAGATCCTGCGACAGCAGTCGATGCGTACCGATTACGACATCGATCGTGCCCTGCTTCAATCCTTTGATCGTATCGTTCTGCTCCTTCCGTGTGCGGAAGCGGCTCAGTACACCGATGTTAAACGGATATTCAGCAAAGCGCTCGCGGAATGTCTCGTAATGCTGCTGAGCTAGAATGGTCGTTGGCACCAGTACGGCTACCTGCTTGCCTTCAATCGCTGCCTTAAAGGCTGCACGAATCGCCACCTCGGTTTTACCGTAACCAACGTCACCACACAGCAGGCGATCCATCGGACGATTTTTCTCCATATCGCCTTTGATCTCGTCGATAGCGCGTAGCTGATCGCGTGTCTCATCGTAAGGGAATGTATTTTCAAAATCGTGCTGTTCATTTGTATCTTTATCAAACGCATAGCCTGGTGCTGCCTGGCGTTCAGCATATAGCTTGATCAGATCATCAGCGATATCCTGTACAGACGAACGGACTTTATTTTTCACCCGTATCCATTCATTACCGCCCAGCTTATATACCTTCGGCTCCTTCTCCTCGGAACCGACATACTTCTGAATCAGGTCAATCTGCTCGATTGGCACAGACAGCTTATCGCCGCCCGCATACATAATATGCATATAATCCTTATGAATACCGCCAACCTCAAGCGTGCCGATGCCCATATATTTACCGATACCGTGATTCTGGTGTACGACATAGTCGCCGACCTTTAATTCGGTATAGCTGCGAATACGCTCGGCATTATCGACATTTTTGCCAACCTTGCGCACCTTCCGCTGCTTTTTCGAGAACATTTCGCCCTCGGTAATGACAGCAAGATGAATCGATGGCAGCTCAAAACCAGATTGCAGATTGCCATCCATCATAATCGGTGTCTCGATATCATAGTCATCCAGCACACGGCGCACACGCTCCATGCGTTCCTCGCCGCTCGCTACCATGATCACCTGCGTACCCGACTTTTTCCAGCGCTCCATCTCTGATTTGAGCACATTCATCTGCCCGTGGAAATCCTGCATCGTGCGGCTCACCACGTTAACGATATTACCTGGCTGTACATGCGGAACCTGACGCAGGAATACCGACATCCAGAGCGTCTGACGACCACTGCGGTACATCACATCATCCGTGTGCGCTGCCAGCTCCAGATTAGGCAGGCTTTTGCCATTTTGCAGCAAATGCATATCCCATTCACTCTCATCGCGCTCTAGCTGTTTCGCCGTTTCCAGCAAACGAGCTGGCTCCTCCATCACAATGACGGTATCCTCTGGCAAATAATCGTACAGCGTTACCTTTTCGGGATACAGAAGCGAAATGTACTTGTACATCTCCGGGAAATACACATGCTGACGCAATAGCTCCATCTCGCGTCCAATCTCTTCACGCAATCTTGCCTTCGCCTGTCGATCGCTCATCTTCTCAATCTGCATCTCAAGACGTGCTGCGATCTGATCGGCTGCCTGACGCATGCGATCATAGTCAGCGATAATCTCACGGCATGGCAAGATCGTTACGGATTTCACTTTATCGATAGAGCGCTGATCGTCCGGGTCAAAGGTACGAATCGAATCAATCTCCTCGTCGAACAGTTCAATTCGATAAGCCAGATTCGTCGTTACCGGATAAAAGTCAATGATTCCGCCACGTACGCTCATCTCGCCGCGCGATTCTACGCGTTCAACACGCTCATAACCTAGCTCGACCATCTGCTTGAGAAAAGCTTCCAGCTCCAGCGTTCCGCCGTCCTCCAGCACGATCTTTGCTTCTGCAATCGTCTCGCGTGCAGGCAAATAACGTCGTACCCCCGAAAAGGGCACGACAATAACGCCGCGGAAGCCAGCAGCACATTGCGTTAATACATCCAGACGTTGAGCCAATGTCTCCGGGCTGGAAATCGCACTTTCCGCGGCCACCAGCTCATTGGCAGGATAGAGTAGCACCTGCTCTGGCGTAAGCGCTTCCTGCAAATCTTCCGCAATCTTATGGGCATGGAACATATTGTGTGTAACGACCAGCACCGGTCGCTGGGTCTCATGGAACAGACTTGCAATCAGCAAATGCCGGGCAGAGCCAGACAATCCAGATACAAGCTGTTCCTTCATGCCGGACAAAATTCCATCTTTTACAGAGCCAAAATCCTGATCCTTGGCTAACGTCTCAATCAAAGTCTGTAACAAAGCGGCACCTCACTTATCCTCAGGTCAAAATCAAATCTATACGATATTCCGCCATCTGGCAGAAGGTTAAATAAACATAACTATGCATAAACGACACAACGGTAAAACGACAAACCGATTGGATCTTCGGTTTGCCTACAAACAACCGCCTTCTTCACCTGCTAAAACAGGGCGTGGAAGGCGGTACTTATGGAGTTATCGTGTAAAATTTACAATTCTTATAGTAATTCTTATTATATCATTACCCATTAAACTTAGCCATTGTCTGCTCAAACGTATGTTTCAAACTAAATTCGATGGCATCGCATGTCGCTTCGATCATTTGGTCCAGCAATTCTTTTTCCTTTTTCGGGAATGGAGATAGTACATAGTCAACGATCGCATGCCCCGGATCGGGTCTGGACACGCCCATACGAATACGGTCAAACTCCTGTGTACCGGTATGCTGAATGATCGATTTGATTCCGTTATGACCACCAGCGCTACCTTTATAGCGCAGACGAATCTTACCGGTTTCCGTATCCATATCATCATAAACGACGATCATATCTTCCAACGCGACCTTGTAATAATCCATATACGCACGTACCGCTTCACCAGACAGGTTCATATAAGTCATTGGCTTGATCAGTACAACCTTTACTCCGCCGATATGACCTTCGCCAATCAGCGACTTGCTTTTGCTCTGGCTAATGGAAATGCCGTGGCGATCCGCCAGCCGATCCAGCGCCATAAAGCCTACATTGTGGCGTGTCTTGGCATATTCAGAGCCCGGATTTCCCAGCCCAACAATCCATTTCATCGTCGTATGTTCCTCTTTTCAGTAAAATATCGGTTTGCTTTATTTATATCCTATTCGCCTGCATGTTTGCTACTTTGCGTCTGCTTTCCCCTGTAAAAGGAGGCGGCAGGACGTACAAATAGAATGTCCTGTGCAGGAACGTTTATTTTTTGTTAAAATTGGTTTACATTGTTCAACAGGTACACCCGCGCGATGGATGCCTCATCCCGGTCTGCATTCCAGCACAAGGAGGACATCAGCATGTATACCTTCGGGCAGCAGTTGCTGAAAAATCGCCATTTCTATGATCATTTCCGGCAAGAGATGCCTGTCCAGGTTTACCGTCATGGCATTCCTATTGATATCGGACTGATCACTGCCTATGATCATCAGTTTATCGAGATGAACCGTGTGCTGTATCATCGTCAGCGCCATACCTTCATCTCAAGACCCGGCTATTAATGATGCCGGATTATTCCAAGCAGATACGCCGATAAGGGTTACTTGCCTCTCACAGAGGAAGTAACCCTTCTTGCATAGCCGGGTAATTATTCGATTTCAAACAGCTTGCTGATGGACAGCTCTTCGTGAACACGAATGATCGCTTCGCCCATCAATGGCGCTACCGACAGCACTTTAAGCTTGCTGGTCGGATTCGGATGTGTGATCGGAATGGTATCGGTCACGATCACTTCTTTTAGCGGTGAATTTTCCAGACGATCCATCGCCGGGCCGGACAGTACAGGGTGCGTACAGCAAGCATACACTTCTTTTACGCCGCCTTCGATTAGTGCATTTGCGCCGAGTACGATCGTACCGGCTGTATCGATAATATCGTCCACCAGAATGGCCGTCTTGCCTTCAATGTTACCGATAATGTTCATCACTTCACTCACGTTCGGCTCTGGACGACGTTTGTCAATGATCGCCAGTGGAGCACTCAGCAGATCAGCCAGCTTACGCGCACGAACCACACCACCGTGGTCAGGCGATACGACAACTGGATTCTCGATTTGCTTGGAGCGGAAGTATTGTGCCAGAATTGGCACGCCGAGCAGATGATCCACCGGAATATCGAAGAATCCCTGGATCTGCATTGCGTGCAGGTCCATTGCGATTACGCGATGGGCGCCTGCTTTTTCGATCAGATTGGCAACCAGCTTCGCCGTGATCGGATCACGGGAACGGGCTTTACGGTCCTGACGTGCATAACCGTAATATGGAATAACAACGTTAATGCTCTTCGCAGAAGCGCGCTTCAGTGCGTCTACCATAACGAGCAGCTCCATCAGGTTATCGTTAACCGGAGCACAGGTGGACTGAATAATGTACACATGACAGCCGCGCACGCTCTCAGACAGCTTTACCTGGATCTCGCCATCGCTAAAACTGGTCGTGTGCGATTCGCCCATAGGAATACCGATATAATCGGCAATTTGTCCCGCCAGCTTAGGGTTAGAATTACAAGTGAAAATCTTTAATTTGGAATCACAATAAGTCATAATGGTTAAAACCCTCCGTGGTGGTTCATTGGAATGCTCATCAGCTCGGCTTATGTCTCTATATTCGCTCTTGATTTGCGTTTGGCCATTAGTTCGATACGATTGTTCAACAAGCATTGTGCACTACATATTATATAATAATTTATCAGCGAATAGGGCATTTTGTTGGCGATTCAGTAATTATTTGTTTTGATCCTTGATTGCTTTCGCTTTGGCACGGATTTTATTCGCGTAACCCGCTTTATTTTCCTGACGTGCGCGTGCAATCGCCAGATCATTTTCCTTCACATCGCCCGTGATCGTAGAACCCGCAACGACGTAAGCTCCTTTACCGATTCGAACCGGTGCGATCAGGTTGGAGTTGCTGCCGATAAACACATCATCCTCGATGATCGTTTTGAATTTGTTGTAGCCGTCATAGTTCGCTGTGATTGCACCGCAGCCGATATTTACGCCTGCACCGATTTCGGCATCGCCGACATAGCTCAGATGTGGAACTTTGGAGCCATGACCAATTTTGGCATTTTTCAGCTCTACAAAGTCGCCAACCTTCACTTCATCTGCCAGCTCTGTGCCTGGACGCAGATAAGCAAATGGACCGACATTGACGGAGTTACCCACTTTCGCTTCAGCCGCAATCGATTGACGAATCGTTGTGCCGTTACCTACGACCGAGTTATCGATCTCTGTGTTTGGACCGATGATGCAATCTTCACCGATAACGGTATTGCCTTTCAACATCGTCCCCGGATACAGCACCGTATCGGAACCGATCTCTACATCTGCACCGATATACGTCGATGCTTTATCGATAATCGTTACTCCGTTCAGCATATGCTTGGTCGCCAGACGCTCACGCATAAAGCCTTCTGCCTCGGACAATGCTACGCGATCATTAACGCCGATCGATTCTGCCAGATCCAGCGTTTCGTAAGCAGCGATGCGCTGACCCTCAGCTCGCAGAATGCGAATACAATCAGTCAGGTAGTATTCACCCTGTGCGTTGTTGTTGTCCACTTTGGATAGTGCAGCAAACAGCAGCTTGTTGTCAAAGCAGTACGTACCGGTATTGATCTCTTTGGTTAATAGCTGTTCCGGCGTACCATCCTTTTGCTCCACGATCGTCATGACGCCGCCATCCTCGCCGCGGATAATACGACCATAGCCAGTCGGATCTTCCATCGAAGCTGTCAAAATACTCACTGCTGCACCTTCGCTTTGATGATGCGCAATTAGTTTTTCCAGCGTTTCCGGTGTAACGAGCGGTGTATCACCACAGATTACGATGGTAATGCCTTCTTCGTTACCGATCATCGGCTCAGCCTGGCTTACCGCATGTCCGGTTCCGAGTTGCTCGCTTTGCAGTGCATATTCCGCACGATCGCCAAGATATCCCTTCACCGCTTCTGCGCCATGACCAACAATGACGACACTGCGCTCACAGCCGATACGCTGAATCGAATCCAGCACATGACCAACCATCGGCTTACCGCATACAGGATGCAGCACCTTGTACAGCTTCGACTTCATGCGTTTTCCCTTACCTGCCGCCAGTACCACCGCTAATCTTTTCAAATGATAGTCCCTCCATCGATAGAATCTATTATGATTGCTACAAAACTGCGCACATTCGTGCCAGCCATTCTGTACCTATTGCTCGCTAATTTCAGCTTGAAATGCTGTATATGTGTACTTTCAGTTCATGTTTTACAAAAAAACTCCATACTGAATATATCTTATTCCGCGCAAAAAGAAAAGAGAGCCACAGCTCTCGCTCCAGTGGCTCTCTTTTCTTTTAAACCCCAATAAGTATAAAGGTGTTGCTTATGCGCCTTCTTCGATAACGTCTTCTTCCAGTCCGGCACGCTCGTATTCAGCCAGTACAGCCGACTGAATTTTCTCCCGTGTGCTAGAAGAAATAGGATGCGCGATATCGCGAAACTCTCCATCCGGTGTCCGCTTGCTCGGCATCGCGACAAACATCCCATTGTTACCATCAATCACTCGAATGTCGTGAACGACGAATTCACTATCGATTGTGATGGAGGCAATGGCTTTCATCCGACCTTCGGAATTTACGCGGCGGAGTCTTACATCCGTTATTTCCATGTGTGTTCACCACCTTTTTGCATAAAGACTTGGTTGTGTATTTCCACACATGGAAGCAAAACACCTTCTTTTTTCTGAAAATTAATTGTGTATTTTTTTGTCGGATCGCCGTTTTTTGCCGATTTCTACCGAATCCAAACGAATTGGCTGATACTAATTCTCAATTAGAATACGGAATTTATAAGTCAAATGATTTAAATACTCACATTTTCAAAGTAATTTCCCGGTTGAACCGTAATTTTCTTACTTTTCGCATCAACTTCTGTCAATTTAGCGAGCGATACGTAATCTGCCCACAAACGATCCTCGACATCTACATTTCCGGATTCCAGCAGTACACCAACGCCAGCTACCGTAGCATTGAACTCGTCCAGCAGATCGACCATCCCCTGAATGGTGCCGCCTGCCTTCATAAAGTCATCAATAATGAGTACACGCGACTTTTCTTTTAAAGCGCGTCTGGACAATGTCATCGTATGCAGACTTTTATGCGAGCCGGATACGTAGTTGATGCTCACTGCCGAGCCTTCCGTCATCTGGTGGTCACGTCGTACCAGCACGACTGGCAGATTGAGCTGTGTACCTGTCGCATGCGCCAGCGGAATGCCTTTGGTTTCAACCGTCATGATCACATCGATCGGTGTGTCTGCAAACACAGACGCAAAAATTTTGCCGACTTCATTCAGAATAGCCGGCTGACCGAGCAGATCAGACATATAGATATAGTTGCCTGGCAGTAGTCGATCCGGCTGCTCCATCTGCACACATAGCTCACTCATAAACGAGAAGGCTTTCTCTCTGGACAGACGCGGAATATATTTCACACCGCCAGCCGCACCAGCCAGCGTCTGAAGCTCGCCAATGCCTTCTTCTTCAAAAACCTCTTTAATAATGGTCAGATCTTCACTGATCGATGATTTGGCCGCTCCGTAACGGTCAGCGAAGGTCGTTAATGGAATCAGCGTGTGCGGTCTTGAAGTCAAATACTGTGTCAGCTCAACCAGACGCGCGCTCCGTTTTAATTTTTTCACTTTAACTCCTCACCATCTACGAAAATTTACATTTATATCCTAAAAAAATCCCAAATCCGAATAATTAAAGTGAATATAACATTTTTGTACGTGTTTGTAAAAGAAAATCGCAATCTTTTTCCAAATGTCTCCTTCAGCATTGAAGGCTTTTGGAAAAAGATTGCGACCTGGACTTCTCAGGTTAACATACGCACTGCATACACTTCATGGCAAAATCCGCGCAGCCCATTGTAAATGCGTGCCACTTTGGATTCTTTGGATACGAGACCGAATACGGTTGGACCGCTACCCGACATCAGCACCCCATCTGCACCTAGCTGCTGCATCGTCTGCTTAAGCTGCTGCACCTCTGGATAGTGACTGAGCGTCACATCCTCCAGCACATTGCCCAGCTCGCTACAGATCGATTCAAACGATTGCTGCTCAATCGCCTGCCGCATCGCTGTTGCTGACGGATGCTGCTTGATCTGATCCGCTCTCAGACGTCCATAGACGCCTGCTGTGGATACATTGATCGGCGGCTTCGCCAGAATAACCCAGCAATCCGGTGGGCTTGGCAGTGGCGTCAGCAATTCGCCACGTCCCGTAGCAAGCGCTGTGCCACCCGTAATACAAAATGGAACATCCGAGCCAATCGAAGCACCCAGCTCCATCATATCCTCATGAGGAATATCCAGCTTCCACAGTCGATTCAGTCCACGCAGGGCAGCCGCTGCATCACTGCTGCCTCCTGCCAGACCGGCTGCAACCGGAATCTGCTTGTCGATATGAATATGCACGCCCTGGCGGATGCCGTAACGCTCCTTGATCTTGCTCGCAGCCTGATAGGCTAGATTTTTATCATCCAGAGGGATGTAACCAGCCTGACTGGATATCTTGATCGTATGACCGGGCAACTCCGTAATCGTCAACCGATCGGCGAGATCGACCATCGTCATGATCATCTCCACCTCGTGGTACCCGTCCGGGCGCTTGTGCAACACATCCAGCATCAGATTTATTTTTGCCGGCGCTTTTTCATATAGCTTCATGAGGTTCCTCCACCTTCAACATTCCGTCCGTTCTTATTGTTACTGCATCCGTCGATAACGATGAACAATCGTCCATCTGTACTTACGGGATCACAGGTAGCTATGTATAGCCACGAATACTCCAATTATAGAAAAAATGAATTGCAAAGTCTATTCACAAAGCAAAACAGTCTCTACCCCCGCAGGAGATAAAGACTGCCTTATCATAAAACAGTTATTCAATTCCCAGCATACTCGATGCTTGTATGGGAATCATCCTCGCAAACTGTGATTTCAACCGAGTCGGTTAATACGTCTGCGTAGCTGTAAGACACTCGTTCAAAAGTTTGATGCTCATCATCAAGCTTAACAGTAAAAACAGAAGGGTAGGTTTCTTCCAAAATTCCGGTACGTTCAATGGTCTTCTTCCGACCACCGTGTGCGCGCAATGTGATTTTGTGCCCTACATGAGCATCAAGATTGCGTTTGATTTCGGTAAGCGCATTGTTAGCCATGCCCACAACCACCTCTTTTCCTACTCCCTATTGTAACAAAAAGGAAAAGAAATGTCAATCAAATATTAAATTATGCTACACAAAATTTATTTTGTCAATGATTTTTTTGTAGAGTGCTAAAAAGCTAGCTTTATCGAATACCCGCTGCTAAAAATACATCGCTCAAACGTCCATACTCCTCAATGCTCAGCGTCTCACCACGACGGGAAGGCTCGATGCCTGCCTGCGCCAGAAGCTGTTCGAGCTGTTCACGATCGCCTCCGCTGAAATAACGCGTTTTAAGGTTGTTGGCAATCGTTTTACGGCGTTGAACAAAGCATGCCTGCATCAGCTCGAAGAAATGCTGCTCGTCCTGTACCTTTACCGGAGGCTCCTCACGCAGCTTCAGACGGATGACCGCTGATTCGACATTGGGCTGCGGAATGAAGACCGTTTTCGGCACGATGCAGACTAGCTCGGGTACACAGTAATATTGCACGGCGATACTCAGACTGCCATATTCCTTGCCGCCTGGCGCTGCTGCCATACGCTGGGCCACTTCCTTCTGGATCATGACAACGATATTGTCGAGCGGCAACTTCTCCTCCAGCAGCTTCATCAGAATCGGCGTTGTCACATAATACGGTAAATTGGCAACGACACTGACCTTCTCCACATTCGCAAAATCCTCACGGAACAGCTCCTGCAAGTCCACCTTAAGCACATCGCCATGACGTACACGTACATTGTCGTACTCACCGAGCGAGTCCTGCAGGATCGGCAACAGACGCTGATCGATCTCTACCGCAGTCACATTGTGCGCCTGACGGGCCAGACGCTCGGTTAACGCACCGATACCCGGTCCGATCTCCAGCGCACCACGCTGCTCATTCAAGTCCGCTGCGTCGACAATTTTATTCAAAATATTACTATCGATCAAAAAGTTCTGTCCCAGGCTCTTTTTAAACGAAAAGCCGTGCTTATTAATAATCTCCTTCGTCCGTCCCGGCGTGGCGATATCGTGTCTATCATTCATTGGATTGCTGTTCCTCCGCTTCAAGTTGTAAAAGTGCTGCCGCGAATTCCTCACGGGTGATGCCAAATATACGTAATCGTTTATGAAATTGCTTGCCGTTGCCGTAACCAATACCGAGCAGATTGCCCATTTTCATTCGGCGTGCAGCAGCATGTTTATGAATAACCAGTCCGGTCATGATCAGATCATCCCAGTCGATCAGTGTCTCTGCCTCTGGCATTTCCGTATGCACACGCGCCAGCGCAGCCCGGATCGCTTCCGGTGATGCATTTTCCACACCGATATCACCCTTTAGCGTCGCTTCGCTCTCCGGAATAAAAGCGTGCTTACAGCCTGGAACCTTTTGCGAGACGATTTTGCGTATGCGTTCTCCGGCATGATCCGGGTCCGTCAAAATGATAACGCCTCTACGCTCCTGCGCCAGGCGTACACGACGAATGACCTGAGGCCCGATCGCCGAACCACCGGTTTCGATCGTATCGGCTTCCACTGCGCGCTTGATCGCTACCGTATCATCCCGTCCCTCTACAACAATGACCTCTTTAATCAACTGATGGTACGCTTCCCTTCTGGATCGGGGGCATGCAGAACCGATTCCCTTTTCCCCGCGATCGTATTCATATTGTCCTCAGTATAACAAAACAACAAACAAAAAGAAGGGGAATCATCCCCTTCTCCGATTGGTTCATATACGCTCTTGGTTAATAATGCTTATATCATATAACAGTCCTGCCAGCACAGGCAACCGATTTGTACCGCTCTATTACGGTTTCACCGGGCCGATCACGTAGACCGTGTAACCGGATTTGCGTCCGAATGCTCTTGCCTGGCTCAGGCTATCAATATATACGTCAATCTTATTGCCATTAATGGCGCTGCCGGTATCTTCTGCACGACGGTAGCCGAGGCCTTCGATGTATACCCACCATCCCATCGGGATCACGTCGGTATCAACAGCAATCGTGCGTCCTTCTGTCACTCGCGTGCCAGATGCAGTACGTGTACCAAGCCCTGGCTCCTGAGAGGAGTAGGCAGTCAGCGTGACATTGTTTAATACTTTGGCATAAGAGAAATCTTTGTCGGAATCCGAGCTGGACGAAGCGCTCGCTGCGAGCAACTTAGGCTGCTCTTTTTTCGTACCGATCGCAACGATCTTGTCCTTCACATCGGCGGTTGTCTTTTTATCAATCATGCGCTTGGAGACAAACTGTCCATCCTCGTATACCTTCTCGATATACTGAACAACCTTGCCTTTTTGACCGCTCTGAATGAGCTTTGTTTTGCCTTCCAGCAAGCTGCCGTCTTCTTTCTCCACTACCTGATAAGGCAGCACAACGACCTGCTTCGCTACAAAGGACTTCGTTCTTACAACCTTAATGTCCATATCATGCTGTACGCTTGCTTCCACCGGAGGTGTCAGCTTGTCTTCTTTACCGAGATCGATCCCGGCTTGTTCCAGTGTATTACCAACCGTTTTGGCTGTAGTATACACCTCTTTGGTTTTACCGTCTGCCGTAATGTTTACGGCTACCGCATGGTTAATGTATACCTTGTCGCCATCCTGGATTGCTCCGTTCATGGACATTGATACTTTATCCTGGGGTGCTACGTGAATATTTTGTTCAGCCAGCAAATCCGATAGCTGCAGCTTATGGGTCTCGACCATTTGAGCCTTGCCATCAACAACGACATAAATATTTTTGCTTGCCTGCGTGTACATCAGCCACAGTGCCATGGCAATAACCACAACAACTGCCAGCGAAGTGAGCAGTACAGAGCGTAGATTTTTTTGCTTCCAACGCAGCGCGTAAGACATGCTGGATGAGCGTGAACCATGGGTTTCTTTGAAAGGAGCAATTCCCACTTCTTCCGTCCTCCTTACATAGTCTCGCCGTCTTGCTGTAAAGAAAATGTATTATAGACGCGACTATATCAGAATTTCCACAGGCGTTATAATGCTGATGATGAAATACCGGCGCAATACGGTACTTCGTTCTAGTTGAAATTTGCCTGCGCCATGGTCAGTCCTAGCGGCATACCGATCCCGGATAGTGAAAACCGGGTCTTCTCTTTTTCACTTACTTCCTTTTGCACAAAACAAAAAAGCCTAGGGAAAAGTGCAAGAGCAACTCTTCCGTGGCTTCCCGACATTGTACGTCCAATGGAAACTTAGAAAATGAGAGGTTGCCTCTGCATCGCTTACGAGGTTAGCTGTCGGGTTCGGATAAGCACTACTGCGTGTAGATGGTACCCTGTGAGACGTCCTTCGCTCATGGCGCAAGTAGCCTCAATTCACCCCAAAGACCCTGTATCAGGAATCATACAATCTGTCTTCCGGTATTGCCGGTTTCAAGTGAATGAAGACAGCTGTTGGTTCCCCCGTTCTCCTATGTAGGAAACTCAGCGAGACCGAATCATGGAATCTCGTGTATGAACACTAAGATTAAATCACTGATGAAATGATATCCCGAACACAACCTCACTGTAAAGCGAGAGGCAACTCCGTTTTTCTTAAAAAGTGGTTAAAAACTTGTAACATTTCTGCATTTTTTCGTTAAAATTCATTCATATATCCGTATAGCTCGGTTTTTCATCGGTTTTACTCTCGATTTCACCGAATGCCAAATAATGCCAGCGCATTTTTTGTTGTAATTTCACTAATTTCTTCCAGACTTACCCCTTTAAGCTCGGCGGCTGTCTCTGCCACCAAACGCACATATCCAGACTCATTTCTTTTTCCACGATTAGGATGTGGAGTCAAATATGGGGAGTCTGTTTCTAATAATAGACGGTCCATCGGAACCTGCTTTAGCACCTCTTTTGGTTGCTTTGCATTTTTGAATGTGATCGGTCCACCAAACGAAAGATGGAAGCCCATATCAAGGCACATTTTCGCCGTTTCCCAGCTACCGGAAAACGCATGCATAATGCCGCCAACCTCGCTTGCTTTTTCTTCACGCAAAATCCGAACAATATCCTCATGCGCTTCCCGATTATGAATGACAATTGGCATTTTCAGCTCGCGCGCTAATCCGATTTGCTCGCGTAATACGCGATGCTGCACATCTTTTGGCGATTTATCCCAGTGATAATCGAGCCCGATCTCACCGATCGCGACTACCTTTTCGTGACTGCATAAAGATGCAATCCATTCCAGATCACCCGGCTGCATCGTGATTGCTTCCACCGGATGCCAGCCAACTGCCGCATAGATAAAATCATACTCCTCTACCAGTTGCATCGTTGTCGGAATCGTCTCCCGATCAAATCCAATATTCACCATTCGAGTCACACCATTATTATAGGCACGCTCGATCACTTCTTTGCGATCCTCATCAAAATCTTTGGAATCCAGATGCGTATGTGTATCAAATAACATAGCGTTCATTCTCCTTTACAAGCTTTTTTACGTGCTATTCATTTAACTTTTTTATCGCCTTCATACATTTTTTATATTTCAAATTCCATTTGCGCCGGTCCCAGCTTATCCTCGAAAATGTCTGCTACATGCGGTGACAGCTTGTGTTTTACCCTTTCCAGCTTCTCCTGTGGAAAATACAGATGATAACGTCCACGATGAATACCGCTGATCGAGCGCACAATATCGGACACCTCGGATATTTCCTGTACCTTGTTCTGACGATCCAGCAGCAAAATCTGCTTCTCCTTCTTCGCATCGCCCGGACGGAAAACATCATACGGCAGATCGGTTGGGAAATCGATCTCCAGATCATACTGTGGATGCAGTCCCGCCGCTTCAAATTCACGACGAATCTGATCGATCATATCCAGGTCGATTAATTCCGTTTCTACATATTTATATAACCGCCGCTCCATAAAGCGTGCACACACATCGGCAAGAATTTCGTCCTTTTCAAGCGTCCACTGCATAAACGTCGTTTGCACCAGCGCTTCGTCCAGCAGCAAATATTCTTTTACATTTAATTCATTTCGGAATAGCGCAGGCAACGGATGTGGTAAAAATGTGAAATTGTAGCCGCTATGGAACAGTTCTTTTGCCCGGTGGAAAATGTGACGCAAAACGATGTCGGAGCTGCGTGTGACCGGATGGAAATACACCTGCCAGTACATCTGATACCGTGACATCAGATAGTCTTCAATCGCGTGCATACCGGTTTCCTTCACGACAACACGTCCATTATGCGGACGTAGCACACGAATAATGCGATCCATATCAATCGTACCGTAATTCACACCTGTAAAATACGCATCCCGTAGCAAATAATCCATCCGATCTGCATCCAGCGGACTCGATACAAGATTGACGACGACCGCCTTCTCATAATCCTTGCGAATGACCGCTGCGACCTTCTCGGAGAAGCCTGGCTCTACCTCCTCCAGCACACGATGAATTTCAGTATCTTCTAATAATATGCGACACGTCCATTCCTCATGGTTCATTTCAAAGGCTTCTTCTATAGAATGTGAAAAAGGCCCATGTCCCAGATCATGCAGCAAGGCAGCACAGAGCGCCACCATCCGCTCCTCGCTCGGCCAATCCTCGTACCCGCTGCGCTCAAATTGAGAAATGATGCGACGCGTAATCTCATATACACCGAGTGAATGAGAGAAGCGGCTATGCTCCGCACCATGAAATGTCAGATACGATGTACCAAGCTGACGAATACGACGCAATCGCTGAAATTCAGGTGTATTGATTAATGTCCAGATCAACCGATCCTGGACGTGAATATAATTATGAACAGGGTCCTTGAATACTTTTTCCTCATCCAAAGGCTGTAGCGGTTTCATACATAACGCTCCTTTGCAAAACTTGATTACCGTATTTTCAATCGTATAAAATAGAATGATGTCAATTATGTCGAACAGTGTCGTTATATGATCAGCAACGATTTCCAAATCGACAAATGCTGTATTACCCCATCATATCGCAAAAATATATCCCAAAACCCCTTAACCACGAAAAATTTTTACGATTTTATGCTGAAATAGGCAATTTCATGTAATTTCTATGTTGACTGATTTGGGAAACGTTGGTATTATGAATATCATAAAAGATAGAACTTTGTCGAAAGATGACATTTCAAACATGAATGCTTGTTCAATAATTGCATCCTGGCGCTAACCAGCTAGAGAAGTATAGTAGCTTATACCATGGCTCCTTCATTTCTATTTACCGGGAACAGCCGTTACGAACCCTATTTAACAAGCGAACTTAACGCCTATTATAAAAACACATTTGAGAGGATTGATTATCATGATGAAATCAACTGGTATTGTAAGAAAAGTAGACGAGCTGGGCCGTGTTGTAATTCCTATCGAACTGCGTCGTACACTGGGTATTGGCGAAAAAGACGCTCTGGAAATCTATGTTGACGGCGAGCGCATCATGCTGAAAAAATACGAGCCAGCTTGTATCTTCTGCGGTAATGCTGAGAACGTAACGTACTTCAAAGGCAAAATCGTTTGTAACGATTGCATCTCCGAAATTCCAGTTCCTGTGACAAAATAATTAAAATAAGCTATAATGGAACTAGCACCATTAAATTTATTAATTCTAACCTTTTTATATCTCCTTGGACCTTTATCCGACATTGTTCGGGTAAAGGTATTTTTTTGCTTTCTTTTATCATTTTCCTCTACCTGACATTATACCGATTTTCACATAGTAAGCCAATGTAGCACCAAAAAAGGAACCTGAGCGAGCGCTCAAGTTCCTTTTTCAAGCCCCGGATTCACTCTCCTGCAAGGAAAAGCTGATCGAGTTTCTTCTATATAATATATAGGTCGCTTTACAGTGATGATTTGTAGCACAGTACATGCTATCACACCGGGGCAACTCGTTCTATTTTATTCCTTTTGTAAATCCAGCATCGGATGCTGTAATTACTACCTGTCATTCATTGTAAAGTATAGCGATCCACTATCTAAAGGATACCAATAGCGCTGACTGTTACGCTACTCTTCCAGCAATACCTGATAAATATCACGCTTGGACAATTGGCGATCCTTCGCCGTGCGCTTCATTGCATCTTTACGGGATAATTGTTCTTTTTGCTCATAATGGGCTACGTGCTCGGCAATCGATAACGCCTGCCACCATTCATTCGCTTCAGCAATCGCTTCTTCCTGAGGTTGTCCTTCCAGCACGATACAGTACTCCCCCAGTGGCGGATGCTCTTCCAGCCATTCCAGCGCTTCTGCTACCGAAGACCGCAGCCATTCTTCATGCCGTTTCGTCAACTCGCGTGCCAGTACAATCTGACGGTTGCCGACATGCTCCAGAATCGCTTGCAGCGTTTTGATAATCCGATGCGGGGATTCATAAAATAACAGCGTCCCTTCCGCTGCACGCGCTCCTTGCAATATTTCCGCCTGTCCGCGATGATCACGCGGCAGAAAGCCGATAAATGTAAACCGATTGGTCGACAGCCCTGATGCAATCAGTGCAGATAACGCCGCATTTGCTCCTGGAATCGGCACAATCGCAATCCCCTGCTCTACAGCTAGCTGCACCAGCTCCTGACCTGGATCGGAAATGGCAGGCAAGCCCGCGTCGCTAATCAGCGCCAGACTTTGCCCTTCCGCAATTAAGCGAATCAGCTCTGGCCCGCTATTATGCTTGTTGTGCTCATGATAACTGACGAGCTTGCGCGGTGTAATCTCAAAATGATTCAAGAGCTTGCGACTTTGCCGGGTATCCTCAGCGGCGATAATGTCGCACTCCTGCAAGGTGCGTACCGCACGGTACGTCATATCCTCCAGATTGCCAATCGGGGTTGCGACCAGATACAGCGTACCCGGTGTTGATCCATGCGTTGGCTCCGATGCAGCGGCAAAGCTTTTTTGTATCTGTATGCTCATAAGGACTCCTTTTGCCCGTAATAAATATCCATAATTTCCGGAACATATTCATTCTGGTCATTGTAGACGATCAATGGCGGTAGCACACGCGCTTCCGGCTTACCACCGCGTATGCCCTCGACCAGCACCATATTGGCTTCCATATGCCGACGTGGGTGTACAAATCGAATCCGTTTCGGTTCTACACCATACTGACGCATCATGAGTACGATATCGACCAGACGATGTGGACGATGTACCATCGCCAGCTTACCCCCATTTTTGAGTAGACCGGCTGCGGTACGTACAACATCCTCCAGCGTACAACCGATCTCATGACGTGCCATAGCCTGATGCATATTCAGCTTGATCTCGTTGCCGTTCATGGGCATATACGGCGGATTCACTGTCACCGCATCATACGTACCATGCTCACCCTGTAGCGGTAGCTCCTTCAGATCCTGATTGCGGATCGTAATCTGTGACTGTAATTCGTTAATCTGTACGCTGCGCTCTGCCATATGTGCCAGCCGCTCCTGAATCTCCACCCCTTCGATGGACGCTGAGGTACGCGTGCTGAGCAGGATGGGAATCACGCCATTGCCAGTGCACAGGTCCATCACCTTACCACGCGGCGGAACCGCTATGAAGCGTGCCAGCAGCACGGCATCCATCGAGAAGCTAAACACATCAGGGCTTTGAATAATATGCAGCCTGTGGGTCAACAGATCATCCATCCGCTCGCCCGGCTGTAGCCATTCCATATACTGCTCATATTTATTGTTTTGTTCCACTTTCCCGGTTTCCTCTCCACATCGATAAAGCCGCAGACAGAATCTGCGGCTTTGTGTCGTATTATTCGGATTTGTTCAAAAATGACAGACAGAACAGACAGTCGCCTTCCGTACGCAGATGGCCATAGTATACATTGCAGATATGAAATCCTTCATGATACAGCCGGGCGAGATTGTCATAGCCTTCGCCAACCACTTCTGGATACGGATGATTGTGCAAATGCGAATCAACCAGTATTTCTACCGCCTGAGCATCAGTCAGCTCCGGCTCGCCAGGTACTTCTTTTTTCAGTACACGACGTAGCTGTTCATTTTCAATCGTCAGGCGCTGGTTTTCCTCCAGTAATTCCTTGACTGCCAGCTTGAGCCTTCCCATATCCCCGTGCATATGGTTCATCTGTGTCTCCAGTTCATGAATATACTCAAAAAGATTTTTCTTTTCCAAGTTTCCACCTCAAACGCAGCCTTTGACGGTTTACTTCACCACGACCTCATCGAACGGCAGCTCCTTGACCTTGCTAATTTCAAAGATCTGAACATGCACCGTACGAGAACCCGCATTAATGCCAACAACCTTGCCTTCACCAAGCGAGGTCACGACAAATTTACCGACAGCCGGGAGTTCTTCCTTTATACTTTCATAATTGTCATGCTCAAACTTGAGACAACACATCAGACGTCCACACAGACCCGAGATTTTGGTCGGATTCAGCGACAGGCTCTGGTCCTTTGCCATTTTGATCGATACCGGTTCAAAATCGCCAAGCCAGGATGAGCAGCACAGAATGCGTCCACATGGGCCGATACCGCCCAGCATTTTAGCTTCATCACGCACACCAATCTGGCGCAGCTCGATCCGGGTACGGAAAATGCTTGCCAGATCCTTGACCAGCTCGCGGAAATCGACGCGTCCCTCTGCCGTAAAATAGAAAATGATCTTATTGCGATCAAACGTATATTCTACATCCACCAACTTCATCTTTAGCTGATGATCCTTGATCTTTTTGAGACATGTCGCAAATGCATTTTTGGCTGCTGTCCGGTTTTCCTCCACGATCCGCGCATCATCTTGCCCGGCGATTCGGATAACCTTTTTGAGTGGCAGCACCACATCATCTTCCTTGACCTGCTTACGTCCAATGACGACCTTGCCGTATTCTATACCCCTTGCCGTCTCTACGATCACATGCTCTTCGCTATCGATTGTAAAATCGAGCGGATCAAAATAATATATTTTACCCGCTTTTTTAAAGCGGACCCCTACTACGTTATACAAAAGAAAAGCCTCCTCATTTGCCAATACCGTCCTTACTGATGCAAAAACGATACAAACAATAACTTCTACGGTGTATACGCAAGCTGCGAGTGAGCCGCTAAATCAATCAGCTCCTGCGGTGGTTCGTCTGAACCCCTGTATTCAAATTAAAGTGAACAGGGCATTCATTCGAACAGGCAGATAAGCTTGCGTACACACCTGGTTTGCACGGACATGGCGTATTTCGAAAAAGTCATTGCTCTTTCATTAGATGTTCTTCCGCATGATGTATACTGTCCGTCCTATATAGAAGTTGCTTCTATACCTTAGCCGCTTACACCGATGAGAAACTGCTCCATACATAACTGCCCATTCACATTCGAGCGAAGCATTTTCTTGCATTCGGCAGCAAGCGCCATACAGGAGATCCAATGTTGCATGCTGCGGGTGTGAGCCACCTTGGAGAGAGACTCTAACTGATCTATAAAAACGATACTTTCGTTCTGGCCAATCTGAATATGAATGAGATCCTTGAACCATAAATGAAAAAGGTCAAATACCTGATCCACATGATCACCCAGTCCGCCTTTAAACAGCTTCTGTTGTGCGGTAATCAGGCTCATACTGCCTCTCGAGGCAGACTCCTTCCCTAATTGTAACACTACGTTTCTAATTTCTGCAAACCAATTCTCGGCGAGCAGCTTCCGGCATTCTTCCGGGTCAGAAACGAGATGAACCGCACAGCGAACAAGCGGTAACGGGTAGTTTTCATCTGCCAGTAGCTGGATCATTTGCTTCGGATCGACAGCGGTAAACAGCACCGGCTGTGTCCGCGAACGAATCGTCGGCAAAATCGACTGTACATTGTCCGTCAGCAGCATGGCAACAGCAGGAGCTGGCGGCTCCTCCAAAAATTTCAGCAGACTATTAGCGGCTTGCACCGTCATTTTGTCCGCATCCTGAATAATATAGATTTTGCGGTTCCCCGCTTCTGAACGGTATGAAAAAATCCGCTGTAGCTCGCGGATCTGATCGATTTTGATCGAGCTTCCATCCGGCTCTACCAGCAGAAAATCTGGATGATTACCATGCTCCATCTTCCGGCACTCAATGCAATGACCACAGGCGTCCACGCCCTTTTCCAGACAGACGAGCGCTTTAGCGAAGCTGAGTGCCATCTTCAATTGCCCACTGCCTGCCGGTCCATGAAACAGATAGGCATGGGATATTTTTTGCTGACGAAGCCCATTTTGTAGTACCTTTTTGGCAGTTTCCTGCCCTATAATTTCTTGAAAAGACATACTGCCTCCTTAATCTGAAGCACTCAATACAGCAAATTGACCAGCATACCGCGAATTTCGCCCATACGCTGTAACAGCTCAATTCGGCCTTCCTCGCTGCTAAGAAGCTCTTCAGCCATACCAAGCAGCGCGGAATCGACTTCATCCAGCAGCTTGTATTTGCGACTGCGTCCACGACGATCAAAGCTCTGCGTATCTTTAAGCTTTACGCCGCGGCGTACCGTATCCTCCAAAAAGCGCTTCACCAGCATCTGATATGCCTTCAGCTCACGCAGTGTCATCGATTTGGCAAGACGATCACCCTGAAGCTGAATCGCTTTGAATTGACGCTGAATTTCATCATGCGTCGCCTGGCTACCATGGTTTTGCAGCACATCCGAGAAGTTCTTTTGCTGCACGACCTTGGTTGGCGTCTCCGACATGACCGAATTGCTTTTTAACGGAGGATAACCGGGATTGATTTTCATTATGATCTTCCTCTCCATATACCGAATCTATATACTGATACTCGCCAGGATCAGCCTGTATATATTACGTAGCGATCCTTTGAGTCAACCGAGCAGCACAATAGGACACAAGTTTTGCAAACGAACGTTTCCTATCTATAAATAACCTGTAAAGGCCTCTATAATCAGTATCGTTCAAAATGAAGGTTTTGCGAATAGAAAAATGAAAAAATCCGCTCCATTCTTCAAATTTTATCTATTTTACTGCCTTATAATAAAGATGGACCGGTCCCATAATGGTATCCGATCCTTCTGTTCCTTCTATTATACTATTAAATCAGCGATTTGATTCATCAAATTACAAACTAGCTCTACTTTTTCGCCGGGGTTTATGCTGTGCCACTCGAACATACTGCAATTAGCGATGTTCAGAATCGCACAGCATCTGTCTCACCGACCAGCGAATAGCCTGACGGCTATAGTGAAGCTTGACTTAGAAATGCTCGAAGCGTTCAACAGGCATTACGAATACCGTAGCTCCACCCACCTGTACTTCGACCGGCAATGGCAGATACGAATCGGTCGTTCCACTCATTGGCGTTACCGGTGTAACGAGCTGCTCACGAATTTTGCAGCTATTACGGATTACTTCCAGAACGGCTTCGATCTGGCTATCATCCACACCAATCATGAATGTGGTATTACCGGCACGTAGAAATCCGCCTGTACTTGCCAGCTTGGTCGCACGGAAATTGGCTTTGACCAGTTCTCCGGACAGACGATTGCTGTCTTTATCCTGCACGATCGCTATAATCAGTTTCATCGTTATAGCCTCCTTTAGCAAAATTCAACCAATGCCTCTATTTCTTATTTGACATAACCAGTGGAATATCCTTTAAATGCGCTGGCTTTAATGGAACAATATTGAAATCGGGATACGCCAACTCAGGTGTAAACACGATAAAATTCGGCCTAGCCCCATTACTTTTTGCCCTTTCCCTTACGCCATGCACTAAAAGATGTCTTTTCTACAGCCTGTATCTTACTCTTTATTACCCTATTTTAGCCTGCTAACTCACTCTGTTGCCGTAGACTGAGATAACCAGCTATCGATCAAGCGATCAAGCTGCTCCCGAATATCTGCAAATACAGCCTCCGGTGACTGTTCCCCATTTACAATCGTAAATCGTTCCGGATATTCAGCAATCAGCGCCTGATAGCCGCCATAGACACGATGATGGAAATCGATTGCTTCCAGATCCAGACGATTGATCTCGCGATCCGTCGTTTTAGCCATAATGCGCTGCAAGCCTACCTCTGGCTTTACTTCAATATACAGATTCATATCCGCCCAGTATTCTTTGCCTTCTACCTCAATCGCCATCCGATTAATATCGAGCACGGCTTTGCCCAATTCACGACCATGCCCCTGATAGGCGAGCGATGACATCACATAGCGATCACAAATGACAAGCTGACCTGCCTCAAGCGCTGGCAGTACCTTTTGCATCAGATGCTCACGCCGCGCACTCGCATACAGTAAACATTCCGTCAGTCCGCTCATCTGATTATCCACATTGAGAATCACGCTGCGAATCTGCTCCGATACTGGAATGCCACCTGGCTCTCGTGTTGATAAAAAAGGAATCTGACGCTCGTTCAAATACTGTACAATCTGCTGTAGCTGACTTGTTTTGCCGCTCCCATCCATCCCTTCAATCGCGATAAATAATCCCTTTGCTGCCATACGTTCATTCCTGCCTTCTATAATTGATCGATAATATATCATCGTGTGGTATTAAAAAGACTACTTCAAATAAAATTGGAGTGCTATATCCGTGATTTTGTTGTTCTACCTAAATTCAGCTTCATATAGTATGAAAACACGCTGTAGAGCACACCTGATCATCTGCATAACTACCACCATGCAGAAGAAGATCATACCTTACCGTTTACTCTTCCTATCAACGCTCATATGCTAGGCATTTGAACCATCATAGTCTACCTTAATTATGACACATCCATTCCGGTTGCGCGATTGCTATCATTGCGATACACACGGATCGACTCCAATGAAGCGTCCGCAGCACCTTGTATTTTCATCCCATGCTTGCGTACTTCTACTAAACGCGCATGCAACTCCGTGCTGATCGTTTCTCCTGCATATAACACAGGAATTCCCGGAGGATAAGGAATGACCATCTCTGCGCATACACGCCCTGCTGCATGCTCCAGCGGTATCGATTCAAGCTGTTGCTGTGCGACTGGCTTCAATTGAAAAGGCACTGGCTCTGATACGAGCGAGGAGACGAGTGAAATTGCCTGATTGGAGTCTAAGCCCTCCCATTGTATTGAAGTCGAGCTAGACCGAGCTAGATAATCGACTTCCGGCTCCGATCCTGTCGATAAAATCTGTAGCCATTGTGATGACGATGTCCCCTTCGATTGTATATACTCATAGGCGTCTACTGCTGTACCTTCAGCAATAGAGCGCAGTGCATGGAGCAAACGTGTGGCATCCTCCATCTGCGAACCGAGGCTGAATACTAATACCACATATCGCTCATCACTCATCTCCGGTATGCAGCCGTATCGTTCAAGCTGCTGCTGTAATTGCTGTCCGGATAAATAGCCTGTACGATCATATAAAACAACTTTAAACGGATCTTGATCTACCTTTTTATGCACTTTTTTATACATCTTTTTATTCATCATATGATCTGTCTTTTTAGCCATTGGATCATGCCCGAATTCATCTAAAATGCTCTCGTTTCCGATATCCATACTATCTGCATCCCCGAAATTCGTATGCACAGATACGAAAGGTTCCATTTGTCCTTCATTCACCATTGCAAAACGTCCATTAGCAACAATAGCATCCATCGCACCATGATCAGAATGCTCATCCATTGGTTCACTGAAATCCATGCTCCTATTTCCAGCTTCCCCATCTAATGAAGGCAGACGACTCCCGATCGATGCCAGATTCTTCACAACATAATCACGAGCAGCCAATCCCTGCTCAAACAGATCACTGCCCGCATAATCCAGCCAGTAACGACTCAAGTCCAGTGAAGCCATAATTGGATACGACGGACTGGAGCTTTGAATCATCGCCAGTCGCTGTCGAACCAGTTCGCGGTCCAGTAGCTCGCCCTGTACATGCAGCATCGCCCCCATCGTCATTGCAGACAGCATTTTATGGGTAGACTGGACAACACCGTCTGCTCCAGATGCCAGTGCACT
The DNA here is from genome assembly GCA_039595515.1 of Paenibacillus sp. Lineage (GTDB taxonomy): Bacteria > Bacillota > Bacilli > Paenibacillales > Paenibacillaceae > Saccharibacillus. The sequence goes on along the minus strand of JBCNLJ010000027.1, from coordinate 4,008 downwards.
CTGTGGAAAGCGCGGATGGTGTCCGTAATGTGCTCCATGCGCCTCATCCACCAGCAGAGGAATACCCTGCTCATGACAATGATGAGCAATAGCCGATAGGTCACGGCCCATGCCATAATAATTAGGTGATGTTAGCAGCACAGCACGAGCCTGCGGATAACGTTGTAATGCTTGCCGAACAGTCTCGGTCGATGGAACGACAGCGAGTCCGCTCAGTTCATCTATCTCCGGTGTTAAAAATACCGCTTTGGCTCCTGCCAGCATCAAGCCATGAATAACCGATTTATGTACATTACGCTGTACAATAATCAGATCACCGGGCTGCTGACAGACAGATAACAGTAAAGCCAGGTTGCCGGATGTACTCCCCCCAACAAGCCAGTACGTTTCCTCTGCTCCAAAACAGCGCGCAGCAAGCTCCTGCCCCTCCTGAATGACACCCTCAGGATGGTGCAGATCATCCGTGCCTTCGATTTCCGTCACGTCCAGACGCAGCAACTCCCGCATGTAATCCATAGAGAGAGGCTTTGCTGTGGGCTGGATAGAAGAAAGGGGCAGGTGATAAGCAGCTCCATTTTTATGTCCGGGCACATGATAGCTGCGATTGCCCGATTGAGCATACTCAATGAGCCGCTCATATAGAGGTGCACGCACAGGGCGATCTATACCGGCAGAGTCGTCATACAGATTCTCAGAAAATGGTTGCTGGTTCCACTCATTATTATTCATAATACTCCTGTTATTGTTCACATAAATTTATTGTAGATTTCCTGGTATCCTTATTATAATTATAACAGAGCCGCACTTGAACTATACCGACAAGTCCAAATCTTGATGCAACCATCGATAGCTTCATATGGTTAAAATAGCCCCCACATCACTCCATGCCTATCTGATTATATCGACGCATTCATAGTTAGAACAGAAATGGTTCTAAAGTTCCTCTTCTATACCGGGTTAGAAACCGATATACATAAGGGATACTGTTCTCTTACGTACAAAGTTGTATACAAAGCATTATATACATACACATCAGCTTCATTCATGGCTCACTGCAATGCTGCACATATGCCATATGTATTTCATCATTAATCGGAAAGGTGGCCCCTCCTCGATGGCAGTAGAGCCGCAACAAAATGCAACCTTCTACCAGTACAAGCTAATCAAAAAGTGGAATATCACCCGACTCTGGTTTTGGACCTATCTCCTTTTGCCTATCATCGCATTAGCAGCGGAAATATACTTCTTTTCCTGGGAAAGCATCGGCTTCTGGTTATTATCCTTTCCACTGGTGCTCTGGATTCAATTCGTAATCTCACGCTCCGTCTTAATTATGACCGTCAATCATCTTCGTAAAAAATGGCGCTTCCAATTCCAGTATCCCTGGATCGGTTACTTGCCTGATCAGCATATGAGCTATTCCACATTCCGACGCGTGCTGCTGCATACGACATGGATCGGATTATGCTTTACTGCTGTTCTATTCATGTGGCTCCCTGTTTCCTTTTCCGTCTCTCTTGTCGTCTGGCACATATGGCTCTGCCTGCCTCGCCTGCTTATCTTACTTCGCCTGTTCCGACAACGCAAAGACGGCATGGTTAAGCTGAGTAAGGAAGATGTTTCCTACTATATTAGTTAATCTGTCTAGTTTACTCTAGCTTCATTGCTGTATCTCAGTTATTTTATCGTAATTATTTTATTTTAGTTATTCTACTATTAGACTATTAGCGAAAATGAGTCTGCATAGAGCAACAGAAGCCCATCGTTGCAAACATGAACGTAGCCCTGAATGACTCGGCCTGTCTCGCCTGTTCATCTTACTTCGCCTGTTCCGACAAAAAGGGATCATTTACTCATGATCCCTACCACGCTTGGTATTATATTAATATACGCGAACTTCTACTTTTCCACCTATTTTCTGAATGATAGTATAGCTGAGGTCTAAGCAGATAGTACAAGTCATGTCTCAACAGATAGTATAGATCAATTCTGATCAGATAGTAGAGTTCGTGTCTGAACAGATGGTAAACGTAATTTAAATTAGGAAAAGCAGCGAACTTTAAACCACCATGATTTTCTAAAAAGAAGCTAAATAAAGCTTTCTCTCCATTGCAGAATACCTGCAACCGACAGCCAATATGCTACAAGGCATAAGGAGTAAGCTGTAATCTTAATAAATACGGAATATGCGGGAAACCACATGAGGATATACTGGAAACTACATGAGCAAGCCCAAAACCTATCTTTATAAAAGCTACTATAACAGCTAAAAGCTGACCTCTACATCAAAGGTCAGCTTTTTTATTGCATTATTATGCGCATATCACTCAAATATCCAAAAGCTCATACCCGTTCACCGGCTACACTCTATTCCACCTATCCCACTAAAAATATATCCAAACTAAACACACTCCAGTATTGCTCATAATAGCATTTATCATAATAATATTTCTTACAATGGCATTTTTATAATAGAATTTCTTATCATAGAGTTTCTTATCACAGCATTTCTCATAAAAAAGCTTTTATATCAATCACCAGAGCTTTAGCCTTACATATTTAAGGCTTTCAGCTATAGTTCATTTTGTGACCCCTGAAATTCTCTATCAATTTATCAACTACTTATCAACTACACCTTATATTCATAAGTCTCATTTCATATTCCCCCATCGCAATTACCGTATAAATCCACCTTCTGAGTTAATAATCTGCCCTGTAATCCACTGCGCTTCTTCACTCGCCAAAAAAGCTACCAAACGTGCCGCATCATCCGGCGTTCCGATCCGTCCCATTGGGAATTGAGGTAAAAGATACTCTCGCACCTCATCATTCATCCAGGTCGAATCCGTCGGTCCAGGATTCACCGCATTCACTGTAATCCTTAGCGATGCCAGCTCACGAGATAAGGAGCGTGTAAAGGCAGAAATAGCTCCTTTTGTCGCTACATAAGCGAGTTCCCCGGGCATAGGTGCCAGATCCTGCCCGGATGTCAGATTAATAATTCTGCCATAAGGCAAATTCATTTGCTCAAAAGAACGCGCAAATTCGGCACATAACAGAAAAGTCGATCTCATATTTACAGCATAATGATCATCCAATGCCTTCGCATCAAGCGATAAATAGTCATTATTTGTACTGTACGCAGCATTGTTGATCAAAATAGTAGGCTGTCCAAGCTGCTTCATCACCTCACTATAAAGCTCTGCTGCTGCAGTCGCAGCCGACAAATCAATCTCTAAATAAGCACAGCGTACACCCATATTTTTAATCTCCTGCCGCAATACCTCCGGCCACTCAACATCTGCATTCCAATATGTAAAAAAGATATCTGTTCCATTAGCAGCCAGCTTCCTACAAAACGCCGTACCCATATCTCGTGCACTGCTGGCTCCTGTAATTAATGCAATTTTCCGTGATGCTTCCTTCATATTCATGCTGCTCATCACTTAACCCCCTCTACGATCGATCGTATGCAAAAGCTTTGATCTGCAAAAGCTCTGATCTCATTTAAGTTGATATGTACGTACACTCTATAATCACTACGTTATTCCCACTAACTATACGTTATATAAAATCGAATAGCAAAACCCACAAAATAAAATCCACAACGCACATAACAAAAAACGTAATACACACAACAAACAGCGTAACCTACACAACACAAATACATAACAAAAAAGACACGATCCATATGGATCGTGTCTCTCTTCTTTTGCTTGGCGACGTCCTACTCTCCCAGGACCCTGCGGTCCAAGTACCATTGGCGCTGGAGGGCTTAACGGTCGTGTTCGGGATGGGTACGTGTGGAACCCCTCCGCCATCATCACCAAACGTTCTTCCTACAGGTTGATCACCTGAAAACTGAATCCGAAACGAATCATCGCGTAGTTAGAAGTAGGATAAGCCCTCGACCGATTAGTATTGGTCAGCTCCATGCATTGCTGCACTTCCACCTCCAACCTATCTACCTCGTCGTCTTCAAGGGGTCTTACATACTGGGAAATCTCA
>JBCNLJ010000026.1:0-61679 GCA_039595515.1 Paenibacillus sp. | reverse complement strand
ATGAGCGGTGTTCCTTTGGCATCAATCTTTACAAAATATACGTACATCGCACCAATACGCTGACGGAATTGATCTAGCTCATCGCGAATCGCAAAAAAGCTCGCATTTTCCTGAGGATTCTGGGAAAAACGGATATAGCTCGCCGCATCCATATGCTTGACATAATTTTCGGCAATCTGAACATTGTAGCTGGAGATGGACTCCTGCGCAGTCAGCTTCATGTTCGCCAGTTGCAGCAGCAGGCTCCCCGCCGCGATTAGCATCATCACAAGGGTTACAATCGCAACAATGCGAACGACCAGATGATTTTTGAAAAAACGAACCATTCCATCCTCTTCCTCTCACTCACCAGCAGTTATGATATGATATGCCGCAGACCGTAGAATCAGGTTTTTAGCACGATGTAATTGTGAAAATGGTAGCTGAATTTGTCGTTTTTTGCAACAGAATATTGTTAAAGTCATTAACTTTTATTATTGTATTTTCCGTTTGGATCTATTAAGGGGGTATTTGGGAAATAAAGTGATTTTAAGTACTGCTTATTATATGAGTGAGTTGAATATAAAGGATACGACGCTAAAGGAATGAAAGAGCCTCAAAAAGCTAAAAAGCTAAAAAGCTAAAAAGCTAAAAAGCTAAAAAGCTAAAAAGCCTATTTTAATCAAATAGGCTTCTTGAGCTTGCATCATATTTATAATTATGGCGTCTAGCTGAAAATACATAATGAAATTAAATGATATTCCTTATATCCATTCGCCTATACTATGCATTCTGTGTTCTACTTCGCCATAAGCTTCAGTCTAATAGACTAAGCACCAAATACAGACATCCCTGGATTAACGACTCAATCTGACGCTGAATCCTTATCCGCACCAGATGCTGTCTCACCAGCGACACGCCAGCGATTTCGGAACTTGCTCAAACGCGGATGAAGATGCTCTGGCTGCTCGGTGAGCACCAGACTGATTTTGCTAATCCATTCCTCAAAGATCGAGAACGAGGCAAACTGATTCGCCATCTCCGGCGTCAACAATAAAAAGTACGGCGACTCATAATGATCGATCAGCGTGCGTAATGCCGCTTCCATCGGAGTATACTTTTTACGCTTACCATCCCAGCCCTCGATTATGACGGCACGGTGAGCACCATCCTGCTTCCAATCCTGTAAGCGTCGTTCACGCTGATAAAAGGGAGCGACAGGCTCTTTCGACATACGCTTTACCGTTTGCTCATGTAGCGGATACAGCACCAGTCGTGAGAAGTTCATCTGCTGCATCGTAAGGAGCGCCTGCTCCAGCTCGAAATCCGAAGTATGCTGAAAGGAATCGTAGTAGATCAGAGTGCCGCGTGTATGAGAGGGCGGTGGTTCGTAGCCATAGCCTACACGCTGGATTGGTTGTGGCATGCAGCATGCTCCTTTCGCGATGGTAATATCGCTTTATATTGCCAGGTTGTATATTGCCAGGTATACCTGTATTGTACTCGCACGGATACCACGCTGACCAGTACAGCGTTACGATGAGGTGGAGGGTGCTGTTTTCGGACGCGCATGACTCATAATAAAGCGGCTCGCCGGAAGTGCAGGCATGCGCGATAGATCGATCGTCAGATCCTGCTGTGGCACTTCATATTCAATATGACCTGCCAAAAATTCAAGGCTGACACGCATAACATCAATCGTGAGCCATTCGCCAGCACAGCGATGATCGTGACGATGATCGCCACCGCCCTGCGGAATCAGATCGAATGGACTTCCATCCCAATCCGCGAACCGCTCTGGGCGGAACTGCTGCGGTTCTTCCCATAGCTTCGGATCATGGGTGGTGCCATACACATCGAGCAGAACAGTCGTGCCTTCTGGAAAGTGATAGCCTTTCCACGTAAATTCCTTACGCACGCTTGCGCCAAGAATCGGAGTGAACGGATACAGGCGGCGCACCTCCTGCACAAACCACTGGCTATATGTTGGATCGCCATTTTCAAAGGATGCGATCAGCTTCTGATGGGTTTCTGGATACGTATGCAACGCATGAGCGCTAAATACGACATAATACGAAATCGCTACGATCGGGCGAATAATATTAATCAGCTCGACAGCGGCTACTTTAGCGTCCAGTAACTCGCCGTCCAGATCGTGATGCCATGAAATCACATGCGCGGCTGTCTGTTCAGCAACTTGAACGCGATTGGCGCGAATCAATTCTACCAGCTCGGTTACCCATTGCTCGGTGCGCTGTCTGGCATCACGACCTTCTTTGTACCGTTCACCTATAGCGCCAAACGCATCGACCATACTGGCAAGATCATTGGCGATTGTTTTGACATCCTGCTCACGGAGTGGTACACCTGCCCACTGACAAGCTGCACGGCACATCACTTCCTGAGCTTCATCCACCAGTTCAAGCTGTACTGTGCTTTGCCAGCGGATCGCGGCAGATTGCCATTGCTGCCGTACGATATCCTGTATTGTTTGCAGTCGATCCGGGGTCATCAGCGACATAAACATTTGCTTGCGATGCATATGAGCTTGACCATCCAGCGTCTGCACTCCTTTTTCGCCAAATAGCGATTTTTGAATCCGCTTTGGAATCGCGCCGCCACGCTGAAATAGCTCGCGATCATAAAATAGCTCTGCGGCTTCCTTACCGCCCATACAGATCGCTGGCTGTCCAAGCAGACGGGTCTGAAAAATATCCGTTTGCAGCTTCTGTCTGCGGTCAAATGCATAGGTGTATCCTTCCGCTAGCAGGTTGATGCTTCCATCGATCGTGTGATCGCGTGGTATGTCGAGGTTTTTCATCACAATCGCTCCTTTTTGTATGTTTTTGCTAGTGTGCTACACTGAATTAGACAGGACTGGATCATATACCCATACGGGAATTCATTACCTCTAATCGACCTGGAAATAACATAATCTGTATAAAATGATAAAGACACACACACAGTTCGTTGTTAGATTCCGTATCGGTTTTTGCATCTGGACTGAATCCAATTCATACATCAACACTGACAAAGGAGATTCATATGGTATTTACATTTATCCCGTCTACTGCGGAGCAGCTTGCCCAGGAGCTGGCTATTATTAATTCCAATCCCAGCTACAATCGTCTGAGTAAAGGCAAAGAAGTAATTACAGAGAGTGAATTACAAGCTGAGCACGCAGAAGCAGCACAGCTCGGTGCCAGGCGAATGCTAATCTGTCTTGATGGTACGCCAATCGGCATTGTAGAATGGCTGCCGCTTTATCCGCAGGATGGGTATCCATGGTTGGGACTATTTATGATTGACGGTAATAAGCATCGTACCGGCTATGGAGAGCTTGCGTTGAAAGCGTTAGAGCAATTGCTGATTCAGCAGCATATTCGGGAATTGCGACTTGTCGTATTAGTCGACAACGAGCCTGCGCATCGGTTCTGGAAAAAGCAGCAATTTCGCTACATAAAGCCAACGGTTACGCATGAGGGACTGGATGCGATCATTTATGAAAAGCAGTTATAAAGCTGTAGTACAATGATAAAGATACAATGGCAGAGCAAAGCACCTCTAATGACGTCTATTACAGGTAGCAACCCATTCATAGCGTCTACTCCATATCGTTTGCTATTCGTTATGGCAAAGTAATCATATACCGATCCAGTATTTAAATCTGCGTTAACAAACGATAGAATTTTTCGATAATATTTTACAAACTTAGCGATTGACACCTGTAATGGCTGCCCTTAAAATTTGTTTAAACCGCAAGGTTTATTCATTATTCAGGGGAGGGACCCTCATGCTGCAAACCATTCAAAAAGTGTTCGAATGGCTGTTTGTTCATCGTAACGGCGTATACCATTTCGGTGATGTGTATTGTGAAGACAGCGGCTTCATCGTCTACATCCCTAGAGAAGAAGAATAACTTCGGCGTATAGACTATATGACCTTATCCATAGGCTGCAGTGCACGGGTGATCTCGTGTCTGCGGCTTTTGTTTGCGATTGTATGTGCCCGTATATCGTTGATGACATCCATAGCCTGGATCGATAAAGCACGGTATAATAGAAAAGACAAGCTTATCGCTAGATGGCATGGGCCAGCGTCAATTGGCAATGTACTTCATTTGAATCTATAGCTGAAAGGATGCATGACTATGGCACAATTGCAAAAAGCAACATTTGCAGGCGGCTGCTTCTGGTGCATGGTGACACCATTTGAAGAACTGCCCGGCATTCACGGCATCGTCTCCGGTTATACCGGCGGCCATGTAAAAAATCCAACCTATGAACAGGTGAAGACTGGCAATACCGGTCATTACGAAGTGGTCGAAATTACATTTGACCCGGAGCTGTTCCCATATGAGCGCCTGCTGGAGCTATACTGGCCTCAAATCGATCCAACGGATGCTGACGGACAATTCCACGATCGCGGATCACAATACCGAACAGCGATCTTTTACCATACCGAACAGCAACAGGAGCAAGCGCTGCAAACGAAAGCAGATGTAGCCGCAAGCGGACGCTTTGGCGACAAACCGATCGTAACCGAAATCCTGCCTGCTGATGTGTTCTACCCGGCAGAAGAATACCACCAGGACTACCACAAAAAGAACCAGAAGCACTACAAAGAAGACCGCGAGAAATCCGGTCGCGACGAATTTATCCATACCCACTGGCAAGAAGAAGCATGATTCCAAGCCAGAACGCTTCATAACCAGGTCGCATAGGCGACTGCACAGACCATCTCGTACATTCATGGGATGGTCTTTTACTATGCTTACTTATAAAATCACCGTACTTGAAAGCACCTATGGAGTAGACTAAACTTGGAACGCTGAACGCTGAACGCTGAACGCTGAACGCTGAACGCTGAACGCTGAACGCTGAACGCTGAACGCTGAACGCTGAACGCTGAACGCTGAACGCTGACAGAAACCTCATGACGCAAAGCTTTTTAGTCCGGCATCTTCAATTTAAGGTGCAACCTGCCGTTAATGAACATAAGCAGTTATTTAGCAACAAAGATACATAACAACGCGTGTGTGCAAGCTTAAAGGTTAGAGGGCATTCCTGTAGACGTTCATTCCATATCGCTATATTTAATTTTAGTTTAAGGCTTAAAGTGTCCAGCACATGATATAACAGTATTACATAAGCGCAATCCATTTTGATGCGAAAAGCACTTCACTGCGGGAAGGACACAACCACTACCATTGCCCACACGCGTACCCCAACTGTTTTTTTCAAAATTAAAAATGAAAAGGATGATTCCCATGGCACTGCGTAACCCCGTACTATATGGCAACCGTTTCGAACGCTCACCCGACCAGGATTACAGACAATCGATGACACTGGCTGGAGCCGCTGGCAAAGCACTCATTTTGACTCTTTTGCTCATCGCCTCGGCTTCGTACACATGGTACTTATTCGTTCATGACAAGGATGTGAGTGGATTTTTGAAGGTAGGCTTGATTGGCTCGCTCTTGATCTCGCTACCGACTGTATTCTTCCCACGGATTTCACCGTTTACCGCACCGCTGTACGTCATCGTAAACGGATTGTTTCTCGGAGCCGTCTCCGCAATGGGCGAGTATATGTATCCGGGCATCGTTATGAACGCGATTCTGATTACGTTATCGCTCTTTCTGATCACATTGTTCCTATATGCGACGCGCATTATCCGCGTGACACCGGGACTGGTCACTGCGATTACCATTGCGACACTGGCGATTGCGTTAACGTATCTCGTGAATTTTGTGCTGAGCTTGTTCGGCATGAGTGTGCCGTATATCCAGGATACCGGCTGGATCGGTATCGGTATTAGCCTATTTGTAATCTTCGTTGCCACTTCGAATCTGTTGATTGATTTTAGCAGCATCGAGCAGTATGCCAACGAAGGTCGACCAAAGTATATGGAATGGTATGGCGCATTTGGTTTGATGGTCACGATTATTTGGATGTACCTTGAAATTTTACGCTTGCTCACCAAGCTTGCTTCCAGCCGTAACTAATGAAAGAATGCCGTCTATCCGCAATTTGCGGAGGGCGGCATTTTGCTATATTGCCCTGAGACCACGATAGCGCTCAGGCACTAAAACAGAAAAGGATAAAAGGCTAGCTGTATAATTAAAGTTGAGTTATAGTATTTTTTATATTTATTGGAGGAGGATACGCAATGATACTTGAAGTAGCGATATTAAATGTTATTCCAGGGCAGCATGCAGCATTTGAGGCAAGCTTCCAACAAGCCCAGCAGATTATTGCTGGCATGAAGGGGTACATCTCGCACGAGCTACAGCGATGTATGGAGATTGAGAACCAGTATATTTTACTTGTACGCTGGGAGACGCTGGAGGATCATACAGAGGGCTTCCGAGGTTCAGCCGAGTACCAGCAGTGGAAAAAGCTGCTTCATCATTATTACGATCCGTTTCCGGCTGTGCATCATTACGAGCTGGTATAGAGCTGGTATAAACGGCAAGCGCCGCCAGTGTATAGCCGCTGCATGACGTTATGCAACAGGCTAACGATATACCATGCTACTTGCATACTTCTACTACATACAACAGCTACAAAATCGTACCCATAAAGGAGAGAAACCGATGAGTATCATTACGATTCAACATCGCACCGCCCAACATGCCGATTTACGCCAGTTGATTGCAGAGCTGGATGAGGATTTATTGCTGCGTTATCCTGCGGAGCTGATTCATGGTCTGGATCTGGATCACCCGGATGTCGCGGATATTACCTTTATGGTCGCTTATGTGGATGATCAGCCAGCAGGCTGCGGAGCGATTCGTAAGCTGGATGAGCAGTACACGGAGCTAAAACGGTTTTTCGTGCGTGCCGACCAGCGCCGTCAGGGGATTGCTAGTCGTTTGCTGCAAGCATTGGAGGCTGCGGCGGTGGAGCAGGGCTTTACCGGCGTTCGTCTGGAAACAGGCATCAAGCAGCAGGAAGCGATGGCATTTTATGAACGTAACGGCTATGTGCCGATTGAGCTTTTTGGCGAATATATTGGAGAAGAACAAAGTCGTTGCTATGAGAAAAGCCCACTTTAAACGATAGGGGATGGTGCTGGGCATGTGGGGCATTGAGCATTACTGGTTATTTGTGCTGTCGAGTGTTCTACTGAACATTACACCCGGCAGCGATACGATCTATATTTTAAGTCGCAGTGTATTTCAAGGCAGACAGGCAGGCTTGATGTCGGTGTATGGCATTATTGCAGGCTCATGTGTGCATACTTTACTTGCAGGATTGGGCTTATCGCTTATTTTGATGCAGTCGGCACTTGCTTTTAATCTGGTCAAATGGATTGGTGCTGGTTATCTGATCTGGCTTGGTATTTGTTCGCTGATGACTAAGCAGGAGGCGAGTAAGGGGATCGAGCATACGCCTGGACAGTCGCTGCGCAAGGTGTTTTTTCAAGGCATGCTAACGAATGTGCTGAATCCGAAGGTAGCCTTATTTTATCTTGCGTTTATTCCGCAATTTGTTGACCCGACCCAGAGTATGGGCGCATTGCCGTTTTTGCTGCTTGGGTTCACATTTAGTGTGACCGGTTTATGCTGGTGTCTGCTGCTAGTATTCTTTTCTAGTAAAATGGCACGCAGATTGCAATCCAGTCGACTATCCCGTTATATGAACCGCATTACAGGTAGTGTATTTGTACTGCTGGGACTGAATCTGCTGCGTACGACACGTACATTGCCATAGTTCTCCTGGCAAGACTGCAATGGTACGGGTAGCTTTTCGTTTTCACTTTTATAGCTTCTATTCCGGCTATAGTTTTACAGCTATAACTGCAAGACACTTTATTATCGTTCCCATACATTCATTCAGTGAGCATTTTACGTCAATAGCCCTGCATACACCAATTATGGTGCGTACAGGGCTCTTTCTCTTATCTGCTACTGTTATTTCTAGCTGTTATCTAGCATAGGCTGCTGCCGACGACAGGGTACAATGACGTTCCAGCCATTGCAGCAGGTCGGCGGTGACCTCGTCACGATTAATATCGTTTAACGTTTCGTGCCGGGCACCATGATATAGCTTTAGCTCCACATCGGAAATGTCCAGCTTACGATATTGCTTGTACAGACGCTGTACTCCTTTGCCATATAAGCCTACCGGATCACGATCGCCGCTGAACAGATAGATCGGCTTCTGCTTCGGAATACGATGCATATACTCAGGGCGATGAATTTCCATTAGTAAGCGGAAAAAATGCACATAAAAGCGTACGCTCACCGGCTTTGCACAATACGGATCATTTACATACTGAGCGACCTCATCTGGATCACGGGATAGCCAGTCAAAGCGAGTGGTGCGTGGACGTGGCAAGCCGCGATTATAGGGGCCAAATACAAGTGCATGTAGTAGCGGACTGCGATACAGTGGCCCGCGTAGTTTATGCTCCAGCTCGGCAATTCGTGCGCCGGTAGACAATAATCCGCGTGGACCATTGGAGCCGGATAAAATAAAGCCTTCATAATAATCGGGCTGACTGTACATAAGCTGCTGGACAACAAACGAACCCATACTATGACCAAGCAAAAATAAAGGTAGCCCTGGATGCTGCTGTCGAATCCATTCTGATAACTGGGATAGATTTTGTCCCATCCAATACAATCCATCTTCACCCGGATCGCCAAGCTCGTCTAATGAAGCTGCTGTCTGCCCATGACCCCGATGATCATTCGCATATACAGCATAGCCCTGTTCGGTTAATGCAGCGGCAAGCCTTGCATAGCGTGCTGCCGTCTCTGACATGCCGTGCGACAATTGCACAAGCCCACGCAGCCCGCGCTTGATCGTAAGGTCATCGGGTAGCCACTCATACACATGAACAGCAATGCCCTGTGGATCTATCATTTGAAATGTACGTTCCTGCATGAGTGTATCGTCCTTTCTATATCGATCATATCTATACAAGTAGGGGTGGTGCATATGACAACATTCATATACACGTCTATCATTAGCTTACTATAAAATGCCAGTTTTGAGATGAATGAAATTACAAAATCATACTGTTATTAACCATAAATCTTCTTCTTATTTACAGTTTTCCAGTGTTTTTATATATAATAATCGATTGCGATCAGATGTTTATGTTGTACATTTACTGCGAAGCCGGAGGAGATCGCCTTGTTATTTATAAATCAAATTGACGAACGTTCCAGAGACTGCTAAATTAGTTGTAATCTTGTGATGGAGGCGGTAGGGTCATGAATTTTGTGTTTTTCTCTCCACATTTTCCTAGCAGTAGCAGTGAGTTTGCCATTCGGCTGCATCAGGAGGGTGCGACTGTGCTTGGCATCGGCGATGCAGAGTATACAAGCCTGGAGCCTCGTTTGCAGGCAGCACTTACAGAATATTACCGTATCGACAGCATGGAACAACAGGATGACATCCTACGCGCGGTTGGATTTTTTACCCATAAGTACGGCAAGATTGACCGATTTGAATCGATGAATGAATACTGGCTTGAAAGTGATGCTCAGATGCGAACTGATTTTAATATCGAGGGCACCAAAGCCGATTTTGTAGATAATTTGAAGCAAAAATCAAAAATGAAGGACTTTTTCCAGAAAAGCGGCGTAGATACCGTGCGTTTCCTCAAAAATCCAGATCAGGATAGTGCGGCTGCGTTTATCAAGCAAAATGGCTTTCCCGTTGTCGTAAAGCCGGATCTTGGCTCGGGTGCAAGTATGACCTATAAGCTGAGTGATCAGGAGGAGCTGGACTACTTTTTACATACACGTCCACAGGATACGGAATTTATTATGGAAGAATTCGTAGATGGTATTATTTTGACCTATGACGGATTGATTGATCGGGAAGGTATCGTTCGCTTTCAGGCGAGCCATCGTTTTGAACAGAGCATTATGAAGGTGGTTAGTGATGATGATCATCTGCGTTATTTTTGCCTGAAAGAAGTAGATGCTGAGGTAGAGCAGGCAGGACGTAGCATTTTGCAGGCGTTTGATATTAAAGAGCGTTTTTTCCATATCGAGCTATTCAAGTCGAATAAGGATGGCAGACTGATTGCATTGGAAGTGAATATGCGTCCGCCGGGAGCATGGATGACGGATGCAATCAACTATGCGTATGAGGTGGATGTTTACTCGCTATGGGCGGAGATGGTTGTGCATGGCGGCAAGGGCGAGCCACCAGCCGGACATTATTATACAGGCTATGCCAGCCGTAAAGATTGGAAAACCTACGCTCATACTCATGAGGACATCGTGCACCAATTCGGAGACGGCGTTGTACGTTATGGAGAGATTGAGGCGATTTTCAGTCGCGCCAGTGGTAATCGTGCTTATCAGTTCCGTGCAGATTCGTTGGAGGGTGTACGCCAGATTGCTGATTATATTCAGCAGGAGCAGCACTAAACGAATCGGCATAAATCGGCATATGTAAATGAGCGACGGCTGAGAAAGTTTCCGATTGCATGAAAAATGGTACGATGCGAAGGATGATCTACCTATAGAGAAGCAGAAGGGCGGAAGGCGTGAATATGGTAAGTGTACAATACCGAAAAGAATACAGTCCGGCACTAGGCCGTGACATGGAATACAAAATTTATGGTGACCGCGGTAAACCTATGCTCGTCTTCCCCACATCGCTGGGGCGCTTTTACCAGTATGAAGATTCAGGCATGATCGATGAGCTGGCTGATTGGATTCATGCTGGCAAATTGCAGGTGTGGACATGCGATAGCATCGATGAAGAGACGTTTTTCTCCTCACACTGGAATATCGAGGATCGCATCGGTCGGCATGAGCAATACAACAGTTATATCGTACATGAGCTGATTCCACGTATTTTGCATGAGAGTCAGCATAACAATGACGGTCATGAGCAGAAAATTCTGATCAGCGGCTGCTCCATGGGCGCCTATTACAGCAGCAACTTCTTCTTCCGCCACCCGCACTATTTCGATACATTGCTGGCACTGAGCGGCGTCTATTCGGTCCAACACTTTTTCGGAGACTACCGGGAAGGTACCGTATACTACAACTCACCGCTCGATTATCTTCCCGGCTTGCACGATGAATTGGTATTGGAGCAATACCGTCGTAGCCGAATCGTCATCTGCTGCGGACAGGGCGCATGGGAAGACGAAATGCGCTACGAAACCGGACGCTTACAGCAAGTGCTACAAGACAAGCATATCCCTGCCCGTATCGAATTTTGGGGTCACGACGTCGACCACGAATGGCACTGGTGGCGAAAGCAGATTCGCTATTATATGAGCAGCTTGCTCTAAATGTAAAAACAACGTGAGTACAACGTGCTATTCATAAAACACGTACCCTTTATAAAATAATTAAAATAAACAGCCTGCATCATGTGCTAAGCAAATGATGCAGGCTGTTTTTAAGCTGTCGTACGAACGACAGTTATTTATCTGCTACACCTTGAAGGGCGAAGCATTTGCGAATATACACGAATCATATGCTGCATGCAACATCAATTAGCGTACATATCCAGATCATTTACCCAACTAACTAAGGCAAATACGAACGAATCACGGTGCAGTTTCCATCCAGCGTATACCCACCCAGATTAGCAGGAAGCAAGAAGCACTGTCCACCCTTGAGTGGTGTGCTGTCTCCATCCCAGGAGAGCATGCCTTCCCCGTCTGCAACGACCAGAATCGTAAAGCTGTCCGGTGTGGTGGACAATTCCCACGCCTGCTGAACAACGCCTTTTTCCACAACAAAATAAGGAGAACGAGCCAGCTCCAGCCATTCACCGGCTACAAGTCCGTCGGTCTTCATCGTTGTTGCGCCAGCGCCTTCATAGGCAATGACATTGAGTGAATCCTCGATATGCAGCTCACGCGGCTTGCCATCCAGACCCGGACGATCATAATCGTACAAACGATAAGTCGTATCCGAGTTTTGCTGAATTTCGGCAACGAGTACACCTGCACAGAGTGCGTGCACCGTTCCGGCTGGAATGTAGAATGTATCACCAGCCTGTACCGGTACTTCCTGCAGCTCGTCCATGATGCGATTGTCATGAATGGCGGCTGCCAGCGTTTCGCGTGTTACGCCTTCCTTCAGACCATAGATGATCTTGGCGCCTGGTTTGGCATCCAGTACATACCACATTTCGGTTTTACCGAGTTCTCCCTGTGGAAGCCCTTCATACGCATCGGTCGGATGCACCTGTACAGACAGATCATCATTGCAATCAAGCAGCTTAATCAGCAGAGGGAAGCGTCCGTTGGTCTCAGATACGCCCTTCGTACCAAACCAATCACGGCCAAAGGTTTCGCGCAGTTGATCCAGTCCCATGCCGTCCAGCTCGCCACCGATTACCGATGTCGTGCCGTTCGGATGGTCAGCGATCATCCAGCCTTCACCGATCACGCCTTCTGGAATGCTCCAGCCGAATTGCTCCAGTGCCCGTCCACCCCAGACGCGCTCTTTAAATTCAGGTTGAAATTGTAGAGGGTATGGCTTTGTCATGATATTCTCTCCTCACATACCTATAAGTATTGGTGTACCGCAGTATGTATAGCGGTCCTATCCATCAGAAGCTCACGTTCTGATCCTATGGCGAATGCCTGCATCCATCTTAGCGTGTAGATTGGAAGAATTCCAGGCGCTCACTGTCTGGCCCATCGAAAAAGAAATAACGGCTTCCATTTGGCAGCGTCGTAATCTCAGCATCCAGACCATTCGGCTTCAGCTCGCGAATACGCGCAAATTCTTCCTCCACATCATCGACCGAAAAAGCCACATGATGAACCCGGCCTTCCTGTGGAAGATTGTCTGAATAGCCTTGAACGAGCTCCAGTTCCGTGTCCGAATGTCCGGGGAAAGCAAGAAAAGCGAGACGAATCTGATCATCCACATGACCGATGGTCTCCAGATGCTGTAAGCCGACAACCTGCTCATAAAATGCGATCGATTGTTCAATCGAAGAAACCATAATACCAACATGCTCGATCTTGCGTACTGCCATAATGGGTTGCACTCCTTTTACGATAGTAAATGCCATTGCTGCTACAGCTAGCCGTGCAGCATCTAAATTATAAGCGCAGTAGGGGGTAAATTGCATCCATGCCGAAGTCCCTAACTAAATAGCTGAGCATGAGATCGATCAGGCTTGTGCGGGGATAGGCCCCTTTTTACGCTCGATAGCGATCAAATAAGGAGCATCCGAGCGCTGAAGCTGTCGATAAATAAGGCATTGTGCCTGCCATACCGGTAGCGCAGCGGCCCACTCCTGTACGAGCTGCGCTTCTTCCGCACCGCCAGGATGCCCTGGATACAATACAATGGTCAAAATACCACGCGGTGATAGCAGCTCAAGCGCCGCCTCCAGCGCAGGCAGCGTAGAATGCGGCGTCGTAATAATCGAATGATCACCGGTCGGCAGATAGCCTAGATTAAACATAATCGCTTGCAGCTTGCCATGCAGCTTCACAGGGATATGCTCCTGCATCCGGTCGTGGCTAGCCAGCACCGGTATGACGGTAGCCAGTGGCTCATCCCCATGTCGGCTCAATCGTTCCAACGTACTATGGAGTGCTGCCTGCTGAATATCAAAGCTGTAAATCTGTCCTTTTGCCCCTGCGGCACGCGCAAGCATTAGCGTATCAGCTCCCGTTCCGGCGGTCGCATCAATGGCGGTAGCGCCGGAGACGGATTCGAGACGCTCCGCAGCGAGCTTATGGGCAAAGCTTAATACGGACATGAATCCCATTTTACTTGCCCCTCCAGTATTTGCCCTGCCAGCTATCGCGGCGAGTGAGTTCAGCATCAATACCGGTTAATACTTCCCATTTATTCAGACTCCACATCGGTCCGATTAGCAGGTGACGCGGTGCATCACCGGTCAGTCGGTGGACGATCATTTCAGGCGGCAGCATTTCCAGCGTATCCGCGATCAAGCCGATGTATTCGTCCTGCTCCAGAAAGCGCAGCAGACCGGCTTCGTATTGCTTGACCATCGGCGTTTTACGCATCAGATGCAGCAGATGAATCTTAATGCCCTGTACGTCCATATGAGCGACAGCACGCCCCGTTTCCAGCATCATCTCGTGCGTTTCCTGTGGCAACCCGTAAATGATATGTGTGCATACACGGATGCCGCGCGCGCGTAGCTTCGCAACCGCTTCTTCATAGCAGCGTGTATCATGTGCACGATTGATCAGCGTTGAAGTGGACTCGTGAATCGTTTGCAGACCCATTTCGACCCATAGATACGTACGTTCATTCAATTCAGCCAGATAGTCCACCACATCATCAGGCAGGCAGTCCGGTCGAGTCGCGATCGACAGACCGACTACTCCAGGCTGCTGCAAAATTAGCTCATAGCACTCACGCAATTCCTCCACTGGAGCGTACGTGTTCGTATAAGCCTGAAAATAACCGATATACTGCGCCTGCGGCCATTTGCGGTGCTGTCGATCCCGAATCGTCTCAAACTGCGTAACGAGATCATCGCGTCGCCAGCCAGCAAAATCGCCTGATCCGCGTGCGCTGCAAAAAGTACAACCGCCAGTCGCAATTTTCCCGTCGCGGTTCGGGCAGGTAAAGCCAGCATCCAGCATTACCTTGAACACTTTACCGCCGAACTGCTGCTTCATCTCCGTATTCCAGGTGTGAAACCGTTTATCGCCCCAGAGCAGAGGCTGCCCATCCAAATGTATCGCTTCCATAAAGAAACTCCTTTGAGTTGAAAATTTGAGTAAAGATCGCGCCAACTTCGCATATAGAGGATTGTAACAAAAATGAACAACCATTGAAAATGATATACAACGCTGATTCAAATATCTGCTATATGGGTAAATACATATTGCTGTTTTAAAGCAGCGGCTTCATGGTTGATTGACCGGATAATCATTTGCATTTATACGCAAAAATCTGTAGACTATGATTGCCTAAATATCGTTGGACCCCAATTCCAAATATAGAAAAAAGGATTTTCCGCATTCATTTTCGGGTGCTGAGGGTCCTTTTTTCCTTTTTAGTCTTTACATTTCACGGTTTCTTCGTCAAAATAATTCCGTACAAGCGATAGAGCATATTACCGGGTGAGCCTGCAACCGGAAGCCATCAACACCGGAAGCACGAACTTATTTGAAAATCGGAGGAAGAACATGCGTTTAAGAGGAAGAAAAGGGATTCGCGAGGATCTGGAGCAGCAACAGGATCTGGTCGTATTGAATCCTGAAATGCATAAAGGAAAATGGCGTCAGCGTTTTAACAATGATTATCCGATCCATGTGGAATTCGGAATGGGAAAAGGACGCTTCGTGAGCCAGATGAGCGTACGTAACCCAGAAGTAAACTATATCGGCTTTGATATGTATGACGAGCTTGTGCGCCGTTCGGCAGAGAAGACTCGTATTGCATGGGAAGAAGCGGGGATGGGTACACCGACGAGCATCCAGCTTGCATTAGCCAATATTGAGAATATCGAGGATATTTTCGAGCCGGGTGAGATCGAGCGGGTATACTTGAACTTTAGCGATCCATGGCCGAAAAAGAAGCATGGACGTCGTCGTTTGACACATCCGCGTTTTCTTGAAAAATATTGCCGTCTGCTGAATGATCGCGGTCAGATTCACTTTAAGACCGATTCGGAGACCTTATTCGAGTTCTCGCTGAACTCCTTTGCGGATTACGGCTTGCAAATGACGAATCTAAGCCTGAACCTGCATCGTGATGGAATCAATGAAGATCATGTGATGACCGAGTACGAAGCTAAGTTTATGGGCAAAGGAATGCGTATCCACCGATGCGAAGTCATTATCGGCAAAGAAGCGCTGGCGGAGTACAACAAGGTTCGACTGGATCAATACTGAGCGGATATCGATACATCGCGATTGTGAATAAAATTGAATGCTAATAAATAAAGCAAGGTCTTAACCGATTCAGGTTAAGACCTTGCTTTGTTCTACCATATCCATAATGCTACGGGCACATTCGGTTGGATTATAACGGTCGATTTGTTCTAGCTTGAGCTGACGCTGCGTTACTACAGCTTCATAATCATGAATGAGCAGATTCATCCACTGGTGCACAATGCCGGGTGATGTGATCGGCTCGCCCCAGCCCTGCTCGGTAAAATATTGTGAATTATGTTCTTCCTGACCGGGCAATGCATTGTAAAATAGCATCGGTATCGCTTTAGCGAGACCTTCCGTACAGGTCATACCACCTGGCTTGGTCACGAGCAGATCGGCAACTTCCATCAGCTTGTCGATTTCTTTCGTGTAACGAATCAGATGGATATGCTCATGATTGAACCGTCGATCCTGACGTGCGCGCTCATAGGACTTTTCATTACTGCCAAAGCAGAACAGAAATTGTACATTGTCCGCATAGCCGGTTAACTGGCTGCTGATCGATTCATCTGCCATCCCCCAGCCGCCGCCCATCACAAGCACGGTAGGCATATCCTTTAAACCAAAGCGTTTGCGAATCTCCGCTTTACTCGGGTGTTCCCAGAAGTTTGGATGTACCGGAATGCCAGTTACATAAATGCGTGAGCTTTCAATACCACGAAGCTGTAATTTAGAACGAACCCCGTCGGTAGAGACGAGATAACGATTCACTTCCGGAATGACCCATGTTCCATGTGCATCGTAATCTGTAATGACCATGCAGAGTGGAACACTTAATCCAAGGCGCTTTAATCGGGCGATAACGGCACCCGGAATCGGATGTGTGCATACAATCACATCCGGTCGCAGTTGACGAATAACGTTATGTGTATGGGTGTAAAAGATACGATGAAGAGCAAGTGTCGCCAGACGATTGATCGATTTCTTATACTGGCTTTTGTACATCATCCGTATCAATTTGGGCTGCGATATAACCGTTTTTTTGTAAGCGGTGATAATGAGTGGCGCTACTTTGGGATTAAGGAAACTGCCAAGCTCCAGCACACGAGTCTGGATATTTGGCGAGATTTTACGTAAGCTGCTCGATAGCGCATACGCAGCCTGTGTATGACCTGAACCAAAACCTTCCGACAGAAGCAGCACTCTGTATTTTGTCACGTTCATTTCACCTTTTCTGAAAGGTATTCTCTACATCATTGATAGTAGTAAGTAAGCTTGTCTAGTGTCTGTAATATACCTGTAACATATTACCGTAATGTTACAATAACCCCTTTAAGGCCATAATGCAAATGTACCGAACGCAACCCCTGAACCAATCAGCATTCCGACAAGTACATCAGAAGGATAATGAAGTCCAAGATACATTCTGGATACAGCTACCAGCAGTGCGATCGGCAGTAACCATGGAATGGTAGCTGTGTTGGTCAGCATGAATGGAACAGTGACCGAGAAGATTGCTGTCGTATGCCCTGACGGAAAGGAATGGTCAGTCAGCGGATTGCGGAAAGTAATCGTCTCTGGAATCGCCAGATACGGACGTATACGCGGGTAGAGCTTCTTCGCGATGGCGACAGGGATATGACTGATCGCAAGCGCAATCGCTGCCTGCAGACCTGCCAGACTCCATGGCTGTGGCGCCAGCAGCCAGATCGCCAGTGTCGCAATAATGGTGAAGGTGGCTCCGCCCAGATTCGTTAAGTAGTAGAAGAAGAAGTTCAGGAATGGATTATGAAGTCTGGTGTTGAACCATCTGAAAATATACTGCTCCATAGTTTGTAAGCGGATAAGAAACTGACGCATGAGAGACCCCCGTATATATTGCCGTTTTTGGCTTAAATTAATCATATTTTTATTCTTTAACCATTTCAAGCATTATAACGTTAACTAGCGGTTAAATTACCTCTATCCTTCTGTTAAGCAGTCCGAGTGGAGTAATGAGGAAGAAACGGCTGCTTCTTTATTTAGACTTACCCTTTAACCGAGAGAGTCATTCAACTTTATATTACAAGTGCGCTAACCACCCTGCTTAAGCTACCCCACAATAAATAGCAGTCAGATTAGATTACAGTATGAATGGGGAGGAGAGCAATTGAGGGAGCAAAATAGCAGAAGCATGATGATGTTCACCATATCGATTGATTCAACCGAAATTAAAACGTTTATAGGATTGCAGACCAGTTAAGTGCTACAACTAGCTATCAGGCACCCGTCTCCATTTTCCTTCCTAACCCACATAAAATACAGAAGATTCCCAAATACACAACAATCGAACCATAAATACGAACCAAATATGCGACTAAAGATTTAGAAACCGAGCAAATCAGCGATAAATGGCGAGAAACAGATATTCAATCATGTTCTGCAACATTCCTGTAATATATTACGTCTATATTACAGAGTTTTCACGAAAGAATGAAAATTAGCGCTTTGACAAAAGATTGAAAAGTGTGCAAAATCTTAATGTCCGCATCAATAGGCGTTAACATTTCAGGAATTTGCAAAATTTGCGGAAGGAACATTCATCCTTCATAATGAAACACGCACACGTTGTAACACAACTGAAATATGAAAATCAAACGGCAGTCTTAATAAGCATACTGCTATCTGACACATCGACTCAAGTGAAAAAGAATGCTTCACAATGATTAATTTGTTTTTAAGAGGGTTTACCACTGAAGGGGGTCACACAAACTCATGGGCAATATATTGGACACAATCTTTATTGTATTGCAGATTGTACTCGCATTTGTTGCGGTATATCAGTTCGGTTTTTCATTATTCGGTATTTTAAAACGCAAGCGTAGACCAGATCATGCACCGCAAAAGTCATTTGCGATTCTGGTAGCGGCTCACAATGAAGAGCAGGTTATCGGCGCATTGATGGAAAACTTAAAGCGGATGGATTATCCGAAAGAGCTGTACGACGTTTTCGTTATTTGCGATAACTGTACAGATAGCACGGCTGACATCGTTAGAAGTCATGGCATGAATGCATGCGTACGTACGAATCCAAACCAGCGCGGTAAAGGCTATGCTATCGAATGGATGCTGCGCGAGCTGTGGAGCATGGAGCGTCAATACGACGGTATCGTAATGTTCGACGCAGACAATCTGGCTGCACCGAACTTCCTGCAAGAAATGAACAACGATATGTGTGAAGGTGCACGCGTTATTCAAGGTTACATTGATACAAAGAACCCGGAAGATTCTTGGATCACTGCAGCTTACGGTGTATCGTACTGGTACATCAACCGTCTGTGGCAGTTGTCCCGTCATAACCTGAACATGGCTAACTTCCTTGGCGGTACAGGGATGTGTTTTGAAAATGAACTGCTAAAAGAAATCGGCTGGGGCGCAACAAGTCTGGTCGAGGACCTTGAGTTCACAATGCGTTGTGCTGAAAAAGGAATTTATCCAAAATTCAGCTATGATGCTAAAGTGTTCGATGAGAAGCCACTGACATTCAAAGCTTCTTCCCGTCAGCGTCTGCGCTGGATGCAAGGTCACTTTACTGTAGCACGTCGTTATTTCTTCCCCCTGCTGTGGCAGAGTATTAAGCAATTCAACATCATCAAGTTTGACCTTGCGCTGTATAGCGTCAACGTATACATCGTTCTGATTACATTCCTGATGACTGCCGGCATTTGGATCGACACCGCTATTCTAGGTGGACCGCATGTATCGTCCATTTATAACTACTTGCCGCTATGGGTCACATATGTAGCGATCGCTGCAAACGTCGTAACATTTATTCTTGCGATGATGCTGGAAAAGGTCAAATCGTGGAAGGTATACATGTACCTGCTGCTGTTCCCAATCTACGGTCTGTCCTGGTGGCCAATTACGTTCTATGCGTTCTTCACACAGAACAACAAACAATGGAGCCACACACAGCATACACGCGTTGTACGCATTGAAGACGTACATGGCAGCAAGCAAAGCACACTGTAATGCAATAATACTGAACGAGCTGTGCGTCTGTATGAATCGACAACTGCTCATCCAGCTTATAAAAGGCGTAGCGTTCCGAAAAATCGGCGCTGCGCCTTTTATGCAGGTTTTAGTAGGGTGATATACTTTTTAAAAGATAGAGTAACTTTCAAGAAGGATTAATTTCTGTCGATGAAAATAAATGTTGTAGAACTGTTGACATACTATTATGCTCGTGATATACTAATTAAGTGTTTTTGGAACGACTAAATAATGAATAAGTAGAAGCTCGACTTCTCACCTGACCGATAGCGATCGGCTGGTTCATTGATCTTTACTTTGATGACAATGTTATTGTCATGAATAGATGTAGATGATCAAGGGATGCGGGTGATGAGGCCTGCATCCCTTTTTATTTTGTAATACCGCTGTCTATCACAACGTGGAGGTGGAAGTTATTAGTAAGGAACATATGATCAACGATGAGATCCGGGTAAAGGAAGTGCGCCTGGTAGGTCCTGAAGGTGAACAAATCGGAATTAAGCCAACTCGCGAAGCGATGCAAATGGCGATTGATCTGAATCTGGATCTCGTTAACGTAGCGCCACAAGCGAAGCCGCCTGTATGTCGCATTATGGACTACGGCAAATTCCGTTACGAACAGCAGAAGAAAGAAAAAGAAGCGCGCAAAAATCAGAAGATTGTTGAACTGAAAGAAATGCGTTTCCATGCGAATACGGAGGAGCACGATTACCAAACCAAACTCCGTAATGTAGTGAAGTTTCTTAACAATGGCGACAAGGTGAAATGCTCGGTCCGCTTCCGCGGTCGCGAGATTGCACATGCAAATATTGGTCAAAGAGTCTTAGAACGCGTAAGAGATGAAGTTGCAGATATCTGTACTGTTGAGCGCCAGCCTAAACTGGAAGGCCGCAGCATGATTATGATCTTGGCGCCGAAAAATAACTAAGGGGGATATTCAAATGCCTAAAATGAAAACTCATAGCAGTTTGAAAGGTCGCTTCAAAATCACAGGAACAGGTAAAGTTAAACGCCACAAAGCGTTCAAAAACCACCTGCTTTCCCACAAATCCAAACGTCAAAAACGCGTACTTGGTACTAGCCCAATGATGGCTGCTGGTGACGTAAGACGCTTGAAACAAGGTCTGGCTAATCTTAAATAATTTAATTTTCCGGGAGGGTTTATAATATGGCACGAGTAAAAGGCGGATTCGTCACACGTCGTAAACATAAGAAATATCTGAAACTTGCAAAAGGTTACTTCGGTTCCAAGCACCGTATTTTCAAAACTGCAAAAGAACAGGTTAACAAATCCCTGGTCTACGCATACCGTGACCGTCGTCAAACAAAACGTAACTTCCGCAGACTGTGGATCGTACGTATCAATGCAGCAGCTCGTCTGAACGGCCTGTCTTACAACAAATTGATGCACGGCCTGAAACTGGCTGGCGTTAACATCAACCGCAAAATGCTGGCTGACCTGGCAGTTAACGACGTAACAGCGTTCAACTCCCTGGCATCCGTTGCAAAAGAAAAAATCAACGCTTAAGTTCCAGCGTGATCAAGAGAGTCTCTGTATATGCAGGGACTCTTTTTTTGAGAATAAGTGGAAGTTCATGCGACAACATGAGCTTTTTTGCTAAACGAATCGAAAAGGAATGACGATAGTATAGAGGGGATCAGTATTACAGAGGTGGTTTGGTAATACGGATGAACGACTTTATCGTTATCCGTTGCTATTATATATAAGGAAGCGATTTGTTTGCTGGAAGGCTATTGTACGGATTATGGAAGCGATAACTGTACTGTGTGAAGAAGCCTGGCAGCAAGTTACGAATCAAACCTGACATTCAATATGACGGTTTAGCGCGTTAAATGGTAAAAAACGAATGATTTTAGTAGGTTATCTCACATATAGATTACATATATTAGGAAAAATGAACAAAATGAAGCGCTTTCTTAGTTTACCGGATAAATTAATTGACCAATTGTTATTAAAATAGTAGATTTTCCTACCACATGATTGTATAATCGGTTCAGTGACTATTGAATCTGCTCATAAGACGAACATTATCTGATGAATTTGGGTAAAATGTTCGGCTTTACAGAAAGAAGCAGACGTATAGTTGATACTTTTAAGGGGGAACAACATACATGAAGAAGGTCTATTCACTTTCGCTAATCATGGTACTGGCACTGTCCGTATTTTTGGCAGCATGCGGTAACAAAAGCGACTCCACAAACAATGCAAGTAACGGAACATCGGGAAGTGGCGGTTCCGGCGACGTAAAAATCGGTATGGTTACTGACGTAGGCGGCGTGAATGACAAATCCTTTAACCAATCCGCATGGGAAGCACTGCAAAAAGTGCAATCTGACGGCGGCGCTAGTGTAAAGTATCTTCAAAGTAAATCTGATCAGGATTATATTCCTAACCTGAATCAATTTGTTAAAGATAACTACGCTTTGACTTGGGGTATCGGCTTCAACCTTGCAAATGCAATTGACACGGTTGCTAAGCAAAACCCGAATGCAAAACTGGCAATCATCGATAGTGTGGTTGATCAGCCAAACGTAAAATCTGTAACATTCTCTGAAAACGAAGGTTCCTTCCTTGTTGGCGTAATCGCCGGCAAAATGACTAAAACAAACAAAATCGGTTTCGTAGGCGGCGAGAAAAGCCCACTGATCCAACGCTTCGAAGCTGGCTTCAAAGCAGGTATCCAGGCTGTTAACCCTAACGCTCAACTGATGGTTAACTACACTGGTGCATTCGACAAACCAGACGTTGGTAAATCCGCAGCAGCTACACTGTACAACGACGGCGTAGATATTATCTTCCACGCGGCTGGTGCAACAGGTACAGGCGTATTTAACGAAGCGACAGCTCGTGTTAACGCTGGACAACAAGTATGGGTAATCGGTGTCGACAAAGACCAATCTCTGGAATTTGGCGATAAAGTTACTCTGACTTCTATGATCAAGCGTGTAGACACTGCCGTTGAAAAAGTATCCAAAGAAGTGATCGATGGTACATTCAAAGGTGGCGTAGAAACACTGGGTCTGAAAGATGATGGTGTAGGCGTTGCTGATACTTCCAGCAAAAACGTTCCTGCTGATGTACTGAAACTGGTTGATGAGTACAAAGAAAAAATCATCAAAGGCGAAATCAAAGTACCAGATACGGTGCAATAATATAGCTTCATCCAAGCTGCTTCAAAATAGTAGACTCCAACACAAGGCTGGTTCATAACTAGCCTTGTTGTTACGTCTACAGGTAATATGATGCATAACTGCTGAACGGTTTCATCGTCAAAACGGATAGTATTAAAGTGGATAGATAGAGATTAGCGCTATTTTTAAAAAAAGCTGATCGAAATACCGAAAAGTATTGCTATACTGGTGGTTGCAAGACTTCCGCATGTAATAGCCAAATACGATACAGTGTGAAGTCTTATCAAAGGGATAATCAATTTGCTTATAAGGGTGATTTAATGAATACAGCAACCCCTGTTGTAGAGCTAAAACAAATAACAAAACGTTTCCCTGGAATCGTAGCTAACGATTCGATCAGCTTTAAGCTGTTCAAGGGTGAGATTCATGCCCTGCTGGGTGAGAACGGTGCCGGCAAGTCGACGCTTATGAATGTGGTCTTTGGACTGTATCAGCCTGAAGAAGGTGTAATTGAAGTCAATGGTAAGCCTGTCATTATTGATGGACCGAACAAAGCGATTGAGCTTGGCATCGGGATGGTTCACCAGCATTTTAAGCTGGTACAGCCATTTACTGTTACCGAGAATATTATTCTGGGCTCTGAGCCGCAAAAGGGCACCCGAATCAACTATAAAAAAGCGACGGAAGAAATCCGCAAGCTGTCTGAGCAATACGGACTGCGTGTTGATCCGAATGCCAAAATTCACGACATCTCTGTCGGAATGCAGCAACGGGTTGAGATTCTTAAAACGCTGTATCGTGGTGCTGATATTCTGATCTTTGATGAGCCGACTGCGGTGTTGACGCCACAGGAGATTTCCGAGCTGATGGAAATTATGCAGCGTCTGATCAAAGAGGGCAAATCGATCATTTTGATTACGCATAAGCTTAAAGAGATTATGCAGATCGCTGACACGGTAACGATCATTCGCCGCGGTAAAGTAATTGATACGCTGAAAAAGACCGAAACCTCACCACAGGAGCTGGCTGAGAAAATGGTCGGTCGTAACGTTAGCTTTAAAGTAGATAAAATCGCTGCTAATCCGGGCGAAGTCGTTATGGAAATGAAAGATATCGTTTCCAAAAACAAAGACGGGATGTCGGTTCTGAATCACCTCAGTTTGCAGGTGAAGGCAGGCGAGATCCTCGGTATTGCGGGTGTTGATGGTAACGGACAGACCGAGCTGATTGAGACGTTGACCGGTCTGCGTCATGTGGACGGCGGACAGATCACTTTACACGGCAAGCCGATAACCAACCTGACCCCGCGTAAAATTACCGAATCCGGTGTGGCACATATTCCAGAAGATCGTCATAAGCACGGTCTGGTGCTGGATTTCTCGGTTAGCGAGAATATGGTACTGGAAACGTACTACAAGCAGCCTTACAACAAAAATGGCTTCTTGCAGTATGACGAGATCGATAAAAAGGCACAGCGCCTCGTAGATGGCTTTGACGTGCGTACGCCAAGCATTCATACGATGGCACGCTCTCTGTCAGGTGGTAACCAGCAGAAGGCAATCATTGCACGCGAGATCGACAAAAATCCCGATCTGCTCGTAGCGGCACAGCCAACACGCGGTCTGGATGTAGGGGCGATTGAGTTTGTACAAAAGCAACTGATTGCACAGCGTGATCAGGGCAAAGCTGTTCTGCTCATTTCGTTTGAACTGGATGAAATTTTGAACGTATCCGACCGGATTGCAGTTATTTATGAAGGTCAAATTGTAGGTGAAGTGCTGCCGGAACAAACCAATGATCAGGAATTGGGCTTAATGATGGCGGGAAGCACCGTAAAGAGAGGTGCAACGCATGAATAAAGTATTAAAACTGTTTACACGAGATTCGGTGACGTTGCCAGTTGTAGCGATTATTCTCGGTCTGGTGCTGGGAGCACTCGTTATGATGCTTGGTGGCTATAATCCGATTGATGCCTATAGCGCACTGGTTGAGCGCGTATATGGCAATACGTATGACTTTGGTGAAGCTATTCGTGAGATGACACCGTTGATCATGACCGGTCTGGCATTTGCTTTTGCTGCGCGTACAGGTCTGTTTAATATCGGTGGTGAAGGTCAGTACCTGATCGGTATGACGGCTGCTTCTATCGTAGGTATTCATCTGCATGGCTTGCCTGCTTTCATTCACGCGCCACTGGCGATTATTGCTGGTGCTGTATTCGGCGGTCTGTGGGCGGCGCTTGCCGGCTTCCTGAAAGCGACACGTGGTGTGAACGAAGTTATTTCCTGTATCATGCTCAACTGGATCGGTCTGTACCTGTCCAATCTGATCATCAATACCTTTGCGCTTCAGTCTGGTGATACACGTTCGGTTGATATTCAGCCCTCCGCATCGATCGCCATCGGCTGGTTGTCTGAAATGATGGGCAATGCGCGTGTTCACTGGGGTACACTGATCGCGCTGCTGGCTGCTGTGTTCTTCTACATCTTTATGTGGAAAACAAAACAAGGCTTCGAGCTGCGTTCCGTTGGTTTTAACCAGGACGCTTCCAAATATGCAGGTATGAACGTAAACCGCAACATCGTAAAAGCGATGTTCATCAGTGGTGCATTCGCTGGTCTTGGCGGCGCGTTTACAGTGCTCGGTGTATTTGGTTACCAATCCGTTATGGCAAGCTCACCGGGAACTGGATTTGATGGTATCGCGGTTGCGCTGATCGGTATGAACAATCCGTTTGGCGTAGTGCTGGGAGCCATCCTGTTCGGTACACTGACTTACGGTTCGGCAGGGATGAGCTTTAGTGCTGACGTACCACCGGAGATCGTACGTATCGTTATTGGTGCAATTATATTCTTTATCGCCGCACAGGGTATTGTGCGCTGGTTGCTTAAACCGTTTTATGCCAAGCGCAAGAAAGAGAAGGTGTCATAATGGACGTATTAACAATTATTGGTCAGCTTCTTAATACGACGTTAGTGTTTGCGACAGCACTCATCTTCACTTCGCTCGGCGGTATTTTTTCAGAAAAATCCGGCGTAACGAACCTTGGTTTGGAAGGCTTGATGGTGTTCGGCGCATTTGCAGCCGGCGTATTTGGTCACTACGCACAGGCAGCAGGTCTGGACGGCTTTGCCGCAGCCTCGATCGGTCTGTGTGCAGCGATTGTACTCGGTATTATCGTATCGCTCATTCACGCAGTAGCTTCGATTACGTTCAAAGCGGATCAGGTTATTAGCGGTATCGTGATTAACTTCCTGGCAGCCGGCAGTACGCTGTATATGGTTAAGCTGCTGTTCGACGGTGCAGGTGAAACGGAATTGATCTCCGGTTACAGCCGTATGCCAATTCCAGGCTTGAGCAAAATCCCGCTGCTGGGTGACGCTCTGTTCAATGCTTATCCAACGACATACCTGGCGATTATTCTCGTATTTGTTTCGTATTTCGTATTGTACAAAACACCGTTCGGATTGCGTCTGCGTTCTGTCGGTGAACATCCAAGTGCTGCGGACACTGTAGGTATCAAAGTTAACCGCATGCGCTATGTGGGCGTTATGATCAGTGGTGCACTGGCTGCTGTCGGTGGTGCAACGATCACACTGACAACAACAGGCACATTTGCACACAACACCATTTCCGGTCAGGGTTATATCGCAATCGCTGCGATGATCTTCGGTAAATGGAATCCAATCGGTGCATTCGGCGCGGCTGTATTCTTCGGTCTGGCACAAGCCGTGCGTAACTATGTACAGCTATTCGCCTGGACACAGAGCATCCCGCCTGAAATCATCTACATGCTGCCATACCTGCTCACTATCATCGTTCTGGTAGCCGCTGTTGGACGCTCCAGCGCTCCATCCGCACTGGGCCAACCTTACGATCCGAGCAAGCGGTAGATCCAAACAGAATCTATTTCACGCTCGGGTGCTATGCATGATTGTGATTGCATGTAAAAGTAGCTCCTATGTAACCTCAAAGTCGGCACTCCTTCGGGAGTACCGGCTTTTTTTGATGTAGATGGCTGTTGAGATGATCTGTGAAGATGGTATTAGGAAGGAGGGATACAAGATTGTAGCAGGAAGGAGTGATAAAAGATTATAGTACAGGAAAATGAGTTATAGATTTTAGATTTCCGCGGCTCTACTGAGTCCGTCCCTGTATTCCTTGCCGGAGTAGCAGGTGCCCCCAGCACTCCAATTTACCCAATATCAGCTCAGCTATAAGGATCTCTCACCAACCTGACCATGTGTCCCATCCAACAAAAATACCGATATCCACAACCAACCATTTGTGCACAGTGAACAAAAGTAAATTACCCACTAAGAAGTGAATATGCAGCATTTTCTCATAAATATAAAGCTATACTTACAAAGATCGCGCTTATACTACATATTTGCTGTATAAATGTCTTACACCCGATTACGCGAATTGTCCAAAAGTGCAAAAAAAATTAGTGTTGACTCTGTTTCAAATGAATCATATAATGTTTCTAAATCAGCGGCTGACAACAACTTGAAATGTTGCGGTCGATATTGTGAATATCCATGATCGGCTATGAAGAGGACGAAGTTTTAAGGGCTATTTTGTCCAGAGAGTGAAGCGCACTGCTGAAAGCTTCATCAAAACCCCTTTTATACGAGCTCACCTCGGAGCTGTTTTCCTGAAAGGCACGGGTTCATCCGTGATTATTAGGGAAAATCGTACTGTCTACGTTACAGACAATAGGTAAGGCATACTTGTCTTACTTGATGAGGCATACGGGCTGTGAGGCTGTATGCGAATCTGGGTGGTACCACGGAAGCTATAACCTTTCGTCCCTCGAACAGAGTTTTTCTGTTTGGGGTGGCGAAAGGTTTTTTTGATTTTATTAACCGGAGCCAGCAATCTTCTGCAGAGAAATGAGCAAGCAACCTGCTGTAGGATGCGTCGGCCTGTCATACAAATTTTGTGTAAGATTGATGTGAATTTTTGGGAGGAGGAAAAGATATGAGCGCGCAAATACCGAATGTGCAATCAACTGATCAATTACGTGAGAAATGGATGAAGCCGGAAGTCATTACAGGTTCCGAAATGCTTCTCCGCAGCTTACTGCTGGAAGGTGTTGAATGCGTCTTTGGTTATCCGGGCGGAGCGGTATTGTACATTTACGATGCGATGCACGGGTTTGACGACTTCAAGCATTTGCTGACTCGTCACGAGCAAGGCGCGATCCATGCAGCAGACGGCTATGCTCGTGCAAGTGGCAAAGTTGGTGTATGTATCGCGACTTCCGGTCCGGGAGCAACAAACCTCGTTACGGGGATCGCAACTGCCTATATGGATTCGGTGCCACTCGTCGTTATCACCGGTAACGTAGCAACCACGCTGATCGGTACGGATGCTTTCCAGGAAGCGGACATTACGGGCATCACGATGCCAATCACGAAGCACAGTTATCTTGTACGTGATGTAGAGGATCTGCCGCGTGTGATTCATGAGGCATTCCACATTGCCAATACAGGTCGTAAAGGCCCGGTATTGATCGATATTCCGAAGGATGTATCGGCAGCGAAGTCACTGTTCAAGCCACATACGGAGCCGGTCGTGATGAGAGGCTACAATCCACGCGTCGTAGCGAACAAGCTACAGCTCGATAAGCTGCATCAGGCGATTGTTGAAGCAGAGCGTCCGTTGATTCTGGCAGGTGGCGGTGTGGTCTACTCCGGTGGACATGAGGAACTGCTCAAGTTTGTAACAGCTACAGGTATTCCGATCACGACCACATTGCTCGGACTGGGCGGATTCCCAAGCGGTAACGATCTGTGGATCGGGATGCCAGGGATGCACGGAACGTACGCAGCGAACCAGGCGATTCAGCAATCCGATTTGCTGATCAGCATCGGTGCTCGCTTCGATGACCGGGTAACCGGTAAGCTTGATGGATTTGCACCTCATGCTCGAATCGCTCATATCGATATCGATCCGGCAGAAATCGGCAAAAACGTGAAAACGGACATCCCGATTGTCGGTGATGTAAAAACGGTACTGGAGCAGCTCAACAGCGATGCAGCATACAGCGCCAAAGCAGATGCATGGCGTCAGCAGATCGCCGAGTGGAAACGCGATAAGCCTTTCCGTTATGACGATTCGGATGAGGTATTGAAGCCACAATGGGTAGTTGAAATGCTGAATGATACGACTCGTGGTGAAGCGATTGTCACGACTGACGTTGGTCAGCATCAGATGTGGGCAGCGCAGTATTATCGCTTTAACAAGCCGCGCTCCTGGGTAACATCGGGTGGACTCGGTACAATGGGCTTCGGCTTCCCGTCCGCAATCGGTGCGCAGATGGCGAATCCAGATCGCCTTGTTATCTCCATCAATGGTGATGGCGGTATGCAGATGTGTGCACAGGAACTGGCCATCTGTGCGATCAACAATATTCCGGTGAAGATCGTTATCCTGAATAACCAGGTACTTGGTATGGTACGTCAGTGGCAGGAATTGATCTATGATAACCGTTACAGCCATATCGATCTGTCCGGTAGCCCGGACTTTGTAAAATTGGCTGAAGCGTACGGAGTGAAAGGCTTGCGTGCAACGAACAAGGATGAAGCGCAGGCAGCATGGCAGGAAGCGATGGACACACCGGGACCTGTCGTGGTGGAGTTCATCGTCAACAAGCACGAAAATGTGTATCCGATGGTTCCGCAAGGAGCCACCATTGATCAAATGTTAATGGGGGATAAAGAATGATAGCGACAACGTTCAAACACACCATCGCCGTATTAGTTAACGACCAGCCAGGCGTGCTGCAACGGGTCTCCGGCCTGTTCGGTCGTCGTGGCTTCAATATCGAAAGTATCACTGTCGGTCAATCCGAAGAAGCGGGTCTGTCTCGTATGGTTATCGTGACCACTGGCAATGAAAACACGCTGGAG
The DNA here is from genome assembly GCA_039595515.1 of Paenibacillus sp. Lineage (GTDB taxonomy): Bacteria > Bacillota > Bacilli > Paenibacillales > Paenibacillaceae > Saccharibacillus. The sequence goes on along the minus strand of JBCNLJ010000026.1, from coordinate 31,779 downwards.
CAGATTGAAAAGCAATTGTACAAAATCATCGACGTTATCAAGGTTATCGACCTTAGCTCCCGTCCGATGGTTGCTCGTGAACTGGCATTGATCAAAGTAAAATCAGAGCCGTCCGAGCGTCCAGAAATTATGGGTGTTATCGAAACCTTCCGCGCAGCGGTTGTCGATATCGGTCCGAATAGCCTGATGGTACAGGTTGTCGGCGATACGGAAAAGATTGATGCGATGATTGAGCTACTGAAGCCGTATGGCATTCGCGAGCTGTCCCGCACAGGGGCAACGGCCATGATTCGTGGCAATGTATAAGCTGATCTATCGCAACTAGGGTACCAAATGAAGTTGCAGTAGTCCTTTTAGCCAGAAAGGGTAATCGATTACTCGCTTCTGCAAGCAGCCTTCAATTTGTAATACATGCCCCGCTTGAAAAGACGGGGATTTGAGAGGAAATCAGAATAGTATGGCGATTGTCAGCAGTCTGACTTCCTTTGAAATACCCGCTCTTTTCAGGAGGGTTAAAAAAACCATCGGCAGTGCCGGTACAACGTTTCATATATTAAAGGAGGAAGAAAAAATGGCAGTAACGACTTACTATGAAAACGATGCAGAATTGAACGTATTGAAAGGTAAAACAATCGCAATTATCGGTTATGGTAGCCAGGGTCACGCTCACGCGCAAAACCTGCGTGATAGCGGCCTGTCTGTTGTTATCGGTCTGCGTGAAGGTAAATCGTTTGACAAAGCAAAAAACGATGGCTTTGAAGTGCTGTCCGTAGCAGAAGCTACAAAAAAGGCAGATATCGTTCAAATTCTGATGCCGGATGAAACTCAGGCTAGCGTGTATAACAGTGAAATCGCGCCAAACCTGAAAGATACGGCTGCACTGCTGTTCGCACACGGCTTCAACGTTCATTTTGGTCAAATCGTTGCTCCGAAAAGCAATGACGTACTGCTCGTTGCTCCTAAATCTCCTGGTCATATGGTACGTCGTACATATGAAGAGGGATTCGGCGTACCTGGCCTGATCGCTATTCATCAAGATGCTACCGGCAATGCTAAAGAAATCGGTCTGGCGTACGCAAAAGGTATCGGCTGTACACGCGCAGGCGTTATCGAAACGTCCTTCCGTGAAGAAACAGAAACCGATCTGTTCGGTGAGCAAGCGGTACTGTGTGGTGGCGTAAGTGCACTGGTTAAAGCAGGCTTTGAAACACTGACTGAAGCTGGCTACGCTCCTGAAATGGCTTACTTCGAGTGTCTGCATGAGCTGAAGCTGATCGTTGACCTGATGTACGAAGGTGGTCTGGCAACGATGCGTGATTCGATCAGTAACACTGCGGAGTATGGTGACTATGTGACTGGTCCTCGTATCGTAACGGAAGAAACGAAAAAAGCGATGAAAGAAGTACTGTCCGATATTCAACAGGGCAAATTCGCACGCGACTTCATTCTGGAAAACCAATCCGGTCGTGCATTCCTGACAGCAACGCGCCGTAATGAGTCCGAGCACCAGCTTGAAGTGGTTGGCGGTCAATTGCGTGAAATGATGCATTGGATTAAAAAATAATGATTTGAAGGTTTAAATTGCGGGTTGGCTGGTTGAAGCTACTGGCGCTCCGGGGAAAGATTGTTCTTTCGATCGCTGTTAAAGGTTGATTTTTTGAACGACTGCTTGTAGCAGTCAAAATCAACCTTTAGCATATGCTTTCGATGCGAGCTTTCTTACAGAAAGCTTGCGGGCGAACGCTTCGCTTCTGCAGAACAATTCTTTCCCCTCCGCTGGTGCGCGTTCAGCCTGCCTGCCGCAAATTAACTTCTGAATTATTTTTTAATAGGGTAGAGAAGTAGTAAGGAGAACGGAACGGGCTTTTGATATGGGCTGTTTTTCTTGTGAATGGAACGGAATGGAAATATTTTGACTTCATACTTAGTAGCATTTTAATGAGTTTAGTAATGATTATGATGTGAATACGCTTAAATTTTTAATACGATTTGATTGGTATAGTGCTTGATGTGGAATGTGTAGAGATGTGGAATGTGTAGAGATGTGGAATGTTTAATGGTTATCGTGTACTTAAAGCACGGTTGTACTTAAAACTATAAGGAGGTGCGATTATGCGTAAAATTTATATTTTTGATACGACGCTGAGAGATGGAGAGCAATCGCCCGGGGTTAATTTGAATACGCCGGAGAAAGTTGAGATTGCTCATCAGCTTGAACGCTTGGGTGTCGATCGTATTGAAGCTGGATTTCCGGCGGCATCGCCTGGTGATCTGGCAGCGGTTAATGCTGTGGCGAACGCTGTAAAAAATGCCAGTGTAATTGGTTTGTCGCGTTCGCGTGAGCAGGACATCGATGCGGTACGCGAGGCGCTGAAGGGGGCGCAAGATCCGTGCCTGCATCTGTTCCTGGCGACTTCACCGATTCACCGCCAGTATAAGCTGCGCATGGATAAGGATCAGGTGCGCGATACGGCACGCTCGGCGATTCGATATGCACGTAAATATTTTGATAAGGTTGAATTCTCGCTGGAGGATGCAGGTCGTACCGAGCTGGAATTTATCGCTGAAATGACGAAAATGGCGATTGAAGAAGGCGCGTATGTGGTCAATTTGCCGGATACCGTCGGCTATTTGACACCTTATGAATACGGCAATATTTTCAAATATGTCAAAGACAATGTACCTGGCGTAGAAAAGGTGCAATTGAGCGCGCATTGTCATGATGATCTGGGCATGGCAACGGCGAATGCACTGGCGGCGATTTTGAACGGTGCCGATCAGGTTGAGGGTACGATCAATGGTATTGGGGAACGTGCGGGCAATACGGCACTGGAAGAAGTAGCAATGGCGCTGGAAACGCGTCAGGACTTTTATGGTGCGAAAACATCGTTTACACTGTCTGAAATTGCGCGTACGAGCCGTCTCGTGAGCAAACTGACAGGTATGGTTGTACCGGGCAACAAAGCGATCGTCGGTGCAAATGCATTTGCCCACGAATCCGGTATTCACCAGGATGGTATGCTGAAAGAGAAATCGACGTATGAGATCATGACACCGGAAACGATTGGACTGAAGGAAAGCAAGCTCGTTATGGGCAAGCACTCCGGTCGCCATGCATTCCGTGAGCATCTGATCGAGCTGGGCTTTGAGCTGGACGAAGAAGCGGTAAATCGCGCTTTTGCCAAATTTAAAGTGCTGGCTGATAAGAAAAAAGAAGTTACCGATGATGATCTGTTTGCGCTGCTGGAAGAGCGTCTTGCGGATACACCAGAATTTTTCCAATTGGATTCGCTGTTCGTATCGTTTGACAGCGAGAGCGAGCCGACTGCACGCGTACGTCTGAGCACGACCGATGGCGGTGTGCGTGAAGAGGAATCGAGCGGCAACGGTGCGGTCGATTCGATCTACAATGCGATCGATAAGGCTTCGCAGGAGGAAGTAACGCTATCCGATTATTCGATCAAGGCGGTTACGCAGGGCAAGGATGCACTTGGTGAGGTTCATGTCGCGTTGACGCAAGAGGGCATTACCGCTCAAGGGCGCGGCGTGAGCACGGATATTTTGGAAGCAAGCGCACGCGCGTATGTGGATTCCTTGAATCGTCTGGTTGAAAAACGTAAAACAGGACGTCGTGATAATATTCCGATGATCTAAAAATAAATCGTATACTGTTATACGATTAGCAATGCACTATAAAGTCTCTGGCTTTGCAGCAGTATCGCCTGGATGTAAGTGGAATCGTTCCGGTCATGGAATATGTTCACTTACGACAGGTGTATACCAGGCTGTAAGCTGGAGGCTTTTTTGCATGCAAGCCTGACCCCATCCAAGCATTCCCGATGTAGTGTTATTGTGATGTTGCTATACTCAGGGAGTAGTGTATAAAAAAATCAGAGAAACCACTCCTATTCATTGAAGTATTCTTTCTTGTACAAGCTTGCGTATACGCTCTAGTTACATTGATCACCAGAAGTTTATTTATTTTCAAAATTATGGTTGTAGAAATGGGTGATATTTTTACTTTATAGATGAACCTCGCTTTTCAGGTTAAATCAGCAATGAGTAGCAGTACCGATCATCGAAATATGATAACAGCAAAGGTCTGAACAGCGAGGTCAATCCAACAACCAGGGAGGAACTCATAATGACAAGCAGTGGACGCGACTTGACGATTGAGGCAGTGAATACAACAGGTGTGGTGCAATATGATATCGCTTCGGCGACGCGCGGCGGGACGCGGCGCTTGATGGTTAGCGATAACCCGGAGACGCTGAACGAAACGAATTTCCCGGTCACCTCTGGTGTGCTGTGGCATGATGTCGTACGCAGCAATGATGGGCAGGTGAAGCATCGTATTTTTGGCTGGCATTACAATGTGTTGCCCAATCCGGTGAAGATCGGGATTACGCTGGAAAACCGTGCCAATCATGGAGCGCTGCGGCTGGAAGATGTGAAGCGTGAATATCGGATCGGTGGCGATGAGGTTAACTGGATTACCGATATTGGCGGTAACATTTCCCGGGCAGTGCTGGCGGGTACGATGGATCAGCGGACAGCAGATCAGCCGCTGATCAAGCAGCAGCAATCCGGTCAGATCGAAGCTTTTATCGTCCCATCGGGCAAGCTGTTCGGGTTTGTATATGATTTTACTGTGAAGAGCACAGATAGCGGGGAAATGCTGTATACGGTGCGTACAGTTGCATCGCGTGATACCGCCTATGATCTGACACTGCTGAAGTCAGATCCATTGCCGCTCGCCGCACAGGCGCATCCGCGAGGAAACTGGACATTTTCAGAGACAAATGCCGTTACTCCGGTCTATACGGCAGGCACGGAACGTGTCATTTATCCAACAGCCGCCAAGCTGAAAAAAGACGGTTCGATTCCGGCAGATCAGCTCTTTACCGCTGCTGCCAGTGAGCAGCCGCAACAATCGCTGGATAACCGGGCCCAATTTGGTGTCATTTATAATGTAACCGTACCTGTAACGAATCCAGGTCCGCAAAATCGTACGGTGCAGATTTCTCTCAATCCGCGTGGTGGTAGCTATGGCGGTGCAGTTAAGATTGGCGAGGATGTATATGGCGTGCCGCTGCTGCGCACAAATCAACAAAAGGCGCCGGTGTACGTAGCGAGCGTGCCACCAGGTACGAGCAAATATAGCTTTAGTCTGATGATTGCCGGCGCTTCTTCCACGCCGCTTGGGTTGCTGGTGGAGACGCTGTAATCGATTAGCGTTTGCTGGATGGAGTGAATATTGTAAAAGCTGTAAAAGCTGTAAAAGGTACAGCGTGCATCCTGTTATATTGTGCTGAGATGAGCGATGACCTTACTCAGATGAGTAATTCTAGTCAGTAAGCACCAGATGATTAATGATCCAGCTCAGCATTTGATTCCATGTGATCATGTAGCCATGTGAAGGAGTATGGTAAAATAAATGAGAACATGTGTTTGTTTATATATTCACCCATACATCCGATAACACAAAGGAGACATGATGACGAATAAACAGGAAATCGATGAACAGATCGCCCCTTTTAAATGGGTATCGTCTGAATCTAATCCAGGGGCTTCAGTTATTCTGGTCGCAGGGATGTACAAGCAGGACCTGTTTGACCAGCGAGCAGACGAAGGCTTTGAGGGCGGTGGGTATGACTGGGCATCGCTGGCAGCCGTTTATCTCGCTGAGCGTATGCCAGAGCTAGAGTCGATTGTACGCTTTGATCCTGAGGCGGATATGTTCTGTGCGTATTCGAATGATTCCGAAGCGCTGCGCAAATTCATCACTGGTTTTCATGAGGCATGTGAGCAGCCCGAGGTAATCACAGATTTGTTCTCCCGTGCAGAGCTGGATTAATCTGTGCTACTAGTTGTTTGGTGAGGATTGAATGAGGAAAGAAAGCCATACCAGATAAAGTCATATCCAAAAAGTCGCAGCGGATCGAATACGTCCGTTGCGACTTTTTCAGGATCATTTTATTTTTACGTCACGATACGTATCGCAAAACAGCTTGAACGATAGCATAGATGTGCAATTATCGATTACGCTTACCACGCATACGCCATTGGAGCAGCTTTACCCGGTCCTGGGAAAATCTCATCCAGACGCTTCAATGTTTCTTCATTCAGCTTCACATCCAGAATGCGCAATGAGCCTTCGAATTGCTCGGATGTACGTGGCCCGATAATCGGTGCCGTTACGGCTGGATTCGCAAGTACCCAGGCGAGAGCAACCACATCCTGTGGCTCGCCCAGCTCCTTGCATAGCTCGTCAAATTGCTCCAGTTGTGCACGGTGCTTCTCCACACGCTCGGCATTACCACCGCTACGGGAGCCTTCGATTTTTTTGAGTGCATTACGACCGAGCAGGCCGCCATCGAGCGGACTCCATGGAATCACACCCAGACCAAGCTCTTTTGAGGCGGGTAATACTTCAAGCTCTGGCTCACGGCAGAGCAGGCTATATTTATGCTGCTCCGATACAAGTCCGAGGAAATGACGCTTCTCGGCTTCCTTTTGAGCAACCGCGATATTCCATCCGGCAAAGTTACTGGAGCCAACATAACCGATTTTACCCTGATTGACAGCGACTTCAAATGCGCCCCACAGCTCATCCCAGCTAATCGCAGGATCAACGTGATGCATCTGATACAGCTCGATATGATCCGTCTGCAGGCGCTGTAGCGAGCCTTCCAGATGACGACGGATTTTGTACGCGGACAGACCGCCTTCATTGTTGGGACCGTCGGGTTCGATATTCATTTTGCCATACACTTTGGTTGCTAGAATGGTTCGCTCACGTCGTCCGCCGCCCTGCTGGAACCAGCGTCCGATGATCTCTTCCGTTGACCCGGACTGACCGTTACCACCGAAACCACCATACACATTGGCAGTATCAAAAAAGTTAATACCTGCATCCAGCGCTGCGTCCATAATGCGAAACGATTCCTTTTCATCCGTTACCGGACCAAAATTCATCGTACCCAAACAGATGCGACTAACCTTCAAGCCTGACTTGCCCAAATAAGTGTAATCCATCAATCATCGCACTCCTTCGAAAATAAAGTAGACGTCTGCACGAACACTATGTACGAGCGCACAGGCGCACCAAGCCATTGCTGATGCACAGAGAGTAGTTACGATTGTACACCTGCGTACTATTGTAGTCCTTGTACTCCTCCACTTCAAATCCAATCGCCCAGTAAATGGTAATCCCGACTAAGATGATACGATATATAACAATAACGAAAAGGAACGTTCACTAATCGATAGTCCTACCATAATAAAGCTTAATTATTCCAAAATGCGCTCGTTTTAAGCTGGGATGTGATGTATACAATGGTTTTCTACCATGTGTGTATCCGATAGTTCGCTACGTGCAGTGGTTGAAGCTTTTGCACATTAATCCCATATATAATTATGTATTATATGCCTTTTATAAGAATGGTCTTTCCCGTCTTTATAGGTTATGCCTATAGCTATCATAGTTTGTATATCTTGGCTAAGAATCCGATTACGTGTTAAAACTGAATATAGAGTAAATGAGCGAATGCACATCCGCATAGGCACGTAGGGCGATGTACATAAACATACTGACGATGCAGACCTTCGCATGTAGCAAGGCTGCCCAAAGGAGAGCTATATATGAGCGAAACAAAAAAGATTGCAGTAATCCCTGGTGATGGAATCGGTCCTGAGGTTGTAGCCGAAGCGGAAAAGGTATTGCGTCGTGCGGAAGAGCTGTACGGCTATTCCTTTGAAACAGAGCATGCATTGTTCGGTGGAATCGCAATCGACGAAAAAGGGACTCCACTGCCAGAAGAAACGCTGAAAGTATGTAAAAGCGCGGATGCTGTACTGCTCGGTGCAGTAGGCGGTCCAAAATGGGATAACAACTCCAAGGAGCTGCGTCCAGAAACAGGACTGCTCGGTATTCGTAAAGAGCTAGGCTTGTTCTCCAATCTGCGTCCAGCCGTGGTGTTCGATTGTCTGAAAGAAGCATCGACGTTGAAACCGGAAGTGCTGGAAGGCACCGACCTGATGGTTGTTCGTGAGCTGACTGGCGGTATTTATTTCGGTGAGAAGTTCAGACGCCAGACCGAGCATGGTGAAGAAGCTGTAGATACGTGTGCATACAATGTAGCTGAAGTAGAGCGTATCGTACGTCAGGCATTTGAGATCGCTCAAGGCCGCCGTAAAAAGCTGGCTTCGGTTGATAAAGCGAACGTACTGGAAACATCCCGTCTGTGGCGCGAAACGGTAAACCGCATCGCTCCGGACTACCCGGATGTTGAGCTGGAGCACGTACTGGTAGATAACTGTGCCATGCAGCTATTGCGTCGTCCAGCAAGCTTTGACGTGATCGTAACTGAAAACATGTTTGGTGACATTTTGAGTGATGAAGCAGCGATGCTGACCGGATCAATCGGTATGCTTGCGTCCGCTTCGCTGGGTGAAGGCAGCTTCGGTCTGTACGAGCCAGTACACGGTTCGGCGCCGGATATTGCTGGACAGGGGCTTGCGAATCCAATCGCAACGATCCTGTCGCTTGCACTGATGTTCCGTACGACATTTGGCTACGGTGAAGCTGCAGATGCGATTGAAGCAGCGGTAGCGAAAGTGCTGGACGAAGGACATCGTACAGCAGATATCGCAGTCGATAAGAGCAAGGCGCTGTCCACTTCGCAAATGGGTGATCTGATCGTAGCAGCCATCCAAAAGTCCTAACTTTCATTCTCACCCCTTTTCTTCGCCATTTTGGTAAAGAAAAGGGGTTTTGTCTTATCAAAAAAAGGTGTAGAATGTACACAAGCTGGTTAATAATCTTTCACAAACATGTATGCAATGTTGATGCGAAGTCACTTTGACGATTATAGAATCATGTCTGGAGGGAGAACACGATGAGCTTTTGCTGTGGTGGCAGTATGATTGGAACGAAAGGGACCCTCAAACATTTTAGAACCCAGGTTCACAATGTTCCCCTTCTGGTGTGTCCTGTATGCGAACGCATCGAAGTGCACTATAAGGTTGAGAACGAATATGAGATTCTGGCCGAGTATGCGCATGATGATGGCACACCGGAAATCGACTTTCAGGATTATGTGATGGAAGACGAGGATACAATGTTTGAGAACTGTGTAAATGTCGAGGAGGATGACCCGATCGATATGGTGAAGCGACAGATTGATATGAGTTTGGATCTGCTCGCAGTAGCCAAAGAGATTGGTGACGAGAAATGGGAGCGTGATTTGAAAAAGCGTCTGGCTGTTATGAGCCTGCGTCGTGCCCGTCTTCAGCATAAATAATTAGAATACCGATCCATCAATATACGGATCATAATCCGAGCGACAGGAGATTTATTCTCCTGTCGTTTGTTGCGTTTGGGGATAGCTGGTTCCACTTGCGTAGTAAACTATAGTCGGTGTGAAAGCAGAACGGATTAGCGAAATGAGGGCTAATCTTAGACTTTAGTATGGATACGATCAACAGCGTGACCTGGCGCTTTTTTCATTTGTAAACTATTCGTTGTATGATAGAGAGAGCGTATACATAATGAGGAAGGGAATGACAGCATCATGAATATCAATCATGTTCAGCAATTGGCAGAGCGGCTGGAGCAAGGAATTGGACAGCGAATCGTAGGTAAGACACGCGAGGTGCGCATGCTGCTGACAGCGCTGCTGGCTTCCGGGCATGTGCTGATGGAGGATGTGCCAGGCACAGGGAAAACGCTGCTTGCACGTACGCTGGCGCAGTCGGTGCAGTGCCGATTTCAGCGTATTCAGTTTACACCGGATTTGCTGCCATCCGATCTAACAGGCGGCTATTTTTATAATCAAAAGGAATCGGAGTTTATATTCCGTCCGGGGCCTTTGTTTGCCCATATTGTACTGGCGGACGAGATCAATCGGGCAACGCCGCGTACACAGTCGAGTCTGCTGGAATGTATGGAGGAGCGGCAGATTAGTATTGATGGCGAAAGTCATCGGCTGGAAGATCCATTTATGGTCATCGCTACGCAAAATCCGGTTGATAATCAGGGCACCTTTCCGTTGCCTGAGGCGCAGATGGATCGTTTCATGCTCAAGCTATCGCTCGGCTATCCGACACGCGATGAAGGGGTCGAAGTGCTGCGACGCACGCTTGGCGGAGGATTGGAGCGTTCGGAGTCGGATAGCTCATTTAACAGCTCATCCCAACAACATACTGATGCCAAAAAGGAGCCTGGCACCGATGCTACTCAGGCGGCGGTTAATGTAGAAGCAGTTACGGCGAGCGAGCAACCCGCAGAGCGATTTACAGATACAAATCTGTCTACATCTGTCGCTGGCGAGCCGGTTACTCGTCAGCAGATTATGGAAGCGCGTCGTCTGTGCCGTGAAGTGAGAGTGCATGAGGATCTGCTCGATTATGTGGTACGGATTGCCGAAGCGACACGTCAGCATCAGGATACAGCACTTGGTGCGAGCCCACGCGCTACGCAGGCGCTACTGCGAGCAGCACAGGCTTATGCAGCTATTCATGGGCGCGATTATGTGCTGCCTGATGATGTGCAGGCGCTGGCAGTACCGGTACTTGCTCACCGGATCGTTTTCCGCAGTCGTCAGCGCGGCGGTCATGAAGCAGGACGTGAGCTATTGGAAGCTGTTCTCGCTGCTGAGCCTGTGCCAGCAGAGCAAAACATTGTGAGCGGAGCACGCTAAGATGGCGTTATTCTGGCTGATGGTGGTCGCTCTGCTCGTCGTTGCCGCGCAGGCTATGTTGTTTGGTAAACGGTCGCTGGGCAAGCTGTTCTATACCCGGCGTTTGTCTGCCAATCAGTGCCATGTGGGCGAACCACTGGAAATGATTGAGGAGCTTGAAAATCGTAGTGTGTTGCCGCTACCGTGGCTGCGTCTGGAAGCGATGCTGCCGGTCGCTTTCCAATTTGCCGGGTCTGCCGATCTGGTCATTAGCGAAGGAACGGTATATCAGAATCATCAAAGTCTGTTCAGTCTGGGGCGCCGTGTTCGGATCGTCCGACGTCATCCGATGCTGGCACGTCAGCGCGGAGTGTATCGGCTCGATAGCATCTCAATGAGTGTAGGCGATTTATTTGGACTGGTGCGTGTAAATCGACCGATGCCGCTACATCTGGATGTAATGATCTATCCTCCTTATTTGCCATCTCATCATATGCCTGACGCGTATAGTAGCTGGCAAGGGGAGATCGAAATGCGGCGCTGGATTAACGAAGATCCGTTTCTGATCACAGGTGTACGTGAATACCGCTCCGGTGATCCGATGAATCAGGTGCACTGGGCGGCAACGGCGCGTACAGGACAATTACAGGTGTACCAGTATGGATACAGTGCCGATCCAGAATTGATGATTGTGCTCAATATTGAGCTGAATGAGCAAATGTGGAGTACGGTTACCGAGCCAGCCGCTGCAGAATATGCGATTAGCTATGCCGCTACGATTGTCGATGATTTGCTCGGACGAGGCATGAAGGCTGGCTTCGCCCATAATGCGATTATTCCCTATGAAAATGAAGAGCGTGCTTTGATTGCACCGGGTTATGGAACGGAGCAATTGTCTTCTATTTTGCAAATGATGGCAGAGCTACAGCTCAAAATTCGGCGTCCATTTGCTCAGTTTATGAAGAATCTGCTTCCAGATGATGAGCGCAGCAAGCCAACCGATGTGCTGCTGATGACGCCTTATGTATCGGATGCTATAGAAGCATCGATCGAGGAGCTGCGTCATGCAGGCATACGTGTAGATGTATTGCTGTTGCCAGCAGTAGAAGAGATGAAGGCGCAATATGGCATGCTCATGGAACAGGCCGGGCTTAAAGGTGCGCGATCACAATGATGGAAATAGCTTGTATGAAATATGAAGTATGAAGACAGACGATATAGGAGCATATTGTGCATGATCGGAATCGAGCACACATGGTCTGGCTTATAGGATCAGATTCATCCAATTCACACTGTGATAGTCAATAACAGGAGCATCTAAATGGGGATGATGGCTACATTGTCGATCTGAAGCGCAATATCGTCGATTGGTTAGGAAAGGAGTGTAGAATCATGAATGAGCAACGGCATACCGGTAATCGTGTTGTAGCTGGAATGATACATATCGCTATAGAGCTGGCAGCAATTTATCCGCTTATCGTATTGCTGGATGCGTATGTGCTGCGCAATGGGATGCCGTGGAACTGGCTGCCGCTGTTATTTGGGCTAGCAGGCATCGGTACCTTGCTGCGCCCTGCTGTGCGTTTGAAGGCATTAACGAATGGGCTGCTGCTTGGCGTTTATGCTGTGCTGATCATTATAGCAGGCTACAGCATAGCAGCGGCTCAGCCAGCGACAGTCACATGGATTACGGCACTGGTACTTGGCATACTGATATTGCTGCGTGGCATGATGATCGCACGCAGTGACAGTGATCGATTGTTCCCGATTCGCTGGCAGCTTGTTGCGCTGGGATTGACCTGGATGATCTATATTGCTGCGGGAAGCAGTCCATCGATTCATGATGTGCGTGGGGGCTTATATGCAGCAGGTGCCTTTACATTGTTCACGCTGCTGTTTCGATTTGCAACGCAGCAGATTGATTACATCTCGCTCGATGAAGGCTTTTCATTTGCTTCGTTACGTGCGGTCATGCAGCGTACACGCCGCTGGACATGGCTGGTGATCGTACTTATCGCAATTCTGGGAGCGAGCGATCAATTAACGATCTGGCTGGAGCGCGCATGGCGCGCATTTCTGGCATGGATAGGCAAGCAGACGGCACCGCCGCCATCCACGCCAACCGATACGTATACACCGCCGCCGCTGGAGTCGCTTCAGCTTCCCGAGTCGAGCAACACAGGCAGCAATCCATTCTGGGTGGAAAAGGTTGCCCAGTTGATCGTGTTGCTGGCACTGTGTGCATTTATCGGCTGGCTTGGTTATATGATTATCCGTTTGCTGCGCCGCTACGCACCGAAGCTGTATCGGTGGCTATTGTCGCTGTGGGAGCCGCAACAGCTCCAGGCGGATGCGACACAGGCAGACACCTACACAGATGAGGTGCAGAAGCTGGCTGAATCCTCGGCTCACCCACGCCGCCTGTTTCAGCGGACACGTAGGCCTGTGCGACCGGATGAACGTGTGCGCTACTATTATCGCCAGCTATTGAGCCGCGCGGACAAGCGAGGAATTACGGTTGCCGCGTCAGCGACACCTGAGCATGTAGGGCGCCAGCTTGCGCCAGAGGAATATGCGCAGGCGCTGGCGGCAAGCCAACACAGCGATTCGTTTACTCCAGGACAGAACGAACCTGCAGCTACGTCAGGTGCAGCTACATCAGGCACGAGAGAGCTGATCAGGCTGTACAATCGGGTACGCTATGATGGCGAACCTGTAGACGAGCAGGAGCTTGCTCGCTGGGAGCAACAGCATGAGCATGGCAAGAAGCGTTAAAATGATCGTTAATCTACTGTTAGGGCTGGACATTGTGCGTTGTAACGTCTATCATAGAATGTAATTGGCTGTGATGTATTGATGCGTTAAAGCATGTGAGGATTTTCCTTTACATTAAACTAGGCGTACAGTATCATGTAGAGAATGAAGAGCCCGAAAGGAGATCAACAATGAAATTCAATCACTGCAAAATTGTAGACTGCACAATTCGCGATGGAGGTCTCGTAAACAACTGGGATTTCAGTGTCGAATTTGTACAGGATTTGTACAATAACCTGAACGAAGCGGGCGTTGATTATATGGAGATTGGCTACAAAAACTCTCCAAAACTGCTCAAGGGTGCGGAAAGCGCTGGCCCATGGCGTTTCCTTGACGATGAATTCCTGCGTGAGGTCATCCCACACAAAGGTCATACGAAGCTGTCTGCACTGGTAGACATCGGACGTGTGGACGAAAATGACATTTTGCCACGTAACGAAAGTATGCTGGATCTGATCCGCGTTGCTTGTTATATCAAGGATGTAGACAAAGCGCTACAGCTTGTTGAAACGTTCCACGATCGTGGCTACGAGACAACGCTGAACATTATGGCATTGTCGAACGTTATGGAAAACGAGCTGATCGAAGCATTTGAACTGATCAAAGAAAGCAAAGTAGATGTTGTATACATCGTCGACAGCTACGGTAGCCTTGATTACAAAGACTTCATCTATCTTGTAGAAAAGTTCAAAACGCATCTGCCAAACAAACGTCTGGGTGTACATACCCATAACAATATGCAGCTTGCATTCTCGAACACGCTGATTGCAGCGGATAACGGCGTAGAGCTGCTGGACGCGTCCGTATACGGTATGGGTCGCGCAGCAGGTAACTGCCCGACAGAACTGCTCGTTACGCACCTGAAAAATACCAAGTACACGCTGCGTCCTGTACTGGAAATGATCGATAAGCACATGATCAAGCTGCGTGAAAAAGAAGAGTGGGGCTATATCATTCCTTACATGATCACCGGTACGCTGGATGAGCATCCACGCTCGGCTATGGCACTGCGTGCTACAGATGATAAGGATAACTCGGTTGATTTCTACGACAAGCTGACTACACCTGAAGTGAGCTTTGACAAATCGGGTAAAAACGCATAAACAGCTTTTGACCGGTGTGCGCTAAGGCGTTGCACCGGTTTTTACTGTGACGATCAGGAGCCAGTAGAGTAAGCATCCCAAAGTTCTGACCCTGTAGGAGTTAATAGGAGGCACGATATAAAATAAGTCTGCTACACCTCTTGTGCTGGGCGCTCATCATCTAGCCGCTTATAGATAGCCTATGATTCAGGGCTGAATGGTTTGGATAAAAAATACTTGCAAACTACCCTCCGATGTGATATATTAATTCTTGTCGCTAAGATGGAATACCTGATTGACGGGATGTAGCTCAGCTTGGTAGAGCACCTGGTTTGGGACCAGGGGGTCGCATGTTCAAATCGTGTCATCCCGATACTTTATAGGCGGGTGTAGTTCAATGGTAGAACTCCAGCCTTCCAAGCTGGTAGCGTGGGTTCGATTCCCATCACCCGCTTTCCAAACAAATGTATAAAAACAAGAGCGCCGTAAACGAAGAGACGTTTACGGCGCTCTTGTTTTTGGGTAAAGACTCGTTAGTGAGCGTTGTTAAGAGTAACCGATGGGTGAGTGAATAGTGTAGCGGGATGTTTCCTTTTATTGTTATGACAGTAACGATTCGGCTGACTACATTTATCGCATATTATTCACAATTTTAATATTTGTATGTTTAATCGCTGGGTAAATCATATATAATACCTTTTGAAGTAGGATAAAAGTCCTTCTTTTATATGGGTTAGAAGTTCTAGATTGCTTGAGGAAAGGTGAGCCATGAGTAAATATTCCTTTTTTAATGATGCGGTTGAGGCAGCGGGGCATATTACCGATGTGCTCAGCAATCTTTTACAGGTGAATACCATCTTTGTTGCTAGCAATGATGGACGGAATAACCGGATTCTGAAAGCATTTAATCGGGAGGAAATGCTGGTTAGTGAAAATCAGACTGTACCGCTACGCGACACGTATTGTAGTCTTGTATCGGGCAAAGCAGTATACATTCCACATACCGTTGAGCATCCTTCTACATGCATGCTACCCGTAACACAAGGTATAGGTGACCATTCGTTTATTGGATTTCCGGTCATCAAGCAAAATGGACAGCTATTCGGTACAGTGTGTGCACTGCATGCACCAGGCTATGTATTTTCCAAATCAGAGATTCAGGCGCTGCATTCGATGGCGATCTTTATGAGCTATGTGGTAGAGCTGGAGAAGCGGATCGACCAGCAAAGTGAAATCATTGAATATGAGCAGGAACGCAATGAAGAGCTGAATCGCGATAAACAACAGGTCGTACAACGATATGATGCTTTGCAGCAGGTCAAGGATCAGCTTGATGTGAAGCTACAGCATAAGTCGGATACACTTGCTGTGCTCAGTCATGAAATTCGTAATCCGCTGAATGGCATTTCCAGTGTGATCGAGTTGTTGGAAACGACAGGGCTAACTCCAGAGCAGCATGCCTATATCCAAATTATTAAAAAAAGCAGTCATACGTTAATGGATCTGCTGAACAATGTGCTTGAGCTAAGCCGACTGGAATCAGGTAAAATGACGGTCGAAAGCGAGCTATTCGATCTGCCTACGCTTGTAGAAGAGGCAGCCTACGTGTTTGCGGCGAAAGCGCTGGAGCGCAATATTGAGCTGATTATGGATATTGAGGAAGAGATTCCTTTATTATACGGAGATACACGCAAAATTCGTCAGATTCTGATCAATCTGATCAGTAATGCCATCAAATTCACCAATCAAGGTGACGTTCTGATTCAGGCCAACATTATCTCAGAAGGTGATGAGCCGTTAGATGTGCCTGCGATCGTTTCCGAACCTCGTGTATCGCTACAGGTCAGCATTACCGATACGGGAATTGGGATGGAGCCGAAGCAGCTAGAGCGCCTGTTTGAACGGTATTACCGTGCAGGCCTACGTGAATCGGCGTACACCGGAACGGGATTGGGTCTGGTCGTGTGCAAGCAACTGATTGAATTGATGGAAGGTCAGATTGAAGTGAACAGCGTAGCTGGTCAGGGCAGTGTATTCTCTTTTACATTGCCGGTATTGCGGCATGAACTGACAACGCCATCGCTGCGTCAGCCGTTGTTGCAGGATAAGCAAATTTTACTCATTGATGATAATGAGAAGATTCATCGCTGGATTGGACGACTGGTCGACGATTGGGGAATGCGCCTGCTGGCTACTAATGCTGGCGATGAAGCGCTTCGCTGGCTTCATAACGACACTGCGCTGGATGCCGTGCTGGTCGATTATGAGTGGATGAAGCTACAGCCGGAGTCGCTGCAGACGTCACTACGAGAGCTACAGGAAACGAAGGGCGTATCCGTTATTTTATTGGCGTCGCTTGGCACGATGATTGACGAGGCTGCTCGCGGCTGGTCTACAAGTGTCGTTGTAAAGCCGATGCGCCGGATGTATTTGCTCAATGCGCTCATCTTCGCGCTCACGAATCAATCGGATTCGACGAGTCCGATCGTATAATACGGCTGGGTGGATGAATAGTTGGCATTTTTGGCAGCTTCTGCTACAATGAGGGTGTCTATTTTAGAAAGATAGACCTATTCTGCAGAAAAGAGAGGTAACCATTTGTCTGATGAAGTAAGTATACGAACGTCCCCATGTACAGAATATGTTGTACAGGCAGTCAGCCATTCGTGGCCGATGCAGCGGGATTCGTATGTGCATTTTCATCGATACGACAAATGGGAGCTTCTGGACTGATAATAGAACATACAGGCTAGTGAAGAAGATTGGATTTCCAGCCGTATATTCGATCAGGATCAGGATAGACAAATTGAGCGGAATGGGCTTTTTGTGAGCAATAAGCCGTACACAGAGCATGGAATGGATATGTCGCAGTGTAGGAATTGCTTGTGCGAAGCATGACGACGCTAAGAGGTCTGCTTGATGTAGAACCCAATAGGAAGTTTGCTATGGCTAATATATGTAGCTGCTACTTTCCTCTTCCCTTTGTGATCGCTTGAATAAGTTGCATATCTGAATGATTGCTTATCGACCGCGTGGCTGCTGCCGCGCGGTTTTTTTATATGTCCTGCGAATGGCAGGGAGGAGGACGATAGATATGACAACATTAGCGAAGATACGCAAAGTAGCGAAGGATTGGCAAGGTCGAGCTATTTTTGAAAATATTAATTTACAAATTGAGAGCGGTGAGCGATTGGCACTGCTTGGACCGAATGGGAGCGGAAAGACGACGCTCATTCGCATCCTGATGGGTGAGGAAAGTCCGACTGCTGGTGAGGTCGAACGCTTTTTGCCGTTAGAGCACTGGGATTGGATGCGGCAGGAGGAAGGTGAGGTTGCTGCTGATACCACCGTACTGGAAATGGCTCGTCAGGGTAAAAGAGAGCTGTGGTCACTTCGGCAGGAGCTGGATCGAATCGAGCAACAATTGAATAGTGAGCATGCGGCTACGATGCAAGATGAGGAAATGAGTGCATTGCTGGAGCAATATGGTCGTCTGCTAGAGCAATATGAACAGCAGGATGGCTTTCACTGGGAAACGGAAGTGGAGAAGCAGCTTGCACGACTGGGCATCGGCGCCGAGCTATGGACACGTCCTTATGTCAGTCTGAGCGGCGGTCAGAAGACAAGAGTACGGCTGGCGGCGGTATTAACAAGAGATACGCAACTGCTTATTTTGGATGAACCAACGAACCATCTGGATGTGGAAACGATGGAATGGCTGGAAGAACGGCTCAAGCAATACACCGGCGCACTGCTATTCGTATCGCATGATCGTGAATTTGTTGATCGGCTGGCAACCGCAGTCGCCGAGTTGTCTGCCGATGGCATTACGGTATACAAGGGTGGTTATCTTGCTTATCGCGAGCATAAGCAGCGTGAGCTGCGTGCACAGGAAGCGTTGTATAAAAAGCAGGAGCAGCAAAAGCAGGCGCTTCAGGAATCGATTCGACGGTATAGTGAATGGTTCAAGCAAGCACATGCCGCAGCATCCAAGCAAAATGAAGTGAAGATAACGGCGAGCTTTTACAAGGCTAGAGCAAACAAAAACATTTCTCGCTATCATGCCAAGCAGAAGGCGTTGGAGCGTCTGGAGGCAGAGCGTGTGGAGCGTCCGCGTGATGCGGATAAGCTGCACTTTGAGCTGGACGCAGGTGAGTTCCGCGGGAATACGCTGCTGGAGCTGGAGCATGTGTATTTTGGTTATGAGGCTAAAACGAATGATCGTGATGAGACGGAGCATAGGCATGAGAGGGAGCAAAGGCAATGGCTGCTAAAGGATGTAAGCTTGCAGCTCCATCGTGCGGATCGTCTGGCAGTTACCGGGCCCAATGGAAGTGGCAAAACAACGCTGCTGCGCTTGCTGCTGGATAAGCTGGAGCCAGGCGCAGGGCATATTTACCGTCATCCCGCGTTAAAGGTTGGCTATTTCTCGCAGGAGCTGGAAGGCTTGCCGGAGGAACAGACCTTGCTGGATAGTCTACTGCTGCTACCTGGCATGACGCGAACCGAAGCGCAGACAATCCTTGGCTGCTTCTTGTTCCGGCGCGAGGATGTACACAAGACCATTGCTCATCTGAGTATGGGAGAGAAATGCCGGGCGGCGCTCATTCGCCTGTATTTTGGCGGATCGAATGTACTTGTGCTGGATGAGCCGACTAATTATTTGGACATTTCCGCTCAGGAAGTGATCGAGTCGGTATTGCAGGATTTTGGCGGTACGATTGTGCTAGTATCGCATGATCGAATGCTTGTGCGTCGGCTGGCGAATCGTCTGCTCATGCTGGACGGGCAGGGTGGATACGAGCTATTTGATGGCAATATGGAGGAATACCAGCAATTCCATACGCGCAGACAGCGGCAGGAGCAATCCGGCGGCAAGCAAGGCGATGATCGCCGGATGCTGTTGGAGCTACAGCTCGCCCGGCTGATGGCAGTAGCCGAGCAATCAGACTCGATGTCCGGGCTTGCTTCAGGTAAGCGTTCTGACAGTGAGCAGCAATTGCAGGCGGAGATTCGGGAGCTGCGTCGTGAATTAGAGCCATACAAATTCGGTAACAATCGTTGACGGCACGCAGGGAAGTTTGTACAATAAGGTGTACCTCAAGCGAATGACATTCGCTAGAAGGTGGACTCTTCACTGCTATCATCGTAGGTTTGCATGATACGATCGGATGAATCACAGTGAAGCACATGGATATCTGCAACGATGGAGACAAGTACACAGCACTGCCTTACAGGGAGAAAATGCCATAGATTGAGAGCATTTTACAAGGGAAAGGCTGTCGAAATTCACTCCGGAGCAGCTTGTTGAACGAGAGCAGGGTGCATTGATCATCTAGTCTATGTCAAGACGAATGAGCAGTGTGCTGAGCATGCGATTCAGTAGGACAAGCCGGTTAACGATCCGTTATCATCGTTTTGAGCGAGAGACAAGCGTTGTGAATGACCTGCCTGCCCTACGGGTGAAGGCATGGACTCGGCAGTTCAATTGACGCTGTAGCCCATAGGAATGGGTAACAGAGCGGTTGATATAATCCGAGAACAGTCAGAGCAGCATTGTTTCTAACAAGGGTGGTACCACGGTCTTTTCGTCCCTTACGGGAGAGAAGGCCTTTTTTTGTTGGTTTTCTTTAGATTTGCAGTAGCGAAGAAGCTGGCAGGATTGTACAAGCACGCTGAAAGGGGATTTTATAATGAGCGAAACGGTTCAAATGAAAGAGCAGTTACTGGCGCTAAAAGCAGAAGCGCTGGACGTATTGGAAAAAGTCGGTACTCCAAAGGAGCTCGACGAGCTGCGTGTCAAATACTCTGGTAAAAAGAGTGCACTGACCGAGATTTTGCGTGGAATGGGCAAGCTGAGTGCAGAGGAGCGTCCGGTTGTTGGTCAGGTTGCCAACGAAGTGCGTGAAGCGATCGAAGAAGTCATCAATCGAAAGCAGGAGCATTTTGTACGTGAAGAGACAAATGCACGTCTGCAAGCGGAAAAGGTCGATGTTACTCTGCCAGGTCGTCCATTGCCACAGGGTGGTATTCATCCGCTGAACAAAGTCATCGAGGAGCTGGAAGACATTTTCCTCGGTATGGGTTACCGTGTAGCGGAAGGTCCGCAGGTCGAGACGGATTACTATAACTTCGAAGCACTCAATCTGCCGCAAAACCACCCGGCACGCGATATGCAGGATTCGTTCTATTTGACTGAGGATCTGCTGATGCGTACGCAAACATCCCCGATTCAGATTCGTGCGATGGAAGCAGCGAAGGGTCAGGCGCCACTGAAAGTTATTTGTCCGGGTGCTGTATATCGCCGTGATGATGACGATGCGACGCATTCGTTCCAGTTCCATCAGATCGAAGGTCTGGTAATCGACAAAGGTATTCGTATGAGTGACCTGAAAGGTACGCTGCTGCAATTTGCACGCGAAATGTTCGGCGAGCAGACCGAGATTCGTCTGCGTCCAAGCTTCTTCCCGTTCACCGAGCCAAGTGTTGAGGTCGACGTAACGTTTACGAAGAAAAATGGTGAGCGCGTATGGATCGAGATTCTGGGCTGTGGTATGGTGCATCCGAAGGTACTGGAAATGGGCGGCTTTGATCCTGAAGTATACAGCGGCTTCGCCTTCGGTATGGGTGTAGAGCGGATCGCAATCCTGAAATACGGTATCGATGATATCCGTCATTTCTACAGCAACGATATGCGTTTCTTGAAGCAATTTTCCCGCATCTAATGAATGATACGGATGGCATAGAAGGATAACGATAAAGCACATGATTCATGTTAAAGGAGTGGACGGACTGTGAAAGTATCAATGGATTGGCTGTCTCAGTATGTGTCTCTGGAAGGCGTACAGGCTGAAGATCTGGCTGAGCGCATTACACGCGCAGGGATTGAGATCGATAGTGTGGAGTCCCGTAATGCGGGCATTACGACGGTTGTAGTAGGTTATGTGAAAAGCAAGGAAAAGCACCCGGATGCGGACAAGCTGAATGTATGTATCATTGACGCTGGACAGGGAGAAGACCTGCAAATCGTTTGTGGTGCGAAAAACGTAGATGCCGGACAAAAAGTACCGGTTGCACTCGTAGGTGCAAAGCTGCCAGGCGATCTGCATATCAAAAAAGCAAAGCTGCGCGGCGTGCTGTCGCAGGGCATGATCTGTTCAGCAAAAGAGCTGGGCATTAACGATAAGCTGCTGCCAAAAGAACAGCAGGAAGGCATTCTTGTATTGCCTGAGCAAACCGAGATCGGTACGCCGATCGTTGATCTGCTCGGCTTGAACGATCAAATTCTGGATTTCGACCTGACACCGAACCGTTCGGACTGCCTGAGTATGCTTGGTGCAGCCTATGAGGTAGGCGCGATTCTTGGTCGTGATGTGAAGCTGCCGGAAGTGCAGCCTGTTGAGGGCGGCGATGCAGCAAACAATCATATCTCGGTTGCGATTGAAGCGACAGAAGCGTGCAGCCATTTCTCCGCACGTTACATTAGCGGTATCCAGATCGGCACGTCTCCGCTCTGGCTGCAAAATCGTCTGATCGCGGCAGGCGTACGTCCGATCAACAATGTTGTCGATATTACAAACTTCGTCATGCTGGAATACGGTCAGCCGCTGCATGCATATGATGCAGACAAGCTGAACAACGGTGCGATTGAAGTACGTATGGGCCGTGAAGGTGAAGTGCTGACGACGCTGGACGACCAGGAGCGCAAGCTGGATGAGCGTATGCTCGTGATCGCCAGCGGTGGTAAAGCGGTTGGTCTGGCTGGCGTTATGGGTGGTGCAGACAGCGAGGTATCACAAGGAACGGTCAATATTTTGCTGGAATCGGCACGCTTTGATGGCGGTACAGTACGCAAAACGTCCCGTCGTCTTGGACTGCGTTCCGAAGCAAGTCTTCGTTTTGAAAAAGAAGTGGATGCAGCCGCAGTGGTGCCTGCACTGAATCGTGCGGCTGAATTGATCGTACGTTACGCGCACGGTATGATCCATGAAGGGATCGTAGAGCAGGTCGTTAGCGAGCCACAGGAGCTGACATTAGAGCTGTCGCTGAGCAAGCTGAACAGCTATCTCGGCACAGAGCTGTCACTGCTGGAAGTAAAAACGATCTTTGCCCGTCTGCAATTCCCTTGCGGCGATGTAGCGCATGATCTGATTGAAGTACGTATACCGACACGCCGCGGCGATATTACGCGCGATGTGGATCTGATCGAAGAAGTAGCCCGTCTGTATGGCTATGACAATATCCCAACGACGCCGATCGAGGGGGCAACAACACCGGGAGCACTGACAGCACCACAGCGTCTGCGTCGCACGATTCGTCATTTGCTCGTGCACGGTGGTTATCAGGAAGTGATCAGCTACTCGTTCACACATCCAGACAAAAACAAGCGTTTCCCACAGCTACGTGGCACTCATCATGATGTAGCACTGGCGATGCCAATGAGTGAGGAGCGCAGTGTGCTTCGTACCGGCCTTGTATCCCAACTGCTGGAGATCGCTTCGTACAACCGTAATCGTAAGCAGGAAAATCTGGCACTATTCGAGATCGGCATGGCATTTTTCAGCGAAGAAGAGAAGCTGACTCGTCAGCCGCATGAAATTCCGCTGCTGGGCTTGCTGCTGACCGGTCGTCGTCAGCCAGCTCAATGGAATACTTCTGCCGAGCGCGTTGATTTCTTTGATATTAAAGGGGCACTGGAAGGCGTATTCAGCTATCTGGGTATTCAGCCTAAAGTGACTTACAAAGCGGATCAGCCGGAAGGCTACCATCCAGGACGTTCCGCATCCGTATACCTGAACACAGGTACACAGGAGCTGCGTATCGGTACCATCGGTCAGATTCATCCAGACATTCAACGTGAAACCGATCTGGAAGATACGTATGTTGCTGAGATCGAGCTGACACCACTGTATGAGCAGGTAAACGGACAGATTACGTACCATGAGCTGCCACGTTATCCTTCTGTACAACGCGATATCGCTGTTGTCGTAGACGATGCGATTCCATCTGGTGATCTGACTGCTTCGATTCGTGAATCTGCCGGCGAACTGCTGGAATCGGTACACGTATTCGACGTATTCAAAGGTGAGCGTCTTGGCGCGGATAAGAAGAGTGTGGCGATTGCACTCGTTTACCGTCATGCCGAGCATACGCTGACCGATGAAGAAGTAACAGCAGTACACGATGGTGTGCTGGCGCGTCTGTCCGAGCAATTCGGCGCGGAGCTGCGTAAGTAAAAGGTAAGATGTTTTGCTAACACTACAATTACTTTTTATGGACTCCTGTATTTAGAAGGTTGCTAACACGTAAAATGTAAAATGTTTGCTAATAAAACAATCATTTTTCGTTGAACCTCGCCTTAGCAGTTCACTAACATGTACAGGAACAAATAAAATATATACTTTTAGTGATAGCAAAAATGTGCAAATTAAATAGTTAACATGGACTGTCGTTATTTGTAAGAACTGCCTTTGTGTAGTTGCAGATGAAGCAGGAAATGGCAGAAGCCACATCGAATTAGTCGTCGATGTGGCTTTTTTGCTCATCCCGCACTAGAATATACAGAAGGACATTTTGTACAATGGGATCAGAGACATCAGGATGAACATAACCCCTACGAAGCAGACGGACATACATGCGCACAAAGATAACATTCATGTGCCATGGAATAGGATGCGCTAGGATGCCTTTTTTAATGCAAAGGCAGACAGCGATAAGGATGCCAAATGTTGATGGGAATGCTGATGCTCCGTCAACATTTTGTGCTTATAAACGATATAAACCGTTACGATTACGTATAGATAGCATGAATGCAAAGGAGGGCAAGGCTGTGACAACACCCGAACGGATTCGAGTTAGTGTGAATATTTATGGTACAACATATAAGCTGGTTGGCAGCAGTGCCGAGTACATGCAACAGGTAGCCGAGTATGTGGATGGTCACATGCACGATATGGCGCAAGCACACAATCATCTGGACACCACGAAGCTTGCCATTTTGTCGGCAGTACATATGGCAGAGGAAGCGATTCAGGCAACGATCGATCGATCTGAGCTGGATGCGGCGATGAATGAACGCGATCGTTTGCAGCAGGAGCTGGAGCGATTGCATGAGGTGCAGCTCAAGCAGCAGGAGGTTATACGCAAGCTACAGGATGACGCTGAGCTGGAGCAGCAGCATAAGCAGCGTCTTACAGATGATCTGTCTGTTGCGACCGAGGAGCTGCAGCAGGTGCAGACCGAGCTGTCGATTGTGCAAGAGCAAAATGAAGTGCTGGAGCAGCAAAGTGCAGACTACCGTGAAACAGGCAGTCAGCTACAAGACGAGCTGGAGAAGGCGCGCAAGCAGATTCAAGCGCTGAACGATCAGTATCAGAATCTGGAAACGAACAGTAAACAGGCGACCGAAGAGCTGCAAATGGAGCTTATGCAGTCGAATGAAAATGAAGAAATGTATCGTCTGCGTAGCGAGGAGCTGGAAGAGAGCATCCATACGCTACAGCAGGCGCATGATCTGGCACAGCAACGGGTGCAGGAACTGGAGGAAGATAACGATTTTACCCATGCGCAACTGGATGAGCTGCGTGTAAAACAGACGGGGCTGGAGCAGAAGGTGAGCCAGCTACAGGAAGAGTCGGATACATGGCGCGAGCTCTCTGTACAGCAGGAGGAAGAGCAGCAACGCTTGTCTACAGAGCTGGCTGCTAAAGGCGCTGAATTGGAGCACATCCAGCAGCAACGAACCGAGCTGGAAGAGCAGCTACAGCAGCGAGCGTCCCAGCTTGCCGAGCTGCAAGCCGAGCAAGAGGAACGCCGTTCTGCTATTGTAGCCCTGGAGCAGCGTTATGAGGAATTGCAGCAGCAGACTGAGGCGACGCAAGCTGCACTAAGCGAGCGCACCGATGAATTAGAGCTGGCGCTTCAGGAAAATGCAACTCTGGAGCCGCAGTTAGCCGAGCTACAACAGCAGCATGAGCAGTTGCAGGCTCAGCATATTGAGGCTGTGCAGCAACTGGACGAGGTACGCGGACAATTGCAGCAGGCGCAGAACGAAAATGAACATCTGCGTCCTGAACTGGAGCAGTTGCGTGCACAATATGAACAACTGAACACGTTGCACGATCAGACGGAGCAAAAGCTGGCTGAACAGGCGACACGTCTGGAAGCGCTACGTGAGGAAAATGGTCAGGTATGGACCGAGCTTGGCTCATGGCAGGATCGGTATAGCAGTCTGGAGGAGCAGCATCGTGGGCTGGAAGCAAGTCTGGCACAGCGCAGCGAGGAATTGGAGCAATTGCAGGGAGATAGCCAGCAACTGCGTACACAATTGGAAGCAGCCGAGCAGCGTCGTCTTGAGTTGGAAGAGCAGCAACAACAGCTTCACGGACAACTGGATGAGCGTCAGCGTGAACTGGATAGCATTCGCAGTGAGCACACACAGGTATGGAGCGAGCTGGAAACGTGGCAATCCCGTCATGCCGAGCTGGAGCAGCATAGTCAGGAAGCACAGACTGCACTGCAATTGCAGCATGAAGGACAGATACAAGAGCTGGAGACACGCTTGCACGAAACGCAGCAGCAGCGCCAGCAATTGGAGCAGGAGCTAAGTGAAACAGGGGAGCGCCTGGCAGCCGTGCAGGCAGAAGCTGCACAGGCCAAAGAAGAAGCAGACACATGGGAACAGATGTCGAGTGAACATGAGCAGCAGATTCAAGAGCTTGAAATGCGCTTGAATGAAACACAGCAACAGCGCCAGCAGCTAGAGCAGAAGCTAAATGCAACAGGTGAGCGTTTGACCACCGCACAGGCAGAAGCCGCGCAGGCGCGGGCAGAAGCAGATACGTGGGAGCAATTATCCGGTCAGCATGAGGAGCACATTCAAGAGCTTGAACTGCGCTCAAATGAAATCGAGCAGCAGCGTCAGCAACTGGAGCAGAAGCTGAATAAGACCAGTGAGAGTCTGGCAGCGGTACAGGCAGAAGCAGCACAAGCACAAGAAGAAGCTAGCACATGGGAGCAACTCTCCAGTGAACATGAGCAACATGTACGGCAATTGGAACTGCGGCTGAATGAAATCGAGCAGCAACGTCAGCAGGTAGAGCAAGAGCTGAGTGACACAGGCGAGCGTCTATCAGCCGTGCAAGCAGAAGCAGCACAGGCGCGAGAAGAAGCTGGCACATGGGAGCAGTTGTCAGGACAGCAGGAGCAGCAGGTCGCTTCCTTGCAAGAACAGCTATCTGCTCTGCATCAGCGCTATGTTCATTTGGAGCAGGAGCTACAGCAGCGCACAGCCGAGCTGGAACAGCAGGTATCTACTCAAAATGAACAGCTCCAGCAGCAGCAACGTCAGACTCAGGACATCCGTGAGGAGTCAGACAACTGGCAGCGACTATCGGAGCAACATAAAGAAGAGCTCACTTCGCTGCAACTGGAAATGCAGCAGCTCAATGAGCTGTATGATGAGCAGCAGGCGGAGACGGAAGAAGCACTGCGGCTGATGACTGCGGAGCGCGACGATCTGACCGTCCGCATGGATGAGCTTCAACAGCAACTGGAAGAATTGACTGTAGCTGCAGCAAGCGTACGTGAAGAAGCTGATACATGGGAGCAGTTGTCCGGTCAGCGTGAAGCGGATGTACAGCGTCTGCAAGCGCAATTGACCGAGCTACATGAGCAGCGCCAGAGATTGGAGCAGCATACCGGCGAACTGGAACAACAACTGAATGCGCTGCAACATGATCAAGCATCGATTCAAAACGATCTGCACGAATGGCGCGATCTTGCAAGGCAACAGGAGGAAGAAGCAGAGGAGGCAAAGCGCGAGGCAGAGCAGCTACGTGGCGAGCTATCTGCGCGCGAGCAGCAATTATCCAAATTGGAATCACAGCAGCGTGAACAGGGACAATTGCTGCATGAGGCGATGCAGGATATCGATAGCTGGAATGAGCGTTATGAACAGCTACAACAGCAGCATCGCAATGCGGTGCAAAATGAACAAGGATATATGGAAGAGATCGGACGCTTAGAACAACAGATTGCTAGCTTGCAAACGGAACTGGAACAGGGACAAGCGCGATTGGCAGAGCTGGAGAATGCTCAGCGTGAACAGGAGGAGCAGCTTCGTCAACTGGAGTCGAGCGAACGGCAGTGGCGTGAACAATACGAGCAGCTTTACTCTGCCGAGCAAGAACGAGGGCAGAATTCTCAGGATATGCTGAACGAGTATGAGATGCTCACACACCAGCTACGTATTGTGAATCTTGAACGAGATACCCAAATCGAGCAAAAGGAACGCATTCAGCGCGAGCTAGAGCAGCTTCGTCTACAGCATGAGCAGCTTCAAGTCGAGCATAACGAATGGATGGAGCTGATCGAACAGGATCAGAATTAAGCGTGATTTAGATTCTCGCCAGTTTGGTAAGGGCTCATTATTATGCTTCTTTCCTTACAAATACGATGCAGGTAGAAGTACAATAGATGCTGCTCAGCATATCTATGCCTACACCATCCATTTTAATATTCCAATCCAACCGATTCTCACGTTCTAATCCAATCGATGACAAAGCAAAAAGCACCGACAGTCACAAATACTGTCGGTGCTTTTTTGTAATCACATGTATCATCGATCATATGCAGAGCCTATCACCCAAGCTGCTTCCTACCATTCAATATCCGCATCGTGCGCAGATACACATACGAGGAAATAAAGGCGAGCAGCGCCATAATAACCAGTCCCCAGAAAATATTGGAATAGGCCGCTGCCAGCGATAGTCCTTTTTGCCATTCCATCGCACTGGAGGCCAGCGCCACACTAAATGCACCGCTGAAAAATTGCATAAGCTGGAATAGTCCCATACCCGAGCCTACCTGAGATGCAGGCAGAATGCGCGAGATTTCATTGGATACGCTACTCGACAGCATCGAAAAGCTCAGGCTGTTCAGCAGATAGATAAACAGAATCGACAGCCACGAATTTCCTGCAAACAGCGCAAACAATATAATAGCGAGCAGTACCATAAGCGGCGCATAACGCAGAATCGACGAGTTGCCATGCTGATCAATAATGGAGCCGATTTTACGAGAAGCGAAGATCGTCAGCAATGAACCCGGGAAAATAATAAACCCGGCATGGCTCGCACTAAAGTCGAACCGGTGCACAAGAATTTGTGGAATCAGGAACAGTGTTGCAAAGCTGCACAGATACGACAAAATACCAACTAGCGATAACGTAACATACGCTGAGTTAGCCAGCAGTGCCGGCTGTACGAATGGCTCCGCCGCCAGACGAATCCGTACGATGAACAATGCCAGTCCAACCAGTCCGATGCCGAGTGCCAGCCAGGAATGATTGGTCAGGAACAGCAAAATGCCGCTCGTGCCGGCTGCAACGAACAACGCACCAGCCGTATCGAATACACCACGCTTCGGCATTTCCTTTGGCAAAAATAAATAAAACAGCGGCACGAGCAGAAAGCTAATCGCCGTAATTAGAAACAGAAAGCGCCAGCCCATATAATCGACAATCGCACCACCGGCAACTGGGCCAAGTCCAAGCCCGAGCGATACGGCAGACATAATAAACGCCATCGCCTTACCGCGTCGTTCTAGAGGAATATAACGGGTGAACAATACCATCGCCAGTGAAATAACGGCTCCAGCACCGATCGCCTGTAGCACTCGCATTGTCAGGAGCATCGCGAAGCTTGTACTGAACAGACCACCAATCGCCGCCAGGCCGAGAATGCTCAGACCGATCACAAGCAGACGTCGCAGCGGTACAAAGTCGGATAGTCGGCTGTATGTAATGGAAGAGATCGCAAACATAATCGAATAGCCGGTTACGATTAGCGAGGATACGGATTCAGTTAGTTGAAAATAAGCGGTAATTTTCGGTAAGGCCAGATTGAACATCGAGGTGTTCATAATCGCCAGCACAACTGCCAGTCCGAGTAGTACGGTGAGTAATCCTTCTTTTTGCAATTGATTCTGGCTAACATCGTCCTTATCGGAAGCAGCAACATGTGTTGATGCGGTAGTTGACATTCCATTTCCTCCTGCATTGATATAATATAGTTCGAATATCATCGAACAATTGAAATATAGCATGCAGTGGTTTAAAATTCAATTAGAGATTTGTAAAAAGTTGTTTATGTAATCGCATCATGCAAATGTATGTATTGATATAAGGATTGTGCTCTACAGCAGCTATGGACATTTATTTCGTTATTATTTCCATAGGCACGCCACTGGCGCTTGTTCTCATTGCGATCGTCCAATTGCTGGCGTCCCAATAGATGAATGGCTTCCACCATAAAGGAGACCTGTTTATGAAAGTGTTATATCACCCGGATCGTCATGAGATTGAATTGACTTCGGTGCTATATGCGCTAAGTGATCCGATCCGGCTTCATATTATTTCGCAAATTGTTCATGAGGGCGAGAGTCCCTGCAATGCTTTTCAGGTGCCCATTGCAAAGTCGACGCTGTCTCATCACCTGCGTACGCTGCGTGAAAGTGGCGTCGTGTTCACCCGTAGTCATGGCACACAGCGTTTGCTGACCGTACGTGTGGACGATCTGAATGAACGTTTTCCCGGTGTGCTGGATGCCGTGCTTGAATCGTATCGTGCCAATATCGCATCCGTATCGGCAGTAGAGGCTGATGCAGACAATATGTCGGCTTCTCTATCAAACGGAGACGTTGTTCAGACAGCAACTTCTTCTGTCATAAACGCTTCTACTGCAAACACTACATCTGATCCAGAATAACGATTTTCAGATTCAGAGCAATGATCTGCAGACCCACAGTGAGTGGAGCAGGCATATGAAACCTGTTTGTAAGTATAAATAAACCTCTCATGCATATTTACAAGTAAAAATAGCCGATTACGCATATTGATAGGCTAGAGCGTATACGAGTTTGCGTACACGCTCTGACCGAACACAAATAAAACACGCAGTCGTTCTTTCAACGGCTGCGTGTTTTCGAGCTTCTATTATATAGGCTACTATACAGGCTACATACAGGCCCATCTGATTGGGGCTACAGAAGTATTCCGATCTAAGCGCATATACTGTCGACTATTTCGTAACGAACGATAAGAAAGTTATATCGTTTCGCTTATGCTTCGTCTACGATCAGCTTCGCCACCATCGTGCTGTGACCGGAGCCGCACATGATGGAGCATGCCATATCGAATTGCCCTGCCTGCTCTGGAGTGACCGTCATAGTGGTATTGCTGGAATTCAGATTCACATTCAATGCAGGAATGGCCAGACCGTGATTACCTTCTTCATTTTCAAATACGATGGTGACCGGCTGTCCTTTTTTGACATGGTATTCTTTCTGGTCAAAAGCATAGTTAGTCGCCTTTACCACGAGCTGTTCACCGCTGGCAGCACTATTTTCCGAAGTGGCTACACCGGTATCCGTCACACCGCTCTGCTGGCTGGAATTCGTATTGCTCCCACTTTGTCCGCCGCAGGCTGTTGTCAGCAGCAGCATAGCTGCAGTCACGCCGACAAGAAGATATTTTTTCATATGATATGCCTCCCTGTTGGTAGTAGTGTCGATTGCAATCCCTTTCATCATATCGTATACTGTCACCTCCTGTCATTCAAACCTTTTGTGAATATTCGGTCACGGTGTATAATAGAATGGAATTCCGGTGCCCACATGTATTGCAATAAGGGCAGATCGAGACCGGAAATCGTCGTATCGGTATAATTAGGATCGTTTATTTTATGTGGTGATGCGAGCTGTAGCTTCATTTCTGTGCGTAATACGCGTATCTATGCGAAATATACGTAGAAATAGGTGTAATAGATGAAGAGCAACGGATACAATATGCAAAACTGAACGGGGAAGCGTAACCCATATGATGCATAGAGATTATTGCTACTCACTATGATACATCTCCCTATGGCTAAGATAGCTGTATGGCCTACGCAAAGGATGAGATGCACATTGCCATCACTTCAGGAGAATGAAAACGATCGGACGATACGACTTACGATTATAGTGAACCATTGAACCGGAACAGCTCTAGCAGTTGCAATTCCGGTATAGAGGAGTGTCATAACGTTGAACGATAAAATATTCCATACGATGCAGTATGGGCATATTCTGGATATGCTGGCTGGTTATGCGGCAACCGCAATCGGCAAGCAGGCAGCACTTTCAATGAAGCCAGATACCAATCT
>JBCNLJ010000025.1:0-63853 GCA_039595515.1 Paenibacillus sp. | reverse complement strand
TTGCCTACGTGTTACTCACCCGTCCGCCGCTAAGTCTCAAAGAAGCAAGCTTCTTATCAACTCCGCTCGACTTGCATGTATTAGGCACGCCGCCAGCGTTCGTCCTGAGCCAGGATCAAACTCTCCAATAAAGTGTTTGAATTGCTCATTTCTTGCTGACATTCGGTTTCCCGAATTTATGATTCAAATCCTATTTGTTCAGTTTTCAAGGAACTTGTTATTTGTTTCGCAACAACTCTTATATCATATCACATTCAGAATTGTCAGTCAACAACTTTTTTCATTTTCTTTTTTTGAAATTATCGTGCCGCTCGAGGCGACTTGAATAATATATCATGTATTTATGAAGTTAGCAAGTGTTTTTCTAAACTTTTTTTATCCTTATCTTTTAATGCACCTTTCAATGTAATCTGTAGCTGGTATAACATGCTTGTTGTTCCTTCCCAGCCCTGCTAGCCATCTTATTGTTATCTAACTTTTATCCTCTACTACGATATCCATGAACAGGCTTGGTTGATCTATTCACCATTCATTTCTGTAGCCGTCTATCACAATGATTTTTTGAATCCCCTTTATAGTATGACCATTGTATAGAAGATATAACAGTTGGGCGGATTTCGCTCAGTGTGATCACTCTACTCTATTTTCCTTTAATTGTATAAAATTAAAGAGCGAATACGATAACTTACTCGCACTCTGTTACTGTTGTGCATTATAATCAATTTAAAAGAGTGTATATCTAAAAGTAAGTAATTATTATTGCAATCCAAATGTTCTATATTTGCGAATTATTCATAGTGGATGTTGTGCCGGATGTCGTCTTGGATAAAGACCTATCTATTACATCGATGTGTTTACACATGAAAAGGAGGTTGCTATGGGTCGTTTGCTTGCTTCCATTCAAAAGAGCTTTGGCAAAAAGCTAGTGCGCATCCATGCATGGAATGCATGGCTAGTGGCTCTGCTTGCGATTACGGGATTGATTTTACTCGGTGGCTTTTGGCGAGAGGTGCTAGGAGAAGTCAGGGTGTGGATTCGCTGGGTGCATATTATCGGAGGTCTGGCATTACTTGTGCCGGTCATCTATTATCTCTTTCTTGCCTCCAAGCACTGGAAACAGATTCGCGAGAAGCCCGCTCAAAAAACCAATGTAATTCTGGTTATGATTTTACTCGTCGGTTGGATCGTTTCTGGCATTCTGTTATGGTTACTGCGTCAGGTCGGTCCTACCGTTGCTAATACAGCTCTATTTGTACATGATCTGTTAACATGGGTAGGCTTGCCTTACATTATCTATCATTCTATTACACGTACAGCATGGTTAAAGGATCCGAAGAAACGCTCCATCAAACTTCAGCCTGATAACGAGGCTGCCGTGGTACAGCCTGCCACCGCTACAACAGGTGCTACTACTGTAATAAAGCCGAATCGTACAGCTACTCCGCAGGAGGCAACACCCTTTTATACACGACGTGCTTTTTTACGTACAGCGATTGGTGTAGGTCTGGCTATTTCGGTAGGCCCCACCTTTCTACGCTGGCTGGGCAATTCTTTAACAAGCGGCGGAAGCTGGGAAGAGGTCGCTGCCAGTAATCCTAACAAGATGGTTCCTAACCCAACACCATTATCCGATTCCAAGCCGCCAATCGGTGGAGGCGCTCAGGGAGAGTTCCGTGTTTATACGGTGACACCGATTCCTTCATTCGATAATAGCAACTGGTCATTTACGATTGATGGTCTTGTCGATAAGCCGCAAACCTGGAATTGGGAGCAGTTTTTGAAAATCAAACGTAAGGTGCAGGTTAGTGACTTCCACTGTGTAACTGGATGGTCGGTATATAAAAATACATGGGAAGGAATTCCGTTATTGGACTTTCTCAGTATGGCAGGTGTGAAGCCCCAAGCGAAGACGATCAAATTTTACTCAGGTGACGGTGTGTATACAGACTCCATTACATTGGAGCAGGCACAGCTTAAAGATATTATGGTCGCGCTTCTTCATGACGGCAATATCATCCCTGCTGATCTGGGCGGTCCTGTACGCCTGGTAATTCCAAAAATGTATGCTTACAAATCGGTCAAATGGCTGAACCGAATCGAGCTGATTGCTGAAGATCATACCGGCTACTGGGAACAACGTGGTTATGATAAGGATGCGTGGTTACCGGATAATTTGAGTTAACCTTGCATAGCATTCCTCAGTATTTAATGTATATGTATCGTCTGTCTCATATAACATGAAAAAAGGACGAGAGCTTCTATACAAGTAGAAGCTCTCGTCCTTTTTAATTCAGGAAAACTGGATCGTGTCTGAACATTCGATGTATCTGTTATCGCCTTTACTTCTATTTCAATCTGCGCTCTACATCCAATGCCCAGCTTGTAATGTCAGCCAGCAAAGATGGAAGATCCGGCGCAACGGGCTCTAATGGTGATTCATCATAGCCATCATGATATAGACGGTATACTGCTCCAGCTTCTTCAAGTAATAGCAGATCACCATCACCAAATCCGCCAATCGGAAATAACCGACTATCTGGTAGCCCGGCATCCTGTTGTCGATACGTAGCGATCAAGTCCAGACCCCGAGGATATGCCCATTCCAATTGTTTAAGCCCATATAGTACAGGGTCTACAAACCTCAACGGTCCAAACTGCAATAACAATGTACGATATGGCTCAGGTAACATGATATGATGACGCAACTCAAATGCTTCCAGCCCGGCTAGCGTTTCAGGCATGAAATACTCATCTCCACATGCCTTATACGCCTTTGTCAACAATGATTCGATTTCTTTCATATCCATTAGTCAGTACAACGCCTCGCTCTTAAGCTTACTCTAACTCCAGCAGTCGCTTCAGTTGCTCCTCATCTTCAATAATCTCCAGACCGAGTTCCTGAGCTTTAGTCAGCTTGCTGCCTGCTTTTTCGCCAGCGATAACGATATCTGTCTTTTTGGACACACTGCCGGTGACTTTAGCTCCAAGCTGTTCAAGACGTAGCGCAGCTTCATCACGCGTCATGGTCTGCAGGGTTCCAGTAAGAACGACCGTTTTTCCATTAAAATAGGAATCCGCGCTTACGACTATTGCTGGCGCTTCTGGAACCTGCGGCTGTACGCCAAGATTCAGCATTTTATCAATGCCTGCCTGCATAAATGGATCAGCGAAAAACTCAACAATACTTTCTGCTACAATCGAGCCTACATCGGGTAGCTCGACCAGCTCCTCCACTGTTGCTGTGCGAATTTTGTCCAGATCACGATAATGCTCTGCCAGCATTCGCGTGGTCGTTTTGCCCGTGTTGGGAATACCAAGTGCATACAGGAAAGAGGCAAGATCACGAGTTTTGCTATCTTCAATCGCTTGTAATAGATTGTTAGCCTTACGCTCGCCAAAACGCTCCAGCTTGGACAGATCATCGAATTGCAGTGTATACAGATCAGCAGGCTCGCGTACATTCAGTTCATTATGCAGTTGCGTTGCTGTCTTGATACTGAATGTCTCAATATCCATCGCATCGCGTGAAGCAAAATGTGTAATGCGAGCTACAATTTGCGGTTCACAGCCAAAGCGATTATTACAGAACAGATGAGCACCGCGTTGCTCCAATGGGAAGCCACATGCCGGACATTGCTCCGGGAAGACAATTTCTTCGCCATCGTTTTCTTCGGACACTTTGCCCAGAATTTCTGGGATGACATCGTTGGAGCGGCGAATGTACACTCTGGTGCCGAGGGCGAACTTCAGGTTTTTACGCTCAATATCGCCGATATTATTGAGGGTACAGTTCTGTACTGTTACCCCTGCAAGCTCGACTGCTTCGACACGAGCCAGGGGGGTGATTTTACCGGTTCGTCCTACATTCCAGGATACCGATTCCAAAATCGTACTTGTTTCCTCGGCTTCAAATTTATAAGCAATTGCCCAGCGCGGGAACTTGTCCGTATAACCCAGTACTTCACGCGTTCGCATATCGGTCAGCTTTACAACAGCTCCATCAATCAGATAATCGAGCGTATTACGCTCCTGCTGAATTTCCTCCAGACGGGCAATCACATCATCAAAATTGTCAAAATACGATACAGCCGGATTCACTCGAAAATGATTATCCCGCAAAAACTGCATCATTTCCTGCTGACTATCAAAGCGTATTCCTTCTGCATAGCCAATATTATAAAAATAAGCATTTAGCTTCCGTTTCGCTGTCGTACGCGGGTCCAGATTGCGCAGAGCACCAGCCGCGGCGTTGCGTGCATTTTTGAGCTTGTCTTTTTCGATAGCCGCGGCATTATAAGCTTCAAGTACAGACAGGTGCATAATCCCTTCGCCCTGCACTTCGATCTTGCCCTCTGTAAACGGAATCGATAGCGGCACTGAACGAATCGTCTTCACCTGCTCCAAAATCCCTTCACCAACAACGCCATTTCCCCGGGTGGAGGCTTGAACGAGTCGACCATTCTCATAGGTCAGGTTGAGCGTCAGTCCATCAAACTTCAGCTCAACCGCATAGGCTGGCTCAGGCAACGGTTGATCCGGGTTCTTTTCATTATAGTCACCGATCAGCTTGCGAGCGCGAGTATGCCAGCTTGATAGCTTTTCAAGATTTTGCGCTTTGTCCAAACTCCATAACGGAGCAAGGTGACGATGCGGAGTAAAGCCTTTGAGTAGCTCACCGCCTACACGCTGAGTTGGTGAATCAGGCAGCACCATACCGCTTTCCTGCTCTAGCTGCAGCAGGCGATCGTATTGAGCATCATAGTCTTTATCATCAACCAGTGGCTCATCCAGTGTGTAGTAATGATAGTTGTAGTTATTCAGATCGGCGACCAGCTTCTCCATTTCCTTCATTGGATCCATGCGCATCTCTCCCGTTGATGGTATGTAAGGCGGCTGTATCATTGCAGCCGCCTATCGTGTTGCCTCATATGTTATAAGCTCCTGATCCGATGAATTCATCTGACGATCATGCTTAATTTATGCTCCTATCGATAACGATTACTCCACTTTTGTAATAGGAGCAAAGCCTGCCAGCAGACGCTTCAAGCCCACAGGTGCCGGGAATGCAATTTGCAGTTCCATATCATTACCTGTGCCTTTAACAGCTACGATCGTACCTGTTCCCCATTTTCCATGTGACACTTTATCGCCTGCCTGGTAGCTGCCATCTCCACTTGCAGCCGGAGTCGGTGTGCCTTTGCCAGTAGTTACCGTTACGCCAGACGAAGCCGGTGTGCTGCGAGGCACGGCACGCGCAGAGGAACCACTGCCAAATGATGCAGACGATTCGCGACGATTGCCAAAGTTACTGCCGCCTCCACCAAAACCGCGCGAACCATTACCATAACTACTGCCGGATGCTCCACGTCTAAAGTTGTTTGGCGCTACGCGAGTATCTTCTTTGTATTCGTCCGGAATTTCTTCCAGAAAACGAGACGGTGGATTTGCGGTCGTACGACCGAACAGTGTACGCATCTGAGCGCAGGACAGAAACAATTGCTTCTCCGCTCGCGTAATCCCTACATAAGCCAGACGACGCTCTTCCTCCAGCTCATCATTGTCCATAAATGCACGGCTATGCGGGAAGACACCTTCCTCCATACCGATAATAAATACAGTCGGGAACTCCAGACCTTTCGCGCTGTGCATCGTCATCAGTACAACCGCGTCTTCTTGCTCTTCTGGCTTGTCGCCCATCGTGTCGATATCTGCAATCAGCGCCAGATCAGTCAGAAAGGCAATCAGCGATTTATCTTCATTATTTTTCTCGAATTCCATCGTAACCGACTGGAACTCTTCAATATTCTCTACACGCGCTTTGGATTCGAGTGTATTTTCACGTTGCAGCTCTACACGGTATTCGGACATTTCTAGAATCTTTTCTGTCAGCTCGGTGACAGACAGATAGTCTACCATCTGATGCAGCGCAGCGATCATATCATAAAACTCCACCATCGCATTGCGTGTACGTCCAGCAAAGCCGAGATCGTCCACAATCTCCAGCACTTTGAAAATCGAAATTCCACGTTCACCGGCTGCTGCCGCAAGCTTTGCTACGCTCGTATCGCCAATACCGCGCTTCGGCACATTGATAATGCGAGTCAGGCTAATATCATCATCTGGATTCGAGAGCAATCGCAGGTAAGCAAGCAGGTCCTTGATCTCTTTACGATCATAGAACTTGATGCCGCCGACAATCTGGTAAGGGATATCCGATTTGATCAGCACTTCCTCTATAACCCGTGACTGAGCATTCGTACGATACAGAATCGCATGATCCTGATAAGGGCGTCCTGTTTTCACACTTTTATGAATTTCAGAGCTAACGAAATAAGCCTCATCATGCTCGGAATCGGCACGATATACTTTGATCTTGGCGCCCCCTTCTTTGTCAGTCCATAGCTTTTTCGGCTTACGTCCGCTATTGTTGCCGATCACTTCATTGGCAGCACTCAGAATATTGGAGGTCGAACGGTAGTTTTGCTCCAGCAGAATCGTTTTTGCTTCTGGATAGTCCTCTTCAAAATTAAGAATGTTCGTGATATCTGCTCCACGCCAGCGGTAGATCGACTGATCACTATCACCAACAACGCAAATATTATGATGAGCATCCGCTAGCATTTTGCAGAGCATATATTGCGCACGGTTCGTATCCTGGTACTCATCCACATGGATGTAACGGAATTTCTTCTGGTAAAATTCGAGCACTTCCGGTACTTCCTTGAACAATCGAATCGTGGTCATGATCAGATCGTCAAAATCGAGCGAATTGTTTGCAAGCAGACGACGCTGGTACATCGTATACACCTTCGCGGCAATACCCTCGAAATAATCACCGATTTTAAGTTCGTATTGCTCAGGAGTGACCAGTTCATTTTTGGCCGCACTGATCATAGATTGAACCGTTTTCGGCTCGAACTTTTTCGTATCCATATTCAGATCCTTCATGCAGGAACGAATAACGGATAGCTGATCGCCGGAATCCAAAATCGAGAAGCTGGATGTAAAGCCGATTCGTTCAATATCACGACGCAAAATGCGCACACACATCGAGTGAAACGTGGATACCCAGATTTCGCGTCCATCTGGACCGACTAGCTGGGATACACGCTCCTGCATTTCGCGTGCTGCCTTGTTCGTAAACGTAATCGCCAGAATGCCCCACGGTGCTGATTTACGGGAATCGATAATATGGGCGATCCGGTGCGTCAGTACGCGCGTTTTACCACTACCTGCACCTGCCATAATCAGGAGTGGTCCGTCCGTCGCCAGCGCCGCTTCTTTTTGCCTTGGATTCAGACGGTTAATCGCATCCTTGATGTTAATCATCGTCATTGTGTTGTCTTACCCCTTTCAAACCAATAAATTCGGTAAAGTCGATCAGTCTTATGCAAGAAAAGTCAGACTAACACACCTGCATTGGCAAGGTGCTCGTCTGTCTGGAATGGATCATAGTAGAGTGATTAAATTAGAATCGATGCATACCCTGAAGATCGTTCGAGCTTTAAAAATAGTGCTACCTTTTTAAAAGAATAGGTCGGATTCATCTATAGACGCTTATTCAGCCTTTTACAGCAGCTACTGTTGTAAGAGCTTGCTTCAAATTGCTATACAGGCTATTACCAACAATAATCGTATCACAGTGCTTTGCGGCCAGACGTGCAGTCTCTGCATCCGTAATGCCCCCGCCATAAAATACGCGAGCCTCACGAGTAGCTCTGCGAATATCCGCCACCAGATCCATATTGCCAAACCGACCACTATACTCGATATATACGACAGGCAGACGCAATAAACGCTCTGCAGCCTGAGCATAGGCAGCGGCGCGATCAGCCTCCAGCTCGGTCTGTGCACCGGTTACCCGTGCGACGGTAGAATCCGCATGTAATACAATATACCCTTCCGGCACAATCAGCTCCCATGGAATAAGATGGCTGTACTGCTCAATCGCTTGAACATGCTGACCAATCATCCAACGGCTATCATCGGTGTTCAACACGAGTGGAATCATATACAGATCAAAGCCCGGTACAACAGCCTCCAGATCAGATACCTCCAGCACGCAGGGCAGCTCATAGCGACGTACACGCGACATCAAGTCTACCGTATTATCATAGGTCACACCGGATGATCCGCCGATCATAATTGCATCTGTTCCAGACATACAGATCTGGTCCAGATCCTCATCCGATATCATCCGATCCGGGTCAAGCTTGAATACGTGGCGCCACGCGGTTATCTCGTCTCTCAATGGTATTCCTCCGTCTTTTCTACAACCTTCAAAATTAAGTCTATGATAGGCGGTGTACAGTGTCAATGTTCTGTTCGTATATTATGCGAACAAGTGCTACAAATAAAAAAATGCCCCACTTGAGCAAGCAGGGCATGCATACATGATTCACGATCAGTATGCGTTTTTATTCACGAATCCATTACGGATCGTTTTGAAAATAATTTTGATATCGAACAACAACGACCAGTTCTCAATGTAGAAAATATCGTGATTGATTCGCTCCTCGATCGATGTATCGCCGCGTAA
Source organism: Paenibacillus sp. (assembly GCA_039595515.1). GTDB lineage: Bacteria > Bacillota > Bacilli > Paenibacillales > Paenibacillaceae > Saccharibacillus. The sequence goes on along the minus strand of JBCNLJ010000025.1, from coordinate 55,314 downwards.
TCCATTGCTTTGCGCCCAGCCGGTAATACCTGGACGTACATGGTGCTTGACCATGTATTTAGGAATTTCCTCGCGGAATTGTTCCACATAGTAAGGGCGCTCTGGACGCGGACCGACTACGCTCATATCTCCAATTAATACATTAAAAAACTGCGGCAGCTCATCCAGACTGGTACGGCGGATAAACGAACCAAATGCCGTCTTACGCGGATCATTCGCTGTTGTCCAGCCTGTATCGATCTGACCCTCAGGAATCACGCGCATCGAGCGGAACTTGAACATCATAAAGTTTCTACGATTGAGCCCAACGCGCTCCTGCTTGAAAATAATCGGCCCTGGCGAGGTTAGCTTCACACCGATCGCAACCACAAGCATAATCGGAGACGTAACAGCAATCGCTATTAACGAGAAGGCAATATCGAAGGCACGCTTGAAAATACGATTGGCTGCAATATCCAGTGGAATATCGCGCACATTGATCATCGGCATCCCGGCAAAGTTATCGAAATACGGTCGTGCTGGCAAATAATCGAAAAAGTCAGGAATAATCAGCGTACGCACACCTGCTTTTTCACACTCGGCGATAATCCATGGGTATTTATCATGTGCATCCAGCGGCAATGCCAGAATGACTTCATCGATCATCATCGATTGCAGCTTTTGTCCAAGCTCATCAATTTTACCGAGCACCGGCTTATATTTGCGCAGCTCAATATTATCGAATATCCGATAATCATCCAGGAAGCCGACGATTTCATAGCCCATTTCTGGATATTGCATCAGATTGTCGTAAAACCGTTTGCCTAATGAGCCAGCACCCAGAATAAGCACAAACTGCTTGTTAAAGCCCTTCTGCCGCGCGCGCTTCAATCCAAGCTTGATCACATAACGATAAGCCATAATAAACAGCAGATTCAAAATCATAAACGTTAACAGATAGTAACGCGAAATATTGACTTCTTTTACGAAGAATAACGCACCAAGCAATACAAAAATGCTGACCGCATGGGTTTGCGTGATTTTGAGCAATTCATCGGCAAAACGCTTTTTGCGCTTTGGTGAATATAAGCTGCTCATCGTTCCAATCAATACCGCGATCACGGCATAGATCAAGCTCCACATCCAGTAGGTCTCAATTGGAAGTGCACCATATCCTTCTGGAGAGTTATCATACGGAAAAATATCGAATTGAAACTTCAGCAACCAGGCTGCCAAAAAGGAAATCTGAATCACCGAGAAATCCGCCAAAATGTACAAACGGGTCAAAAATCGCTGATTTTTGCGGATCACGAATGAACGCTCCTTTCGGTTTCGGCTGCCGACACTTTAGCCGGACGTAATAGTTTATTTTGAATAAGCGATAAAGTCAGCTTTACACCAATGCCCGCATAAACGGCTCCATTCGTTATAAAGGAGTAACGCTTGCGATAATGCTTCCGGTGGAATAGCCACATCGCCCGATGAAACTCATAAATGATCTTAAACGGCTTACGACGGCTACTTGCACCTTTGTAGTGCACGATAAAGGTATCGCCCCGATAATGAATCTCCCAGCCCGCTTCTTTAATGCGGTAGCACCAGTCGATATCTTCTCCATACATGAAGAACTCTTCGTCCAGCCCGCCGATTTGCTGAATTACTTCGCGGCGCACCAGCATAAAAGCACCCACCAGCGAATCCACCTGGTAGCAATCATCCGGGCTAAGGTATCCTAGCTGGTATCCGTTGAATTTAGGATTGTCGGGAAACAGCTTCGATAATCCAAATGCATAATAAAACGATGCAGATGGCGTTGGAAAGCCACGCTTGCATGCTTTATCCAGCGAGCCGTCAGGCAAAATGATCTTGCACCCTGCCGCACCCGCACGAGGATGGCTGTCCATAAAAGACACCATCGTCTCCAGTGTGTCCGGTTCTACGATGGTGTCGGAATTAAGCAGCAATGTATATCGTCCCTGCGCCAGCTTCATACCAATGTTATTGCCCTTGGCAAATCCGCCATTATCCGGATTGGCAATAAACACAACATTCGGATAAGTGGCTGGAATCCGTACGGTGGAATCGTCGGTAGAATGGTTGTCCACAACGATAATCTCATACGCGTACTTTGTTTCCGAACGATACACCGAGGCGATGCAATCCAGTGTAAGCTGGCATGTATTATAGTTAAGAATTAAAACACTAACATCCATAGTAACGCTCCTGCCTTGAAATGTAAGCCATACTCTTACATGACTTATTCTAAACGGATTATAACATAGATCAATTCGTAAAAGTGAATTTCACCACGTAAACTACATTTTTTCCATAAATAAACCAGTATATCCCATTTAGATGTATCCTACTAAAATCAAAATTCTAAACAATAATTGCTCGGTTAGCGATTGTCTGAATAGCTTACACGAACTAAGATAGCGTACTCTAGCACTCAAAGTTGCTCGCGGTGCAATAAAACGTTCCAATTGATCCCTCATCTGTACATCTGTCATTTGACTGCCGTACACACGATGAAATTCTTTAGCTTGTTGCACAAGCAACTTTTTATCTCCTCTGTGCTTGAGAAAGCTATTCCATTTCTTTTTAATTTTCTGATAAGCGTTCGCTTCGCCTCCAACTGCATTACCGCCATGTTGTCGGTAATAAATGGTGGGCTGATGTTCGAAATGAATTTTTCCGAAACAGGAGATGACCAGATACGCCCACCAATCATGCATTTGAATAGACGATATATTTACCGTTTGCTTCGTATCAACCAATAATGACAAAGCCGCATGATTAAAAGAGACGGTAGCACCCACAGCAATATTTTGAATTAATGCATTATAAAAAGAGGGCTTCAAATGAGGCATCCCTGGCCACACTACGGTAGGATTCAACTGACCGTCTGTTAACTGCGTATCCGTACAAACCATAGCAGGGACGGTATGGTTAGAGAATCCATTCTTATTTTCATTAAAAGATACAGCCTGTTGGGACTCTTGTTTCTCTATTTCTAAGCTTTGAAGTAAGCGAACAGAAGTATCTGCTTTATGAGACATCCAAACGTCATCCTGATCACAAAAGCTAAAATAAGCTGCTCGACGATCGGCATGCTGTAGTAACGACCAGAAGCTTGGAATCACACCTATATTATCACCTTTAAGTAATTGAATGCGGTTTGGATAGTCAGCTTGATAGCTCTCGATAATTGAGATCGTTTCATCACTGGAACCATCATCCCGTATTAAAATATGAATAGATTCATAAGGTTGAGACAATATGCTATCAAGCTGAGCCGAAATATACTTCGCTCCATTGTATGTAGACATAAGAACTTGCAATGTACCCGGTATATGCATTTCATTTCCCTCATCGTGTATTCAAAATTAATCAATAAATGATCTTTTCACATGTATGCTATATTCATGCTTAAAGTTAGCATAAATTGAATCAATATGCACTATGTAGAGAAAAAGGAGTCTGATCCTATATCAGATCAGACTCCTTTTTGACTGGATATTCTCATTGTTATCGACGGGTCTATTTGCTGTTGTTAAGATTGAGCCGCTTTATACTCCTGCAAAAATGCAGTCAAGCCTTCACGCCAGTCACGAATATCTTCGAATCCATTCGTGCGGATCGACATATGCTCCATTACCGAATTAGCAGGACGCGGTGCGGGACGCGGGAAATCAGCCGTAGTGCACGGCTCCAGACTAGCGCTAATCTGTGCATGGAGCACCTGCTTCGCCTGACTAAAAATTTCCTGCGTAAACTCGTACCATGTGCAAGCTCCGCTATTCGAAGCATGGTAAATGCCATACTTCTCGGTTAGCATTAGCTCGGATAAAAATACTGCCAGATCCACCGTGTACGTTGGCGAGCCCTTCTGATCATGAACGACCTTCAGCTCTGGCTTTTCTTGCCCCAGCTTCAGCATCGTTTTTACGAAGTTATTGCCATGCAATCCATACACCCACGAAGTACGCACGATAAAGTAGCGGCTGCACAATGTTTGTGTCAACTGTTCGCCTGCACGCTTCGACTTGCCATAGACACCCTGCGGATCGGTATTATCGTATTCATAGTAAGGATGTTGACCCTGACCATCAAATACATAATCTGTACTGATATAAATAAGCTTCGCACCTACCGCTTCAGCCGCAACAGCCATATTACGGCTGCCTGTTGCATTAACCAGATACGCACCATCTACATCGCTTTCCGCAGCATCTACCGCTGTATAGGCTGCACAGTGAACGATAACATGTGGAGCAAAATCGCCAACAACCGCCTGGCACTGCTCCAGATTAGTAATATCAAGCTGCTCGCGATTGCAGCCCATAACATCATGGCCCTTACGCTGCAATACCGCAACCGTATCCATTCCAAGCTGACCGGATGCGCCAGTAACTAATACCTTCATTACTTCTCACCCAGACGGCTACCATATTGCTGCTGGTAATACTCTTGATATTCACCAGAAGCGATACGAGTCCACCAGTCTTTGTTATCCAGATACCATTGGATCGTTGCCTTGATGCCGGATTCAAAATTGTGTTTTGGCTTCCAGCCCAGCTCGTTCATTGTTTTGGTTGGATCGATACCGTAACGACGATCGTGACCTGGACGATCTTCTACATATTTGATCAGTGATTCTGGTTTATCAAGCTGCTCCAGAATTGTTTTTACGATATGGATATTCGTACGCTCGTTGTTGCCACCGATATTGTACACTTCTCCGTTTTTACCTTCATGGATAACCAGATCAATCGCGCTGCAATGATCTTCTACATACAGCCAGTCACGAATGTTCAGACCGTCACCATATACCGGCAAAGCCTCATCAGCCAGTGCACGAGAGATGATGAGTGGGATCAGCTTCTCCGGGAACTGGAATGGACCGTAGTTGTTCGAGCAACGTGTAATGTTCACAGGCAGACCGAATGTTTCATGATATGCACGCACCAGCAGGTCACCGCCCGCTTTACTTGCGGAATAAGGACTGTTAGGTGTCAACGGTGTTTCTTCGGTAAACAGGCCTGTCTCACCCAGTGTGCCGTACACTTCATCTGTAGATACCTGTACGAATTTGGTAATGTTATGCTTTTTCGCTACATCCAGCAGTACTTGAGTGCCCAGTACGTTTGTTTTTACAAATACGTCCGGTTCCAAAATACTGCGGTCAACGTGAGACTCTGCTGCAAAGTTAACGATAATGTCTACGCCCTGTGCAACCAGCTCATCCATCTTAGCACTATCACCGATATCTGCTTTTACAAACGTGTGATTCGGATTGCCTTCGATAGCTTTCAAATTTTCCAGATTACCTGCATACGTTAACGCATCGACATTGATGATCTGATATTCTGGATGCTCACGCAGCATATACAGAACAAAGTTACTGCCGATAAAGCCGGCACCGCCGGTAACGAGTAATTTCATAAATATTCCTCCTGTTATCAGTGAATAAGATTCAGCAAAATTGCTGAATCTTATTCATGCATAATAAACGATAATATGGGTACATATAAATCAATGATCTATATTGAGCTTAAAAGTTAAGATCCGCATCTTTCAGCAATGGCTGACGCGTATCTTTGTCCGATAAAATCGGCTGATCCACAGGCCAATCAATGCCCAGTGCTGGATCATTCCATAAAATTCCGCGATCATGCTCAGGCGAATAATACTCGTCCACTTTATATAATACCTGAGTGGCAGGCACCAGCGTGCAAAATCCATGAGCAAAGCCTTGAGGAACAAGCAATTGACGCTTATTGTATTCGCTCAAAATAAAGCCTTGCCACTGACCAAATGTTGGCGAATCTTTACGAATATCAACAATGACGTCGTAAATAGCACCTGAAATAACACGTATCAATTTGGTCTGTGCTTTAGGATTAAGCTGATAATGCAATCCACGCAGAACACCCGGTTCTGCAGATAGCGACTGGTTATCCTGAATAAATTCATGTGTAATGCCCAGATCATGCATCAGCTTCTCATTGTAGCTTTCCATAAAAAAGCCTCTGTGATCTCCATGTACCACAGGATCAAGCAGTAAAGCACCTTGCAGTTTGAGTGAAGTAGCTTTCATCATATCCTCCTATAGCTTCAGCTTACCAAATTCTTCGCCGAATACGATATCTTTTGCAAGTTCATTCGCTTTTGCGAGCGATGCATGCGTACCTGCATCCGTCCACCAGCCTTGCAAAATATCAAATGACAATTCGCCACGTTGAATATATGCATTATTAACATCGGTAATTTCCAGTTCGCCACGATCCGAAGGTTTCAATGTTTTTACGATATCAAATACATTGCTATCGAACATGTAAATACCTGTAACCGCATATTCGCTCTTTGGTTGCTTCGGTTTTTCTTCGATGGATACGATTCGCTCTCCATCTAATTCTGCTACGCCATAGCGCTGTGGATCATGAACCTGTTGCAACAGCAATTTAGCGCCGGTTTTCTGTACACGGAAATTATCTACAAATGGTGTAATATCATCAGCAAATACGTTATCACCTAAAATAACGATCATTTGATCATCGCCTACAAAATGCTCTGCCAGATCCAAAGCTTGTGCGATACCGCCAGCTTCATCCTGCACCTTGTATGTAAAGGTTACCCCCATTTCTCTTCCGCTTCCGAGCAGGTTAACGACATCGCCCATATGGTCTTTGCCCGTAACGATAAGAATATCGTTAACGCCTGCTTGCTTCAATTTGTGTACAGAATAAAAAATCATTGGATATTTGCCAACTGGCAGCAAATGCTTGTTTGTTACTTTAGTCAAAGGATACAGGCGTGTACCTGTTCCGCCTGCAAGAATAATACCTTTCATTGAGAAAAACCTCCTGAATGGATTGGATTCATACGTAATCATACGTGTACGCTTTAATCTATTACTTATTTTGCCCATAAATGAGTCGTTACAGCAAGTAGGGTTGGCCCAAAGAAAAGTTCTCATGCTCTTGCGTCAAGTTAGGATTATAAAATGGATCCTGGCTTAATTCGTCTGGCCAACGTGTTTTCATATATTCTACTTCACTATTAAAACGATTTTGTTTTTCAGGAGTATCTTCATATCCCCGGCTTTTGGATTCATAGTGTAGTAGCTGAACTTGCGGTAGCCAAACATTCCAATATCCCTTTTCTCTAACCTTCAAGCAAAAATCAACATCGTTAAAAGCTACTTGAAGCTTCTCATCAAAGCCTTCAACCTGCTCACATAAATCTTTACGAATCATGAGACAAGCAGCCGTCACTGCCGAATAATTAGAGACCATTTTCAAACGACTGAAATATCCATAATCTGAAGAATGGAAATGCTTATGGCTATGACCTGCGACCCCACCAATACCTAGTATAACACCAGCATGCTGAATCGTCTGATCAGGGTACCATAAATTAGCACCTACTACGCCTACCTCCGGGCGTATTGCTTGTCCGGCCATTTCAGTCAGCCAGTCAGAAGTGAGCACTTCAATATCATTATTTAAAAATAGTAACAGCTCGCCCGTAGCTTTAGTGCAGCCGAAATTATTCAGCTTGGAGTAATTAAATGGAATATTATATTCAAATACTTTGAACCGTTCAGGCTCTTTTGCACTCCAGGTCTTATACAGTTCATGTGTAGTAGGATCGTTACTGCCATTATCGATAATAATAACTTCAAAGTTTGAATATGAAGTTTTTTCGTAAATGGAAGTTAAGCAAGTATCCACAACAGATGTCATGTTTTTACTTGGGATGATGATCGAAACTTTAGGGTTCTGAACAGGCTTATAATGAACACGATACAGATTGGCAATATCCTCTGCACCGGTAACATATGCAGAAAGATTTCTGCGCTGAATCGCTTCTTCTACTGCTTTCAAACCCGCAAGATGCGTATAGCTTTTAGAGAAGTTATTGGCTGCAGTCGATTCAGGAATCGCTCGCCAATGATATAAAATTTTAGGGATATGATAAATATTGTTCGTTTGCTCCGATACACGCAGCATCAAATCATAGTCCTGACTGCCTTCAAAACCAATTCTAAATCCACCAACAGCTTCTACAATGGATTTACGGTATAGTGTTAGATGAGATGTGTACATTTGAGATAACAATGTATCTGGAGACCAGTCCGGTTTAAAAAACGGAGAATGGCGTTCTCCTTCGATCGAAATTTTATCTTCATCACTATAGATGACATCAGCCGCAGGAATACGATTCAGCAAAAGCACATTTTCGTAAAGAGCGTTAGGAGCCAGCTCATCGTCATGATCCAATAAAGCAATAAATTCCCCTGTGCTAATTTCTATTCCTGAGTTAGAAGCTCTCGAAATATGGCCATTTTCTGCACGGAATACAGGCTTAATTCGGGAGTCTCTGTCTGCATACTCTTGAAGGAGTGGTTTAATATGCTGCTTGGGAGAGCAGTCATCCACCAGGCACAACTCCCAGTTAGGATAGATTTGAGCCATTACAGAATCGATGCATTTACGTAGCCAGATTTCCTCCACATTGTATACAGGCACAATAATAGAGATGAGTGGATGGTAGCTGAGTTGCTCCAGCTTGCTTTTCATTTCTTCAATTGGCAACAGTGAAGGTGATGTCCACAATTGATAACGATTTTGATCGATTAGATTAGAATTGTTTGACTGTTGTGGAGCAGACTTTGTTTTGATTTTATTCCAAACCTCTTTCAAGCCGTGTTCACGATATACTTTGATTGTTCTTTTAAGCATATGATTTATTGTACGGAATGAATTTCCATGCTGTTTTGAAGTGTTACGAAAAGATTTGAGTACAATATGGAGCTTGTTCACTTTTTTGAATTCTAGATCACTGATTTCGAACTCCAACTTACTTTCACCCGGATCCAAGCGTAATGCCTTGGTTGCAGGAGGAATAAATATGGTGACATACTGTTTTCTATGACCAATTGCAGTCGTTGAGAGTAAAAAACTATTTTCTTCTCGAAATCCATGTCCATCATCCCAGTATAGCTTCAGTGGAATCATATCTGTAGCATTCGATTCCCATTGAATATTATTCCATCCACTATATACTGTTCCTTTTAACAGGAAATGCGGATCGTCCCCCAGCACTTCCCATCTTGTAGCCCCCAGCCTTTTTAAGTCAGTCAAAGGAACTAATTCTACTTTCGTTTTAATTCGAAGTACTCCTGCTAGAAATTGAGCGAGACTTTTTTTGTTCGATTCCCCCATATTCGTTACTACTCCCTATCCGTTTATTCATCTTTTTCCGAAAAACTTTGAAACCAACAATAGATATTTCCATTTTCTCGAGTTATATACGACATTCAATTCCTGTACTAACGCCAACTTTTCATTGTTGCAATCTTTGATTTTCTCAGATGACTCCGTTTTGAATTCCACTAATTGCTGCTCGGAATCGTCCAGTTTCTGCTGTAATTCCATCATACGCTTAGCATGCTCTTGTTGTAGCTGTTCTAACTCTTCTCGTAGTGTTGCACTATGATCATGTTGAACTTGATTTACTTTAGCAGCTAGATCACTAGTTCCAGAACCAACCGTCAAAGATAATTGTACAATTTGAGCTGGCTCATGAAGGTTGAATATAATGTATGGATCATCTTTGTCAAAAACATAAATATCGTCTACTTCAATATCAAAGTTTCCTTGTAGTGTATAAGGAACGTATTCGTTCTCACTGTTGACCAATTGAATATCCTGTATTTTGTAGATACCGGAATAGTTAGATGGGTCTAGACGAATAGAAACAATAGATTCATATTTTTGAAGATCAAATTGATATGCCTTTGATGTCTCTTGACCAGTCAACTCATATACAATTGTATCATCCTCGTTATAATCTTCACCAGTATTGATATATACTTTAAGCTCATCTTCGACATGATCTGCATGTAGCGCTGATCCAACACGCAGTAGTGAAACTAGATGATAAAAATCTTGCTCCCTTTTGTTTAATCCTTCCAACAACTCGACTGGCATTGTTTTCTCAAAGAAAATAGAATCAATACGCTCCAGAATATTTTTCTTGGAAGCTATAACAATCTTACGATACGAATGTTTGGAGTAATCCCACTCAAAAAGATGATTATTGTAATAATCATCTAGCTCATCTCTGTACAAACCGAGTTGCTGGTGACAGGCTGCGAAAAAATGAATTTTGATCATTTTCTCCCAGATGTCTAAATTACCGTGACCGACAATTTTATAAAAGGTATCGGACTGACCTGATAAATAGCTCTCTAACTCATCGATTTTAGGCAACCCATTATCTCGATGCTCTTTAAGCCAGATAAAGTCTTCTCCAAAAATGCCTTTGAACACTGCATTTGCCATCGTTTCAGAATTCACAACTTGCTTGGAATCAAATGGAGCGGTAATCAGGAAAAATTCTTTACTGACTCGTTGTAGCTCATCAATAAATTGATTTCTTTTTTCCGGTGGTATATGTTCAAACACATCCAGCGCGATCACGACATCATATGCATCATCCTCAAACTCCATCGCTGTCGCATCACCCAGTATATACTGTGGATCATCCATAAGGTGATCAGGAAGCTGAATGTCCAGATACATAATCTGATCCTGTGGAAGAAAGGTTTCCAGGTTTTTATGCTCATTGGCACCTACTTCAAGTATGCGAAACGTTTGCCCATCCGTTCTAATGCAATTTATAGCTAATGCTGCGTTGTTATATCGCTGATACTGGTCAAAAAGCGTCATTGCATCACTTCCCATCTATGATTCATATATACGAGTCCTTCTGAAAAATATTTATTAGTTATGGAAATAGATTGGACATTCTCACGATAGTGTAAACACACCAGTCCCTCATTGTTGAAAACCCCTACATCAATGCAGTAGACTCCTCCAAGCAGAGGGATTTGAGGAATAATATAACGTACCACATGCTTACCTGGAGTTTGTGGTATCTCGCATTTTTCAAGAAACGTATTAGGTCCGAAAATATATTCCCGATCAGGCGTATACAAAGCTACTCCAACCAGTAAATCTTTAAGATCCTCTTCGTAAACTTCGTATTCAATTTCTACAATAACTTCATCAAACGTTTTGATCGCTTGCTTGTTAACCGTTACATTCGTAATGTAAGCGATATATTCGGATGACTTGGGAGTAGCCACAGCCGTCTCTACATTGGCTTCAGCCTCAGACTCAGACGTAGACTCTGGCACAACCTCAATTGGAGTTATTATTGCTTCAGAACCGTTTTTCATATAGCTCTCGTACAAATCGACGATCTCACTGGATTCACCTGCTGCCTCAACATGTCCTTCCTTGATCCAAACAGCCTTATTACAAAAGCGCTTCACCTGTTCAACCGCATGCGATACAAACAGGATCGTTACGCCTTGCTGCTTGAGCTCTTTCATCTTATCGATACATTTCGTCTGAAAACGACTATCCCCTACGGCTAGCGCTTCATCTACAATCAAAATATCTGGATTCACATTAATTGAAACCGCGAATGCCAGACGAGCAAACATACCGCTTGAATATAGCTTTACGGGCTGCTCAATAAACGTTCCAATATCAGCAAACTCGATAATACTATCAATCTTGTGGTCCATTTCCTCTCTCGTAATACCGAGCATCAACCCGTTCAAATAAATATTTTCACGACCTGTATATTCAGGGTTAAAGCCTGCTCCAAGCTCCAAAATGGCAGAGATACGACCACGCGCAATGATCTCACCATGCGTTGGCGTTAAGATTCCGGTGATCAGCTTTAACAGGGTAGATTTGCCTGAGCCATTTCTCCCCAGAAGGCCTACCGCTTCACCCGGATAAATATTCATACTCAACCCATCCAAAGCATTAAAGGTTTGGTGGTACTTTTTATTCGAAAAGCTTAACGATTCCTTCAAGCGATCTATAGGTTTATCATATAATTTATACGTCTTGGTGACGTTTCTAACCTCGATGATAGGCTCCAATATGTTCACTCCTAAAGCACATCCGAAAAATGTGGCTTTAATTTTTTGAATATTTTAATTCCAACGATAAGAACGATCATACAAAAAATCCAAAAATATAATGTTTGATAAGGTCTTTGCCAGAAAAAAGTACCGTCAATAAATGTATCCCGATACCCCTGCACGATATAGAACATTGGATTCAATTTGAAAATGAACGCCCAAAAAGAATTGAGCATCGTAACCGTCCAACCGATTGGTGTGAACCAAAATCCGACTTGCAGGATAATCCCGATGATTTGATTCAAATCTTTAAAGAATAGAATGATCGCCGATGTTAAAGTCGACAATGCAAATACTAACGTTAAAGAGCACACCAGATAGTAAAGTAACTGTATATCGATGAGTTTAGGATAATGACCATAAGCGGCATAAACGACAAAAATAAATGCCACAAAAAACAAATGTACAAACAAAGCTGAGACAATTTTCACTATAGGCAACAGCTCGATCTTAAATACAACTTTCTTAACCAGATAACTGTACTCAACAAATACATTGGTTCCTCCAAGCAAGGCCTCCGAAAAAAAGAACCACGGAATAATGCCGGCAATAAACCAGAGAATGAACGGTACGCTGGATACGTCACCGCTTCTTAAACCAACTTGAAATACAAACCAGTACGTTACAATCGTAATTAACGGTTGTATGAAGCCCCATACAACACCTAGATAGGAAGCTGCATATTTCGTTTTAAAATCGTTTTTAGCCAGGCTAAAAATTAATCTGCGTCCTTGAATTCCATATTTAACATAACGGGCAGCCTCTTTGGCATTGCGTATCGACCATGCACACAAAATGGCTATTACTAAACTGCACACCAGGAATAAGACATCATACATAACACTTTCCTTTAATATTTGAGGTTTAAATGCCTCAATATTAAAGCTGAGATACGGATCATTTCCTGACGAACGGAGATCCATAGCACCTGTTTGTCTATTGGTAATATCCATCTGCTGACTTGTCAGCTTCAAATTAGCCATATCCAGACTGAGCGCTTGATTCGCTTTTAAAGTTATATCCTTCATATTAACCTGCGCCGGTTGATTACCCGTGTCCAATCTCAGTACAACTGCAGATTGGGGAATAGCAAACTGTAGTTGCTGCCAATCACCAGGCTTATCGTATGTAGCCGAGACAGAATGTTCCTCGCTCCACGGTGCATCCTGCTGATCCGCATAAAAAAGCTGCACTGGAGCATTTATATTCGATTTATATTGTAAAGTTAATTTGAGAGTCACAGTTGTCTGCTGGTAACTCTTCATCATATAGAAAAAGCATACTGTTAAAATTGAAGCAATTAAAATAAGCAGAATTCGTTTCACAACCGGATTTTTCATTTATAAGCTCCTTGTATCTTTCAAAAGTTAAATAAAATTCACTTTGGTTCTCTTCATAATACAGGCGAAATAATAATATTGGACATATTACTATGCTCTAGTGGTGAATATAAACTGTATTATGCTAAAATGTCTTAGTACCTCTTATGAAAAGGAGTTTAAAACATTGGCTAATCCAGTATACGGCAAACAGTTTAAAGCGTCCACCGAGGACGGAAAACGAAATGGCATGTTCTGGGTCGTTAACATCTGTCTTATTTTATTTCTGTTGTGGACCCCATTTCAAATTGCATTATTTAATGGTTTGAGCTTTACGTTTGAAAAACCGATTTTTTGGGCAGTGCTTCTGTCCGGCGTGCTTGTTATTTTAGGATTGATTTACTTTTACAAGCAGGTAAAATTGGATGACCAGCGGGATATGATCTCATTATTGATCATTTTGCTGCCCATCTCGTACATGATTTCCATGTTTGGTGCCGCCTCTTGGCATTATGCCGTAAATATGGTGCTAATTCAATGGATGTATGCATTTATTTTCATTATAGGTGCATATATGTTGCGCGATCGTCTATCGAATCGAATCATCCAAATGACGATTATGGGCTCTGCCTACATTATCATTATGTTTGGTTTTATCAACTGGTTCGGACAGGCTCCACTCGGTGGTAAGCTTGTAGGCTGGTTTTCGACAGCCGTACAAAAAGGAGTATATACTGATGCCATTATGAGTGACTCGAACGGCTGGCGTCTAACCTCGGTATTCCAGTATGCCAATACATATGCAGCTTTCCTGATGGCGATGTTGTTTGCAGGATTGTTCAATGTGAGCCGCTTGAAGAAGTGGTATGATCACCTGCTGCATGGCTTTATGCTGGTACCGATCATCCTGTCGCTGATCCTGACCCTGTCTCGTGGTGGTCTGGTCGTACTGCCATTCGTACTGCTGATCCTGCTGCTGATGCTGCGTCCGGCACAGCAAATTTTATGGATTATGTATATGGTTATTGCAGGTGCGGCTACGGCTATTATTTTGAATCCGGTCACGAATATCGGTTTACAAATGATTGCTAAGTATGATGGTGTAACGGCCGCTAAAGGCTGGGGCTATGTATTAGTTACCTCCCTGATCGTAGGTTTGCTGGCGATGGTTATCGGACGTTTTGTCGCTCCGAAGCTCGAAAGCAAAACCGAAGGCTGGGGTGCACGTCGTTTTGCAAGTGTATGGTTGCCTATTGGTGCAGCGGTGCTCGGCGGTGTGATTTTGCTACTGCTGATCGCGACCAATCTGCGTAATTTGCTGCCTGCGAATATTCGTGTACGTTTTGAGAATATTAACTTCCAGCAAAGTAGTGTATTGGAGCGTTTCACCTTCTATCGTGATGCTCTGAAGCTGTTCCGTGATTATCCGTTCTTTGGCGGCGGTGGTGGCGCATGGGGTGCTTCCTTTGAAGCGTACCAGAACAACCCTTATGTCAGTCGTCAGGTCCACAACTTCTTCTTCCAGTATCTGGTTGAGGTTGGTGCGATCGGATTCATTATTTTCATTTTGTTTATCGGATTTATTTTCTACAAATATATTCGTGGCTATATCAAATCGGAACGTGAAGCGCGTGAAGGACATTTCTTGTACTTCATTATCACGGTATCGATTCTGCTGCACAGCTTGCTCGACTTTAACTTGAGTTATGCGTACATGGGCATTCTTGTCTTCCTCGGTCTCGGTGGTATGACCGCAGCGATGCATGCGTTGCCACTCAAGCGTCTGAAGCTGAAAGAAGGTGTGATGCGTGGTATCTACGTGACATTGATTGGTCTGGCTGCATTGATCATTTCCTTCACATCACTTCGCTTTACTCAGGCGGCTAAAGATGTAATTGATGTTTCAGAGCTTGCAGGTAGCCCGAATGCAACCTATGATCAATATCGGAAGCTACTGGATGATGCGTTCTCGATTCGCAGTACGTATCCAGAAGCAGTCGTTTATATGAGTTCCCTGCTAGCACAAGGATACCAGCAAACGAAAAAAGAAGAATTCTACAATGAAGACCTCGCGCTATTGGATAAGGCACATGCGCGTGAGCCTTATAACAAAGATATCGTTAAGCAATTGATCAACCTGTATCAGGTGCATGGTGACAGCGATAAAGCATTCACCTTACTCGTTGACAGCATTCCGAAATACAAATGGGATATTACCTGGTATGAAGGTGTAGTTGCTCAAGCCTACGTTCTTGGTAACCAGGCATATCAAAGCAAAGATAAGACAGCCGAAGACAAGTACTTCCAAATCGGACTGAATACGTATCAGCAAGTGCTGGACGGTATTCAATACCTGAAAACATTGCCTGAAGGTCAGTTGCAAGGTCGTGAATTTGACGTTACACCTAAAATTGCACTCAGCGTAGGCGAAATCTACATGATGCAAGGCGAAACTGCTCAGGCGGTTGATGTACTGAAAAAAGGCGTACGTGACGATCTAAGCGATGCAACGAACAAACAGGCAGCGATCTACTATCTGGCTGCGCTCAAAAAAGAAGGAAAAGCGGATCAGACTGTCTATGATAAAGTGATTGCAGCGGATCCAAAAGCAAAAGAACAGATTGATGCGATTGCAAAAATGAACTACAACAATTAACCTGTTTACTTTTACTGCGGACTTTTAATGGAAAGCCGTGCCGTTTCAAGAACAAGCTTCATATCGCAATAATATAAAGAAACGGGCTCTCGTGATGAGAGCCCGTTTCTTTGTTGTGATTTTAGATTGATCTATTTACGCTATACGTTCAGGTTTGAATGTCACATATTTATGCCCGATATAACTTGTAACAATAGGCACCGATATCCCGATAAAGTGTGCAACTTCGTGTGTGTGCCATTGAAAATTGAGTAGCGGAAACAACCAGTTAACCAACAATAAACTGATAACATAGGTTTGCAGTACAGCGATTAGATTTACAAGTATAAACATAATAGCCTGTCGGGTGGTTCGATGACTGGAGGTTTCAAATACAAGCCATTTATTCAGAATAAAGGCTACGATCATTCCTAAAATATAAGCCAGTATAATAGACCATGAGTAGCTAAATTTATAATTCAATAAAATTCGTGATCCAAAATTGACTCCAGCAGCCGAAATTCCGACCAACATAAATTTAACAAATTCTTTCGATTGGAATATACTCAAAGTCTTCACGATTATACATCCTTTTTAACTAAGTCCGACAGTTCCAATCCTACACGCATACTTTCGGAAATCGAACGATCTTCCGGATAATAATACGAAGTGTCTGCTAAATATAATCCCTGTACATCTGTTTTCATAGACGGCAGCATGCTCATAAACTCAGGTGGACATACTGGCTGTGCATATTGATAACGGTGAACATGTTGAGCTAGAATCCAATCTTCTTTAAACTCAGGATTGAGTTTTTTCAAGTATTGAACAACTTCCTGCAAGAAGGATTCATTGGATTCCTTGTATTTAGGATGATTCGCATGTAAATAAAAAGGAACGTACAAAATGGACTGATCCAATGGGTTTAGATTGCTGTATTCAATTACGCCTGGAATTTGAATCGTCTTATCGTTAATGTTCATCCAGAAATTCTCTGAAATTTCATGCTTCAGCTTCAAGATGACACATACTACACCGATATTATCAATTTTTTCAATCTGACTTTTAGCCTTGGCAGGCAGATCTGGAATCAATTTAGGTACATAAGGAAGTGGTACAGTAGAAACGACATGATCATAAGCAACATGTTCTCCATTAATCTGCAGTCCCTGTACTTTTCCATTTTCGATATCCACTTTTTGTACCGTTTGCTTTAAAAATACCTGACCTTTCTGGGCTTCAATACGCTTTTGCAGTTCATAAAGCAATGTTTCGGAACCACCTTCGATGTAACCCATGCGTTCAGTGAAAATATTTTTGCGCGATACGCCTACACGCTTCAGACGTGTACCGATCCATGCAGCAGAGATAGAAGAGCTGTATTCATAAAACTTCAAATCAAACAGAGGGCGCCAGAAAATCTCATATGCGCGTGTTCCAACATTGGAGCGAATCCAATCCACCGCATTTTTATTATCAAGACTATCCCAGTTGTTCTTTTTACTGGTCAAGAACACATGAAAACCATATCTGAATTTATCCAACAGCGTAGCTTTAGGAAAAGTAAGCAAATGTACAGGGTTCCCCCATTTGTAAAGTTTGCCTTCATAGAAAAAGCCCATCTTCGTTTCTGTCCACTTTAATTTATCGTAGATGTTTAATTCCTTCATCATATCAAACAAAGTGTAGTCTGGAGCACAAACAAAATGATAATAACGCTCGATTTTCAATCCGTCAAAATCAAACGAAGCTGACATACCGCCTATGCGATCATCTTGCTCATAAATATCAACTTGATAGCCCTGTTTCACCAAATCATAAGCACAAGCAAGTCCCATTGCACCTGCTCCGATAACAGCTACTTTTTTCATTCATATACCACCTTAACGTTTTAATATATATTTGCTGTATTTAGGATCGTGATGCGTTTCCCACATCGCTTTTTCAAAAGGAGTCGCCTCTACGCCAAACTCTTCCCACCACGGATCTTCTGGAAACTCATCGCCTGCAGCGAGTGCTTTTAACTGATCCGCTGTAAATGGAGGTTTTTTACTGAATAAAGCATACACTCTTAGCAAGAATGCAAAGAATCCCATCGGAATATGCACGATCAAAGCATGTGCTTTTTTCGTTTTTTTGATGAATTTAATAATATCGACATAATCGATTCTTTCTTTACCGGTAATATTGTATACCTTGCCATCAGGCTGCTGTTCCATACACGCAATAATTACCTTTGCAAAGTCTCTCGCATATAGGGGTTGTCTCATGAATTTACCATCGCCCGGTATCGGGAAGACAGGTATTTTCTTCATGAATCTGGAGAGCCAGCCAAGATGCTTACGATCAAACCACCCAAACATCAATGTAGGACGTAAAGCGCTAAATTTCACACCGCTATTTTTAACGATCTCTTCCTGATCTGTTTTCGTACGGGTGTAATCATCATCGGCTACAGAAATAACGACAGAAGAACTAATATGCACGATATAAGGAATATTATATTTTTTAGTCGCTTCAAGAATGATTTCAGTAGCTGTTATATTGTTTTTTACAAAAGGCTCTGAAGTTTTTCCTGTAATTTGCGCCTGCAGCATAATCAATACATCGCCATCTTTAAAAGAATCCATCCATGAACCACGAGTAGAAACATCAGCCTCGATAATCGTGATGTCTGGATGCAATTCGCGCAAATATTGCAGGTTATACGCGTGTTGATCAATCGCAACGATATTATGATAGCCTTTTTCTTTGAGCAAAATAATTAAGTTTTGTCCAACCAGCCCTGCGGCTCCAGGAATAATGATCTTTGAATGTTTATCCATGAAAGACTTCCTCCAAAACAAATCACATAAATTGTTTGATATAAACGACAACCATTCCAAAAAGAATGACAGTTATAAGAATATGTTTGTCAGTGAGCAAAACCTCTTCAGGCTTACCTCCTGCACCTTCCATATGAACAAGATAGTAGTAACGGAATACACCATATAATACAAATGGAATAGTATACATCATTAAAGGCGCCTCTGTAGCTGCATACATGGCATAGAACATAATAACAAGCCCGGTAACAATCGCCATCAGTTGATCAAGTAATTTTTCTGAATAGAAATCAAGAACCTTTCTTCTTTTAGAAGGATCTTCTTGAAACAATTGTAGCTCATGTCTTCGTTTACCCAGTGCCAAAAACAGAGAAAGTAACAAAGTGCACAGCACAAACCACGATGTTAATATACCATTAACAGCAAGTGCCCCTGCAACAGCTCGCAGAACAAATCCTGCCGCGATAATCATAACATCGATGATAACTACATGTTTTAGTTTCAAACTGTATAAAAGGTTTAGTACAAAGTAAAATAAAACAACCAGTGCCAGTCCTTTATTCAAATAGTATGCTACGGCTAACGAGCATATAAATAAAATCACAGCAGTGACTCCAGCCAATTTAGCTGAAATCGCTCCAGATGCTATAGGACGCTTGCATTTGTCTGGATGATTTCTGTCTTTTTCAACGTCAACAATATCGTTAATAATGTAAATCGTACTTGCCATAAGAGAAAAACTAATAAAGGCAAGGACAGCATGAAAAAAGGTCATAACATCTAAAAATTTCCCCGCAAACATCGCAGAAGCAAAAACCAAAATATTTTTAGTCCATTGCTTAGGACGCAATTCGCGAATCAATTCTTTAAAAGTAAACAAAGGATTGATCGATTTTGACGACCCATCGGCCATACGGCTTTTCACTTAAGCACCCCCTGAAAATACAAATTTCAATACATATCCTAATAAGCAACCAAGTAGAAGTCCTCCCAAAACTTCTACTCGAGTATGTCCCATACTTTCACGATGCTTTTTCGGCTCATTGATGAGTTGATTCAAGCTTGCAGCATGATATCCAACATGTCTTCTTAATCCAGTCGCGTCGATCACAACGATCATGATTACAGCAATTCCGAGCCCGAAAGTCGGGCTGGTGAAGCCTTCATTATACCCTATAAGCATCGTAGTCGTTGTAACGATCGTCGTATGGTTGCTAGGAAATCCACCATTTCCTATGCGCTGACCAGCTTCTTTTCCAAATCGGAAATAATTAATAGCAAATTTCATTATACCTGCTACAAACCAGGCAATAATAGGGGCAAGGAAGTAATACATCTAGCTTGGCTCCTCTTATAAAGATAATTTTTTAAAAATGTTTTCTGGGATACTTTTAATAATAAGCATAATCCATCTCCAGAAGAATGGAGTATATAAAACAGATTTGCCTTTGCGAATGGCCTTCAAAATGTCTTTTGCCACTTTTTCCGGCTTAGCTACTAAAAATAAGCCCTGTTGACCAAAGGTCATATTCGTATCCACAAATCCAGGTTTGACAGTTAAAACTTGAACGCCGGAACGATTAAGACGGTTTCTCAAACCTTGTAAAAAGATACTCAAGGCTCCTTTGGTAGAGCCATACATATAGTTACTTTGACGTCCACGATCTCCCGCTACGGATGAAAGGGCACAAATCACACCACGTTTTTGCTCCTCGAAATAATTGGCAGCAATATGTAGGATGGATACATACGACGTATAGCCAACATCGATAACCTCTTTAGCAATATTGAAGTTATTTTGTGCTTCTTGTTGATCACTCATATAACCGTAACAAAGAATCATAACATCGATCGTACCCAGAGCTTCAACACACTGAGTGAAAAATGTATGATGCATATCGTAATTAGTTGGTTCGAATGGCATCACTGTTACTGGCTTATGAAAACGCACCTGAAGGTCCGCAGCAATACGATTAAGATCTGCTACAGACCGTCCTGCCAGTATTAAGTTGGCATCTTGCGATGCCAGCTCATGACCTATAGCCTGTGCAATTCCAGAAGTCGCACCTAGAATGAGTACATTTTTCATGAAAACTATACCTCCGTAATTCCTAATCTTCGTGACATAGAAGAAGAAAATATATTGTTAGGATCCACTGCTTGTTTGATTTTCTGGAATTCTGCTAATCGTGGATACATATGTTTGAAATGTTCAGGAGAAAGTGTAGAGTCTTTTGCCAGATATACTCTGCCACCATGTTTAATCACCAGCTCATCTAAAGAGCGCAGGAATGGGAATAACGAATCATCATTAATAGGAATGTCCAATGCTAATGTATAGCCCGGTTTAGGGAAAGAAAGAAGACCTCCGCTTTCAGGCCCGGCACTTTTTAAAACAGCCAAAAAGGAGGAGCGATTATTGCTGCTAAGCATTTCCAGCATAGCGGTTAACCCTTCGCGACAGGTTTCCATTGGAAATACAGCTTGATACTGAACAAATCCTTTTTTTCCATACATTCGATTCCAGTTATGTATTGAATCGAGCGGATAAAAGAAGCTATCATACCCTACAACTTTTTTGGCATCTTTAGGATTCACATTATAATAGAGACCGTTAAATGCTTTAATTGTAAGCTTATTTAATGTAAAGGAAGGCAGGTCAAATGGCATAACCAGCTTTGTTTTGTGCTGTATGTTTAGTAATTCATTACGCTTTACTTGATCCGCTGAGGCATGGTTTCCACGCATAAGTACGCATCTACCAAGCGATGCTCCTCTAGCCATACAATCGATCCATGCTACCGAATATCGATATTGATCGTCCGATTCACTAAATAATTGCAATGCATGCTCTAAGTTGTTAGCTCTCTGATAATGTACATCGTAATAAGCAGTCGTTATCGGAATTAATTTGAATTTTGCAGTTAAAATAACACCTGTTAATCCAATTCCGCCAACGGTAGCCCAGAACAATTGCTCATTTTCTGTTCGAGAACAGGTAACCGTTTCGCCAGAAGCCAGCAGCAACACAAAGCTTTCTACATGCTCACAAAATGTACCGTCGACATGCAGATTCTTTCCGTGCACATCATTAGCAATGGCGCCACCTACTGTGATAAACTTCGTTCCCGGAGTAACTGGTAAAAAGAAGCCTCTCGGAATAAATACATTCAATATCTCTTCAAATGAAACCCCGGCTTCACATTCAATCATGCCGGTTTGCTCATCAAAGGACAAAAACTTATTCATACCCGTCGTAAGAAAAATACCATTGTCTTCATTTAACGGTGTATCCCCGTAACTTCTACCCAGTCCATAACTGATCCAACTTAACTCTTCATTATTTTTAATAACGTCAGAAAGTTTCTTTGCTGTATCTGGACGCTCTACATAACTTTCTTGTACTGGATATCTTCCCCATCCACTCATTTTTTGTTTCATGGAACTCATAGCTCAGGCTTCCTCTCATATCCAAATTCTAAAGCATTAATTCCAAGTGTATCAGAAGGGAAAAAAAATAACTATAAAGAATGATGAATAGTTGTTATCATTTTTTTATACTTATTCATAATGATATATGCTAAAATTCTGTGAATACTTCGATTAATAATTACTAATCGCATGCTACATTACATATCGATGAATACATAAAGACCTGTACTCTATTAAGAACTAGAGTATTTTATCATACAATCGGATATTTTT
Organism: Paenibacillus sp.; assembly: GCA_039595515.1. Classification (GTDB taxonomy): domain Bacteria; phylum Bacillota; class Bacilli; order Paenibacillales; family Paenibacillaceae; genus Saccharibacillus. The sequence continues at coordinate 32,838 of JBCNLJ010000025.1, read as the reverse complement.
ATATTCAATCAAATCAAATATATAGGAGAATTTATGATTACTTTTTTAAAAACCTATAAGATCTATATTTTTTTCATTTTTCTTCTTTTGTTGCTTACTTGCTATCTGGTACTAAACAATTATTCTTTCATCCAAAATATCGCTCCCAGCCAAAATAGCCAATTGGCAAAGAACTTTGCTCCAAATGCTGTATACCAGACTACAGAAAACAATGAACTTTCAGATAAACTGGTGAAGTATGGCTCTTATGTGGACGGTGATTCCACAGTCGGCAGCTTTACTTCGGATTGGTATACAGCTAACGGCACAGTAAATATTATGGTTGCTGGCTATCCAACAAATTCAGGAAACAAGCTAGAAATTCAATTCCAGAACTCCAAGCAGTCAGTTGTTTACCAGGCTAACAACCCGGGTGAAAAATGGCAGGAGTGGTCATTTAAGACAGACAAAAATGAGCCGTTTCGAATTATTGCTCAGGATCAGAGTAAGCAGCCAGGAGGCTGGTTAGGTTTTTCCCTCCCCTACAAAAACTTTGTTCCCCCGAGTATTGTTCTCATTCTCCAGTTTATATTAGGAATATATTATTTCCTTTTGTTCTTGTTGCCTGGAAGTGTGGTAGCAAGCTACATTTATCCACGTATTTCAGCTAAACCTTTATTCTTACTGTTAAGTGTTGCCGGTTCATTTGGGATCGGTTATATCCTGTTCTATATGTATTATTTCAATCCGCTACTCGGAAAAATATGCAGTATTGTAATCCTTTCGTTATCTATCATCTTATTTTATATGCGTCGCAAGATCATAGCTGATATTTTTAAAAGTAGTGATTATATATGGCCTTTACGATTCGTCATTTTACAGAGTCTATTTTATCTTTCTGTATTGTTCTCATTACACACGGATGTAGAAGCACATATGGAAATTGAATGGAGATTTTTAAATAACACGTTACAGCCTGATAATATTATTCCTTATATTTTTTTAGAACGTATTTTTAATGGATTAAGTCTTTCTCATTTTCTCGGTGATTGGTTGAGCAGCGATCGTCCACCTTTACTCACGGGTGTATTAGCCCTGTTACGACCTTTATCCATTTTTCAAAGTCCAGAGCTGTTTTATCAAATCATGGGAACCTTTATTCAAAGTTCTTGGATTATAGCAGTCTGGGCGATAATCCGAAACAAAAAATGGAGTAACACGGTTTTATTTTTAACATTAAGCTTTATTACTTTTTCCGGCTGGTCGCTGATCAATACTAATTTTTTGTGGCCGAAAATAGCCACGATACCGATGATTATTCTAGCTTACATCTTACTTATTCAAGCTAAACGTACGAGATGGGATATCATTGTAGGAAGTTTGGCCTGTGCCTTTGCTTTCTTGCTTCATGGTGGTAGTATCTTCTCCATTCTTGCTTTAGGCGTTATGCTATTGTACAAAAAGTATCGTCTGTCATGGAAAGAGATCGCCTCAGGTGCCTTGATGTTTATTATCACTGTTCTACCGTGGACCTTATATCAAAAGCTGGCTGATCCTCCAGGTGACCGTCTGTTGAAATGGCAATTAGCAGGCGTTACCGATATTAATAACCAATCTTTTTTGACAACATTTATCCAGGCTTATCGTTCTCATTCATTGGCCGATATCGTTGCATTTAAACTCGCTAATTTCACTACATTATTGCCGGATTTTAACGATCTATCCGGAGTAGCTGGAATTCGATTTCAGTTTTTCAATAATTTCACTTTAGTTAACGGAATAGCTTTATTAGGCTTACTAAGTCTAATCATTTACTTGATTAAAGACTATAAGAGCATCCAATGGCGCTCGACTGCTGCGGTACCTATGACTTATCAACTTGTATTATCATTGTGCATCTGGTGCTTGTTATTGTTTGGCCCGGGTGCTACTCAGGTTCACCAGGGCTCCTATGCAAATGAAGTGTTTTTATTTCTACTGCTGTCTGTAGCCATATCCAAGAGTAGCAACTGGATCATGTTGTCCATTTATCATCTTAATCTGATCGTGTTTATTTTACTGTGGTGGATTAATAATAACGGAAGTTTTACAAGCTATACCTGGGAAACTCCACTTGTTGTTTTTTCTATTGTTCTATTTTTAATGATGTATGTTTATTTACACTTTGTACGTGTCAAACGTTAACCAAAAAGAGAGAGCATCCTTCACAGCTTATGCAGTGTGAAGGACGCTCACTCTTTTTTATATCCGTAATCTTGATATTACTGTGCAGGAACTTCATGTGTATTCTGCATCAGGTATGCCTTTTTCTGCTCGATATCAATAACATAGGCTGATAGTCGGGTATTCGCTGCTGGCTTATTCTCAAACTGAGTCATCCATCCAGCATTTAACATATTTTGATCATTGAATACATTGGCTACGTCCTGGCGTACACCACCTGTAGTTGCTATCGCCCATACCTTGTTCTGATCATCAACAATCGCGACAAAGTGTCCAATTTCTGCTTTGTTGTTATCGCGTGCCCAGCCAATAGCAGTCAACTGTCCATCCTGATACCCCAATGAATCAAAGCTACCAAATAAATTGGCATCCTTTTCTGAACGTGTATAGGAATTAAAATCTATATTGCTAACTGAAGGAGCAGTAGAAATGTTGATTTCTTTGTTTCCGATAAGATTATAGCGGTTGTTATCATATTCAGCATAAAATGCAATAGATGATTTACCTAAAGGTAGTTTGTCGGAAGAGATGCGCATCGTCCAACCACTAGTTGCATACTTTTCACTTTTAAAATGCTCAGCTACGTCAGGACGTTGCACATTTGGAATAGCATAACCAACAATCTGGTCTTTATTTACAGCCAGGATTTGCTTTGGAATCGATTCATTTTGCGTATCAATCGTCCATCCGTTAACTTTTAAGCATTCTCCTGTAACGCCTTTGCCTTCTCCCAATACACCAGACAAACTATCAATTGAACCGATCGTTGGTGTATTCGAATCAGAGAATGTTTCTTTTGAATAAACAGGAAGTTTATCAAATACAGACAATCCCTCTTTTTCCAGATAGCTAGCTTTATCTTTTAAAAAGGGTAGTGAAGGATATAAGTTAAGAATTTCATTTGTGTAACAACCAGCTAACAGCAGTTGCTTATCCTGTTCTGAAGCAGAGTATCGTTCTGTCCAATTGTTATATGCATGGACACTCGACAGTGAAACTGAACCGATCAATATTAATGTTGTGACGAACACAATCGTCTTTTTAAAAGACAGATGCTTTACAAGCTTAACATCAGTGTTAGCTACATAGCTAATCAATAAACCGATTAATCCGATCCAAAACAAATTAGAAATCGTCGTATATCGACTTGCCATAGCTTGTTCATATCCAAAGCCTGCTCTTCCAAGCGCAGATGCTACACCACTTAATAACGCATAAAAACTGATCAAAAACCAATACAATGTATTATCTTTTTTAGCATGCTTCAAAAAACCGATAAATTTCTCAAAGAAAACAACGATAGCCAACAAAATACCAATAATACCTAATGCAACGCTAGCACGACCACCAAATGCAGCTACAGGAGAACCAATATATGCAGTTAAATACTCAATAAAAATGATAGGATGGCTCAATGAGTAGAACAATGACGGGTGGCCTTCTGGCTTATTATAATGAATATAATATGTACCAATTGAAGTTGCTGCTACAATCAACCAAGCACTAATATAAATCCATCTTTTGCTTAACGAATATGCGATATAAATAACAGGCAACGTTCCGATAATCCAAAATAATACACCATTTGCAAACGAGTAAGTAGCTACCACTCCCCAGCATAAAGCTCCTACAAAGTAACCGGTGTTTTTATTTATTTTTGTGATGCAAGCCATACCAGCTACTACGGATAAAATATTCAGGAAAATCTGAATCTGAAAGCCCCAGCTCCAATTTTCATATTGGATCAAAGAGAAAGAAAGTAATGATATGAAGATAAAAGAGAAAATGATTAAAAAGCGATTTAATGCATAACGAGCTACATACTGTCTTGCAATCGTTACGTAAATCAACAAGCCTAACAGAACATTCATCGCAATTTCGTAATAAATATTCCAGTGAGTGGATAGAGCGAGTGCTGTCATAATTAATTTTGGAAACATAATACGGTGTTCATTATGTTGATTCCAAAAATCAATTATGGTAGCATTTCCGCTATATATTTTTTGCCAAAAATCAACCAGTGCCCACTGATCCCAATATGGAACATTGCTTGTGTAACTCACTACCATCATTAATAATAATAAAAAAGGGATTAATGCAATGTAGATCGTTCTCATTACCGTACTTGCAAAAAAATTCTTCATCGATTGTATTCCTCTCAATTGTGTTTATACATTTTTCTACAACTGACTCCCACTATCCAACTATTCTTCAAACAGCCTGACATTAATTTTGATTCTACAACATATAAGATTTTAAGTACAAGCCTTATCACGATTTAACAAAAAAACTCTTTCGAGTCTGAAGTGAATTCAGATGCTCAAAAGAGTTTTTGTTAGTTGCTTATGTTGTTACTTCTTATCCTCTTCTGCCAGCACTTCGCGCAGATACGTCAGCGTCGATTCACGCAGCTCTGGATGTTGAAGCGCATAGTGTACTGTCGTCTGAATGAAGCCGCTCTTCTCTCCTACGTCATGACGCAGGCCTTCGAACTGGTAAGCGAGGATATCCTGTGACTCGCCTAGCTTGGAGATGGCATCGGTCAATTGAATTTCGCCGCCTGCTCCTGCATCCTGGCTACCCAGAATATCGAAGATTTCTGGCGTAAGGATGTAGCGACCCATAATCGCCAGATTGGACGGTGCTTCCTCGCGCGGTGGTTTCTCCACCAGACCGGTCGCTTTGTACAGGCGATCCGAATCGGACATCGGTTCCGCAGCTACGAGTCCGTAGCGGGATACATGCTCCCACGGTACCTCCTTCACCCCTACAATGGATGATTCATGCTCCTCAAATACATCCATCATCTGCTTCAGACAAGGAACATCTGATTCGACGATATCATCACCGAGCAGGACGGCAAATGGCTCGTCACCGATGAACTTGCGTGCACACCAGATCGCGTGTCCCAGTCCCTTCGGTTCCTTTTGACGGATATAGTGAATGTCTGCCATTTCAGAAGGCTGACGTACTGCATCTAGCAGCTTCCACTTTTCTTTTTCCTCCAGATTCTGCTCCAGCTCGAAGGAGTAGTCAAAGTGATCCTCAATCGCACGTTTGCCTTTACCGGTAACGATAATAATGTCCTCAATACCGGATGACACGGCTTCTTCGATAATATATTGAATGGTAGGCTTATCTACAATCGGTAGCATTTCTTTAGGCATCGCTTTGGTTGCTGGCAGGAAACGAGTTCCGAGTCCAGCGGCAGGGATAATCGCTTTACGTATTTTCATGGCATTAATTCCTCCATTTTCTAATGTTGAATAGGTGTATCGCTCTATACATGATTAGGTCTGTCTCATGGTCATATGTACAACCGGGCATGAGGCAGTGTTACATTAGCCTGCATACGGCCACGATATATTTTAACCAATATTGAATCGATTTACCCAGCAAAACGATGTCAGATTTTAGGAAAGCGGATACATTGCTGATTAGATGAAGAAACTTGAATACGTATATATGACATGATTTAACCGTTCCCATTCACCGGTAAAGTATAAAGTAAACTCGTATGCATATAGACAAACAGAACAGAAGCAGGAACGAATGAGCAAGCACAATTTATAGTGTTAACGAGTCTCTAATCCTTGGGTCAATTGGAAGTGATTTTTCCGCTAGATGGTTATACCAGCACCCTATCTTACAGCCTTTGGACAAGCGGATTTGCATTGTTTTGTAATTCGTAAATTCCTGTGTGCGTTGAGCATCTGTCCTGTTATCCTTTCTGTTATTTTTCAGCATGGGTTGAAGCAGCATAACCTAAGTTTATGTCCAAATTATGGATATACACAAAAATCCCTTCCAGTAGCGCGTGCAGGAGAACGATATACACTGTCCTCATTTTGCACGTTGCACTGGAAGGGATCGTATAGGTGAATATTAAGAAAAAGCTTTTATTATTCTTTAAGCATGGTGTAGGTGATATTGTCAGCTAACGATAGCAGCATTAATGGTTAATGGTTCGTCGTTCGTCGTTCGTCGTTCGTCGTTCGTCGTTAAAGGATGATAATACCGTTATCTAACCATGCGTTCATTATATCCAGCCCTATTATTACGCGTTGCATGTCAGTCACTACACGTTGTGATCTTATTTCACCAGTTGACCACGAGTAACGCCGAGCTGGTTTGTTGCTTTCAGCGTTTTCCACACTTGTGTACCGCTAATCTCGCCGCGTAGCGCCTGGCTGTACAGCTCGATTACTTCTTTTACCTGCTCCGGTGTTTCTTCCAGGAATTCGACGCGATAGCTTGGAACGCCCAGCTCAAGGAAGTTGTTCAGATATTCCGCACCGGATTGCTCAATCGCATTGTACACGGTATTGCGGCAGCCTTCATCGACACGTACAGGGTGAGACATGCCAATTCGATCCTGCAGCGACACACGGCTGTCTTCACATGGACGACCACAGTTGGTATAGTCTGTACCTTCGCTCAGGAATGTGCAGTATACACAGTGCTCGGTATGGAACATCGGCATATGCTGATGAATCACGACTTCGAGCTTGTCGGTACGGCTGCTACCAAGCAGATCCACCATTTGCTGAATATTCAGGTCATACGATGGTGTAACCATATCCAGACCCGCTTCCAGGAACAGATCGACGGTTTTGTGATTGGCTACATTCAGGGAGAAATCTCCGATTAGCTCAGGATGCTTCTCGTTTGGATGACTTTGACGACGTGCCAGGTAGTAGTACAGTGCACCTGTGTTACGTACAAGCACTGCATCCGGCTGCAATCGTAAAATGTTGGCATGGTAGCCATTTTCACCAGGCATATGAATACGTGGTGTCGCCAGTGCAATCTTTTTGCCTGCTGCACGAACGGCCTCCACTGCTGCCGGGAACTGCTTGATAAATTCGAAATCCGCATAGATCATATCGACATTGGCTTCCAATGCAGCATGCACCTGATCCAGATTACGGCACAGTACGGTCAGCAGCGCATCGCTACCTTTTACGGATGGAGCGGCAGCGGCCATATCATTCATAACAGAGATATCGCGCTTTATATATACCGGTGGCTTCGGACGCTCACCCTCCAACTGCTCGACTGCCTGACGACGAATCGCATTCAGCTCACGCATTGGGATGATGATATCACCATGCAATTGCACTTCCAGCTCATCCAATTGGAAAATCGTGCCGCCCAGACGACCAAATTGCTCTTGCAGCAGCTCTGCATTCATCGGACGCTTTGCTGCAATTTCCAGCTCCATCTCGGAGTCTACACGCACGGTTATACCTTTTTGTACATCCGTCCAGTATGTTACCAGCGGCTGTCCTGCGTTACCGATCGCTTTTACGTGAATTGGGAACACACGATATGGCTTGTCCGTTTCATACGTTTGACGCATACGCTTATCCAGTGCAGGGTCATTCGTTTTCCAGATTTTATCGCCAACGTGTACGCGTTTCAAGTTGACATCGTTACGTCCAGCCACGATATCTACGATCCAGGTTTCATCGGCTTCGCCTTCGAGCTTCACGCCTTGACGACGCAGATCGTATACGCGACCGCCTTCTTCTTTTTGCGTTGGATCGCCTGCATCGAAGACGATACCGTCGCCGCGCTTGAGCGGAGCTTCCAGACGGCAAACGACGCCATCACGCAAAATCTTTTCCACACGTCCAAGGTACACACCGCGGCTTTTTGGGAAGGTGCCATCAACGAGTTGCTTGTTGTTCGTGCCTTCCAGGAAACCATGAGTAAAACCACGCGAGAAGCTTTGTTGCAGCTCACGAATATCTTCATTGCTAATCGGCGTTGCATCACCGTCAAAATAACGGTCAATCGCTTTGCGGTATTTGCTTACAACGTTGGCAACATACGTTGGTGATTTGAGACGACCTTCGATTTTGAAGGAAGTTACGCCAGCTTCGATTAGCTGCGGCATAATATCAATCGCTGCCAGATCCTTTGGCGACAGCAAATACGTTACGTCACCCATAATCTTCTGCTCGCCGTCTACGATCAGATCGTATGGCAAACGGCATGCCTGTGCACATTCGCCACGGTTTGCTGAGCGTCCGCCCCACATTTCCGAGGTCAAACATTGTCCGGAGTACGACACACATAATGCTCCGTGTACAAATACTTCCATCGGCAAACGTGCCTGCTCGCCAATCTTCTGGATCTGCTTCAGGTTGTTCTCCCGACCGAGTACAACCCGTTCCATATTAAACGGCTTTGTAAACTCCACCGCTTCTGGCGATGTGATCGTCATCTGCGTTGAACCGTGGATTGGGAAATCCGGCGAAATTTCGCGGATCATTTTCACCAAACCGAGATCCTGTACGATTACTGCATCGACACCAGCATCAACGCAAGCATCGATCAGCTCACGCGCATCTTCCAGTTCATTTTCAAATACGAGAATATTAAAGGTCAAAAAGCCCTTTACACCATAGCTATGCAAAAATGCCATAATTTCCGGCAATTCATCCATGCGAAAGTTATTCGCGCGTGCACGCGCATTAAATTTTTCCACGCCAAAAAAGACTGCGTCCGCCCCATTCGCTACCGCCGCCCGCATGCAGTCCCAGTCGCCAGCCGGCGCCAGAAGCTCCACGTCCTGTCTTTGTAATGCTGTATCCGTCATGTAGGTTAATTTCCTCCCAAATTGTCCTCGCTGGGACAATGCTCTATTTCACGGCCCGTCGTCCGTTTTCACAATAAAATGGAACACCACGCAAAAGCAGTACATACGTCACACACTTTATAATGATTCTAATCCAGTGTACCAGACCTGTATGCTTGTATCTACCGTATCCTTTAAATTTGTATGAAAATTTACAGGCAATTTGCACCTTTCATTCAAGTTACGATATGATCGATGGATGATGATTGTATTCCACTCTATAATCAGGCGGGTGAATGGAGATTATGGATTACTCCTTGGAAACGGTTGAGCAGTATGGACGTCAGCAGGGATGGTGGTATGATGAGCCCCACGAACCATATGCTGTCGTTCTACGTGAGCTTGGCATTGCAGAGAATTCTGACTTTTTTCGCTTTTTTATACATGCAGAAGATGGGCCTACTTTTTACAGTCGCAATCATGAGCTTGCTCATGTAGGTTGGTTTATGACGAATTCCAATGACCTCAAACTGGGAATAGCTAATTTGCAAAGCCTAGGGTTGTCTGACGCTTATATACCACTTGATACGTTTGCTGGTGAAGGTGGCTACTTTTATAATAAGCAAACTGGACAGGTGATCTATGTGGAAGCCGGGGCGTTATTACAACAGGCATTAGCTGGACAGTTAAAGCCACAGTGGACGTCATTTACTCATTTTTTACACTGGTATTTCAGGCTCGATACGTAGGCTAACTTAGGTAGGCTAACTTAGATAGGCTATCTTCGATAGTATAAAAAAAGCTGGTATTACAGAATGAATACATTCCGTAATACCAGCTTTTTGCTTTGAACCTCGGTGATTTTAGCTTTTCCAAATGTTGATTGCTGATACGGTGTACGGTCTGCACCAACAAACACGATTCAGTATGATGGGGCACGTATTCATCTCATTCAACAGTCGATCCTATTGACCGAGCCAGTTGAATGAAGCCAGTACCTTCGCTACTTCCGTCTGATGGGTACTCGTATTGTTCGCATCGTTCACTTCATTGGTCAAAATGAACGAACGTTTACCTTTGGTAAAGATCGTATAGCTGCCTGTGTACGGTGTTTCGCTATCCGCATACGTAGCGGTAAAGGTATACGCCGGTACACCTGCAAATGTGCTCGCCTGTCCTTCAGACAACACAGGCTTTGTGCTGCTGCTTGCCGATTCGAGTGTTGCCTTTGCCTCTGCTACCGCTTTTTCCAGCGAGCTTGTATTTTTGACATTCACGTAGAAGCTACCACCGGTATAGTAGAACGATACGCTGGAGGATGTGTAGTCATTCCCCATATCCGTCCAGTAACGTGGCACTTGCAAGCTGTAATTGTACGTAGTCGATGTACGGGTAACGGTCTTCGTACGGTCAGCCGAATAATAATCTGTTGGTAGATGGCCAAAATTGTCCGAGAGCGTCTCAAAATCGACCTTCATCGAATTAGCGATCTGCTCAAATTGAGACTGAACGAGCGGCTCATCCGAATGACCACTATATTCAAAGTAATAACGGTAATCGTCTTTTTGCAACAAGACTTCATACTCGGTATACCATTGATCATCATTGTAGCGATACTGCATCTCGTTGACGATTGCTTGCTGACCATCGATCTGGCGCTCGGTTGTGCTCACATAACGATAATGATCCGGTGCAAAGCTTTCGTCAAACCATGTACGGATATCCTTTGCCCAATCTTGCAGCGATTGTCCTGCCGGTACACCGTATGCACCAAATTTGGCATATGAGCCATCTTTCGTGGACGCTTCACTGGAATCATCGCTAATCGTCCAATCGGATGGCAAAGCTACGGAAATTCCATAATCTGCATTCTCGAATGTTTGTCCATCCTCTTCGGACTTGCTGCCTTCAGACAGATCCTGCGATTTGCTATCATCTGCGTTAAAGGACATCTGGAACGAATTGAGCAGCGCTTGATTTTTATCAAAATCCTTATACGTGTAGGCCTCTGAATCTGCATACATCACATAATACAGATTGCCATTACCTGCATACAGACGCGTTTCGGACAGGTAGCCCTCGGATGACTTACTAATCACACGAGCATACGTACCGTTCGCACCGCTCACTGTCTGCTGATCAAGCACGGTCTCATCAAGCGACTGTGCATAGCTGACCAGCTCACTCAGCAGATCATCTGTAGAGGGCTGGGTGTATACCGAGCTGGTTACCGTATCCGGCTTCACAGCGACCTGTAATAGATACGTGCTACCTGTATCCATAAAGTTCGCTACGCTAGCATCCGAGCTACCGAGATAGAGCAGATCATCCGGATAGTTGACTGACCATTGATACTTGCTGCTGCCGACACGCGTTTTATCCTCATGAGCGCTTGCCGTATCACGGCTACCGGTTTGTGTCTCTGATGAAGACAGGGTCACCACGATCTGTCCTGATACGACCTTCATTTTACCGCCGATGCCTTCCACAAGCGGCCGAAGCGGAACCATCAATGTGCCTCCGCGCATCACGGGTGCAGCAGGAAGTACAATTTTTTTTCCGTTCACCGTCGCCGATTTGCTACCGATCGTCATCGCAATCGTATGTTTACCCGATACGAGCTGAACGGTATTGTTCTCATGCAGCTCTACCTTCGCTCCAAATGCACGAGAGAACAGACCTAGCTGTACCATAGTGGCACCTGCTGCTTCGTAAGGCTTGATAATCGTCTGCTTATCACCGTTGATCGTAGCCGCTGTACTGCCTTTCTTGATTTTCAGCTCCAGCAACTCAGCCGCCGAAGCAGAGCCAGCTCCAGCATAAGCTGTGGTGGCCGTAATTACCGCAGTCATCATCCCTGTCGCAGTAATACGCATCCATTTATTCATTTCATGTCCTCATTTCTATAATCAAAAGTGGATGTTGCGGAATGGAAGTGAATCGCTGATTATTACTCTCCACCAGCTTCTACCTCAGTGGATACAACAGCATCGGTTGTCTGCGATTGGGTAAGTTGAACCGTACGAGTTACGATATCACCGGCCGATTGCATAACGAGCTTCACTTTGTCGCCAGGCTTATACGAACGGAATAGCTCATTCAAATCAACTACCGTGTGTACTCGCTTGCCATTAACGCTATATAAAATATCGCCTTCCTTGATGCCTGCCTTCTTTGCACCTGCCGAATGAACAGCAGCTACAGTAAGTGCATCATTCGTCGGCATTCCGATCAGCGCATCATCGCTCTCTTTCAGTTCCAGTCCGAGCGAAGCGCGACGTACTTCTCCATAAGCAAATAATTGTTTGATAATGTATTGAACCGTATTCGCTGGAATCGTAAATCCAAGATTGTCGACGCCAACTGCTTCATATTTCATCGTATTAATCCCTACTACTTTGCCGTCCATATTGATGAGCGGACCACCACTGTTACCCGGGTTGATCGCCGCATCCGTTTGTAACAAATAATAGGAAGCATCGACAGCGCGGTTCACACCGCTAATGATGCCGGATGTAGCTGTATTACGTAGCGATAGGGACAATGGCGTACCAATCGCAATTACCTGCTCGCCTACCTCAGGCTTTTGCGTCGAGGAGACAAAGGAAGCTGTTTTCAAACCAGTTGCGTTGATTTTGACCAGCGCCAGATCGCTGACGGTATCGCTGTATACTTCCTGTACGATATAAGTTTTATTCTGTCCGGTCGCATCGGACGTAATAACTTTGGCTCCATCTTCCATATTAGCGATAACGTGAGCATTGGTTACGATCCATCCGTCCTTGGAAATGATCACGCCTGAGCCAAATGCAATGCCCGGGTCATCTGGATTGTATTGCGAATCGTCGCCACTTGCAGCGCTTTCTGCCATAAAGGCTTCTTTTGTAGGTACGCCAACAATCCCTACAACAGACGGCGAGATGCGGGCAATGATCTTGGTGTAGCCGGCACTGGTTGAGGACGCACGCAAATGAGGTGCAGTATATGTATAGCCGGAAGCTGCTGCTGAAGCAAAAGTAGCTAAAGGTACAGAGCTAATTAAGGTGACGCCGGCGATAACAAGTGCGGTTACGGGAATATGGAGTTTTTTCAAATTCATCCAGCCTTTCTGTAGTTGCTTGCTTCATCTATAATAAATCCTGAATCAGGATATAAACCGTTAGAGGTACCAAACGGCGCACTGACGCGATTCTGTAAAAACCTGTATTTCAAATGTAACATATCTGCTAGATCGCTAACAATCACTGGATGTACCCAATTGGATACAGTTTTGACACTATTGATACCTTTTCCACTGCTAATTATTCATTATGTAAACCCGAAGTGATCACTTTGACGCGAATGATCACTCCGGGTAATGATTTATATATTATTTTGCTGATAACAATCGTTATACCTGACTGCTTTCCAGCTCGCGACTGCGAACGGTATCGCGCTCTAACACAGGCTTCAAATAACGACCGGTGTAGGAGTTCTCCACCCCTGCGATATGCTCCGGTGAACCGGATGCAAGGATCGTTCCTCCACCACTGCCGCCTTCTGGGCCAAGATCAATCAGATAGTCGGCTGTTTTGATCACATCCAGGTTATGCTCTATCACGAGAACAGACTCACCGGAGTCAACGAGACGCTGCAATACTTGAAGCAGACGTGCGATATCATCGACATGCAGACCTGTAGTCGGTTCATCGAGGATATACATCGTTTTCCCCGTACTGCGGCGATGCAGCTCGGAAGCCAGTTTGACACGCTGTGCTTCACCACCGGACAGAGTCGTAGCTGGTTGTCCTAGCTTCACGTAACCAAGACCTACATCCAGCAGCGTTTGCAGCTTACGATGAATGCGCGGCATGTTTTGGAAAAACTCTACTGCATCTTCAATTGTCATATCCAGTACATCAGCAATCGTGCGGTTTTTGTATTTCACTTCCAGTGTCTCACGGTTATAACGCTGCCCCTTACATACTTCGCAAGGTACGTAGACATCCGGCAAGAAGTGCATTTCAATCTTAATAATACCGTCACCGCGGCAGGCTTCACAACGTCCACCTTTGATGTTAAAGCTAAAGCGGCCTTTTTTGTAGCCGCGAACTTTTGCTTCATTCGTCTGCGCGAATAGATCACGGATATCATCGAATACACCGGTATAGGTTGCCGGGTTGGAACGCGGTGTACGTCCGATTGGCGACTGGTCGATATCGATGACTTTGTCGATATGCTCCAGACCACGAATTTCACGGTATTGACCCGGAATAACACGCGCTTTGTTCAGATCACGAGCCAGTGTTTTATATAAAATTTCATTAACGAGCGTCGACTTACCCGAGCCGGATACCCCTGTTACCGCAGTGAACAGACCGATCGGAATTTTAACGTTGACGTTCTTGAGGTTATTTTCCTTCGCACCGCGTATTTCCAGCCAGCGCTCGCCAGGTTGACGACGCTGCAACGGCACTGGAATGAACTTGCGTCCGCTCAAATATTGTCCGGTCAGAGAATCTGGATGCTCCATCACTTCGGTCGGCGTCCCCGCTGCAATTACCTGTCCACCATGAATACCTGCGCCAGGACCAATATCGATAATATGGTCAGCCGCCATCATCGTATCTTCGTCATGCTCAACAACGATTAAGGTGTTGCCCAGATCGCGCATATGCTCCAGCGTCTTGATCAGACGATCATTATCACGCTGATGCAAACCGATACTCGGCTCATCCAAAATGTACAGTACACCCGTCAGACTGGAACCGATCTGTGTCGCCAGACGAATACGCTGTGCTTCACCACCGGATAATGTGCCTGCTGCACGCGCCATCGTCAGATAGTCCAAACCAACATTCACGAGGAAGCCCAGACGACTGACGATCTCTTTAAGAATGAGACGTGCAATGCTGAATTCCTTTTCGCTTAGCTGGATATTTTGGAAGAAATGAAGTGCATCGTGGATTGGTAGTTCGGTCACATCCGAGATGTTTTTGCCATCGGTCGTTACAGCCAGAATCTCGCGTTTGAGACGCTTGCCTTTACATACCGGACATGGCTTCGCACTCATATACCCTTCGATATATTCACGCATGCTATCTGAAGACGTATCTTTGTAACGACGCTCCAGATTCGGAATGATTCCTTCAAACACAACCTGTGCTTCCTTAATTCGTCCAAAATCACTTTCATAGCGGAAACGAATCTTTTGTCCATCAGAGCCATTCAGAATCAGATTCATCTGATCCGATGTCAGTTCGGATACGGGAATATCCATCGGAATATGGTAATGCTCACAGACCGATTTAAGAAATTGCGGATAGTAGTTGGACAGACCGCCACTCCATGCCTGAAAAGCACCTTCTTCAATCGTTTTGCTTTTGTCAGGAATGAGCAGATCCGGGTCAACAACCATACGAATACCCAGACCATCACATTCCGGGCAAGCACCGAATGGGCTGTTAAAAGAGAACATACGCGGTGACAATTCTTCAATACTGAATCCACAGATCGGGCAGGCGAAATTAGAGCTAAACCGCAATTCTTCCTGTCCGATAATATCAACCAGCAATTGACCACCGGACATCTTGAGTGCCATTTCGATCGAGTCTGCCAGACGAGCAGTCACATCTTCCTTGATCACGATCCGGTCAACGACTACTTCAATCGTATGCTTTTTGTTTTTCTCCAGTTGGATATCTTCGGACAGATCACGCAGCTCTCCATCGACACGAACACGCACAAAGCCTTGCTTGGAAACCTCGGCAAATACGCTTTTGTGCTCACCTTTGCGTCCCGAAATGATCGGTGCCAGAATTTGCAGACGTGTACGTTCCGGATATTCCATAATCCGATCGACCATCTGCTCGACCGTCTGTGATGTAATCTCCACCCCATGATCCGGACAATGAGGATGACCGACACGTGCAAATAACAGACGCAGGTAATCGTAAATTTCGGTAACCGTACCTACTGTGGAACGCGGGTTACGGCTTGTTGTTTTCTGATCAATGGAAATCGCTGGCGATAGTCCATCAATCGAGTCCACATCCGGCTTGTCCATTTGACCGAGAAATTGCCGGGCGTAGGCAGATAAAGATTCTACATAACGGCGCTGCCCTTCAGCATAAATCGTGTCAAACGCGAGCGAGGACTTGCCCGATCCGCTCAAACCGGTTAATACGACAAAGCTGTCGCGCGGAATCTGAATATCGATGTTTTTAAGATTGTGCGCGCGGGCACCCTTGATCTCAATAAATTTGTTCAGCAAAGCTCCAACCTCCAACTCCGGTGCTTCCGGAAGAATCAATATGCGAATCTGTATGCCTTATGAGCAGGGATGACGGAATGATTCGCATAAGCTATTTAGTAATCGATCTACTGCATGTACTATTTGTTATTTATCATTTGTTATTTATCTATGATAAAGGTTGCCGGGAACCCTTCTTTTCCTGCGGAAGGATTGTCCGACAACCTTTGAATGTAAGTCTGTTCATGTTGAGTGTGTTTAGCTTATTTCAGCGCGTAGTTCAAGAACCGCATCGCGTAGCTCGGCTGCACGTTCAAACTGCAAGTCCTTCGCTGCTGCCTTCATCTCGCCTTCTAAGCGCTCGATCAATGCAACGCGCTCACGCTTGGACATTTTCGCTTTGGATGCTTCCGCCATATAATTGGCTTTGCCTTCGGCAACCTTGGTTGCTTCGATCACATCGCGTACCTTTTTGCGAATCGTCTGTGGCGTAATACCATGCTTTTCGTTATAAGCGATCTGTACGCTTCGCCGACGCTCGGTTTCTTGCATCGCCTTCGCCATCGAATCGGTAATCTTATCACCGTACATAATGACGCGTCCTTCCGAGTTCCGCGCGGCACGACCGATCGTCTGAATCAATGAACGTTCAGAACGCAGGAAGCCTTCCTTATCGGCATCCAAAATTGTAACAAGCGATACTTCCGGCAAGTCCAAACCTTCCCGCAGCAAGTTGATGCCGACAAGCACATGGAATGTACCAAGACGCAGATCACGTAGAATTGCCATCCGTTCCAGAGTCTTGATATCCGAGTGCATGTACCTGACCTTAATACCGACTTCTTTCAAATAATCGGTTAGATCTTCCGCCATCTTCTTGGTGAGTGTCGTAACGAGCACACGCTCATCGCGTTCGATACGCTGACGGATCTCTCCAATCATATCATCGATCTGACCTTTCGTTGGTCGTACTTCAATGATCGGATCAAGCAGACCCGTTGGACGAATAATCTGCTGAGCCATCGTATCGCAATGTTCCAGCTCGTACGGACCCGGTGTCGCGGATACGAAAATCATCTGACCAACCTTGTTCTCAAATTCTTCAAACTTGAGCGGTCGATTATCCAATGCAGATGGTAAACGGAAACCGTGATCAACGAGTACATTTTTACGCGCCTGGTCACCATTGTACATCGCGCGAATCTGCGGCAAAGTAACGTGAGACTCGTCGACTACGACCAGCATATCATCCGGAAAATAATCAAGCAGCGTATACGGTGTCTCGCCGCGTTCACGGAATGTGAGCGGACCGGAATAGTTCTCGATACCGGAACAGAAACCGATCTCTCTCATCATCTCCAGATCATAACGTGTACGCTGTTCCAGACGCTGTGCTTCCAGCAGCTTACCTTGCTCACGGAATACAGCCAATTGCTGCTCCAATTCGCGCTCAATATTGCCAATAGCTACACGCATCGTCTCTTCTTTGGTAACAAAGTGAGATGCCGGGAAAATCGCAATATGATCACGTTCGCCGACCAGCTCGCCAGTCAGCACATCGATCTCGGTAATGCGTTCGATCTCGTCGCCAAACAGCTCCACACGAACCGCCTGTTCACCGCGTGAAGCCGGGAAAATCTCGATCACATCGCCGCGTACACGGAATGTACCCCGAACAAAATTAATATCATTGCGCTGATATTGAATATCGACCAGACGCGACAAGATTTCGTTACGCGACTTCTCCATACCTACCCGTAAAGATAACAACAGACCGCCGTAATCCTGTGGAGAACCGAGGCCATATATACACGATACACTCGCAACGATAATGACATCGCGACGTTCAAAGAGCGAGCTGGTCGCCGAGTGACGCAGCTTATCGATCTCTTCGTTAATGCTGGAATCTTTTTCAATATACGTGTCTGAGGATGGGATATAAGCCTCAGGCTGGTAGTAATCATAATAGCTGACAAAATAATCGACCGAGTTATTCGGGAAAAACTCCTTAAACTCGCTCGCCAGTTGTGCAGCCAGTGTCTTATTGTGCGCAATGACCAGTGTTGGTCGTTGCAAACGTGCAATCGTCTGTGCGATTGTAAATGTCTTACCTGTACCGGTCGCACCGAGCAGCGTCTGAAACTTTCTGCCCTCGTGTACGCCTTCGACTAATTCCTCTATCGCTCTGGGCTGATCGCCCTGCGGGGAAAATTCCGACTGTATCTCAAATTTTTTGGAGCTGACAACAATATCGTTCATTGCCCTGCATCACCCTATCGTCTAAAATATATATTACGCGTGCCCGATAATAACAAAAGAGACCGTACATGGGAATGCCCGGTACAGTATACTTTACCCAGCGTTCGCTGAAGCGGCACATTCCGAATGAACGAATCTCGTTAATGGTACATCTTCACCATGCCATCCGTCCCTTGAAACGCCCTGCATGATCAATTTGACATATGCAGTGAAAGGCTAAAACATCCGTCATATGATTTGCAATAAGAGGGATATTGCCAAACGCTCCAAATGGTTAAATAATGATATAGCAACGATCTTTCCTTACCGTGTCGCAGCCCTGAAAATTCTATCAGGATTTAACATTACGAACACCGGAATAGGAATGTTTGTTCCCTTCTATTATACTCTTCGAAACCTATTTATGCAATTGAAACAGCGTCTGTAAACAACACTTTTTTCAATTATTTTCATATGATTTAGATGAATTATGCAGCTTCTATAGTACTGTAACTTCATCAGCATCAATGTTCCGGTATAGACTTCTACAGACTTCGCTTCCCTCATGCAGAACAGGAGATGGATACATGGATTTGACAACAATTATTGGAATTATTGCAGGTATTGCTGCATTGATCGGGGGGTTTTTATGGGAAGGCGGCGACGCTGGTGGTCTGGTTCAGGGCGCTGCCGCATTAATCGTATTTGGCGGTACTGCGGCAGCGGTTGTCATCAGTTTTCCAGCATCTCGCCTCAAAAAAGTACCGCAGGCCATTATGACGGTATTCATTCCGGCTCGGACAGATAACGAGCAATTGATCGAAGATGTGGTCAACATGTCGATGCACGCACGCCGCGCTGGTGTGCTGGCGTTAGAGCCGCAAGCAGTCTCGCACGAAAATGCTTTTCTGCGCGAAGGTTTACAGCAGGTCGTCGATGGAACGGACCGCGATATCATACGCCAAATTCTGGAACTGGAAATGGGCAAAAAAGAGCAAGAGTACGAGCAATATGCCAAAATTTTCGACTCTGCAGGTGGATATGCACCGACGATGGGGATTATCGGTACGGTCATGGGTCTAATTCAAGTATTGAGCAGTCTGAATGAACCGACCGGTCTGGGCGCTTCCATCGCAGTTGCTTTTACAGCAACCCTTTACGGAGTAGCAAGTGCCAACCTGATCTTTCTCCCGCTCGCTTCCAAAATTCGCGCACGCGCCGAGCTGGAGATTCAAACGATGGAAATGCTGCTGGAAGGTATGCTTTCTATTCAAAATGGTGAAAATCCACAACTCGTTCGTCGTAAGCTGGAGACGTTTGTGACCGGACAAGATAACGGGTATGATAATAGCCCGGCATCCATGAAGGAGGAATAACGATGGGACGTTATTCTCGCCGTCAATCCAAGCAGACCGGACATGATCATAAAGATCGCTGGTTGATCACGTATGCCGATCTGATCACACTGCTGCTCATCTTCTTTGTAGTCATGTATTCGGTCAGCCAGATCGACTCGGATAAATATAAAGTATTAACCGAATCGCTGCAGCTTACCTTTCAAAGTCAAAACTCTATTCTTGATGGTGGCAAAGGGGTAACTGGCACAGCCGGACAAAGTGTCAATGATGGCGGTAAAGGCAATCAGGAAGGGCAAAATGGGCAGGCTCCTGAAGGGCAGCAAAGCAGCTCCGGTCAGGAAACGCTAACTAACCGCGAGCAAGCTTTTCGCGAACAGGAACGCGAGCTCGCCAATCTGATGCAAGTGATCCAAAACTATGTACAAACGAACAATTTGCAAGGACAGGTATCTGTCGTCGATAAACCGCAAGGCATCTCGATCACGCTCAGTGATCAGTTTTTGTTTGACGAAGGAAGAGCGGATCTGAAATCAGGTTCACTCGGAACGCTCGCCAGACTGGCAAGCCTGTTTCAATCGATCAATACGACGATTAGTATTGAAGGGCATACGGACAATTTACCGATTGTGCATGCTTCTCGCTACAAAGATAATTGGGAGCTGTCTGGTGCGCGTGCGTTGTCGGTCTTGCGTTATTTTATCGATGAGAAAAAGCTGAATCAAGCGAAGTTTCAATATGCAGGCTACGGTGCAACACGTCCAACCGCGGATAATTCCACCTCAAATGGTCGCCAAAAAAATCGGCGGGTAGAGATTATTGTACTGCGTCAGTTGCAGGAATAGATTCTCAGATTGTTAACAGATCACAAAAAAGGGAAGGCATTCGTTATCGAGTGCCTTCCCTTTTTATCATTTATCGATGATCGGTTTTACGACTTCGCTTCGGTAATCCGATGCTTCCATCCGTAGCAGTCGATGGCTCCGATGCCACTGTCGTTGAGTCGGTTTCAACTACAGGCACAGAATGATCTGAATCGCTGACCGTATCGGCAACTGGAGTGGATATCGCGTTGCTTTTGATGAGTACTGGTGGTTCTGTTACTGCATTCCGCTCAGTAGCGCCACCCGTCTGCTCCTGACCGCTTTGTTTACTGCGGCCTCTTCTACCCGGCGAACGTTGCCTACTCGCGTTAGACTCGATCACAGGCTGTCTGGATACAGCTCCTTCACCTTCATCCCCTGCTGTGAGCGTCAGATGATTGCGCGCTCCGCCTTTACTAACGGAAGGCTTACGAAGCAAATGGAACGCATTCAGCCGCTGGGCTTCTCTCGTTACCGCTGCATCATCCTCCGGTACAAAAATCATCCCCAGTTGATGATGTTCCCCGGCATAGATCGCACGCTGCAAAAACTTGCTTTCACCATCTCGGTTGAGCACTTCGAGTTTGCAAAATGCCGGGCTCGTCCGTAGCGCTTCATGAAGCGATTGCGGACTGTGTACCTGAATGCCATTGGCCTTGAACATCGTTTCGGCTGATTTGATGCCCAGCTCGTCTGCAGGACTGCCAGGAATGACCGCCAGTATACGTAAGCCACGTAGCGAGTGCGTATACATCGGCATCTGCTCTGCCTCCTGACGACGGCTGGCATAGACGATATATTCGCGCCAGATCACGCCGATCCAGATTCCGAGCAAAGCCAGTGGTTGCCACCAGTAAGCTGCAACAGCCAGTATGATCAGTATCGCCGTGCTCTGCCAGAGCTGTTTGGAAATGATCCGTGCTTTGGTCTGTGTCAGCTCGCTCTGTGTCAGTACGCTTGTACCGATCATGACCGGCAACACAGCCAGTGCTACGCCCGCACTCCATAGGTCTCCACCCTGCAAAGGCTGCCATGGTAATACCCAGCCACCAGCCGCTGGCACCAGCAGCCAGACCGGAATCGGCCAGAACGCATCCAACGTGTACGCACCTACCGGTTTGCCGCGCTTTCCTTCAATCGCCACAGGCGAAGATAGCCCCGGTGCCTGTAAACGAAACAGCACAGCTTCGGCGATATGCAGCAGTACAGCCAGTGCAAATAATCCCATCCAATCGGCATTACGTACTGCATCGATCCATTGTCCGAGCCATCCTGCAGGCTGCACGTCCGGTACAAACCATAGGATCATATAAAAGACACTCAGCAATGCCAGCGCATCGGTCAGATGAGCAAGACGCAGACGGAATAACGATAAAATCACGATTAACCCGCCAATGATCCATAATAACTGCGGCTGTGTATGTATACCGATGCCAGTCATCAATAGAGAGGCCAGTACGCCAACAAGTACTCCCGCCCCTACCGTTCGTAATACCCGTCCGGCATATAGATGAACACGGATATTAAACAAGCGCCTTTCCAGCAATCCCTGCCGCCGATAATGCAGCAGTACAGCCAGTAAAAATATATAATAGAACGGTTGCGTAAGCAGCGATACTATAATTTCCAGTAAAATATGCAGCGTCTTGCCCAGTACCTCCACTACGGCTCACTCCTCTTATGTTCCCATTGCAATCATCAATCGTCATCATGTGATGTAATCGATGTTATCATTCAATCCATTCTATTGTATCGAAATGTATCCAAAAAAAGAAGGCTGCGAACAGCCTTCTTTCGGATCAATTATATTAACGTAGATTGGTATCAAAAGTTTCGCTTACTTTGTTATGCCAACCTGCTTTTCTACACCAGCAATCGCCTTGTTTAGCTGAACATCATATTGTGGATCTTGAATATGCTTGATCAGTGCGGCTTCCAGCGCTGCCGCTGTTTTAGCATCGATTTTACCGGTTTGCGTCAGCTTCTGTTTTCCCTGGAATGCACGTACTTCCGTCTCAGTGCTACGGTCAAAATAGCCGTCTTTACGATCCACTTTGTAGCCGAGACCTGCTAGCATAATCTGTGCATTTTTTACATTGTCATTGTTCATGTCGTACGCAAGCACATTATCGGTATTGATCGGTGTCACCGTGTAGTAATCCGGCGGTGCTACTTCAACATCCGGCTTGATACCTTTTTTGTGAATCCAGTCACCGTTTGGTGTGAGCCATTTGGCGATCGTAATTTTGATCAGGCTACCGTCATTGAACAGATTGTCCATGCTCGTCTGTACGGTTCCTTTACCATAGGTCGTCTCACCGTATAGTGTAGCACCAGCCGACTGCTTGAGTGCTCCAGCCAGAATCTCGGATGCACTGGCACTGCCGCCATTGGTCACAACCGCAATCGGATAGTTTACACTCTGACCGCTGGAATTCGCCACCTGACGTTGTCCGTTGCGATCTTCGATCTGAACAATCGGTTTGCCTTTAGCAATCAACTGAGAGGCCATATCTTCAACGACCGACAGCACACCACCAGGGTTGTTACGTACGTCGATCACAAGCCCCTTCATGCCCTGCGACTGTAGCTTGGTCAGCTCTTGTTTGAAACGCTCTGCGGTATTGAGCGAGAATTGTGTAATCTCAATCACACCGATTTTATCGCCTGTCATCCGTGCATAGACGGTTTCCAATGCGATATCGTCCCGTGTAATTTTGAATGTCATCGTTTCCTTACTGCCCGCACGCTGAATTTCCAGCTCGGCGACCGAGCCTTTTTTACCGCGAATCTTAGCAACGGCAGCATTCAGATCGCTACCGGACAGCTTCTCACCATTAACAGACACGATAATATCCTTCGCACGTAGACCTGCCTTTTCTGCAGGGGAGCCTTTGATCGGGGATACGATAACGACATTGCCGTTATCCTCCGACACTTCAGCACCGATACCGGTAAACGAACCGGCGATGGACTCGCTGAACTGGCTGGCGGTATCGGTATCCATATAGCTTGAATAAGGATCACCCAGCGCCTCGATCATACCGTTGATCGCGCCATCCACAAGCTTGCTTTCATCAACATTTTGATAATAATTGCTTTCAATCAAGCTGGCGACCGTGCTCAGCTTGCTTTTCTCCTCATCGTTCAGACCACCACCGCTGAGTGCGCCCAGTACGCCCTGACCCATCGAGGCTCTCTGCACAAAGGATGGCAAATTCATTATAGCCAGCGTCAACACGCTGCTGAGTACCATCATGGCAACCAGAAGCAGAGCTACCGTGCGTTTTCTCATCATGTAAGACCGCCTTTCTAAGCTAAAACCGGCTTGCCCATATTCCAACCACCGTAAAGGAGAGGACTATGAACAGCCGGAATCGCAATCGTATTACAGATATCCCATTGGATCAACAGGTGATCCATTTACACGTACTTCAAAGTGACAGTGAGGACCTGTCGAGTTCCCCGTCGAGCCCACCTCTGCAATCTTCTGTCCGCGGCTGACACTTTGTCCAACCTGTACCATCACACCACCGTTGCGAATATGACCATACAGCGTCTGGATGCCATTACCGTGATCGATGATGACTGCATTACCGTAACCGCTCATAGCACCGGCTACAACGACCGTACCGCCATCTGCGGCTGTAATATCTGTGCCCTGTGGAGCCGCGAAGTCAACACCAGCATGCAGCTTATAAATTCCGGTTACTGGATTGGTACGATAACCAAATGGGGAGGATAATCGTGCCCCGGATACAGGTACACTCAGCATACCATTTCCGCTGCCCTGATAACCACCGCCGCCTCCTCCACCACCGGAGGAGGAACCGCCGCCACCACTGGCTGCACTACGCGCTGCTGCTTCAGCCGCCGCACGAGCTTCGGCTGCTGCACGTTCCTGTGCTTCAACCGCTGTCTTTTCACGATACAATGAAGCGCGTTTGTCTGCCAGATCCCACAGCGCTTGCTCTTGCTCAGCTGTTGTATCTTCGGCATTTTGAATTTGCAGATCGTATTTAGCGATCAGGCGCTGCTTTTCGTTTTCCTTCGCATCCAGCTCGCCTTTACGCTTCGCTTTTTCGGCATACAAGCCTTTTGCCAGCGCATAGTCTGCTTTTAATTTATTTTGCGTCACAATGACGAATTGTTTATCTTTTTCATGCTGTGCCAGAATATCCTGGTCCTGATCTACGATCATACGCAGGGAATCCGCACGCTCTACAAAGTCGGAAAAGCTGTTCGCAGACATCAACACATCAAGGTATGAGACCATACCATCGGTGTACATCATGCGTACTCTCGTATCAATCATGCCTTCTCTTGCTTTGATCCGCTCCTGAGCTTCAGTCAGATCCTGCTTCGCCTGTCTCAGTCCCGTTTCCGTTTTCGTGATATCGTTGGACACGCGTGCAATCTGACTGTTTACTTCGTTGATCGCGTTCAGCACAATACCCAGATCGTGCTTGGCAGCTTTGCGCAGTGCTGAAGACTTCTCGCGCTGTGCTTCAGCAGCTTTCTGTTGCTGTTTCGCTTCTCGTGCCTGTTTCTCTACAGCTTTCAATTCCTGTTGAATATCACTCGATGATTTGGCTGCGGATGCCTGTGCAGGCGGAAGTAATGCAGCGGCCAATACGATAGCGGCCATAATTGATGCGGCTTTTTTCAACTTTTATTCCCATCCTTTATATCCAGTAGGTTATTTTAAATAGTCGTTTCCGGCGCTCAGCAATTACGTCATTTTCATTTATCGGCAACTGTTAAGGATCTATTATAGGACTAGAGTCCTTTTTGGTAAAAATTAGGACTATTTTTGAAAATTATACTTTCAGGAAGCGACGAATCGATACCGTACTTCCCCAAATGCCAATCAATACGCCCAAAATGAGCAGTAAACCGCCGAGCCAGAGCCATACTTGCTGCAATGGTACAAGCGTAATGAGCGTTCCCAGGCTGAGTGACGACTGTGCTGCATGAACCAGTTGCTGGTATCCGATAAACAGAATCGCAATCGTAACAAATGCTCCGATTCCACCCAGCAACGCGCCTTCAATGAAAAATGGCCAGCGGATAAACTGATTCGTTGCCCCGACCAGCTTCATAATGCTAATCTCGCGGCGACGTGCCAGAATCGTAACCCGAATCGTGTTGGCAATCAGGAACATCGCCATCAGTGCGAGTGCAGCGACGAGTACCAGACCGATATTACGGATCAGATCGGTCACCTTGAACAGCGTCTCGATCGTCTCCCCACCATAGCGTACTTTCAAGATCGGCTTCTCCACATGTTCATTGTTGAGTGCTTCAATCTTCTGCGCTACAAATGGTACGGTGCTTGCTTCCACTACCTGCACGCGTAATGCATCAGGCAGCGGGTTGTTATTTTCGGCATAGCCCTCAAGGAAGTTCTCGCCACCTTCACCGAGGTTTTGACGCAATTCCTTCAAGCCTTCATTTTTCGGAATGTAGGTGATGTTGCTCACTTCAGGCATTTTGCTGATCTCACTTTGTAGCTGCTCACGTAGCGACTGGCTAACATTCAGCTCTAAAAATACGTTGATCTCCACCTGGCTGTCTGCCTTGTCGGTCAACTGGTTTACATTGTAGACGAGTAAAATGAACACGCCCAAAATTAATAAAGACACAATAATCGAGGTGATGGATGCGACTGACATCCATCCGTTGCGGAACACGCTTCGAAAACCTTCCCGCAAGTGTCGCAAGAAGGTACTAAAATTCATAACCGTACTCCCCTCTAATCTGATCTCGTACAATTTGCCCGTTCTCGATCGCAAGCACGCGGCGACGCATCGAGTTAACGATATCCTTATTATGGGTTGCCATAATAATGGTCGTACCACGGAAATTAATCTCATCCAGCAATTGCATAATACCAAACGATGTCTCCGGGTCCAGGTTTCCTGTCGGCTCATCGGCAATAATCACAGACGGATTGTTGACAATCGCACGCGCAATCGCAATCCGCTGCTGCTCCCCGCCGGACAGATGATCTGGATAACGGTTGGCTTTGCTTTGCAAACCTACAAGCTCCAGCACTTCCATCACTCGCTTCTTCATCTGCTTGCGCGGCGCTTCAATAACTTCCATAGCAAAAGCGATATTTTCATAAGCAGTCAGCTTGGGTAACAGGCGGAAATCCTGAAACACAACACCGATGTTACGACGCAGCAAAGGAATCTTGCGCTGCTTGAGCTTGCCAAGGTTAAATCCATTGACCGAAATCTGGCCTTTGGTCGGCTTCTCTTCGCGGTACATCAGCTTCATAAATGTCGATTTCCCTGCTCCAGAGGGACCAACTACATATACAAATTCATTACGGTCGATTTTGACGGAAACGCCTTGTAGCGCATGAGCGCCATTCGCATACGTTTTCCATACATCCTGCATCTCGATCAATTCATCACTTCCTAATTACAGGTTCAGGGCCAATACGCAAGGCCAGGTGATCAGGCTTTGTAGCTGGCCTATGTATAGCCCGATTTCAGCAGGCATGACACAATTCCACAATCTCTATTGTAACAAATTCGTTACCTGCTGGGTACTATAATAACGTGAAAATATCCGTAGAATCAAAAAACGACCGATTTCATTTTTGTCATGAAATCGATCGTTCCTATAGTGGTGCGGCTTACCGCGTATTGATACCACTTATGAAGATGTCTGCTCTTTCGCAGCTCGCTTGCCGCTTTCGCGTGAGCCTGTTACCGCTCTTGCACTGCCCATGAGTGAAACGGCAACAAGGGCACAGACCGCAGGCACGATTGCCCAGCCAAAGGTTCCAGCTACCGAATGAGTCAATGCTTGCCGGATCATATCCAGTACATTTGCCGGAATCTGCGACTGCATCTGCTCTGATAATAGTGCGCGCGGATCAACCTGCGACAAATCCATGCCTGCTGGCAGCGAACCTCCACCAGGCTGTTGCTGTAATTGTCCATTCAGCAAGCTCCGCTGGATGAGGCCAAAAATAGTAACCCCAACCGACATCCCCAGCGAACGTACAAAGGATAACGTCGAGTTCGCCGCTCCACGCTGACGAATATCGAATTCCTGAATCCCGCTAATCCCCAGCACCGAGAAGGAGAAGCCGATCCCGAAGCCAGTAATGATCAGATCAAGCACCAGTAGCCAGCTCGGTGTATCTGCCTTGAGCTGACTCAGCAGCACCATACCGATAATGAACACCATTGCCGAGAACATCATAATGCGGCGGAACGTCATTTTGTTAACGAGAATACCGCCGACCATCGCTGCAATAACCGAGCCAATCGTCATCGGCATCAGCGTTAGTCCTGAATTGACGGCTGTGCCACCAGTGACGCCCTGCACATAAATCGGAATGTACAGCGTGACCGTAATAAATGCCGCCCCATAGAAAAATCCAGCAGCGACACTACCAGCAAACAGGCGCTGTCGGAACATCGGAAACGACACAATCGGCTCTGCTGCTTTTCGCTCAGCAAATACAAAGCCGATCGACATCACCACAAAGCACGCCAGCAAACCAAGGATCAATGGTGAGCCCCATGCATACGTACCACCGCCCAGCTCCAGCGCAAACATCAACGATACGACCGCACCGACAAGCAATGTCGCACCTGTCCAATCAATACGCTGGCGCGAGCGCTCTAACGATTCACGATAAAAGATCGCGATTAACAGCAATGACAAAATGCCCAGCGGCACATTAATGTAGAACACCCATCGCCAGCTCGCATATTCCGTAATATAAGCACCAAGCAACGGCCCGAACAAACTGGACATGCCAAACACGGCGCCAAGCAGTCCGGTCATTTTACCGCGTTTTTCCGGTGGAAATGAATCGAATACGATCGTAAAGGCAATCGGCACCAGCGCACCGCCACCAATTCCTTGGATCGCGCGGTACAGACTTAGCTGCACAATCGACTGTGCAGTACCGCATAGAATCGAACCGAGCATAAACATAATCAGACCGAATATAAAGAAACGTTTACGTCCATACATATCCGATAGCTTACCAAAGATCGGTGTTCCCGCCAGTGAGGCTACCAGATAGGCGGAGGTTACCCACACAAACTGATCAAAACCGCCCAGATCCCCAACAATCGTCGCAATCGAGGTCGCTACAATCGTATTATCGATCGATGCGATAAATATCCCTAGCAGCAGTCCGGCTATAATCCAGCCTGTTGCATTTTTTCTGCCGGCTTGCGCCGCCATTTGATTCATTCCAGTCACTCCCTGCTCTAAATTCATGCTGCGCCAAATGCGTCATAAGTTATTATTAACACATTATCACAAAAATGACCCATCGGTCATTATGGAATTTTGAAATATGTTTGACGATGCAGAGTGATAGCGACTGACATGATGGATTTTGTAAGGAACGATATTTGTAACAAAAACCCCTAACTTCAACGAGGAAATTAGGGATTGGACGAAAGCTATTCATGATACGTTTGAACGTTGAGCAATTCGAGATAAATTGGGGATCAATTCGATCATCCTAACATCTGAGCCCATGCAGACGATATCACAAGATCATTGCCGATATGCTTTAACTGCAGTTTGCACCAATGACAGCTTTATTCCGAATACGGTGCCACCGAATGACGTTCCACCAGCTCAGTACCGAGGAAAATCAACTCTTCTCCAGCACTTTGCTCGCTAATGCGCTCCAAAATCCTGGTCGCACCGTGCGCACTAATTTGCTCAATTGGACGTTTGACCGTGGTTAATGCTGGATTGGTGTACATCGAAAAGTTAATATCGTCAAACCCGACGATCGACAGCTCATCCGGCACCTTCAGCCCCATTTCAAATGCGGCATTCATCGCACCAATCGCCATATCGTCATTGGAGCAAAAGACCGCTGTCGGCGGCGACTCTAAGCGTAGCAATTCCTGCATCGCCACATACCCACTTTCCGTGCTATACAGACCGGGCACGATATACTGCGGTGGGATCATGATGCCCGCTGTCTTCAGCGCATCTAAAAAGCCGATGCGGCGCTCTTCAGCCGATTTGAAGCCTTTCATCCCTTCGATCAGCGCAATGCGGCGATGTCCCTGCTGAACCAGATACTCTCCGGCATGCTGAGCCCCCTCACGGTCGTTCGATACAATATTCACAAAGCTACCATCGGGAATCAGACGGTTCAGCACCACGAGCGGAATCTGTTGACGAATCACATGCTCAATAAACGCATTATCATCATCGCTTTGACTCATTAAAATAATGCCATCAAATCGCTTCGGATGAATCGTGCTGTAATCCTCATAATCATCAATCCCTCGCACGAACAAATTATATTCAATGCCAATGACCGAATTCACGCCACGAATCGTATCTGCAAAAAAGCTGCTGCTCGTCCCATGCGACAGACTGGTGAAAAACAACCCGATCGTATGTGAGCGCTGCAACACCAGGCTTTTTGCATTGTAGTTTGGCGTATAATTCAACTCGCGCGCAATTTCGATAATTTTGCGCTTGGTGACTTCTTTGATCAATGGGCTATTGTTAAGCGCTCTGGATACGGTCGTATGGGACACATTAGCCAGTCTGGCGATATCTTTAATGGTAGATGCCATCTGCATACCTTCCTTTTATCGTCACTTATACTGGAATTACATTTATACTGTGATCGTCCTATCATCACTTTTACTAGCTCATTGGATACAGCCTTAATCAAAAAATTCCATATGTGTTTTGTCCTGCCGGTAATAAGCAAGCCGATCCTGCAATGTACCGGTATGAAACTCGAATTTATGACCATCCGGGTCTGTAAAATAGATCGATTGTTTATCCCGCTCATCTCGCGTACGACCGGACAGTATATTCACGTTCAAGCGGATTAATTTATCATATAACTGCTCCAGATCAGCGTCGTCTACCGAAAAAGCAAGGTGAGTGTACGAGTGTTGAATTTCCGTACGCGGAATATGCTGCTCCACATTAAGAGCAAGCCAGATTCCATTCACATCAAAATAAGCAGTCGTTCTTCCTTTGACCAGCAATTTCGCATCCAGCACCTGCTCGTAAAATGTAATCGACCGTTCCAGATCGGACACGGAAAATAGTAAATGATTAATGCCCTTGATTGACAATCCACTCACCTCCATACCGTTAACCTGCTAATCTACACCTAACCATACCATATTATTTCCACCCCGTGATAGCGCATTATGGGGAGGGGATTCTAGCGTATTCTGAATCAACTGCATATCGTAACGCGACTCCATCATATGCTGGAGCAACCGCATATCGTGACCCGACTCCATCATATGCTGGAGCAAGAGCATATCATGATGCGACTCCATCGTACTCTGGAGCAATAGTATATGTAGTAGAGCTGTAGAAGGATTGCAAAGAGACTACGAATGCAAACAGCAACCAAATCAGCATACATAGAGACATAATAGTTATCAAAATAATCATAGCGTATCAAGCCCATACAAAGCGTAGATACAAAAGAGTCCTCCACGCCGCTTCTGCACAACATGCGACAACAGGAAGACTCTTTATCTGTATATAAAAGGCTCTTTATATGCACATAATAGCAATCGAAATGAATAGAGTTTAAATGATCAACCTCTGTTCAACATCAATCGCTCACGATACCGGTACAACGATCGGAAAGCCAAAATACTGCTCTGCATTATGATAACAAATATTCGCGACCATTTCGCTCAGCAGCTTGTGATCATCCGGGGCTTCACCGCGCTCGACCCAGCTTCCGAGCAGATCACATAGCAGACGGCGGAAATACTCATGCCGTGTATAGGACAGGAAGCTGCGAGAATCGGTCAGCATCCCGACAAAGCGCGCCAGCACGCCATAGTTTGCCAGAATACGCATCTGCTCCATCATGCCATCCCGGTGATCATTGAACCACCATGCCGTACCAAACTGGATTTTACCCGCAATGCCGCCACCCTGGAAGCTTCCAGCTACACTGGCTAGCACCTGATAGTCGTTCGGATTCAACGAGTACAGAATCGTTTTCGGCAAGCCACCTGCGGTTTCCATCGCGTCCAGTAAGCCTCTCAGTGGAGCAGCGATTGCCCCATCGTTCACCGCATCGTAGCCTGTATCCGGGCCAAGACGGCGGAACATCGGCGTATTATTGTTACGCAGTGCATGAATATGAAGCTGCATCGCCCAATCGAGCTCACGATACAATCCTGCCAGAAAGACAAGCGTATACGATTTGTGTTTCGCCTCTTCCTCGACAGTTACGCTGCCCTGCTGCAATGCTCTGGCAAAAATACGACTCGCTTCCTCGCGCGTCGTATCCGCATACACCAGCACATCCAGCGCATGGTCAGATACGCGCCCACCTGCATCATGGAAAAAGCGTACCCGCTGCTCCAATGCCTGCAAAAATTCATCATAGCTGTTTATTTCACGTCCATGAACCGCGCTCAACTGATCCAGCCATGGACGGAAGGTGTCACGGTTGATTTCCAGCGCCTTGTCCGGGCGGAAGCTGGGCAACACCAGTGTTTGAAAATCATCTAGCTCACGAATCGCTGCATGATGCTCCAGCGAGTCCACCGGATCATCGGTTGTACATACGACCGTCACCTTCGACCTTGTGATCAAATCGCGTGCGCCAAATCCTTCACCTTGCAGTTGCTTGTTCACCTTTTCCCAGATGGCAGGCGCAGTCTGTTCGTTCAACAGCTCATATACACCAAAAAAACGCTGGAGCTCCAGATGCGTCCAGTGATGCAGTGGATTACCAATCAGTTGTGGCACCGTGCGCGCCCAGGCGAGAAACTTGTCGTAATCGTCGGCATCCCCTGTAATGAATCGTTCTTCTATGCCGTTCGCGCGCATCACTCTCCATTTGTAGTGATCGCCATAGAGCCAGGCTTCGGTAATATTTTTAAATGTTTTGTTATCGCGAATCTCCTGCGGGCTAAGGTGACAATGGTAGTCAATAATCGGCATATCCCTGGCAGTTTCATGATACAAGCGGATCGCTGTCTCACTGTTCAGCAAAAAGTTATCATTCAGAAACGTACGTGCCATACCTCTTCATTCCTTTCGCATCGGGCTGGTGATGGATTTTGTTAACGTTAACATTTTATAGTTTATATTGTATACGTTTTCAGATATTACGCAAGGGGGAATAGTGCGAATGGTGAAATGACTGGCTGAGCTGCTGTGTAGATTGGGGAAGTTACAGAATTTATTAGTTGACATACTTTAAATGAATTGGATTGTTTTAAACGAGTAGAGTTGTTTTGCAAATGGTTGTATTGGAGCAAACATCACTTCCGGTAAGGAATAAGGGAACGTCCTCCGGTGGAGCCGAGGAATCTACGGATTAGGATTAAATGTAGATTCCTCGGC